>ONCZ01000047.1 GCA_900316445.1 uncultured Prevotellaceae bacterium | reverse complement strand
CGTACCTGCTTCATGTTGGAATCATCAACGATAGTTGTACCAACCAAGTTGCGCTTCTGCTTCTTGGTCTTTTTCGTGAGAATGTGGCTGTGGTAAGCGTGACGTCTCTTAACCTTACCTGTACCGGTGAATGAGAATCTTTTCTTGGCACCGGAATTTGTCTTTACTTTTGGCATTGTTTTTAAATTTTAAATTGTTATTAATAATCGGCAGCTACGCATATACCGGGCGCGCCACCTTTTTTTTCTTTGAACTTTGAGCTTTGAACTTTGAGCTTTATGATTACTCTTCAGTTTCCTTAAGCTTCTTCAGAGCATCAGCAGAGATCTTGGCATTGGCGAGAAGACCACCGTTGGCGGGCATCTCAGTATCCGGCTCTACCTGAGGAGCCTGCTGGACTTTCTTGGCTTCGCGGGCTTCGGCCACTGCAGCCTCACGGTCACGGGCCTGCTGACTCTGCTTCTTGGTTCCGGCCTTCTTAGGAGCGAGATAGAGGAACATCTTCTTGCCTTCAAGTGACGGCATAGACTCTACCTTTCCCACTTCCTCCAGATCGTTAGCAAAACGGAGGAGCAGCACTTCGCCCTGTTCCTTGAACAGGATGGAACGTCCGCGGAAGAAGACGTAGGCACGTACTTTGTTGCCCTCCTCAAGGAACTCCTTCGCATGCTTGAGCTTGAACTGATAGTCGTGCTCATCGGTCTGGGGACCGAACCTGATTTCCTTTACCTCTACCTTCACCTGCTTGGCCTTCATTTCCTTCTGGCGCTTCTTCTGCTGGTAAAGGAACTTTGAGTAGTCGATGAGACGGCAAACAGGCGGATTGGCATTGGGCGAAATCTCTACGAGATCGACACCCTGCTCGCGGGCCATGTTCAGTGCATCGCGGGTAGGAACAACGGTGCTTCCATTGTCACCCACTATGCGGACTTCACGTACGCGTATCTGTTCGTTGATACGATACTGATTCTTCAAATTGTCATTCTTCATCTAGATGAATACTCTTTTAAGAATATTTAACTACTCGCCAATCATATCAACTATAAACCATAAACTTTAAACTATAAACTCTTCATTATCAAAAGTCTTTTGTCATTTCAGCGACTTTGGCATTCACCTCATCGATGAACTCCTGGATGGTCTTGACACTCTGCTCACCGCCACCCTGAGGACGGACAGAGACAGTACCATCAGCGGCTTCCTTCTCGCCGACGATGACCATATAAGGAATGCGCTTCAACTCATTATCGCGGATCTTACGACCAAGTTTCTCGTTGCGCAGGTCGATGGTGGCACGTACCCCACCCTCGCTGAACTTCTTGCATACCTCCTGGGCATAGTCGTTGTATTTTTCAGACAGCGGAAGGATAACCACCTGTTCTGGTGTGAGCCAGAGGGGGAAGTGACCACTGGTGTGCTCGATGAGCACGGCAGTGAAACGCTCAAGAGAACCGAAGGGAGCACGGTGGATCATCACAGGTGTCTTCTTCGTGTTATCCTCATCGGTGTATTCCAGCTGGAAGCGCTTGGGCAGATTGTAGTCCACCTGAATGGTACCCAGCTGCCACCGACGGCCAATAGCATCCTTGATCATAAAGTCGAGCTTAGGACCATAGAAGGCAGCCTCGCCATATTCCACCTTGGCATTGAGACCCTTCTCCTGACAAGCCTCGACAATGGCCTTCTCAGCCAGTGCCCAGTCTTCGTCGGTACCTACATACTTCTCATGGTTATCAGGATCGCGCAGGGAGATCTGTGCCTCAAAGTTGAAACCAAAGGCTGTCAGCACCACACCGATGATATCCATCACATTGAGGAACTCCTGCTTCACCTGGTCAGGACGGCAGAAGAGGTGGGCATCATCCTGAGTAAATGAACGCACACGAGTCAGTCCGTGCAGCTCACCACTCTGCTCATAACGATAAACTGTACCGAATTCTGCAATACGCAGGGGCAGATCCTTGTATGAACGGGGCTTCCAGGCGAAGATCTCACAGTGGTGAGGACAGTTCATAGGCTTCAGCATATACTCCTCGCCCTCCTCAGGTGTGGTGATGGGACGGAAAGAGTCCTGACCATAGTGAGCATAGTGGCCGGAGGTGACATAGAGGCTCTTACCACCAATATGCGGAGTGATGACCTCCTGATAGCCATAACGCTTCTGCACCTTGCGCAGGTGATCCTGCAGACGCAGACGGAGATCGGTGCCCTTCGGCAGCCAGATGGGAAGACCCTTACCCACCTTCTCTGAGAACATAAACAGCTCCATCTCCTTGCCGATCTTACGGTGGTCGCGCTTCTTAGCCTCCTCAAGCATCACCAGATACTCGTCGAGCATCTTCTTCTTGGGAAAGGTGATACCATAGAGACGCTGCATCTGCTCACGGGTAGCATCACCACGCCAGAAAGCGCCAGCGACGGAGGTCAGCTTGATGGCCTTGATCTCACCAGTATCCACAAGGTGCGGACCACGGCAGAGGTCAGTGAAACGGCCCTGCGTATAAGTAGTGATGGAACCGTCTTCAAGATCCTGCTCAATGTGCTCGCACTTGTAGGTCTGACCGTCGGCAGCAAACTCCTTCAGAGCCTCGGCCTTGGGCACCTCACGACGAACGACAGGCTCTTTCTTGGAAGCAAGTTCCTTCATCTTCTCTTCAATCTTGGGGAAGTCGCTCTCCTTGATGCTCTCGCCGTCTTTCAGCAGCACATCATAGAAGAAACCATTCTCGACGGCAGGTCCGAAACCGAACTGGATGCCAGGATACAACTCCTTGAGTGCCTCTGCCAACAGGTGTGCTGAGGTGTGCCAGAAGGTGTGCTTACCCTGCTCGTCGTCCCACTTGTAGAGCGCGATGGTTGCGTCCTCATTGATAGGACGGTTTAGTTCTACTGTCTCACCGTTTACTCCACAGCAGAGAACGCTGCGTGCAAGAGCCGGAGAGATGCTCTCTGCAATCTGATAGCCAGTCACGCCCTGCTCATACGAACGAACAGATCCGTCTGGAAAAGTAATGTTGATCATATCTACAATATATGTTTGAATTTGAAATTGCGTGCAAAGGTACTATAAAAAGTGAAGAGTGAAGAGTGAAGAGTGAAGAATTTGCTGCCACCTTGTCGTTTTTTAACTATTGTTTTACTTTCCAGTCTTTTGTTTGATGATACTGTAGGCCTGATAGAGTCCTAACTCACCAGCCTTACTGAGGTCAGCGATGCCTTCTGCCTCACGCTTCATATAGATAAGGGCGAGACCACGGTTGAAGTAAGCCTCTGCCAGACGCTCTTCAAGGGAGATGGCCTTGGTATAGTCATCGACGGCGCGCTGGTAGTCCTGATGCTGGGCGTGGAGGTTACCTCTATTATAATATAAATAGGTATTGTTGGGCGACTTCTGAATGGCTGTCGAGAGATCACCCAAGACGTTGGCAGACTGGAGGTCGATGTTTGTTCCCTGTGAGGCATTGAACTCATTGATCTTTGCCTGACAGACGGCACGCTGCCAAAGTGCTAATGTCAAGGTGGAGTCAATCTGCAAACAGATGCTCAGGTCGTCGATGGCATTGTCAAAGTTCTGGATGGTGCTGTAGGCGATGGCACGCATCAGGAGCAAGGGTTTGACGTCACGCGTGTTCTTGCTGGCATCGATGGCAGTACTGAGGGAATCGATATAGACGAAGGTCTGTTTCATACGGTCCTCATCGAGCTTGGTCTGGTCACAGGAGACATAGACACGACGGGAACGGGATTTGGCATTATAGGCTTCGACGGTCTCTTCGTATGGCATCTCAGTCTTCACCTCATCCTGTGGACGAGTGAAGGTCAGACCATACATCGGCAGGAAAGCCAATTCAGCCTTGCGGTTCTGCACACGACCACGATAGGCACTCTTATACTCGTGCTCCACCTCCTCTTCGTCGGCAATGACCAGCTGGTTGTATTTCTCCAGATCCTCATCACTGCGACGGCGCATCTGCTTCTGAGAGAGGCGCGGCTGCTTGCCATAACGCTTGTCCATCTGGGCTTTCAGGATACGGAACTCATCAAGTTCTGCCTGTTTGGTGTTGCCTATGCGACGGTAACAGGAAGCTCTGTGCTCCAAGCCGAACCAGAAGTTGGGGAAGTCCTCGATGACCTTTGAATAGTCGCGGATGGCAGCCCGCAGATTTCCCGTCTGTTCCAACAGCAAAGCACGATTGAAGAGCGCCATCAGGTTGTTGGGTTCCAGCTTCAGCACAAAGTCAAAGTCCTCAATACCTCGGTTGTCGTCACCAACCTGGGCACGGAGCAGACCACGGTTGTAGTGTCCGAGGAAGTTGTTGGGATCTATGTCGAGGGCTGTATCATAGTCTGACATCGCTCCACGCAGATTGTTCTGATTGTAACGGGCCATCGCACGATTGATATAGTTGCCGGAATGACGAGGAAGCAGACGGATAGCCTGAGACAGGAACTCCTCGCCTTCCTTCCAGTTCTTCTGGCTGAGACTGATGATAGCCCTTTCAGACCAAATGCCACCATCATAGGGATCAATCTCCAGACTCTTGTCAAGCGACTTGATGGCATTGGTGGTATCCTTCTGCAGCATATAGACCTCACCCTGTACGGCATAGGCTCTGGCATAACGTGACCATCGGGTGATCATCGTGTCGATCTGTGCCATCGCATGATCGTAATCCTTATCCTGAATCAGACAGAGGATACGGTTGTACCAATATATCTGATTCTCAGGGTCATAGCGCAAGGCACGGTTGTAGTCACTGACAGCCTCAGAGTACTTCTTCTGATTAATACGGCAAAGAGCTCTGACCTCATAGGCACTAGTCACATAGGGATTGCGCTCGATGGCCTCAGAACAGTCTGACTCTGCCCCACGGTAATCATCCAGGTAATACTTCGCCACCCCACGGAAGAACCAAGGTTCATAGAGCCAGGGTTTCTGACTGATAGCCTGATTGAAATACTGGATGGAAAGCACATAGTCCTCATAGTAGAGGGCTGAGCGTCCGATCATCACCAGACGATCGGTGTTGAACTGGGCCTTTAAAGGTAAAAAGGTAAAAAGGTAAAAAAGTAAGAAGCAGCCAAACCTCTTACCTTTTATACCCAAGGTATTATTCATGTGAAGCATGTTTTACCTTTTTACTTTTTTTCCTTTTTACCTTTTCACGGGCTTTGTCTTGTAAGCACAGCGGTAACGTCCTTGAATCAAGGCACGTAACTTACTCTTAATAAGCTGCTTACGGAGTGGAGAGATGTGGTCGACAAACATCTTTCCATCCAGATGGTCGAACTCATGTTGCATCACACGGGCGAGGTATCCCTCAATCCATTCGTCGTGATGATTGAAGTCCTCATCGTCCCATTCCACATGGATACGTGATGGACGCTCAACCTTCTCATGAATGGCAGGAAGCGACAGGCAACCTTCTTCTGAGGTGTCGGTCTTCGTCTCATCATAATCGATGATATGGGGATTGATGAACACCTGTCGGAAACCTTTATATTCAGGCAGGTCGTCGGAAATCACATCCAGGTCGATGACAGACAGACGGATGGCCTTGCCTATCTGCGGAGCTGCAAGACCTATGCCCTCAGACTCTGCCAACGTTTCCCACATGTCGGCTATCAGTTCTTTCAGCTGCGGATAGTCGGCGGAAATGTCATCAGCCACCTTTCGCAGCACAGGCTGACCATATATATAAATAGGTAATATCATTCTAATTGAGAATTGAAAATTGAGAATTATGATTACTTACGGGAGCGGAGATAGTCCTCCAGAATGATGGTAGCGGAGATCTCATCTACAAGAGCCTTGTCCTGACGGGCTTTCTTCTTGAGGCCTCCGTCGAGCATAGCCTGATGAGCCAGCACAGAGGTGAAACGCTCGTCATAGTACTCAATGGGCACATCAGGCACTGCCTTGCGCCATCGGGCCACAAACTGCTGCACACGCTGCAGGTTCTCACTTGGCTGGCCGTTAGGCTGACGGGGGTCACCGATGATGATCCGCTCCAATGGCTCCTTGGCCTTATAGGCCTGCAGCCAATCAAATAGCTCAGATGTTGAAACAGTCGCCAACCCTCCTGCTATGAGCTGAAGAGGGTCGGTGACTGCTAAACCGGTACGTTTCTTACCGTAATCGATGGACAATATCCTCACTGCAACGCTGCTTAACGGGCGTTATAGAGGAGCCATGCATCGGGATAGGTGTTGCGGAGCTGGTCACGGCTGCTGACAGCAGAAGCCTTCTCAGCGAAGGAAGAGGCAACAACACGATACATGTTCTTGTCCTCGTTCTTCACAACCTGTGCATCATAGCCGGCATCCTTCAGACGCTGATAGAGACTCTCAGCATTTGAGAGCAGACCGAACGAACCAACCACCACGCTGAATGCATTCAGGCCATTGCCATGAATCAGCTGAACGCTCTCCTGACGGACAGAGATGTTGTCGAGGTTGTCGACAACACGTGCCTGGTCAGCGGGCTTTGCCTCCACGGGAGCCACGACGGCCTCCTGTGCTTGAGCTGCTTCCTGCTGGGCGGTCTGGGTGTCATACTGCTTTGCCTTCTCGTAAGCCTTCTTATAGGCACTCTCACTAGATTTACAGCTTGTAAAAGCCATTGCTGCACATAAACCGATGCAGATAAGTGTGTACTTCTTCATTTTTGTTATTTGTTTGTTTAGAATTAATTAATTATCAAATTTGCTGCGAAATTACAAAATATCGCGCAAATGCGGATAAAAAAGGCACATAAAGTTTGTTAAATCGAAGAAAACACCACTTTTTTGCAAAAAAAATGCTACTTTTTTGCGCTACTACGGAAAAAATATGTATATTTGCACAGACAAACAATTGATTCACTAACAAAACAATTTAGCGTATGAAAAGTTTAGGTTATCTTAGCGCATTCCTCGGCGGTGCCATCGCCGGCGCAGCTCTGGGCATTCTCATGGCCCCTGAGAAAGGACAGGACACCCGTATTAAGATCACTGATGCTGTGGAAGCTTTCCTGAAGAAGCACAACATCAAACTGAGCCGCAAGGAAGTGGTCGACCTCGTCGATGACATTCAGGACGTGACTGAGGAAGAATAACATGCTCTCCAGCGACAAGAATGTTGAGACGATTGCCCAGCTGATAGAGGTGTTAAAACACTATCTCGGGCTTCAGTCGGAGTATGTCAAGCTTGACCTGATAGACAAGGTGGTGCGTCTTCTGACGGCCACCGCCTTGACTATCCTCTTTTTTATGTTCATCATCGCCGTACTAATGTACTTCTCCTTTGCCGTCGCCTGCTGGCTGGCATCGTGGATAGGTATGGCGAAGGCTTTCCTGATCGTCTCAGGCGTACATCTTATATTATTCTTCTTGTTTATCATCTTCCGTAAGAACTGGATTGAGAAACCTTTGGTGAAGTTCCTCGCCAGTCTGTTTATGAACTCCTAATTCTTAACTCTTAACTTTCTATGCTTCCAGTAAAAAAGCCGACGCGTCATTATCACACGCTTGAAGAGATCAGACTCCGTAAGGAAGAACTTTCCTCTGAGATCCAGCAGGACAACACGAAGTTCAGCGCTTTGTGGAACCAGACCTTTGTCAAACGTGAAGGAAGCTCAAAGGGAGAATACATCTCTGGCCTTATCGCCAACAGCATCACAGCCATCGACGCTTTCCTGTTGATCAGAAAGCTAATGAAGAACTACGGAAGTCTCTTTGGTAAGACCTCCAAGAAATCCAAGAAAAAGCATTAAGACGCTAAGACGTTCAGACGCAAAGACGCTGATCACAGGTCAGCGGAATTTTGGTGTGTTTTGACGTATAGACAAAAAAAATGGGTCACCGCTGTGACCCCAAACCTTTGTTAACCTTAAATCTAATACTATGAAAAACACATTGCAAAGATACGACTATTATTCTATCCACCAAACATTTTTACCGAAAAAGTGCCAATATTAAAGACTTATTAACTATTTAGCGCGGTATTAAACACTTTTTTACTATTAAATCGTCACAATCTGCCCGTCATAGGCCAAATCGATTCCCTCTGGAAGAATCCTGTTGACCTGTTCATGAAGACCTATATCGTGACACATGTGGATCAGCAAAGTCTTGGGGGCACCTACCCTTTTGGCGAAAGCAACGGCATCATCCACCAACTGATGGGAATGATGCGGCTTGGTGAAACGGAGGGCGTTGACCACCAGCAACTGCGTGCCTTCCAGATAAGGCAGCTCAGAATCATCGATGGTCTTCATATCTGTGATATAGGTCAGCGGACCTATGCGAAAGCCAAGGATGGGCAGTTTGCCGTGCATCACCTCGATGGGCATAATGTCAAGGTCGCCGATGTGCAGAGGATGATGCGGTAGTATCTCATGCAGCCCGATGGCAGGCACACCAGGATAGCGGTGCTCGGCAAAGCAGTAAGGCAGCATCTCCAGCATCGCCTCCTTTGCCTTGGGATCAGCATAGACGTTCATCTCTCCAAACTGACAGTAAGGCCGTATGTCGTCCATACCTCCCATGTGGTCGTAGTGGGAATGGGTAATCAGGATGCCGTCGATCTTGCGAAAGGGCTGAGGCAGTATCTGCTGACGGAAATCAGGCCCACAGTCGATGAGCAGACGGGTGGTGTCTGTCTCCACCAAGGCAGAACAGCGCAGACGCTTGTCACGCGGGTCTTTGCTCTGACAGACTTCACATTGGCATCCGATCACTGGTACGCCGCAAGATGTTCCCGTTCCTAAGAATGTCAGCTTCATCTATAATATAATCTATAAACAATAAACTATAAACCGTAGACTCTAAACAATATTGACCTCTGGGTGGATGTCAATGTCAAACTTGGTCTTTACGTCCTGGCGGATAGCATCGCAGAGGGCAACGATCTCAGATCCCGTGGCCCCTCCACGGTTCACAAGCACCAATGCCTGCTTGTCGTGGACACCAGCCCGGCCCAGGCTCTTGCCCTTCCAGCCACATTGTTCTATCATCCAGCCGGCAGGAATCTTCTCATGACGGGAGTCCACCTTGTAGTGTGGCATATCAGGATGCTGGGCAGCAAGCTTCTCATATTTCTGGCGTGTGACGATGGGATTCATAAAGAAACTGCCGGCATTCCCCATCACCTTCGGATCAGGCAATTTGGCATTTCTGATGTCTATGATGATGTCGCGCACTTGCTGGGCGGTAGGCTCTGTGATACCTTTACGCTCTAACTCAGCCCTGACGTTGCCATAGCCCAGACGAGGCCGGAAGGTTCTGGCCAGGCCATAGGTCACACGCGTAATGAGGAAACGGTTCTTCCAGTCCTGCTTGAAGCGGCTCTGTCGATAACCATATTCACATTCCTCGTTGCCAATCATCCAGGGCTTACCTGTAGGAATCTCTATCATCCAGACGCAGAGAATCAGGTCGCTGGCCTCCATTCCGTATGCACCGATGTTCTGCACAGCCGAAGCCCCCACATCGCCAGGAATCAGCGAGAGGTTCTCCATACCGTAATAGCCTGCCTTGATGCTGGTGGCGACCATATCGTCCCACGCCTCTCCACTGCCGCAGGTCATTCTGACTACTGTCTCCTGACTCCCGTCTCCTGACTCCTGACTCCTGTCTCCTGACTCCTCAAAACAATACCCCTTGATGCCTGACCGCACCACGATGCCATCAAAGTCTTTCGTCAGCAGGAGGTTGCTGCCTCCACCTATTATTATATAAGGTGTAGCAGACTCACGCAAGATCTTAGCCACCTCGACGGCTTCATCATCGTCTTCAAACTCTATGAACCGTCTGCACTTGGCGTCGATGCCAAATGTATTATGCTCCTTCAGACTATAATTGCGGAAATCCTTCAAATCTGTAAATCGTAAATCAGTAAATCGTAAATCCCTTTATGTGGTCATCTTCATCAGCAGCCATTTGCCGCCGACCTTCTTGAATCGAAGTTCCACTTCCAGACCGTTTGACACACCACGCATCAGGAAGATCTTCTTGTTGCCCTTCGTCTCAGGCTTGCCATAGACGATGTTATACAGCACCTTTTCAGGCAGCTGCGGTGCGAAGGCCTCCCATGTGTCTGGGGTGATCACGCCCTCCATCACGTTGAAGTCATCATCAGGATCAGGCCCTACGAACTCCACCGTCTCATTGATGCTCTGCACCTGGAAGACGCTGTCTGTAGTGAAACGCTTATAGAATGTGAGGAACGAGGCGTTGGCATTCTCCTCCACAGGTGTCGTACGCACCTCATACATCATCCAGGCCCCGCGCACACGATGGAAAAAGTAGTTCTTCACCTTGTTCTTCTTGAGCATGATCTTCTCCACGACAGCCTCATTCACGGCAGAGTCCTTCATGTGCGACATCTGTTCGTCGTCGTCAAAGAGCAGCGTGTAATAGCCCTGACGCATAAACAGGTGCTCCATCTTCCACTGCGACTTCTCCGTCATCTGTGTCTTGCCGTCAGCCTCAGTCACCCGCAGGGGGAAGACAATGCGCTCAAACTGCAACCGCTTGTTGGCTGTGAAATTGAAAATAAAGTCATCAAAATAAGCATCAGCCGCCCTGGGCATCGGAGTCTCTGTGATCAGCTGCTCCAGCGTGTCTTCTATCACCACCTGCGACGAGTCTGCCACAGAGTCTGCCGGAACCTCCATCTCCACGCCTGCCTTCTTCCCCGTGCAGGAGAACGTCAGCAGCAGACATAACAGCATCGGCCAAAGATACTTTCTCATAACCCTATCAGTTCGTTATCAACGATACTCTCAAATTTTTCGGCAAAATTACTACAAATTTTATAAATATGCACATCATTACACCTATTTTTTATCGCGCGGCAGCAAATTTTTCACTTTTCACTCTTCACTTTTCACTTTTTGTTGTACCTTTGCACGCAAATTTGATAAAAAACGTAATTATGAGTATCATTGACAAGATAGATGACCTGCTCAAAGAGGTGCAGGAACTGAGTGCGAAAAACGCTGATGAGGTAGAGCAGCTGCGCCTGAAATATCTCAGTAAGAAAGGTGAGATCACGGCCCTGATGAATGACTTCCGTGAGGTGGCTGCCGACCAGAAGAAGACCGTCGGCATGAAGATCAACGAACTGAAGACGTTGGCTACAGAGCGCATCAATCAGCTGCGTGAGGACTGCCAGTCGCAGGAGTCTTCTGATGAGGTCATCGACCTGACGCGCACTCCCTACCCCATCAAGCTGGGCACACGTCATCCCCTGACCATCGTCACCAATGAAATCATCGACATCTTCTCCCGTATGGGCTTCGTCTTGGCTGACGGTCCTGAGGTGGAAGACGATCTGCACGTGTTCACCAAGATGAATTTCGCAGCAGACCATCCTGCCCGCGATATGCAGGACACCTTCTTCGTCTCACAGCATCCCAACGATGTGACCAAGAACATCCTGCTACGCTCACACACTTCTTCAGTCCAGGCCCGTATTATGGAACAGATGCACACTGAGGACGGCAAGCTCACAAGTCCCATCCGCGTTATCTGTCCAGGCCGCGTCTATCGTAATGAGGCCATCACAGCCCGTGCCCATTGCTTCTTCCATCAGGTAGAGGGACTCTATATCGACAAGAACGTCTCCTTTACAGACCTCAAGCAGGTGCTGCTGTCGTTTGCCCGTGAGATGTTCGGCCCAGACACCAAGATCCGCCTGCGTCCCTCCTACTTCCCCTTCACGGAGCCCAGTGCCGAGATGGACATCTCCTGCTTCATCTGTGGCGGTGAGGGCTGCGGATTCTGCAAACACACTGGCTGGGTGGAGATCCTCGGTTGTGGTATGGTTGATCCCAACGTGCTGGAGCTCTGTGGCATCGACTCCAAGGAGTACAGCGGCTATGCCTTCGGCATGGGTGTGGAGCGCATCACTAACCTGAAGTACCGCGTCTCAGACCTCCGCATGTTCTCAGAGAACGATACCCGCTTCCTTGAGGAATTTGAGGCCGCCGGATAAGGAATAAGCGACTTTTCAGATATAAAAATAGGAGCATAGGAATCAAATCCCGTGCTCTTTTTTATATCTCAGGCTCTTGAAGCCCTTTATGCTTGTCAAAATATTTCAAACAATCTAACATTTCTTCCGCGCATTTGTATATATCTGATTATCAACCTCTTACAAAACCCCGTTTTTAAACTAAGGAAAGTCGGACTTTAAACGGACTAAACTCCGACTTTCCCCTAATTAAACTTCCACTTTAATCCGTTTAAACTCCGAGTTTTCTTACCGACAATTCGCAACGTCAATTATTTTCATACATTACAAACAATCACTATACCTATGTTGTGACAATTAGGACAAAAGACAATGCATTTTTTCTCACCTCTTCCTTATTTTAGTGCGTCTTAAACGTCTTACCGTCTTTTGCATTTTTCACTATATCCCACAAGCCGATCTCTCACACAGCAAATCTCACGTACCTTATATATAATATATAATAATTGATATATATTAACTATTATATCTGTGAGTGGCCCTCCATCATCCCAAAAAGACATTAAGACGCTAAGACGTTAAGACGCTTTCCACCACCTCAAGCGCCTCAACGTCTTAACACCTTAGTGACCTTCACTCAACCTTGCGTGTGACAATTGGGACAAAAGACAATGCATTTTTCTCACCTCTTCCATTCTCTACTCACACACTCCTCCTTATGTAAAAAAAGGCTGTCCAATTGTCCTAATTGTCACGCAGAGACAAGTGCTACAGCAACAGTTTTTTAACTTTTAGCAATTTCATTTTGCTCACAGAAGGTCAGACCCTTTGTGAGCATTTTACTGAAATAGGAAACCGTATGAGCAGCCCCCTTGTAAGTACAGACATGTTGGTTACTGCCCTAGAATGATATTCGACAATTCAACGTGGTCAGCCACATTCACAGTGCCATCACCATTCAGGTCGCCATTCTTAATTACCTTTGTGGCGGTGTCGGACCGATCATAACCAGCCTTGATGGCATAAACGGAAATGGTGCAGGTCTGAGGTAACTGAACGTTATTGCCTGTCGCATTACTTTTTGATTCTGGATATGTGATTGAGTATCGATAATCTGCGCCATCAGTTCCACAATCAAACTTCAAGACGCCATTGGATATTGAGATGGTTGGCGTGCCTAATTTCTGAGATCCTTGATTTGAGATAGGTAAGATATTCGTCCACGAAATCGAGCACCATCCATTTACAGGATCTGCTCCTGTTACCATCCAATAATTCTTATAATCATCTAAACTAGAAGAAGGGACATAAAGAAATAATGAATTACTATACACGACTTCCTCATCAAAAGGTTCTGCTGAATAAGATGGTGGGACTGGTGCATAACAATAAACATTAGACAACTTATTACAATTGTGAAAAGAACTACCTATACTGCTTAAGTAATAACCTATGGTAACAGTAGTCAGATTGGAGCAACCGTTGAATGCATTATCTGCAATGGATGAAACTTTATCAGGAATGGAAACAGATGTCAAAGATGTACAATTAGAGAATGTTCCCATTTCTATACTTGCCAAGTTGTCGGGAAGTGTTATGGACTGTAGTCCGCTACAATATTCGAAAGCTCTCTCACCAATCGAAGTCATATTGCATGGAAGGTTGACGGTGGTAAGATTGCTACAATTAGAGAAAGTACGAAAGCCAATTGATGTCACACCTGCTGGGATGGAAATGGATGACAGACTTGTGCAACCAGAGAAAGCCTGCTCGCCGATATAGGTCACACTGGTAGGAATAATGATAGAGGTCAGGCTAGTACAACTTGCAAAAGCCCCCATACCAATACTTGTTACAGTGCTTGGTATTGAGATGGAAGTCACAGGCTTCCAAGAAGAAGGGCGATCAATTAAAAAAGAATAGCCATAGCTTGCATCGAGAGCATTATCGAACGCGCCATTGTCAATGCCAGTCACAATATATGTTACTCCACCATAAGATACATGACTGGGAATGACGACATCTCCAGAATAATCATTAACAGGAAAATTACGCATGTCAAAATATACGATTTTCTTATATGTTACAGTGGCCGTCTGATCAGCAGAATTTAGTTGGTAATGGATGCCGTTAATTGTAGCATCTGGAGCCTCAAAATGAGACCACCAATCAATACCATCTGAATAACCATAATAAGCACTTGCCACCATTGGCAGCAGCATTGCAACGATTGTGAATAGTAATTTCTTCATAATTCCTATAGTCTTATATGTTTTCAATTTATATATTTCGCTACAATAGAAAAACGTGAGCTGTTTACTTCGCTTACGTCTCAGAGGTATCGGCAAACACCCATGCACTTTAAACGAGTAAGAGCCCACGCCCTCGGGTGTGAACCATCTACTTTACTCTTGTGCATTCTTGAAATTTTGCCGATTTCCTGAAACAAGATTCAGCGGACGCTTCAACGTATATTTCTTTTCCTTGTCTTTGCTATGTTACCATAAGCGATTTGTTTTTAGAGTTACACATTAATTTATTATATTCTTTTAATCAGAGTTTTCGGATTCATCTTCATGTTCCAGATATCGACGATAAAGACCGTATCTAATTAGTTTCCTGAGCCATGGGTATTTCTTATAGAGGTTCTCGCGCGACTGGCTTTCAGATATCCATCCGCTCCAATCACCACTCTTTGCCCTCTTGATGGCAGCTTCGGCCTTGTCAATACGGGCATTCAACTCGTCCATCGAATAGGGACCTATCCCAGGGTCCCAACTGTCTGATATACCTAACTCGGCAGCAGAGACTTCAACCGTCTGGCTGTCATAGGCAGTCTCGGCAGCGGGCTCGCTGACGATGCTGGACTGTTTCTCTATGTCTTTGATTTCATCACTCATATTTGAATAAACCATTTCACGCTGCAAATATAGGCAATAAATCTGAAACATCCAAATAAAATGGGGAATATTTCTCAAGCAGGCGTCTCAACGTCTTAGCGTCTTAACGTCTTTTCTATGAAATCACATTTATTTCATGGGGAACTCACCAACGAACTTCATCTCCTTCAGGATGCGGGACTGACGCTTGAGCATATAGGAGGAAGGAGACTTGCTGGAGAACTTGCGGGGATTGGGCAGCGTGGCGGCAATGAGGGCACACTCACTGCGAGTGAGGTCTTTGGCATCCTTATGGAAGTGTTCCTCGGCAACGGCCTGGGCGCCATAGATGCCATCGCCCATCTCGATGGAGTTGAGATAGACCTCCATGATGCGCTGCTTGGACCAGAGGAGTTCGATGAGTGTGGTGAAATAGACCTCAAAGCCCTTACGCACCCAGCTGCGGCCTGGCCAAAGGAAAACATTCTTGGCTGTCTGCTGTGAGATGGTTGAGGCACCCAGCTTACGCTTTTCTGGATGCTCACGGTTGCGCTTGGCAGCATGCTCTATGGCCTTGTAGTCGAAACCATGATGCTCAATGAACTTGCCATCCTCGCTGGCAATGACGGCCACAGGCAATGAGGGGGATATCTCATTGAGCGACACCCAGTCGTGAGAGAGTTTCAGGTCACGCCCCTCCTTCTGTTGCTCATAGCAGCGGATGACCATCAACGGTGTCACCCACACTGGCAGGAAACGGTACATCACAACAGAAAGAATAGTGGAAGCAAAGAATGCCACCACTATCCATTTCAGAGTATTCTTAATGAAACGAACAATCCGTTTCACCTTTTAATTCTTTAATTTTTTAATTCTATAATTTTACTGGGCCTGCTGCTGAGCCTCCTGGATCATCTTCTGAGAGGCGTACATGTAAACCTCCACACGACGGTTCTGGGCCTTACCGGCAGCGGTAGAGTTGTCAGCCACGGGGTTAGCCTCACCAAAACCAGTAGTGCTGCGGATCTGAGCGGGGCTGACACCCTGCTGGAGCAGGTAGTTGGTCACGCTCTGGGCACGCTGCTGAGAGAGCTCCAGGTTCTTCTGCTGGCTCTGTTCTACGCTCTTACCCTTCCAGCCGGCATTGTCTGTATATCCCTGCACAGCCACATCACAGTCGGCATTGCCCTTCAGCACGTTGGCAAACTGGAAGAGCGAAGTCTTAGCTGTGCTGCTGAGTGTAGAACTGCCAGTAGCGAAGAGGATACCAGAGTCGAATGTCACCTTCACGGCCTCCAGACCATTAGCGTCTGTCACAGCCTCCACCTGAGCGTTCTGCACAGCCTCGGCCTCCTTCTTGGCCTTGTCCATCTTCTTACCGATGAGGGCACCCGCACCAGCACCTACTGCACCACCGATGACAGCACCAATGGCTGTGTTACCTGCGATGGCACCCACGATGGCTCCAAGACCAGCACCGCCACCGGCACCGATCAATGCACCCTTACCCGTGTTACTCATGTTACATCCTGCCAGCACCAGCGCTGCGCATAGTGCGACGGCAATACTCTTTAAACTTTTCATAAACTTCTCAATTTAGTTGTTAAACGTTGATTTCTGCTGCAAAGATAATAATTATTTTCAGACAAAAGAACAAAAGAAACAAAAAATTATATGTTCTTATGTACTTATGTCTAAAATTTTATGTAATTTTGCACGCAAATTCGCAAAATTAGAGTAAAACAATGGCAAAAGAATTAAAAGATTTAACGAAAAGAGCCGATAATTACAGCCAGTGGTTCAACGACCTGGTAGTAAAGGCTGACCTTGCTGAGCAGAGTGCCGTTCGCGGATGTATGGTCATCAAGCCCTACGGCTATGCCATCTGGGAGAAGATGCAGCAGCAACTGGATAAGATGTTCAAGGAGATGGGTGCGCAGAATGCCTATTTTCCCCTGCTGATTCCCAAGTCGTTCCTCAGCCGTGAGGCAGAGCATGTGGAGGGTTTCGCCAAGGAGTGTGCTGTGGTGACCCACTATCGTCTGCGTGCCAAGGAAGACAAGAGCGGCGTGGAGGTGGATCCCGCTGCCAAGCTGGAAGAGGAGCTGATTGTGCGCCCCACGTCAGAGACCATCATCTGGAACACCTATAAGAACTGGATCCACTCCTGGCGCGACCTGCCCCTGATGTGCAACCAGTGGTGTAACGTAATGCGCTGGGAAATGCGCACGCGCCCCTTCCTCCGCACCTCTGAGTTCCTGTGGCAGGAGGGCCATACGGCTCATGCCACTCGTGAGGAGGCTGAAGAGGAAGCACAAAAGATGCTGAAGGTCTATGCCAAGTTCGCTGAGGAGTGGATGGCAGTGCCTGTGGTGCAGGGTGTGAAGAGTGAGACGGAGCGTTTTGCCGGAGCCCTCGACACCTATACCATCGAGGCCATGATGCAGGACGGCAAGGCCCTGCAGTCTGGTACCTCACACTTCCTGGGCCAGAACTTCGCCAAGGCCTTTGAGGTGCAGTATCTGAACAAGGAGAACAAGCCTGAGTATGTGTGGGCTACCTCATGGGGTGTCTCTACCCGTCTGATCGGTGCCCTCATCTGCCTCCGCGTCTGGCTCCCATCCAGGTGGTCATCATCCCCATCGCCACCAAGCCCGAGCAGATGGAGCAGGTGAACAAGGAGGTGCAGCCCATCATCGAGGAACTGCGCTCAAAGGGCATCACCGTGAAGTTTGACGATGCAGACAACAAGCGCCCCGGCTTCAAGTTTGCCGACTATGAGCTGAAGGGAGTGCCTGTGCGTCTGGTTCTTGGAGCCCGCGACCTGGAGAATGGCACCATCGAGGTGATGCGTCGTGACACGCTGGAGAAAGAGACCCGCAGCATCGAGGGCATTGCCCAGTATGTGGAGCAGCTGCTAGAGGACATCCAGAAGAACATCTTTGTGAAGGCCAAGACCTTCCGCGATGCCCATATCTATGAGTGCGACAACTATGAGGAGTTCAAGGAGCGTGTGAAGGACGGCGGTTTCTTCCTCTGCCACTGGGACGGCACTGCCGAGACCGAGGCTCAGATCAAGGAAGAGACTCAGGCCACTATACGTTGTGTGCCCTTCGGTGTGGAGCAGACACCTGGTGTGGATATGGTGAGTGGCAAGCCAAGCAAGGCAAGGGTGATTATTGCAAGAAGCTATTGAGGTGGTTCAGACCACCCCGCCCTTCGGGCACCCCTCCTAACTCAGGAGGGGAATAAAAGAAAAAGGGATCCTTCTCAGGTTCCCTTTTTTTTAACCAAAAACACTACAAATAAATGACTTGTACTGTTATTGGAGTTCGAATAAAACCTATCTCGCGATAAATTGTATTCCCAATTAACCTTAATAATCTAATACCATGAAAAACACGATGCAAATATAAAAATAATTCTGCTTTCTTTGGCAATTCTGCGTTATTATTTAACGATTGTTTAGTTTATCCTCACTCCATTTAAGGATATTTTGCAAGTTTAGGGGCTCCAGACGTTTCCTCTGCGCTTCATTAAACGGAATATCTTTCGTGACAGGCTGCCAGTCGACGGAATATGTCTTACACACACTCTCGCCATAGACGGAGTCTGCCAGGAAGGTTTCAACAAACACAATCACCTGCCGGATGCTGTCCACCGGTTCATCGAGATCCAGCAGCAGCATGTCCACCCTCAGGGCTTCGCTCATACGGATGGAGAGGCTGTCGTCTGTGAGGGCTGTCATCTCGCTGGTGCCTCCCGTCAGATTAGACACCTCGGCCTTCATGTTGGACTCCATGAAGTCGATGAAGTCCAGACGGTTGTTCTGCGTGAGATAAGGCATCAGGGAGTCTGGCATCTGCTTGAAGACGTCTTTGATAAAAGGAGTCAGGAGACAGGAGTCAGGAGACAGGAGCTGTGCAGACGCCTGACTGGTGAATGCCATCAGCCATAAGCCTAAAGCTAACAGCTTGGTTTTCATCCTCTGCCTTCTCTTAAATCCTTCACACGGACAGCCTTACCCTCGCTCATAGGCAGAGAGCCCTTCTTCACCAGCTTCACCTGAGGCTTCAGCAGGATCTCACTCTTCAGGGCTGCCTGGATGTCCTTCGTCATATTCTGAATATCAGGGAAGATATCCGACTCCAGTCCTTCAAGCTCTACCTCAACGGTCATCACATCGCTGTCATTAATGGTTTCCAATGTGATCAGATAGTTGCTGCCCAAGCCAGGATACTGAACCAGCACCTTCTCCACCTGCATCGGGAAGACGTTGACGCCCTTGATGATGAACATGTCGTCAGTACGGCCCTTGATGCGGTCAATACGGCGGTGGGTACGGCCACACTTACACTCACCAGGCAGGATGCGGGTGAGGTCACGGGTGCGATATCTCAGCACAGGCATCATATCACGGTCAAGGGTGGTCAGCACCATCTCGCCCATCTGACCATCGGGCACAGGCTCCAGAGTGTCAGGATCGACAATCTCCACGATGTAGTTATCCTCCCAGAGGTGCATACCATCCTGATACTTACACTCAAAGGCCACACCAGGACCATTCATCTCTGTCATACCGAAGGAGTTGTAGGCCTTGACATTCAGCACACGCTCAATACGACGACGCTGCTCCTCAGTATGTGGCTCTGCTCCGATACAAAGCGTGTGGAGTTTCAGATCTTTTGGATCAATACCTTCTTCCTTAATGGCCTCTGCCAAATAGATGGCATAAGAGGGGATGGCGTGAAGAACGGTGGTACCAAAATCCTTGATGAACTTGATCTGGCGCTTGGTGTTACCGGCAGCAGCAGGAACGGTCATAGTACCCAGCCACTCTGCACCATACTGGAAGCCCAGACCGCCAGTGAACATACCATAGCCAGAAGAGTTCTGGAAGATATCGCTCTTGCGGCAGCCCACCATATAGAGGTTACGGGCAATCATATTGGCCCATGAGCAGATGTCGTGCTCTGAATAGACCACCACACAGGGATTACCTGTCGTACCACTGGTAGAGTGAATACGGACGGCATCATCCAAGCTTCTGCCTACAAGGCCATAAGGATAGTTGTCGCGCAGATCCTGCTTCGTGGTGAAGGGAATCTTACGCAGGTCTGCCAGCGAGTTGATGGAGTCAGGCGTGATGCCGAGATCTCCCAGACGCTTCTTGTAGAAAGGAGAGTTCAGAGCAACCTTGATGCTCTCCTTGAGTTTCTTCACTTGCAGCGCTTCCAGCTGCTCTCTTGGCATTTTTTCGATTTCCGGCTGCCAGCATTCACCGTCAGGCTTGATAGTAGCCATGATTTTCTCGTCAGTCATACAATATTTTATTTACGATTTACATATTTACGATTTAAATGTTTTCACCCTTACTCAGTTGCATCATCATGACGGCAGAGAGGCCTGCTGTCTCTGTGCGGAGGCGGCTCTTGCCAAGATGTACAGACTGATAGCCTGCTGCCACAGCCTGACGCACCTCATCGATGGAGAAGTCTCCCTCTGGGCCAATCAACACGGTGGCATCCTCAGAGTCTGAGTGCTTCTGCAACTCATCAAAGAGATAGGTGCGAGGGATTTCCTCATAGCAGTGGGCAATGTATTTGCCGCCCTCAAGAGGTTGGCTGATGAAGGTCTTGAAAGCCGTCATCTCATGAACGACAGGCATCCAGGCCTTGTGACTCTGCTTGACGGCAGAGACGACTATCTTCTCTATGCGGGGCAGCTTGACCACCTGACGCTCAGAGAACTGGCAGTCAAGGAAGGTGAGCTCATCAATACCAATCTCCGTTGCCTTCTCTGTCATCCACTCCATACGGTCCATCATCTTCGTTGGAGCGATGGCCAGATGCACATGGCCTGTCCATTGGCGCTCCTGAGGCAAAGTCTCCACGATCTCATAACAGCAACGATGAGAGGAAGCCTCTGAGACCAGAGCACGGTAGTAGTTCCCTACCCCGTCCATCAGGAACAGCTCATCGCCCACCTTCAGCCTCAGCACGCGGATGGCATGCTGGCACTCTTCGGCAGGCAACTCTCTCTGTTGTGCTGCATCAGGAACGTAGAAGTATCTGGCCTCTTTCATTACTTTTTCTCCGGATGGAAGACTAAGGCGAAGGAGACACCTACAATCAGGGCAAAGGTGGCAAAGATAAACCAGCACGTGGTCCATTGCCCCTGCAGATAGTCATTCTCCCACTGGCAGTAGTGGTTCACAATCTCACCAGCCGCCAAAGTTCCTATCGTGGCACCGATGCCATTGGTCATCATCATGAACAGTCCCTGGGCCGAAGCTTTCACAGAGGGCTCACACTCCTGATCGACAAAGATACCGCCAGAAACATTGAAGAAGTCGAAGGCTACACCATAGACAATACAGGAGAGGATGAACAGGATGACACCCGGCATAGCAGGATTACCCACGCCGAAGAATCCAAAACGGAACACCCAGGCAAACATCGACATCAGCATCACCACCTTGATGCCATAGCGCTTCAGGAAGAAAGGGATCATCAGGATGCAGAGGGCCTCGCTGATCTGGGAGATACTCGACAGCAGCGTGGCATTATTGGCTGCAAATGAGTCGTAGACAGCAGGATCGGTACTGCCCTTAAAGCTTGTGATGAATGGTACGGCATAGCCGTTGGTCACCTGCAGACACATACCAAGCAAAGCAGAGAAGATGAAGAACAGCGCCATCTTCTTCGTCTTGAAGAGCTTGAAGGCATTCAGGCCGAAACTCTCTGCCAGAGAGACCTTCCCCTGCTTCTTTGTGAGCTTGCACTCAGGCAAAGTAAAGGTATAAAGGAACAGCAGCATACTCAGCACACCCGACACAAAGAACTGCATATAGGTGTACTGGAATTTATAGGGATTCTCTGCAAACGTGAAAGAGAAAGAGATTCCCTCGGCTGTGGCATTCTCTGTGGCCCATACGGAACAGTTGACGAACCACATGGTCAGGATGAAACCGACGGTACCAATGACGCGGATGGGCGGGAAGTCCTTCACGGTGTCCAGCCCGTTGTTCTTCAGAATGGTGAAGGCCGTCGTGTTTGCCAGCGCAATGGTTGGCATATAGAAAGCCACACTCAGGGTATAGAAGGCGATGAATGTCCACTTGTCAGGCAACTCATGTCCATGACCGGCTTCCACACCAAGCCACCAGCAGCCGAGCATGAATCCGCCAGCCACGAAATGGCACAAGCCCAAGAGGCGCTGGGGCTGGATGAAACGGTCTGCAACAATACCCATCAGCGTGGGCATGAACAGGCTCACGATGCCTTGAATGGCGTAGAACCAGGAGATCTTGTCTCCAAGTCCGGCACGTCCTAAGTAGTTACCCATGCAGGTGAGATAAGCTCCCCAGACGGCAAACTCCAGGAAGTTCATCAGCGACAGTCGGAATTTCAGATGTTTCATTATCTTTTAATTATTGGTTGACTCTTGATTGGTTGATTCATTGTCGGACGCTCACCCAAACGACGTATACGGGGTTTGAGAGAGTCGGTCGTATCATTCTTCTCAGGCACAGCGACAGGCACTTTTTCCTGCTCCTTCTCATCTTCTGGCTTCTCTTTGTGATGGAAGCGCATCAGCTGGATGCGATCAAGCAGCAGCAGAGGGATTTCACTCGCGTTATCCGTCTGATCCCGACGAGGCATATAGATGTAGCCATCCAGTTGCTTGGCTTTCTGGTCACAGGCGTTGATGCGAAGTGTAGAGCCTCCAGAGACATTGATGGGAGTGGTCGCAGAGACCACGCTGTCGTTCTCATAGGTCACAGCCAGATAGACTGTGGCATTCCTCGAACCACTCTGAACGAGGAAACGGCTGCCAAACGTCAGCAGGAAGCTGTCGCCTTTATAGAAAGAGGTGTCGGCCTTCTGTGAGAACTGCACGATGTGATAAGGGGGTATGGGCAGGAGCATGAGCTGACGCTTTCCCTCCCACACATCGGTAGTGTCGCCAGAGACAGACTGGATGGTGAAACGCTCCACCTCGCCCTCGGAGGCTCCCAGCTCCAACGCTTCGTCGCCCAACCGTTTCTGGATGTTGGAATAGATGGCATCCATCAGCTCCATGTGGTTATAATAGTAAACCAGCGTGGAGTCGAACTCCTCATTCGTCAGACCATACTTCTTCAGCACCGCCTGCATGTTGTACCGGCGGTCATAGTCCGTGGTTCTGGGCTGACTGTTGCTGATGCCCTGTGAGAGGTAGTAGTCGTACATCAGGTCTTCCATATCGTCGGGCTGAAGATACTTTGACGGTACCTGCGGCTTGCAGGCAGACAAAAGCACTATTACGGTTGCCCCGACGATGACCAGATGTACGCTCAGACCTTTCATTCCTCCTGTTCTGCTTGGTCTTTGGGTTTATCAATGACTCTGCTGAATGACATCTTGCTGATCTCCTGCCGGTAGAACAGCAGGATCCACACGACACTCACGCTGATGCAGGAATCGGCAAAATTGAACACCGGACTGAAGAACACAAAGTGGTCTCCACCCACGAAAGGCATCCACGTGGGCCATTCTGTTTCTATCAGCGGGAAGTAGAACATATCCACCACCTTACCCATCAGGAAGGGTGCATAGCCTGTACCGAATGGAACGAAGTAAGACAGATAATAAGGTGAAGACTCATTGAACACGAGGCCGTAGAACATACAGTCAATCAGGTTGCCTGCTGCCCCCGCCAGCACCAGCGACAGGCAGACGAGATAGCCCGTCTTTGCCTTCCGCTTCACCTCCAGCCAGATATAGTATCCCAACGCGGAGATGGCAATCACCCTGAACAGCGACAAGACAATCTTGCTGCCCAGCTGCATGCCGAAAGCCATTCCGTTGTTCTCGATGAAGGTGATGTAGAACCAGTCGGTCACATGAATACTCTCATGAAGCGTCATGGAGGTCTTCACCCAGATCTTGATCATCTGGTCAATCAGGAGGACGGCGAATACCACAAGTAACGCCATCCTACCCTTGGTCAGTAACGGCTTCGTCTGGCTCACTTCTTGTTCTGCTGCATCAACTTCGACTCCACACTCAGCGTAGCATGCGGAACAGCACGCAGACGCTCCTTGGGAATCAGCTTACCTGTGATGCGGTCGATGCCGTAGGTCTTGTTCTCTATGCGCACCAATGCGGCCTTCAGGCCCTGGATGAACTTCTGCTGACGGGCTGCCATCGAGATCAGTTCCTCCTTCGACTGTGTGACACTACCCTCCTCCAATGCCTTATAGGTGGGGGATGTGTCATCGACATCGTTGGAGTCCTGGTTGGTCAGTACGCGCATCATCTGATCATAATCGCGCTTGGCCAATGCCAACTTCTCATTGATAATCTGACGGAACTCCTCGAGTTCTTCATCTGTGTAGCGTGTCTTTTCTTCCATAATAATTGAGGTGTTAAGTTATTTAATTTATTGTTTATTGATCTTAATGTTCAACTTGAAGTCATCGAAGTCAACCTCCTGACCGTCATTGGGTTGAATCTCGATGGTGTCTGCCAGCACCTGCGTCATGATGTAGTCGCCAAAGCTGCTGACGGACTTCTCCACCTCAGCATTCGGAGCCAGCACCACACTAATGCGGTCGGTAATCTCCAGACCACTCTCCTTACGGATGTTCTGGATGCGGTTGATCAGCTCGCGGGCCATTCCTTCGTTCTTCAGTTCTTCGGTGAGTTCCACCTCAAGGGCTACGGTCAGGTTGCCTTCGTTGGCCACCAGCCAGCCTGGGATATCCTCAGAGATGATCTCCACATCGACAGCCTCAACGGTCAGCTGCTGACCTTCCACCTCGATGCCGATGGTGCCCTGCTGCTCGAGTTCTGCAATCTGCTCCTGATTCAGGGCATCCATTGCAGCAGCCACACCCTTCATGAGCTTGCCGAACTTCTTGCCCATTGTACGGAAGTTACACTTCACCTTCTTGACGAGCACACCTGCACCCTCCACGAAACGAAGTTCCTTCACATTCACCTCGTTCATGATCAGATCCTTTACAGCCTCGATGTGCTTCTTCTGCTCAGCATCGACGGCAGGAATCATGATGGCCTGCAGCGGCTGACGCACCTTGATGTTCACCTTACGGCGCAGGGCAAGCACCATCGAGGTGATCTTCTGGGCCATCTGCATGCGGGCTTCAAGGTCTTTGTTGATCTGGCTCTCATCAGACACAGGGAACTTGTCGAGATGGACAGAGTCGAGCTCACCACCCAAGTCCTTATACAGCTGGTCTGCATAGAACGGAGCAAAGGGAGCCAGAAGCTTGGCGACGGTCATCAGACAGGTATAGAGTGTCTGATAGGCCGAGAGCTTATCCTCACTCATCTCCTTGCCCCAGAAGCGCTTACGGTTCAGGCGGACATACCAGTTGGAGAGGTCGTCATTCACAAAGGCATCAATCAGACGGCCGGCACGGGTGGGATCATAACCGTCCAGCTCTGCCTCCACACCCTTGATGAGGGTATTCAGACAAGAAAGGATCCAACGGTCGATCTCTGGACGATTCTCAAAGGCTACCTGAGCCATCTGAGGATCAAAGCCATCGACATTTGCATACAGCGCAAAGAAGCTATATGTATTATATAAGGTGCCGAAGAACTTACGGCGCACCTCATCCACGCCCTCCGGGTCGAACTTCAGGTTATCCCAAGGCTCAGAGTTCGTCATCATATACAGACGGACGGCATCAGAACCGAACTTGCCGATCATATCAAAGGGATTCACCACGTTACCCACGTGCTTCGACATCTTGTTGCCCTTGGCGTCGAGCACCAGACCAGAAGAAATCACATTCTTGAAGGCCACAGAGTCGAAGATCATCGTGGCGATGGCGTGCAGGGTGAAGAACCAGCCGCGCGTCTGATCCACACCCTCGTTGATGAAGTCGCAGGGGAAGGCAATGCCCTTATCAATCAGGTCTTTATTCTCAAACGGATAGTGCACCTGTGCATAAGGCATAGAACCCGAGTCGAACCAAACGTCAATCAGGTCACTCTCACGCTTCATGGGCTTACCGCTCTCGCTGACGAGCACAATGTTATCAACATACGGACGATGGAGATCAATCTTATCATAGTTCTCCTTCGACATATCACCAGGCACGAAACCGTTGTCCTTCAGCGGGTTACTCTTCATGAAGCCAGCCTTGACAGCCTTCTCGATCTCATTGTAGAGTTCCTCTACGGAGCCGATACAGATCTCCTTGCCATCCTCATCGCGCCAGATAGGCAGCGGTGTTCCCCAGAAACGGCTACGGGAGAGGTTCCAGTCGTTCAGGTTCTCCAGCCAGTTACCAAAGCGGCCTGTACCTGTTGACTCAGGCTGCCAGTTGATGGTCTTGTTGAGTTCAAACATACGGTCTTTCTTCGCTGTGCTCCTGATGAACCAAGAGTCAAGGGGATAATAGAGCACGGGTTTGTCCGTACGCCAGCAATGTGGGTAGTTGTGTACGTGCTTTTCAATCTTCAGCGCCGTACCCTCCTGCTTCATCTCCATACAGATCACGATGTTCAGGTCCTCTGCCTTCGCAGCTGCCTGCTCATCATACTTGCCGTCCTTATTGAATTCTGGGGCGTAGGCATTCTTCACATAGTCGCCTGCGTGATGGCCATAGGCCTCCTTGTTCACACACTTGGCGATGAAGTTATCATCGAGCTCGTCCATCACATAGTACTTGCCCTGCAGGTCAACCATCGGACGCGTCTCACCTTTCTTATTGATCAGGAAGAGGCTGGGGATATGGGCATCCTTGGCCACCTTGGCATCATCGGCACCAAAAGTAGGTGCGATATGCACGATACCGGCACCGTCCTCTGTTGTCACATAGTCACCGGGAATCACACGGAAGGCCTCACTCTCCATCTCCACAAACTGGTCTTTACCGTTTTCACCCGTAAAGACTTTCTCCGGATGGGCTTCCGCATAGGCCTTCACGTAGTCGGCTGCATTCTGATCCAACTTGGCAGAAGGCTTCACCCAAGGCATCAGCTGCTGATATTTCAGTCCCACAAGTTCCTCGCCGGTATAACGGCCAACGATGCGATAAGGCACAAACTTCTCGCCCTTATTGTATTCAGGCATCTCGCCACCGTCAGTAATCGCACCCTCAGGAGCGAGATAGGCATTCAGACGACTCTCGGCCAGGATAATGGTGATCTTCTCACCGTTATAGGCATTGTAGGTCTCAACAGCCACATAGTCGATCTTCGGACCTACGCAGAGGGCTGTGTTTGAGGGGAGTGTCCAGGGTGTAGTCGTCCAGGCAACGAAGTAGGTTTCTCCCCAGTTACCGGATACTCCGGGATATCCAGATTGTCCAGCTGGTATCGGACTCAGGGCCTTGAAGAGCGCCGTCACCGTTGTGTCCTTCACATCACGATAGCAGCCGGGCTGGTTCAGCTCGTGGCTCGAGAGTCCCGTACCAGCGGCAGGAGAATACGGCTGGATGGTGTAGCCCTTGTAGAGCAGCCCCTTCTTATAGAACTGCTGCAAAAGCCACCACAGTGTCTCGATATACTTATTGTCATAAGTGATATACGGATTGTCAAGATCCACAAAGTATCCCATCTTCTCCGTCAGATCGCGCCACTCCTGTGTGTACATCATCACGTTCTCACGACACTTCTTGTTGTAGTCCTCCGTCGAGATGTACTTGTCGCTCTCCTTGTTGTCGATATCGGCCTTGGTGATGCCGAGTTCTTTCTCCACTCCCAGCTCTACAGGCAGTCCGTGCGTATCCCAGCCAGCCTTACGCTTCACCTGGAAACCCTTCATCGTCTTATAGCGGTTGAAAGTATCTTTAATAGTACGCGCCAGCACGTGATGGATACCAGGATGTCCGTTGGCCGAGGGAGGCCCCTCAAAGAATACAAACTGCGGACAGCCCTCACGCTCCTCTACCGAGCGCCAGAACACGTTCTTCTCTCTCCACATCTCAAGGATGTCGTCATTCACCTTTGTCAGGTTCAGGCCGTTATGTTCGGCAAATCTTTTAGCCATTTGATGTCGATTTTTATTTCTTTTCTCTTTTAGCGTGCAAAGGTACATAAATTATCTGACCTGACAAAAGAAATAAATAATTTTTAGTTTTTTCTCTTAAAAAGTTTTTTCTTTCAGAAATTTTTCATATCTTTGCAGTCAAATAACATAATCAATAACTAAATGAAGTCAATATGGTATTAATGATCATTCAGCTCTGCATCGTTTTGGGAGCTTTGTGGGTGGGTTCACGCTATGGTTCTCTCGCCCTTGGTGCCATCTCCGGTATCGGACTGGCTATTCTCGTGTTCGGTTTTGGCTTGAAACCTGGTACGCCTCCGACGGATGTGATCTACATCATCATCGCAGCCGTCACCTGTGCGGGTATTATGCAGGCCTCAGGTGGTATGGACTGGTTGATCCAGATTGCAGAGAAGATGCTTCGTAAGCATCCGGATCGCATCACTTTCCTCGCTCCGCTGTGTACGTTCTTCTTGACGGTTTTGGTTGGTACAGGTCACGTTGTATATACCTTAATGCCAATCATTTGCGACATCGCGTTAAAGAAAGGCATCCGTCCTGAACGTCCTTGTGGTGTGGCTTCTATCGCCTCTCAGGTGGGTATCACCTGTTCACCTATCGCTGCCGCCGTTGTGGCCTTCGTCACCATCTCCAATGCCAATCATTTCGACATCACGATCCCACGTGTGCTTATGGTCTCCATCCCAGCCTGCGTGTGTGGTCTGATGGCAGCAGCTGCCGCTTCTTACCGTCGTGGTCTCGACCTCGACAAGGATCCTGAGTTCCAGAAGAAGATTGCTGATCCCGTTCAGCGTGATTACATCTACGGTTCTGGTGCCACCACCCTCGACAAGGAGATTCCGCAGTCGGCCAAGAACGCTGTGTTCATCTTCCTGGGTGCCCTCGCAGTCATTGTGATGTTTGCAGCTTTACCCGAACTGCTGCCCTCATACGAGACAATAAAGGCCATTAAGGGTGCTGAGCCCCTCCCCATCATCGATGGTAATACAACAATCACTGCAGATGCACTTGCAAAAGCAGGTATTTTGGCTGAAGGAATGACGCAGAAGAGTATGACAGGCCTGAAGATGAATCTCGTCATCCAGATTGTGATGATCTCTGCCGCAGCGCTGATGATCATTTTCTGCAAGGCTGCTCCGAAGAAGGCCGTCGCAGGCCCCGTCTGGCAGTCTGGTATGGTGGCCGTTGTTGCCATCTACGGTATCGCCTGGCTAGCCGACACCTATTTCTCTAATTATATGTCTGAGATGCAGGCTGGCCTCGAGGACATCGTAGCCCAGTATCCTTGGAGCATCGCTCTGGTGTTCTTCCTGGTGTCTGTGCTCATCAACTCTCAGGGCGCTGTGGTGGTGGCTATGTTGCCGCTGGCCTACAAGTTAGGCATCCCTGGTCCTGTGCTGCTGGGTGTGCTGCCTTCGGTTTACGGCTATTTCTTCATCCCCAACTATCCCTCTGATATCGCCACAGTGAACTTCGACCGTTCTGGTACAACCGTCATCGGAAAATACCTGCTGAACCACTCGTTTATGATGCCAGGTCTGATCTGCGTGTTTACCTCAACGATCGTCGCTTACCTCATCACGACGATATTCTACTAAATCAACCCTCACGCATCTGTTGGAGCAGCGACTTCTGCCGTTCCGACAGGTTCGTGGGCAACTTCACCTGATAGGTAATAATCAGATCACCAAAGGTTCCGTCTCCGCGGTCATATCCCTTGCCGCGGAGACGTACTTTTGTACCCGGCTGCGTCTCCGGCTTGATCTTCATCTTCACCTTCTGACCGTTGCTCAGTGAGAGCATCACCTCACCGCCCAACAGGGCCGTATAGAGGTCGATGGTCACATTGGCGTTCATCTCACCAGAGTTCGTACGCGCCTGACGGCCGAAGCCGGCACCGCCTGACGAGAAGCCCTGGAATCCGCCAAAGCCCCCACCCTGTCGGCCTTTCCGGCCAAAGAGACTCTCGAAGAAATCACTGAACCCACCGCCTGAACCCGACGTGAATTGTGAGAAGTCGAAGCCGCCGAAGGGATTACCGCCACCAGCACCTCCACCAAAGCCTTGGAACTGCTCTGCCTGCTTCCACTGTTCACCATACTGGTCATACTTGCGACGCTTTTCAGGATCGCCGATCACATCATACGCCTCCTGCAGCGCCTGGAACTTCGCCTGTGCCTTCGGATCGTCGGGATGCAGATCGGGATGGAACTGCTTCGCACGTTTCAGGTATGCTTTCTTTACATCTTTCTGCGGAATCGTCTTATCGACGCCCAAAATCTTGTAATAATCGATAAATGCCATAATCGTTTCCTCCTTTTCTTTTATTGTATTCTGCCATAAAAACTGCAAAAAGTGTGCCTAAAACACCAAAAACTCTTGGTGGTTTGATTTTTTCTTCGTAATTTTGCCGAAAAATTAATCGATATGAAGAAGATATTACTTATTACCCTTATGCTTATAGCCCTGTTACCTGTGTCAGGACAACAGACAAAGACCGTCCGTTTCAAGGTGATCGAGACCAGCGACGTACACGGACATTTCTTCCCATACGACTTCATGGAGCGCAAACCTCTGAAGGGAACGCTCTCCCGTGCCAGCACATATATTAAAAAGGAACGCGCGAAGTACGGCGATCACCTGCTGCTCATCGACAACGGTGACATCCTGCAAGGTCAGCCCTGCGTCTATTGGTCGAACTACGTGATGCCCACCGACGAGAACCTCGCAGCCTCCGTCATCAACTATATGGGCTACGACGCAGAGACCGTAGGCAATCACGACATCGAGCCTGGCCACAAGGTCTATGACAAGTGGATCCGTGAGGTGCGCTGCCCGCTTTTAGGTGCGAACATCGTGAAGGCTGGCTCTGACGGCACAGCTCACCCAAAGAACATCTACGACGGCATACACCCCTACTCCGTCCACTATATCGACGGCGTGAAGATCTGCATCATCGGTATGCTCACACCCGCCATTCCCAACTGGCTGACAGACAACGTGTGGAAGGGAATGGAGTTTGAGGAGATGACCGGCTGCGCTAAGAAATGGGTGAAGTACATCAAGGAGACAGAGCGTCCTGACCTGATCTTCGGACTCTTCCACTCAGGCAAGGACGGCGGCATCGTCACAGACACCTATGAGGAAAACGCCACAGCCGCCGTCGCCCGTGAGGTGCCCGGCTTCGACGTCATCTTCTTCGGACACGACCATCAGGTACACAACGAGTGGATCACCAACAAAGACGGCCAGCAGGTGCTCATCATTGATCCCTCGTGCTATGTGCGCAACGTGGCTGAGACGGAGATAGAGCTGACCTACCAGAAGGGCCACCTGGTGAAGAAGGACATCAAAGGCGAGATCGTCAGCGTGAACGACGAACAGATTGACGAAGAGATGGTCAGCCATTTCCAGTCACGCATCGATGCCGTGAAAGCATACGTAGATCGCAAGATCGGCACTTTCGAGAATGCTGTCTATACTCGCGACTGCTTCTTTGGCAACTCCGCCTTCGCCGACCTGATCCACAACCTGCAATTAGAGATCACGGGCGCCGACATCTCCATCACGGCTCCTCTCTCGTTCAATGCGAAGATCGATACAGGCGATGTGACGCAGGCCGATATGTTCAAACTCTACCGCTTCGAGAATCTGCTGCTTGTGCTCCGTATGACGGGCGAGGAGATCCGCAAGCACCTCGAGATGAGCTACGATATGTGGACGAACCAGATGAAGTCGCCTGACGACCATCTCCTGCTGCTCAACGACGAGATGAAGGGTGACCAGCAGCGCGCAGGCTTCAAATACTACACCTTCAACTTCGACTCTGCTGCCGGCATCGACTACGAGGTCGATGTCACCAAGCCCGACGGTGAGAAGGTGAAGATCCTCCGTATGTCGAACGGCCAGCCATTCGATGAAAAGAAATGGTACAAGGTCGCTATGAATAGTTATCGCGCCAACGGCGGCGGTGAACTGCTCACCCACGGAGCCGGCATTCCCAAAGACTCGCTCGCCAGCCGCGTGATCTATTGCAGCGAACTCGACCAGCGCCACTATCTGACGGAGGAGATCAAGCGCCAAGGCACCATCAATCCCCAGCCGAACACGAACTGGAAGTTTGTGCCTGAGGAATGGGTGAAACCCGCCATCGAGCGCGATCGTAAATTATTGTTTGGGAAATAAGTATTTATTTCTCCCCCTAAGTTAGGGGGAGCCAGAGGGGGTCTGAACGACCTCAGACAATGCGCTTGTTCAGACCACCCCTAACCCCTCCTAACTCAGGAGGGGAAATAAAATGAAATGAAGATGACATATTTTTTTGTATTTTGTAAGGAAGAACTCCTGTTGGAAAAGAAGTCCGGCGGGAGTTATACCATTCCCCTTTGTGAAGAGCCGCCAACGGAGATAAAGCCTTGGACACACCTGATGAACATCACCCCGATGGCCGACGGCACACCTGTCATCACCTATCGCATCGACGCCCCCATCACGGACGACGCGCGCTATGAGATGATCGGTCTGCGCAAGAGTTTCTATCATCTGGAGAAGCCGCTCTACCTAAAGGCCGGCAAATGTCAGGAACTGCTCTACTGGGATCAGAACACGAAATACTGTGGTGTCTGTGGTGCCCCAATGCGGATGGATACTGACATCTCTAAGAAATGTACCTCTTGTGGCAAGGAAATCTGGCCACAGTTGGCTACCGCCGTCATCGTACTCATCCACAAAGGCGACGAGGTGCTGCTCGTCCGTGCAAAGAACTTCCGAACAGACTTCTACGGTCTCGTGGCCGGTTTCGTCGAGACGGGCGAAACGCTCGAAGAGGCAGTAGCCCGTGAGGCTTTCGAAGAGACGGGCGTTAAGATCACCAACATCCGCTACTTCGCCTCACAGCCTTGGCCCTATCCCTGCGGACTGATGGTGGGTTTCAATGCCGACTACGTCAGCGGCGATATCCACCTTCAGCGCTCAGAGATTGCCAAAGGCGGATGGTTCCGCAAGGACAATCTTCCGACCATCCCTGAGAAACTCTCCATCGCAAGAATGTTGCTCGACGCCTGGCTAGAGGAGTAATTATTTCTCCCCCTAAGTTAGGGGGAGCCAGAGGGGGTCTGAACAAGCGAACAGTTTTCCGCGTTCAGACCACCCCTCGCTCGGCTTTGCCGCTTGCTACCGAAGGGACGCAAGAACCCCTCCTAACTCAGGAGGGGAAATCAATACTCTAAGAGTTTCATCGTCATTTTGCCCTTGTACGAGATAATCGTCTCTACAAGGTAACAGCTCGCGCCGTCTGGAATACAAAGCGTCGCGTTGAAGTGCAGACCTTCCGCATCAGCCTTGCTATACTCCATATTCGCCAACACAGCCTCTTCTAAAAACTTTGTCGGCACCAGCTTCGTATACTGCTGTTTGCGGAAGTCGCTGGAATACAGACACTGCGCACCATTATACACGCTGATGTGCATAATATTGTCGTAATACACGTTCTCCACCTCCATTCCATCATCATTGAACGTCCGCCTCACCACCTTAAAACGTGTGGGGTTGATGGCGATATACCAGTGGTAGCGCGCACCATTATAACTGACGGTAGAGTCGGTTTTCACCTGATGCGTATAGGTCATCACCGTCGGTTTAGTGTCGGTCACATAGAGTGAGTCGGCCTCTGCTTCATCGATCTTGTGGAGAGTGATCAGGTCACCGTTCTGATTGCGGAAGCTGAAGACGTGCTCCGTCTGATTCTCGATGGCATAGCTGGCGCCAGATGAGAGTGTCAGCGAGTCACCGACGATCTTGAAATAGGCCGGCATACTGGTGGAGTCGGCATAGAAGATGGTATCGCCTGCCACACGGAACGACACATCTTCCGTTTCCGCATCGACCCAGACACCCTGCATGAGTGCCTTCGCCTCACGGTTTTCTTCCGTCGCCTGTTCCTGCTGGCCAGAACAACCCACCAACAACAATATCGATGCCAATATGACTAAACCTCCGCCTCTCACACTCATCTACTTCTCTCCTTACTCCTTCTCTCCTTTACTACTTTCCGATACAGTGATACTCGAAGTTGTTTTCTTCCAGCTCCTCGATATCGAAGATATTACGTCCGTCGATCACCAACGGCCGCTTCATCGCCTTCTTGATGACGCCCCAGCCGGGCAGACGGAACTCCTTCCACTCCGTGAGCAGCAGCAGTGCGTCGGCATCGAGCACCACGTCGTACATATCACGACAGTAGGTCACCGCATCGCCGATCCTGCGCTTACACTCGTTCATAGCAATCGGATCATACACACGAACGGTACAACCAGCTTTCAGCAGCTTGTCGATCATCACGAGGGCAGTCGATTCACGCATATCATCGGTCTCAGGCTTGAATGACAAACCCCACATAGCGATAGTCTTGCCCTTCAGCGCCTCTTCCGAACCGAACGACTTCACAAGCTTCTCGTAGAGCACGCTCTTCTGACGCTCGTTCACGCGCTCCACAGCCTTCAGCACCTCCATCGAGTAACCGTTCTGATCGGCCGTCTTGATGAGCGCCTTCACGTCCTTGGGAAAGCACGAGCCGCCATAACCGCAGCCCGCATAAAGGAACTTACGGCCGATACGGGTGTCGGAACCGATTCCCGCGCGTACCATATTAACGTCCGCGCCCACGCGCTCGCACAAGTTGGCGATATCGTTCATAAACGAGATACGCGTGGCGAGCATCGAGTTGGCAGCATATTTCGTCATCTCTGCCGAAGGGATATCCATGAAGATCACACGGAAATTGTTGATCAGGAACGGCTTGTAGAGCTTCGTGAGCACCTTCTGGGCTTTCTCGCTCTCCACACCCACTACCACACGGTCGGGCGACATAAAGTCCTTGATGGCATTACCCTCCTTCAGGAACTCAGGATTCGAGGCGACATCGAACTCGATATCCACACCGCGCTTCTCCAGCTCCTCCTCGATGGCCTTGCGCACCTTCTTCGCCGTACCCACAGGCACTGTCGATTTCGTGACCACAACCACATAGTGGTTCAGGTTCTGACCGATGGTACGAGCCACCTGCAGCACATACTTCAGGTCGGCCGAGCCGTCCTCATCGGGAGGCGTACCCACAGCCGAGAACACGATCTGCACATCGTCGAGCACGGAGGCTAAGTCCGTCGTGAACTTCAGGCGGCCTGCGGCCACATTCTTCTTCACCAGCTCGTCGAGACCGGGCTCATAAATGGGTATCTCATCGTTCTGCAAACGTTCTATCTTTGCTGCATCCACATCGACGCACGTCACATTCGCACCTGTGTCAGCGAAACACGTTCCCGACACCAGTCCAACATATCCTGTCCCTACAATTGCTATATTCATACCTTTCTGTTATTCAAACACTTCTGCGTCTTTCAGCAAGGGCTGCTTCAAGTCCTTTTCACTCGTCAGCACCTTCGCAGGGTCGATGGGCCACTCGATGCCCAGGTCGGGGTCATTCCAGCGGATGCCCGCATCACATTGAGGTGCATAAGGATTGTCCACCTTATAGGTAAAGATCGCCTCGTCGCTCAGCACGAGGAACCCATGTGCGAACCCACGCGGGATAAAGAACTGGCGCTTGTTCTCCTCACTCAGCTCCACCATCACGTGCTGGCCGAACGTAGGACTCGACTTGCGGATATCGACAGCCACATCGAGCACCTTTCCCTTGATCACGCGCACGAGCTTTGCCTGCGAGGCGTCGCCCTTCTGATAGTGCAGACCGCGTAGCACACCGAACGACGACTTCGACTCATTGTCCTGGATGAACACCGTCCGTCCGACATGCTCGTCGAACTCAGCCTGCTTCCAGGCCTCCATGAAATACCCACGGGCATCCTGAAATACCTTGGGCTCGATGATGAAAACGCCCTTGATTTTGGTCTCAATATATTCCATAATCTTGAAATTTTGTGCAAAGGTAGTGCAAAAATTTGATTTCTGAGAAATTTTAAGTTTCTTTTATTTGTTTATTTCAAAAAAAGGCAGTAATTTTGCATCCGTGATTGAACTGGAACGACATATTGAGATACTTTTACTGAGCAACGACTGCGTCATTGTCCCAGGTTTGGGAGGCTTTATGGCGCACAATATCAACGCCCGGTACGAAGAGCAGGAACATTTGTTCCTGCCGCCTCTGCGCACGCTCGGATTCAATCCGCAGCTCAACATCAACGACTCGCTGCTCGTGCAGTCCTACATCGAGGCCTACGACATCAGCTACCCGGAGGCATTGCAGCGCATCGAGGACGAAGTGGAGGAACTCCGACAACACCTGCAGAACGAAGGTTCCTACGAGCTCAACGACATCGGCACGCTGGCACTCAACGAAGACGGCAACTACGTCTTCACCCCCTGTGAGGCCGGCATCCTCACCCCTGCCCTCTACGGACTCTCGTCTGTGGAGATGAACCGCCTCGACGCCCGTCAGACGCCGTCGCAGCCCGTCGCCGTCCAGACCTCAGAACCCGCCGAAGAGCCCACCGCCAAGATTGTGGGCATCGACACAGACACCGCCGAAACCGACGCTGAATACGTGGAGGAGGAAGAAGGAGCCGACGTCGTCCGCATCAAATACACGTGGATCCGCAATGCCGTCGCTGTCGCCGCCATCCTCATCGCCGTCTTCATCCTCGCCCTGCCCACCGGCAAGACCGACATGATGCAGCGCACCATCAGCAACCTCAACAACGGCCTCCTTTTCGGTATGATGTCTGAAGACACGAACACCAGCAAAATCGAAATCAAGAAGGCTGATATCGCGAAGGTGGTCGTCAAAGATTCCGTCGCTCAGCGCGACACGATTCAGCGTGATACCGTCGCAGCCCCTAAGACAGAACCCGTCGAGACGGCCGAGGAAGTGCGCAAGGGCTTCTGCATCGTCCTCGCCAGCTACGTCTCCACGCGCAATGCCAACGCTTTTATCGAGCGTCTCCAGAAACAGGGCTACGACCAGGCTGAGATCTTCGAGCGCAACAACATCCGCCGCGTCATCTACGGCCACTACGCCTCTGAGAACGACGCCTACAACGACCTCCGCCGTTTCCATCGCCAATCCGAAACCGCCGAAGCCTGGGTGATGTCTCTCTGACCGCCTCCGATGTAATCATAAAGCTCAAAGTTCAAAGCTCAAAGTTCAAAGTCTATGAAGCGCGTCCGCTGTCCCAAATGTGAAAACTTCATCACCTTCGATGAGACCCGTTACACCGACGGCCAGTCGCTCGTGTTCCAGTGTCCCGACTGCGGCAAGCAGTTCGCCATCCGCATCGGCGTCAGCAAGCTCCGCGACCGCCAGAAAGACGAGAACCCCGACGAACAGGCCGACGAACAGGGCTGCGGCTCCATCGTCGTCATCGAGAATATGTTCCACTACAAGCAGGTCATCCCTCTCCGTATGGGCGACAACATCATCGGCCGCCACCAGAAGGGCAACCCCATCAACACCCCCTTTGAGACCGTCGATCCCAGCGTCGATCTCAACCACTGCACCATCACCGTCAGCCGCGACAAGAAAGGTGCCCTGCGCTACACGTTGAAAGACAACAACAGCAACACCGGCACCTTCGTCGATAACGTCGAACTTACTCCCCGTGAGCGCCGCATCATCACCGACGGCACACTCTTCACCATCGGCGCCACCAGCATCATCCTGAGGGCATCCGACAGCGAAGAGTAATCAAGCTTATTCTCTTGGATTTAGAATTTGAACAGGTTGCAGAAGATGATTGCAGCCGTCCAGACGTGGTTATTACAATTGCAATAGCCCAATGTTTTAGAGTCTTTCGACATGTCGATACGTCCGTTGGCCTTCACCTCGGCCACTGTGGCGTTCGAACCCTTCACGGCGATGGAACCGCCCGAAGAGACGCTGCAGAGCAGATTGCCTGACGAGTCCTTGATGTCACCAGACCATACGCTGCCGATCCTGTGGCCCGTGCCGTCCGTAATGTCACCATTACCCTTGGGCAACTGTCCCACCTTCGTATGAGCCCAGTTATAGACCACGCCGTTCGCATCGACGAACCCACGGGCGCTGCCCTTCTCGATCGAATATTCACGCACCTTCTGCTGCGTGTTGTTCTGATTGCCGGAGCTCTTAGTGGGATTCTTCGCAGCCTGTGCCCTGCGCTGGGCAGCCTGTTCCTGCTGGCGCTTCGCCTCTGCCTCCCGCTGCTTCTTCACCTCGGCCAGCTCCAACTTCGTCTTGGCGAGCGACTCCTTGTTGTGGTAGATGCCTAAGTAGAGCAAAGCGGCATACTGCTTGTCGAGGCCCTTGGCGGTGCCGATGAGCACGTCGTAGATATACACCTGACCGTTGTCGTTGATCATAGCCACCTTCTCGCCGTCCATCATCACCGAACCGTCACCCAGAACCTTCAGGTAGCCCTGTTCGCCGTGGAAATTCACCGTTCCGTCACTCAGCACCTCGCCAACCTTCCGGCCGTCATCGTACATCACGTCGCCGTTCTTCTGCACCTTGAAGATCACCTTCTTACCCTTGCGCTCGCCGTCGGGATGGGTCTTGTCGAAGATAAACTCACCCGTCCTCGTGCGGTAGAAGCCCATCACGTTGCCACCCTTGGTGAACTCGATGTCGCCATCTACCTTCTTTTTCACGTCCTCTGCCGTCTGCTTGGCCATCTTCACTTTGTTCACGAGATTGCCGAACTGTGCCTGCGCAGATGTCGCTCCCAGCATTATCACTGCCGAAACGACCAAGATTCTCAAATTTTTCTTCATAACTCTTTGGTTTTTGGTTTATTACGTTTCTTAATGACTGTCATTCATTTGCGTTTGCAAAGTTACAACATATTTGCGTTATTTGCAAGCATTTCACCTATTTTATTATAAAAAGGCAAGGGCTGGTAGCTTTAACCCCAGCCCCTTCTTTCATCATTTCTCCTTTTTAATCCTTCAATTTTTTAATTTTTAAATTCTTAAAAAGGTCCTCTGCCCATACAACTCGTAGTTCCCAGTGCCGTCAGAAATGCCGTGAGCGCGGCTACTATCACCTTCACCGCCAGCTCAATCACACGCTGTCTTTTCATACTTCATCGTAACTTCTGCGATTTGAGTATCTGTTTCTCCCCCTAAGTTAGGGGGAGCCAGAGGGGGTCTGAACAAGCGATATCTCAGAGGCTGAGCGTGCGGCCGTTCAGACCACCCCTAACCCCTCCTCGCTCGGCTTTGCCGCTTTGCTCTGCAAAGAACTCAGGAGGGGAAGAGATTACCCGTTTCCACCTCCGCCGTTGTTGTCAGCCTCGGGAGCCAGGACGTAGCTGATCGGTGTCTTCTTCTGGAAGCGACGCTGCTTGCCGTTGATCGTGCGGATCTCGCTCTGAACCACATAACCGTACTCAAAGATGCACTGCTCCTTGAATGCGCGGCTGGTGAGCTTCTCACCCTTCGTGTTCTCTGGCGAGAAGTTGATCTTGATGCCGTTGATCATCGCATCGGCACCGGCCTCAACAGCAGACTCGATGTCATTCTTACCCTGCTTCTGACCATCGACGCTCGGTGAGAACGTGCCCAGTCCGTCGAGCTTCACGGGCTGACCCTGAGAGAGCAGCTCGCTCATGCACTCTACGACCTGTCCGAGCACCAGCACACACATCTGATAGTCGGCGATCTTGCCGTGCGAGGTCATGTGCTTGGCGAAACCCTTGAGGTTCAGGGGCTCCTTCGTATCGACCTCTGCGAACCACTTGCCGAATGCGGTGCTGTCGTCGTTCGTGTTCTGACGCAGGTTAATCACCATTGGAATGTTTGATCTTGCCATAACTTAAAATCCTTTCTTTTCTTCTGCAGTGACAATTGCGGTGCAAGGCGAATGCAGCGTCGGCCTGTCCGGACATTGCTGAGCCGCAGCCCGCAATCGCACTGACATCTCAAATTGTCAGTGCAAAGGTACGAAAATTTCTCAATCCCTGCAAGGCTTTTTCTCACCGGAATCAAGTTGTATAAAGTTACGTGAAGTTATTGTTCTTTTTGAAACGAATTGCCGTAATTGACCATAATTTATTCCACTAATATGAATAATCTTATTATATAAATTAGTGGATAAAATTATGCACATTATTCACATTTGTTTCCTTAAAAATATCCTGCTTTTTTTCTCTATCTCAATTATTTTTTGTA
>ONCZ01000011.1 GCA_900316445.1 uncultured Prevotellaceae bacterium | reverse complement strand
GTAGGTTTAATCGAAACATTTTTGTAACTTTGTCCCCGCAAAAGTACAAATAATAATCGAAATAACGCAATGGCTGAGGCAAAAAATGTCAGTTTCGACGCAATAATGGCCGATCTGAAGGCCGGAAAGTTCGTTCCTGTCTATTATCTGATGGGTGACGAGCCCTATTATATCGACCAGATTGCCGACTATATCGCCGAGCATGCATTGCAGCCTGAGGAGCGTGATTTCAACCAGACGATCCTCTTTGGTTCCGATGTGAATGCCGCACAGATTGCGGATGCTGCCAGACGCTATCCGATGATGGCTGAAAGGCAGGTAATCATCGTCAAAGAGGCGCAGAACGTGAAGAGTACGGAAGCTCTGGAGCGTTACTTCAAGCAGCCGATGCCTTCAACGGTGTTGGTGATGTGTCATAAGAATGGTACCATCGACGGCCGGAAGAAGGAATACGTGAGGAGCATCCAGTCGGCTGGCATTCTTTTTGAGAGCAAAAAACTCCGCGATAGGGATCTGCCTGCGTTCATTGAGAATTATCTCTCTTCGCGACAGGTGAGCATCGATCCGAAGTCCACCCAGATGATTGCCGACAACATCGGAGCAGATTTGAGTCGTCTGACGAGTGAACTGGATAAGGTGGTGCTGTCGCTGCCGGAACAGGATAGGAGAGTGACCCCTCAGGTGGTGGAGGATCAGATCGGAGTCAGCAAGGAGTTCAACGGTTTTGAACTTCGTGATGCCATCGTGAACCGGAATGTTTACAAGGCAAATCAGATAATCAAATATTTTGACGAAAATCCGAAAGCGGGTAGTATATACTCTTTTCTCCCGTTGCTCTTTAATTACTTCCAGAATCTGATGATCGCATTTTATTCGCCAAATCCGAAGAGCCAGGAGGTGGTTGCGGAGTGGTTGGAAATGCGATCACCATGGGCTGCGAAGGACTATATGACGGGTATGAGAAATTACTCTGGAATGAAAGTGATGCAGATAATTTCCAAGATACGTGAAATAGATGCCAAAAGTAAAGGTTTGGATAACCCAAATACGGGCCCTGGGGAGCTGATGAAGGAACTGATTTTTTACATTTTGCACTAAAATACCCTCTTTTTTGACTCTAGAATTTCTAAAAACAGCACTTTTCGTGAGTGCTTTTTTTAGGCCTAAATGCCCATATATCAGGGGTTTCGAGTGATTTGTAAGGCCTCAAAACTCGCGTATTTCTAGATTATCCTCCCGTTGTCCAGAATACGCGAGAAATGAAGAATTTTCGAAAAATACCCTCACGCCGATTTTGCTTTCACTTTCTTTAAGATTTAATTTTCTGCATTTGGATTTCAAAAGTAGAATGAATAGGGACGCGTATTTACAATTTTAATACCTAAATTTGTGATAACATATCAATATTTAAAGTTTAATATTCAAATATGCAAACATAAAACTTTTGATTTGACAATTAATAATCATAAATATGCACGGGTTATTTGTAGTCATTAAATGTTTAAAACTCAGTCAGTTATGTCATATTTGGCTAAAAAGGTTCAATTTATTGATAGCTCTAATGGCTATAGGTGTTGCATATACACCATATTTTAATAGATGTAGCGTAAATACCTTATTTATAACCAGTTATTTGAGTATCTTACCTTCTACGAAGACTTTGTAACGATTTATTGATGTAAATTTGAATTTGTGATTATAAAGTGGAATTTTAAAGAGCAAATAATTCAAAATTTTGCTTTACCTTTGTAAACTGAAAGAAACAAGCGGCTAAATGCCCCTAAAAGTAATCAATCAGCTATATGAAAGATAGAATCAGGCAAATTATGGAGTCCCAGCACATGACTCAACAGGTATTCGCAGACTTCATCGGTCTGGCACCTGCCACCCTCAGCAGTATCTATAATGAGCGCACCCGCCCCACCCTGAGTGTGGTGGAAGCCATCAAAAAGAAAATTCCTAACATCAGTACCGATTGGTTGATGTTCGGCTCAGGTGATATGTATGTTGCCTCCCCTGCATCTTCTGTTCCGGCTGACAGTCTGTTTCCTACTGGCGACGGAGGATCAAATGGTGGTCAGATCGTTCAAAATCCGATGCACGATTTTGACCAGCCCCAGGCACCTACCCCACAACAGGGCTCCCAGCCACCTTATTCTTTTAATAGTGTAAAAAGTACACGTCCGGAAATTGAACGGACTGAGGTAAAAATCATTGACAAACCACAACGCAAGGTTAAAGAGATCCGTGTGTTCTACGATGATCAGACTTGGGAGACTTTCGTTCCCGAAAAGAAGTAATTTTATCCCCCTCCTTTCTATAGCTTAAGCATATCGTTTCCCCTCCTGAGTAGGAGGGGTTTGGGGGTGGTCTGATCAGCCTCAAGTTCGATCTCTGCTCAGCCCCCCTCTGGCTCCCCCTAATCAGGGGGAGAAACAGTTACTCTTATCCTTCTCTTTCTACTATTTTATAGTAGTGCCCAGATGTCTTTCTGTCAGTCTCGAAGTCAAACTGTTGGTCGCTCAGCGCTCGGCCCAACTTCTGATAGCTGGTCTTGGGGGCATAGTTCGCATATCGATCAGAGAGCACCTGGGCAATCTCTTTCAGACTCCACCAGCGGGCCTGCTCTGACGGCTTCGGCTTTCGGAAGGTCTCGCCGATCATCTCCACCAGGTCGTTAAGCCGCTGGAAGGGTTCGTTTTCATGAATCAGCGTAGCAATCTCGTCGTCGTTCAGCCAGAAGCGCTCCTTATTATTAAATAGGTATAGGGCCTGGGCAAAGAGCTGGCGATGGTCGACGGTGTCGCTGAAGTCGATGTTGCCTGTGACCCCCACGCAGACGAACCGTCGTGAACCCGTAGGATCCACGAGGGGCTTCTGCTGGTTGGTGGTGCCGATGAACGAGGTGTAGCGGCGAAACTGCTTGATGGTCTTGCCGTAGGGTGGACGGAACTTCACGTCGCTGGTGCTCAACAGGTATTTCAGCACGATCTGCTGGCCGTTGGAGGTCTTGTCGAACTCGTCGAGGTTGATGATGGCAAACGAGGTCAGCGCGATATTCAGGTCGAACTCGTTCTTGAAGTTCAGCTTGTCGTTGTAGTAATCGCGCAGTTCCGGAGGCAGGATGATCTTGCAGAAACGGGTCTTTCCGCAACCCTGACGGCCTATCAGCAACGGCGTTAACGCGTTGCCAGTCAGCTGTTTATCGCTCTCGCGCCACTGGGCCACCATACCCACGAGCCACATCCTGAGATACATCTCCCAATGAGGCTGCGAGGTTGGCACTCGGGCTGCGAGATCCTTGATATGGTCGTGCCCGTCCCATTTCGGCAGTTTGTCGAGCCATTGGTTCACGGGGTCGTACTGCTCGATGCGGGTGGAGTCGATGAAGCGGTTCACGTCTCTGTCCCACGATTTCAATCCGAGTTCCATCGCCCTGAGCGTCATATCGTTGCGCACCTCCTCTGTCAGTGGCTTAAACGTCTGATCCTCAGCGTATTTCTCACGATATTCGGCCACACCCGTCATCAGGTTCTTGCGCAGTTCGAAGTTGGCATTCAGGAAGATTTCCGTCTGCATCGCCTGGATGGTCTCTTTGGGTACGCTCGCCAATGGCTTCGGCTTGTGCTTCTCGAAATAGTCCTCCTGCAGGCTGACGGCATAGACTGTCGAGAAGGTCTTTCTGACGAGCAGCTCGTCGCTGTTGAGCACAGGGTGCTCGAGTGTCATCTCTATACCCCTCGCCATCGGGATGCCCTCAGCCAGACAGGCGCCGGCCACCATCATCAGAAGCGATTCCTGGCGGTCTGCATCAGGCAGTTCCAATGCCTTGCCGAGCACGTTCTCCACGATGAAGAGCCAGTTCAGACGGTAGGTGCGGTTGAGTGTCCGGCCAGGCATCAGACTGTCACTTTCGTCAGATATTTTTACGCGCTCGATGGATTCTTTCGGCTGTGTGTCGCCATAGAAGGGCATCGCATCAGGGTTGAAGTAAATCTCCGGGTCGGCACTCACGTAGACCGTCCTGTCGAGTCGCGGCTCCAGATACTCGATCTCCATCCCGAACTGGCTCTGATAGGCCTGCCTCGCCGTCTCGTATATATTATGGTGGAACTGCCGTATCTCCTCCTCGCCTGTTGGTAACTGTTTCCCCTCCTGAGTAGGAGGGGTTAGGGGTGGTCTGAACAACTCCCCCCTCACAACAATCTTCACGCTCTTTCCCGATGCCCCCAGAAACGCCATCACCGTCTGTGGCATCCTACTCACCTTATTCCTGATCTCCACAGCCTGTTCGTATGTCTCCAGCCCGTTCTTCTCTATCACCACGAGCCCGTTATACCCCAGCTGTCTCCGTTCTCCGCGATAGTTGTCGAACTCGCTGGCAAAGCAGATCCTTTCCAATTGTATGCCGCCTTTCAGGTTGGTTTTCACTCGTCCGTCCTCCAGCCGCTCCACCGTAATCAGATGGTACAACTCTCTCAAATGAAGCACGCTCTTCTCGCGCCATCCCTTCTGGATCAGCCCTGCTACGCCGATCAGTTCCTCACGATTCACCACTTCGTGGTCGCCTTTGTCTCTGATAATCGTTACTTTCATAGATATTCTGTTTTTTATTTGTTATTGATCTTTCTTTTTTGTCTTTGAATTGTTCCTTTTTCAATTCGGACTGCAAAGATACAACTTTTTTTCTTAAAATCGGCATACTTTGGCGATTATTTTTATTCTTTCTTTCGCCATTTTCAATTTTCTTTTCTCTATTTTCTCATTTTCTAATGGCATTCGACATAAAAATTATGCTATCTTTCTCTATTTCAATAATTTATCTAATAATTATATTCTGCCATAATGACATAAAAACGACATAAAAATGACATATTAATGACATATTTCAAGCCATTTTCCTCCTTTCTTCTTTCTGGTACTTTGGGCTAACTAAACTCTGACTTTACATAGACTAAACTCTGACTTTCCCCTAACTAAACCTCCAAATTCTCTCGAGAATTTCGGACTTTACCCTATCCTTTCTCCCGCTTTCAAGGCTTCTTTCTTCCACTTTAGTCCCTCCAAACTCCTAATCTTCTGCCTTTTATGTCATTATTATGTCATTTCTATGTCATTTTTATGTCATTAATATGACATTTTGCATAATAGTAACTAACTGAAAATCAATGATATATTTTGAAATCTATGTCATATGTCATTAATTTCTGTTATTTTTATTATCAAGGGCGCAATGGGGTCAGGCACCTGTGCGCCCTTTTGTCATTTTTTAGTTGAAAATTTGGTCGTTTGGATTAAAATGCTTACCTTTGTGCCGTTAATTTCAAATTTAATACTTTATGGCACGACCACTAAGAGAAATCAGTTCCACAGGAATCTATCATGTAATGCTACGAGGCATTAATAGACAAATCATCTTCGAACATCCCGTCGATTATCAGAAATTTATCGATCTGCTTTGCCTTATGATATCTCCCTCAGATGAGTTAGGCAGGCCTTTGCCGTCTCTATGTCGAATCTATGCGTACTGCCTTATGCCGAATCATGTACACATGATCATTCAGGAGAAAAGCGAGAACCTGTCAATTGTTATTCATCGAATAGCAACAGCCTATGCGCTCTATTACAATAAGAAGTATGAGCGGTGTGGGCACTTGTTCCAGGACAGATTCAAAAGCGAACCGGTAAATGATGAGGCCTATTTTGTCACTCTCCTGCGATATGTTCACCAAAACCCAGTGGCTGGCGGTTTATGCAAGCATGTGGTGGATTACGAATGGAGCAGTTGGGGAGAATATATAGGTAAGAGCAACGATATTCCTCGTATATGCTCTGTCTCTGCAATACTACGATGGAAGCCTATAGAGGAATTACGGGAACTTGTAAACGAACCTCTTCCAAAAACAATTCAAGTGATTGATTTCGACAGGCGGAAGGGGAGTGTCGATGATTGCGATGTCGTTGAGTTTCTTGGTGAAACCTATGGTCTTAGGCATCCAAGCGACCTTCAACTTTACACCAAGGAACGCCGTAATGAAATCTTGCAGGCCACTAAGGAATTTGGGGCCAGCATCAAGCAGTTGTCACGTCTTACAGGCATTGGTGAAAAGATCATTCGCAATGCAAAAGAGCGCAATGGTGCCTGACCCCATTGCGCCCATCTAAGTTAAATGAAATCAAGAAAATCGTAGAGAAATATGCAGACAACTTCAGAGAACAATTCCGCCAGCACATCGGCAAGCGTATTGATGATTAATGCGCAGGGCATCATGCTCTCCGTGCTTGGTCATGACTACTTCCTTTCGTACAACCGCATCCCTTGGATGCAGGGCGCCCCCATCCGTAGCGTACTGAACGTACAGATGAGTGGTCCTGAGGCCATAGAATGGCCCGACCTTGACGTTGACCTAGAAATTGAGAGCCTTAAGCATCCCGAACGCTATCCGCTCATCATTAAGCGGAATGCATTGGATTTCGTGGGTTTGTAATAGTATTAAATGTAGAATAATAATTAGCGGATAGACCGACAGACATTAAACGACATAAGGAAGCGTTGACTTTTTGATTCCTAGTTCAGAAATTTCGCCACTAGTCATGGGGGCATCTGCTTAATGTGCTCCGATAAAGTCATACTGATTATTATACCTTAACGGGTGCAAAGATACATAATTATTGTGAATAATATATCAATTCGGGTATAAAAAATTACAATTTCTATTGATTTATACCCAATGTGATATAGTTTGTCTGTAGCAAATATTGGTTAACAATGAAATATGGAAGAGAAGTTCTAAAAGATTTCTTTTGTTACGTGCTAACTCTTGCAAATTATAGAAAAACTAATACCTGTAAGTCTCTCGATCTGTCAGATTTTGCAAAAATCCAATATAAAGTTAATAAAAGTTTGGTTCATCGGAAAAAAATAGTTATCTTTGCACCAAACTGTAAATAATAAAAAGTATTTATAGCTGGAGGACAATGAATAAGATGATGCAATGGTTGATGGCCGCTACCCTCATCTGCGGCGCAAGTGTATTCACGGCATGTACAACGTATATCGCCGACAACCCCATAGCGAAGGAAGACAGCCATGCGAGGAAAGCACTTCTGATCATTCTCGACGGTTGGGGAATCGGCGACAAAGGCAAGGGTGACGTGATAGAACAGGCTTCCACTCCCTACATGGACTACCTGAATGCCAACTATCCTCACTCCGAGTTGCAGGCTTCGGGAGAGTACGTCGGTCTTCCCGACGGCCAGATGGGCAACTCAGAGACGGGACACCTCAATATCGGTGCCGGGCGCATCGTTTATCAGGATCTGGTGAAGATCAACCGTGCCATTGCAGACAACTCCATTCTGGAAAACCCGGAAATCAAGTCGGCTTACAGCTATGCGAAGGCTAACGGCAAGAGCGTTCACCTCATGGGCCTGACATCCACTGGCGGCGTCCACTCGTCATTCGACCACCTCTTGAAACTCATCGACATCGCCAAGATGTATGGCATTGAGAACTGCTACCTGCACTGCTTCATGGACGGCCGTGATACCGATCCCAGATCGGGTAAAGGCTTCATCGCCAACTTGCAGAACTACGTGGATGAAGCGGGTGTAGGCGCTATCGCATCGGTCATTGGCCGTTTCTACGCCATGGACCGCGACAACCGCTGGGACCGCATCAAGGTGGCCTACGACCTACTCGTAGAGGGCAAGGGTCGCGAGGTGGATGACATGGTGGAAGGCGTGCAGTCATGCTACGATTTGCACACGGACGAGCACAAGAACACCGACGAGTTCATGGAGCCGCTCATCAACAGCCGCGTCGACGGCCGCATCAAGGAAGGTGATGTTGTCATCTTTTTCAATTTCCGCAACGACCGCGCAAGAGAACTGACCATCGTGCTCACGCAGAAGGACATGAAAGAGCAGGGTATGAAGACCATCCCTCATCTCCAGTACTACTGCATGACTCCATACGATGCATCCTTCACTGGGGTACACATTCTCTTCCCCAAGGAGAATGTGGAGAACACCCTCGGCGAATATATCGCCAGCAAGGGCTTGAAGCAGTTGCACGTCGCTGAGACTGAGAAATATGCACACGTGACCTTCTTCATCAACGGGGGGCGTGAAGAGCCTTTCGAAGGTGAAGACCGCATCTTGGTGAACTCTCCAAAGGTGACGACCTACGACATGAAGCCCGAGATGTCGGCCTTCGAAGTGAAGGACCAGTTGGTGGAGGCTCTCAAAACCGATAGGTACGACTGGATTGTGGCGAATTTCGCTAACAGCGACATGGTGGGCCACACGGGTGTCTACACGGCCATCGAATCTGCCGTGAAGGTGGTTGACCAGTGCGTGAATGAGGTGGTGGAAACGGCGAAGGAGATGGGTTATGAAACTGTCATCATCGCTGATCACGGCAACGCAGACCATGCCCTCAATGCAGACGGCACTCCTAACACGGCACACTCTGTCAACCCGGTTCCTTTCATCTACGTGACAGAGAACAAGACTGTGAAGGTGCAGAACGGAATCTTGGCAGACGTAGCTCCTTCCATCCTCCACATCATGGGTCTGGAACAACCCAGGGAAATGACAGGCAAGTGTCTCATTAGCGAAAAAGATCGGGGGGGTGATTGATTTTTCTACAAAAGAATCAAAGACCTGTCCCTCCGATCTACTGGACGGCTTCAGATGGAGTTTCGATGCCTACTTTGAGAATGGCGAACGTATCTCGTCGTCTGGACGCCACGTTATGCCTGATGGCAAAGGGCTACGCCGAATTGAGGAATTACTTCATGATGCTGCTGAGGCTGCAATATATAAGACCCAAGATAAGCATAAAGATTGAATTAGAGGGCGACGAGGAAGAAATATGAGTTTTCCTTTGGTTTTCTGCTCACTTAATCGTACCTTTGCAGGCGATGTTTGAAAAGGAGATAGAAGAATACGAGAGCGTCCGTCTGGAATATCAGCAGAAGATAGCCGACAGGATTGGCAAGAAGCAGTGGATGGAATACAACGAGATTCTGTTTTCTGCGCACTCTTGTGCCATTGAGGGAAACTCGTTTACGGTCGACGATACGAGGATTCTTCGCGAGCAGGGAATGGCGATGATTCCCGTGGGGCGTTCGCTGTTGGAGTGTACAGAGATGGCAGACCATTTCCGTGCATTCGACTATATGGTGGGTCATCTGGATCATCCGTTTGATGAGGCCTTACTAAAAGAGGTGAACCGTCTGGTGACGGAGCACACGTTGAGTTATCGTGCCCCAGGAGCCATCGCAGGTGAATATACTACAGAGGACATGACTGCTGGCGATACCGTGTTTGGAGATCACGAGACGCTGATAGCCCGAGTGCCACAACTGATGGCTTCGACGCAGAAGGCCATCGACGACGGGCAGCATCCGTTGGTGGTGGCAGCTAAATGGCACGGGTATTACGAGTATCTGCATCCTTTCCGCGACGGCAACGGCAGGACTGGGCGTTTGCTCTCGAACTTTATCCTCCTTCGTGCTGATCATCCTTTGCTGATTGTCAGGCTTGAAGACCGTTCTGAGTACATTTCTGCCCTCAAGCAGATCCGCACGGAGGGCACAGACGAGCATTTGGTGGCATTCTTCTTCAAGACTGCCATCAGCCGTATGAAGGGAGAATTGGCCCAGAAGCGCAAGAACACCTTGCCAACGATGTTTTTCTAAATAGTTGAGATGCAAGACAATAATAAGGAACGGTTTCCGATTGTAGATGAGGAGGGACGAGTCGTTGGGGCGGCCACGAGGGGTGAGTGCCACAATGGTTCAAAGTTGTTGCACCCTGTGGTACATCTGCACGTGTTCAACACGCGGGGCGAGGTCTATCTCCAGAAGCGGCCAGAGTGGAAGGATATCCAGCCTGGCAAGTGGGATACGTCTGTGGGAGGTCACATCGATTATGGTGAGACGCCTGAGCAGGCGCTGGTCAGGGAGGTCGGCGAGGAACTTGGCATCACGGATTTCGTTCCGGAAAGGATAGGGATGTATGTGTTTGAAAGCCGTCGGGAGCGGGAATTGGTCTATGTACACCGTACTATTTACGATGGTCCAGTCCGTCCGTCAGCCGAAGAACTCGATGGAGGGCGATTCTGGTCGATGGATGAGATTCGTGTGGCCATAGGTCAGCAGATACTCACGCCGAATTTTGAGAGTGAGTTCCAGAGATTCTTCCTGGCAAATATAAAGATTATGAAGAAATACTTGTTAGATTTGACCGTGAAGGCGGTGGAGAGGATTCACGAGCGGTATGTGCTAATCAGGCTTACCGACGGGAAACCGCTGCCGGAGATGGTGCCTGGGCAGTTTGTGGAAGTGCGGGTGGATGGTTCACCAAGCACGTTCCTGCGTCGGCCCATTTCCATCAATTTTGTGGATAGAGAACAGAATGAGCTGTGGCTGTTGGTGGCTACGGTTGGTGATGGGACGAGAAAGCTGGCGGAGTTGAAGGCCGGCGACACGTTGAACTGCCTGTTGCCCCTCGGTAATGGCTTTACCGCAGCGAAACAGGGTGAGAAAGTGCTGCTGATCGGCGGTGGAGTGGGGGTGGCACCCTTGCTCTATATGGGAGCCGAGATGCAGGACAAGGGTATTGAACCTACTTTTCTGCTTGGTGCCCGTACGGCAAAGGATCTGTTGCTCTTAGATATATTTAAGAGGTACGGGCGCGTATTTGTCACCACAGAGGACGGCAGCGAGGGCGAGAAGGGTTTTGTGACTAATCACAGCATCCTCCAGAATGAACAATTTGACCGTATTTCCACTTGTGGTCCCACGCCGATGATGAAGGCGGTAGCGCGTTTCGCCAAAGAGAAGGGTATCGAGTGCGAGGCTTCGCTTGAGAATCTGATGGCCTGCGGACTGGGCGCTTGTCTCTGTTGTGTGGAGAAGGTGAAGACCTCCATTGATCAGACCACCCCTGACCCCTCCTACTCAGGAGGGGAAACCACCAATGTGTGTGTCTGTAAGGATGGTCCCGTGTTTAATGTCCAAAGACTGCTTTGGTGAAGGAGAGAAGGAGTAAAGGAGAGAAGGAGTAAAGGAATATGGCTAATTTAGAAGTAAAGATAGGAGAACTGCGGCTGAAGAACCCTGTGATGACGGCCTCAGGCACCTTTGGCTATGGGCTGGAGTTTGCCGACCTGATGCCGCTCGACGGTATTGGAGGCATCATTGTGAAGGGTACAACGCTCAAGCCTCGTGAGGGTAACGATTATCCCCGTATGGCTGAGACCGCCAGCGGTATGCTGAACTGTGTGGGTCTGCAGAACAAGGGTGTGGACTACTTCTGCGAACATATCTATCCGCAGATCAAGGATATCGACACGAATATGATTGTCAACGTAAGTGGTTCGTCGCCAGAGGATTATGCTGAGTGTGCAGCCCGAATTGATGCATTGGAGAAGATTCCCGCCATCGAGTTGAACATCTCCTGTCCCAACGTGAAGGACGGCGGAATGGCCTTTGGCGTCACTTGTGCTGGGGCCTCGAGTGTGGTGAAGGCCGTCAGGAAGGCCTATCATAAGACGCTGATTGTGAAGCTTTCGCCGAATGTGACGGATATCGCAGAGATAGCCCGAGCCGTAGAGGCTGAAGGTGCTGACAGCGTATCGTTGATCAATACGCTGATGGGAATGGCGATCGATATCGAGAAGCGCAAGACGCTTCTGAGCATCAATACGGGCGGATTGAGCGGCCCAGCCGTGAAACCTGTGGCATTAAGAATGGTGTGGCAGGTGGCGAAGGCTGTGAAGATTCCTGTTATCGGCCTGGGCGGCATCAGTTCGGCGAAGGATGCGATAGAGTTCCTGATGGCAGGTGCTACGGCGATAGAGATCGGAACAGCTAATTTCCTCGATCCGGCTATATCTATTAAGGTACGCGATGGCATCAGCGACTGGCTCGATGCCCACGGCTGCCAATCGGTGCAGGAAATCATAGGCGTGATCAGTTGACCACGCCTATTTTTATAACAAATTTGGGGGCTGCCAATCGGCAGCCCCCAACCAACACAAAAACTAAACTAGACTTAACTAAAGCATTTCAGGATTTTCCCAAACCCTTGAATGCAAGTGCAAATATACGGAAACTTTCCGAATACTGCAAAACTTTTTTGCATTTTTTTGCAATAAAGTTACGTTTTTCTATAAAATGGCTGAGTTACTCAGCAAAATATAGTCTAAAATTGTCATTGCAGCCATCGCTTCGACGACAGGCACTGCCCTCGGTAAAACACAAGGATCGTGACGTCCTCGTGCCGTAAAAGTGGTGGGATTTCCTTCGAGGTCAATCGTCTGCTGTTCCTGCAAAATCGTTGCTACGGGTTTGAAGGCCACACGGAAATAAATGTCCTGACCGTTGGAGATACCTCCCTGAATGCCGCCGCTGTGATTGGTGACGGTTGTAATGCGACCGTCGTCGGAGCGGAAAACGTCGTTTTGCTCTGAGCCTCTGGCAGTTACGCCGTCGAAGCCCTCTCCGTATTCAAAACCCTTGACGGCATTGATGCTCAGCATTGCAGCACCTAAGGCTGCATGGAGCTTGCCGAATTCTGGTTCGCCCACACCTGCGGGACAACCTTTGATGACGCAGGTGATGACACCTCCGATGGTGTCGCCCTCTGCCTTCATTTGTGCTATCAGCGCCTCCATCTCTGCGGCTTTCTCAGGATCCGGACAGCGCACGGCGTTCGATTCCGTCTGAGAGAGGTCGTAGCGAGTGTAGTCACGATCCAAGGCGATATCCCCCACTTGCGAGGTATAGGCCTGAATGGTGATGCCTTTCTGCTGGAGTACCAGTTTGGCCAGAGCACCACCCACACAGCGGCTGATGGTGATACGGGCCGAAGAACGTCCGCCACCACGATGGTCGCGGATACCGTATTTCTGATGATAGGTATAATCGGCGTGGGAGGGACGGAACAGGCAACGCAGGTTCTCATAATCCTGCGAGTGCTGGTTCTGGTTCCTGACGATGAATCCTATGGGACAGCCCGTCGATTTCCCTTCAAAGACGCCGCTGAGCAGTTCCACCTGGTCTGCCTCCTGTCGCGAAGTGGTGATATGGCTCTGTCCAGGACGGCGACGGTTCAGTTCCTGTTGGATGAACGCCAGATCGATATCCACACCTGGTGGCATACCGTCGATAACACCTCCGATGGCCTCACCGTGACTCTCGCCGAAGGTGGTCAGTCTGAAGATATTTCCAAATGTATTCATTCTTCACTTTTCACTCTTCACTTTTCACTTCAATGGCAGTGTCCGCAGCCTCCTTCGTGGTGTCCGCAACCGTCGCCGCAGTCCTCACCACAGTTGTTTCCATGATGTCCGCAACCCTGACAACCGCCAGTCAGCATCTTGATCAGATGTTGTATCTCTTCTTCCGTAGCCACACGGTTCTCCTTTACCTCGCCGACAAAGTTCAGTTCCTTGCCAGCCAGCGGGTGGTTCGTGTCGATGGTGACGCCGTCGTCCTCGATCTTCACGACCTTCGCCATAAACTGATGGTCTTCGGTATCGTTCATCGTGATGATGGCCCCCTCGAAGATATGCTCGTGGTCGAACTTGCCGTTGATGCTGAAGATATCACGCTCCAATTTGTGCATACCCTCAGGGATATATTCCCCGAAAGCCTCGTTGGGTTGCAGGGTGAAGTCAAACGTTTTGCCCTTCTCCAGGCCGATGAGGTTCTTCTCAAAGGCGTCAAGGGCGATGCCGTATCCGGTGATGAACTCAAAGGGACGGTCTGCGCCCGTCTGCTCTTCCAGCGACTTTTCTCCGTCAGTCACAGTGTACAGCTGGTATGTAACTGAGAGGAATCTGTTTTGTGGTTTATCCATTCTTATACCTTATTATATATAATGCGCTGCAAAGGTACGCATTTTCCCTGAAATAAGCGTCAAATTACGGTGAAAATATGAAATTTTCCTTATTCGTGGCATTATTTGATATGCATCAACAAAAGGACTGTTATCGCACACAATCACACAAAAAAGCTTGTGAGTTCCAAAAAGTCGCCGTACCTTTGCACCGTCAAAAGACATTTAGGATAACATTTTAGTATTAAAGTAGGGGCGGCTCAACACACCGCTCTGAGTAAAGAAAAGAAAGGGTAAAAAGATGAAAAAGATGATTTTGACAATGGTAGCTATGCTGAGTATGACAACAGCATTTGCAGAAGGTGAGAATGCAGCCAACGTAGAGAACATGGAGGCTTATGAGTTGAATATCAATATGAACAAGCTCTCCAAAGCTCTGAACCTGGCAGACGACCAGAAAGAGGCTGTGGCTGAGATTCACCACACGTTTGCTTCTGAGCTGAAGTTCGCAGCAGAGTATGGCAAGAATGACCGTAAGGCTATGGTAGCCCGCGCCATCGACAACGATGTGAAGTGGATGCGCTATGTGCTTAACGAGGATCAGATGCACACTTACCTCAAGCTGCTGAACACCACTATCAACAACCGTGGTCTGAACAAGTAAAAAAGAAAGAGTGATTTTAAGTTTTTAGTAGTTTTGGGAGGCATTCCGAGAGGGATGCCTCTCTTTTTGGTGTAAAAATTGCTCCTTCTACGTAAAATTATCCATTATCCATTACCCGTTATCCATTTTTTTCGTATCTTTGCACTCGAAACCTAAATGAATGTAGCAATATGAGAAAACTGAAAGTTTATCTTCTTATGATGGTGGCAGTGGTGCTGGCCAGCTGTGGCACATCACACACCGTACCCATTACGGGTCGTACCCAGAGTCTAATGGTCGAGGATGGTCAGGTGTTAAGTCTGGCCACTCAGCAGTATCAGGAGTTTATGAAGACGGCCAAGTTGTCAACCGATGCCACCAAGACAGCGATGGTGAAGCGGGTGGGGCAGAACCTCGCCAATGCTGTGACCAATTATATGACTGCCAACGGTCTGGCATCGGAGATCGCCAACTTCAACTGGACGTTCAATCTCGTTCAGGACAAGCAGGTGAATGCCTGGTGTATGCCTGGCGGACTGATTGTGGTCTATGAGGGCATTCTGCCCGTCACTCAGGACGAGGCGTCGTTGGCCATCGTGCTGGGACATGAGATTGCCCACGCTGTGGCGCGCCACTCTGCCGAGCAGATGAGTACGCAGATGAAACAACAGCAGGGACTCCAGGTTGGTGCGGCAGTTGCCGGCATGCTGGGTATGGGCACAAACACGACGTCGCTCATCGGGGCTGTCGTCGCTAACGGCTTCAATTTCAAGAACTTGAGTTACTCTCGCAGTCATGAGAGCGAGGCTGACCACATGGGCCTGATCTTTGCTGCGTTGGCAGGTTATGATCCCCAGACGGCCATCACCTTCTGGCAGCGGATGGCTTCCCAGAGCTCTAACAAGACCTCAGAGTTCCTGAGCGATCACCCCTCCGACGAGACGCGTATCCGTCAGATTCAGGGTTGGATGCCTGAGGCGTTGCAGTATTATAAGAAAGGTGGTGCGACAAAGACTGCCTCTGCCAGTTCTGCTGCTACGCCCGCCAAAGCCACGAAGACCTTCCACATCTCGACAAAGAAGAAATAACCAAATACAAAAACATAAGGATGAGAAAGACGTTTTTTTGCGTGCTTGGCTTCGCCGGTCTGACGATGGCCCAGGCACAGACCAAGCCTGGAGGCATCTCCAGCGAGATGTTGCGTGATATCCAGAAAGAGCAGAAGGCTGAGCCCGTCAACCGTGCGCTGGTCAATGCCGTCGCTGCCAACAGCATCGATGCCCTGACCGTGAACCATCAGAATGCAGGTGCCTTCGACACTTATTTCAGTATTGAGACACCCAAGCAAAGCATTACCGACCAGAAATCGTCTGGCCGTTGCTGGATGTTCAGCGGTCTGAACGTGCTGCGTTCCAACTATACCAAGGATCGCGACTCCATACAGGTGGAATTCTCTCAGGCCTATCTCTTCTTCTGGGATCAGTTGGAGAAGGCCAACCTGATGTTGCAGGGCTGTGTCGATACAGGCCATCAGTCTATCGACGATCCGCGTGTGCAGTTCTTCTTTAAGAGTCCGATAGGCGATGGCGGCACCTTCTGTGGTGTGGCCGACCTGGTGGACAAGTATGGACTTGTGCCAGCAGAGGTGATGCCTGAGACTTATACCAGCGACAACACTTCAAAGGCCCGTGCGCTTATCTCATCGAAGTTGCGCGAATATGGTCTGCAGTTGCGGGATATGGCCCAGAAGGATCGTAAGCAGGCTTCCATCGACAAGGCCAAGACCCGTATGCTCAGCCAGATCTACAAGATGCTCGTGATGACCATCGGCGAACCACCTCAGCAGTTCACATACGCCTTTAAGGATAAGAACGGCAAAGCTGTCGGACCTGCCAAGACCTATACGCCGCAGACCTTCAGCCATGAGGTTGTGGGCGGACCCATCAACGGCACTTTCATTATGGCGATGAATGATCCCCGTCGTCCTTATTATAAGACATACGAGGTGGAATACGATCGTCATACCTACGACGGTCACAACTGGAAATACGTCAATCTGCCGATGGAGGACATTGAGCAGATGGCCATCGCCTCGCTCAAAGACGGACGTAAGCTATACAGCAGTTACGATGTGGGTAAGTTCTTGGATCGTAAGCGTGGCTACGCCGACACCGACAATTTCGACTATGCTTCCCTCTTCGGCACCACTTTCGGAATGGACAAGGCCCAGCGCATCTCCACTTTCGACAGTGGTTCCACACATGCTATGACCCTCACGGCTGTCGATCTCGATGAGAAAGGCAAGGTGAAGAAGTGGAAGGTGGAGAACTCTTGGGGTGCCTCGTGGGGACAGCAGGGGTGTCTGATTATGACAGACCGCTGGTTCCGTGAGTTTATGTTCCGTCTGGTAGTCAATAAGAAATATGTGCCGGAGAATATCCTCCAGGCCTCTGAGACTGACCCTGTTATGGTAATGCCTGAGGATCCGCTCTTCCTGCCCGACGAGCAGCCGCAGCGTGAGAATCCGCTTTTGGTGAAGAGTACATTACCTTTCGGAGCCATCGACTTCAGCAAGATTCAGGCCTCCGACTATCTGCCTGCTTTCGAGATTGCCATTCAGCAGAATCGGGAAGAGATTGCTGCGATTGTAGCTAATCCAGAGTCGCCCACTTTTAAGAATACCATTTTGGCCCTTGAGGAGAGCGGTAAACTGCTCGATCGTGTGAGTGGGGTGTTCTTTGCCTTAGTGAGTGCCGATAAGACACCAGAGATTGGTGAGATTCAGAAGAAGGTGATGCCTATGTTGACAGACTTGTCGAACGAAATTATGTTCAACAAGCAACTGTTCGAGCGCATCAAACAGGTTTACGACAAAGAGTATGATACCCTTCAGGGAGAGGACAAGAAACTGTTGGAGGAGACCTATAAGGGATTTGTCCGCAGGGGCGCTCTGTTGTCTGAGGACAAGATGAAGCGTATGAAAGAAATCAACCTGAGGATTTCCGAGCTTCAGCAGAATTGGGGTGACCTGTTGCAAGTTGCCACTAACGATGCTGTCGTCTGGGTGGATAAGCAGGAGGATCTCGCCGGACTCAGCGAGGCCGACATCGCCCAATGTAAGAAAGATGCCGAGAACAGGGGTGGTAAGGCGCCTTATGCCATCGTCATCATCAACACGACACAACAGCCGATTCTGGCCAGTCTCGACAATCGCGAGTTGCGCAAGAAAGTCTTTGAGGCTTCTGTCCATCGGGCCGACGGTACAGGCAAGTACAACACCTTCTCCATCGTCAGCGAGGTGGCCAGGCTGAGGGCTGAACAGGCAGAGATCATGGGCTATCCCAACTATGCTTCCTACTCGCTGGAGCGCACGATGGCCAAGACACCGGAGAATGTCTATGCCTTCCTGAAGAATCTCATCAGCCAGTATTCGCCGAAGGCCGATGCCGAGACGAAGGCCATCGAGGAGTTTGCCCGCAAGACCGAGGGGCAGGACTTCCAGTTGCAGCCCTACGACCGGTTCTACTACTCGGCAAAGATGAAGAAGGAACTCCTGAATGTCTCCGACGACGAGGTGAAACCCTACTTCAATGTTGACAGCGTGCTCATCAACGGTGTCTTCTATGCCGCCAACCGTGTCTATGGTCTGACGTTCAAGGAGCGCAAGGACATTCCCCTCTATCATCCGGATATGCAGGCCTTCGAAGTCATCGACAAGGATGGTAAGACGTTGGCCCTGTTCTGTTGCGACTACTACCGCCGTCCCACGAAGCGCGGAGGAGCCTGGATGAACGGTTTCCAGAAGCAGAGCCGTCAGCGCAACCAGATACCTATTGTATTTAATGTATGCAACAACGCCAAGGCTCCCGATGGTATGCCGTCGCTGCTGACGTGGGACGAGGTGACTACCATGTTCCATGAGTTCGGTCACGCCCTGCATGGTATGCTCTCCAACTGTCAGTACAACAGTCTGAGTGGTACCAGTGTGGCTCGTGACTTCGTGGAGATGCCTTCGCAGTTCAACGAGTCGTTCGCCTCCATTCCGGAGGTCTTCGACCACTATGCCCGTCATTATGAGACTGGTGAGCCGATGCCTGCCGACCTGAAGGAGCGCATGCTGAAGAGCATCAACTTCCAGACGGCTTACGCCCTCGGTGAGAACCTTGCCGCCACCTGTGCCGACATCGCCTGGCATATGCTGCCCTCGAAGGATATCCCAACGGCCGACAAGGCTGATGACTTCGAGACAGAGGCCCTGCGCCAGATAGGTCTGCTCAATCCCCAGATACCGCCCCGTTATCATACCAGTTATTTCAACCATGTGTGGGGTGGGGGCTATGCTGCCGGCTATTACAGCTATCTGTGGACTGAGGTCCTGGCTGTGAATATTGCCGATGTCTTTGCCAAGCGTGGTGCCTTGAAGCCTGAGACCGGGCAGGACTTCCGTGATAAGATCCTGAGTCGGGGCAATACCGGCGACCTCATGCAGATGTTCACCGACTTCACGGGTATGGCCCAGCCTGATGCCTCCAGCCTGCTCAAGGCCAGAGGGTTATAATAAACAATAAAAGAGGCTGTGAGTCACAGCCTCTTTTATTATTCCCTTTCCTATAGATTAGAGGGCGAACTTGTAACCAACGGTCAGCTGGAACACCTGGTTCTTACAGTTTTTATCGTTAGCACCCATATACTCCTTCTTCACAATGTCGCTCAGGCCGATGTTGACACGACCGTCGATGTAGATGGGGATAGTAGGAACCTGATAAGATACACCGACGGGAATTGAGATGTCGACCTTATTGCAGTTGTCCTTGATGTCTGTGTCTGTCGAAACTTTGTTGCCATCCATCTTCTGAGTCATCTTGTATTTGGCGCTCATCAAGAAACCGAACTGTACACCGGCCTTCACGGCAAAGCCCTTGAAGAGATAGGCGTTGGCCACAATGGGCAGGTTGATATAACCCAGCTCGAACTTTGTGTCCTCTAACGAATACTTCTTGCCATCTATTTTAACTTCAGCGTCTTCCCACTGACATCCCTGCATAGCGTAATTCACGCCGGCAGCAACACTGAACATTTTTGTCAGCTGATACTCAGCCTCACCGCCGATCACGAAACCTGCGTAAAGAGATTTGTCAAGCGTGACATCCTCCATATTAGCCTTAGGCATATTGCTTACCTTGCTGAGTGTTGATCCGATTTTCGGCTGGAGTGAGAAAGTACCTGGCTCAAACTGAGCTTTTGCTGCAACTGTAGCCACCATCATAGCGGCGATCATCATAATCTTCTTCATAATTCTTTTTTAATTTTATAATTATTTAATTTTTAATTTTATCAATTCTATCATGTTGATAAAAGCAATCCTCCTTGAATTGTGGTGCAAAGGTACGAATATTTTTGCATCTGTGATAGATTTTTATGCATTGTGTGCGCAGACAGCCATCTTTTTTGATACATATCAAGCTCGTTTCGTTAATTTTGCTTACCTTTGCAGGCAAATTTGATAATCAAAGATGAAAAGGATACTGTTCGTGTGTCATGGGAACATCTGTCGCAGTCCGATGGCAGAGTTTGTGATGAAGGACCTCGTGAAGAAGGCTGGGCGGGAGGCGGACTTCTATATCGAGTCGGCTGCCACCTCGACGGAGGAGATCGGCAACGAGGTCTATCCCCCTGCCAAACGCAAACTGGCTGAGCACGGCATCGGCTGTAAAGGTAAGACCGCCCGTCAGATGACACGTCGTGATTACGATCGCTTCGACCTCCTCATCGGAATGGACTCCGCCAACATCCGCAATATGTATCGTATCTGTGGCGGCGACCCAGAGCAGAAGATCCATGAACTCCTTGACTTCACAGACCGTATCGGCGATGTGGCCGACCCCTGGTATACCGGCGATTTCGAAGCCACCTGGCGCGATGTCCTCGAAGGCTGCCAGTGCCTGTTGGAGCAATTGTAAAAAATGTCTTACGTTCAAGTTCAGATGCAACCACAAAGTTATAAAGCAGAATTATTATAAAGTAGAATTATATTCTTAAAGAGTTGGATGTCAAAACCCTGAAATAGCCACGATTTATTATCCTGAAGATATAATGGCTATCTGAATGATGCCCATCTCTATATAAAGTATACCTTGTTACTGAGTAAGTAATGCCTACTATAGGGGTTAACAGGCATTAGCTCTAGTGTATCCTTTCTCAATCGCAATAAAAGCATAAATTATGCATGATTATTGGCTGAGGCTAGGAAAATAGTAAATCTTTTCTTATAGTGTGATAAAATAATTCCCTAATTATTTGCAAGTTTCAACAATTCTTCTTATCTTTGCACACGACTCGATTAGTCCTGTTAGGGGCTTGAGGGTCAAAACATGTTGATAAAGGACGTTTACGAACGTTATCTTCGAGGTTCCAAATCTCGCAAATTTGAACTCTCTTCGAAGGAACGCAACCGAAACGTCCGCGTTGGGTGTATTGTAACCTATTTACAATATATCACGGCGTGGGCTAACTCGAGTTGCTTATCCTAAGAGAGAGGCAATGCGAGAGCCTGGGACCTGGGATAAGCGAGAAGTGAGAACTCCCACGTCTTTTGCGTTGTAAAACGCTACCAATAACCGCCGAATTTGGGACGCTATAGGCTATTAACTATGAATGTGCTTATGTGGTTAGCACTATTTGACATTTTACGTTATTCATTCAGCAGTGCGATTTGGGGAATCTTGATTGCAGTTGCTTGTATGGTTCTATTCGTTTTTCTGATCAAGGGATGGTACAAGGATGCGACATTCTCTCCTGTGAGTTATGTGATTGGAGCAATACTCTTCCTATTCTTGTCAATTCAGTGTATTCTGATAGTTGGTTCCCTCAAGATACTTGATACTACAGACTATTATGAGATGGAAATAACTCGTATAGTTGAAAGTACCTATGATGCGGCAGATGAGGTGACAATGAAGCAGTCTGATGACATCATCAAGTTGGTTATTGATAGATATCCTTTATTACATTATTATATTGGAGGGGGAGAGTTTACTGGTTTTACAGCCAGGCAACTTCCTCATGCTATGGCAGATGAACTGCGATCCTTCATGCGCTGGTACATCTTCCGTCGCATCCTTTGGTGTTTGGGTTTTGTGATAGTTGGTGCAGTTTGTGTTATCAAATCGCTGTCAAAAAAATATGTTCCATCACGTCGGAGTGAAAGAACCCAAAGACAACGTGTTCAGACAGATCGTCGCAGGGTTAGCAGAAGACCACGAAGATAATAATTTCAAAACTATAATAATATGAGTACAACAAGTTTTTGTAACAGCAACCACATTTTGGTGGGATTAGGAGGAACAGGAGGTAAGATTCTCCGTGCCTTCAAGATGAGAATGTTCGAGGAATTTCCTACGCAAGAAGAACGAAAGAAGTTACCGGTTGCTCTTCTTTATGTGGATTCTACAGAAGAGATGATGCCTCAGGATGGGAAGGCTCGCCCTGATTTCAGAGTAATGGGACAAGATGCTTCATTTACTCGTAATGAGTTCCTGAATATTAAGGCTGTGGATGTCGAGCACATTCTTGATCATATCGGCAACTACCCTTCAGTAAAAGGCATCGTCAATAATGTGACAGCCGTAAAGTCGGCTATTGGTTCTTTAGGCCAAGCTGCCGGACAGAAACGTCGTGCAGGCCGCTTACTTTTTGCAGCTAATGCCGTTGGCTATGTGAATAGTCTGCGTGATGCATTTGCCCGTTGCGATGAAATCCTTCACAATTCAAATAGTATCAACATTCATATTTTTGCTGGTTTATGTGGTGGTACAGGTTCTGGTTCTATCATTGATGTGATTGTTCAGAGTCGTAAGGCTTTCCCCGATGCCAAAATTTCTGTCTATGCCATGATTCCGGAGATGAACTTGCCAAAGAGCGACATGGATCAGGGTCGGTATTATCAAAATGGATATGCTGCCATGAATGAGTTGAATGCTCTACAGGCTGGTCGTTGGTTCCCGCAAGATGTCACGGGCGGCGGCGAGGCCCGTTTTTACAATGATCGTGTCAAGGGAGTTGCTGATGGATTGACCATATATAGCAATGTCAATGAGAATGGTCTTACCATCAACTCTCTTGAGGAATTGCCCAAGATTGTCAGTGATTACATTTTTGCACGCATTTTCTTTATTAACGAGGAAGACCAAATTAATAGTGATATCATTCGTGCTTACAATTTTGAGAACATGGATGACTTTGCGTTGGAGTATGACGAGATAGCTAATCCTGGGCCTGACGGACGTATCGCCGTTGCTCGCACCAAGAAAGTTAATTCATTTGGTATTAAACGAGTGATGTATCCTGAGTTAAGGGTTCTTAAACATATTACATATACTGTTGGTGAGAGTGTCCTTTATCAGTTTAAATATAATAACTGGCGAGAAAATCAGGGATTTGTAAATGAGGAACGTAATAAAGATTATCGAAAAGACTATCTAAATAGTGATAACCTTCAGAAATGGATGCTGGATGATTTGCATTTGACATATGAACTAAAGGTTTTGGAATCAGATACTGATTATCCAAGATTCAATGATTACTGGCATGACAAAGCTATTGGATATGCTGAAGAAGCCAAGAAGGCAAGTAATCCGTTGAATGAGTTGGATAATATCATGGGAGAGTTCTATATTAATCATTTCCGTGAAGAAGGAGTTGAAACTTTCTTCACAGGGAAAGAAAGGGCCATTCCTGAAATTGCTAAAGAAATACGACATAACGTTGAGACCGAACTCTATGAGAAATGGAAAGTCGGTGACGTCTCAATTGTAGAACTTCAGAAAGTGTCGAAACTGTTGTTGGAGAAAATCACAGAAATACGTGCTGATTTAGAGACGAAGTCGAAAGAAGAAAAGGAGAATTACGAAGCTGTTGATATGGATCGTAGCGACAACGTATCAGAATGGAGTCGTCTGGGCGTTCTCCAAAATATGATTGGAAAGGGTGCCAAACGATATGCCGAGCATCAGGAAATCCTGACAGACTATTATACGTCAAAGACTATGTTGGTGGCTTTAGAGTTTGCAAAGAAACTCGCTGCAAGAGTCTATATCGAAATGGGTAAGATGGATGCAGATATCTCTGCTTTTGGTCAGAAGATTAATGATGCCATTGACGAGACAGAACGTTTGGTAACAGCTCAACGAAAGGTCAACAAGGGTCTTGAAGATATGAAGGGGGCTATCATCGAAGTAAGTGAAGATGAAACCATGAGTGAATTCGAGGTTGAGTTGAAGGTGGATAAGGTTGATATGCCAAATATCGCTCGTCAAATTCGTGAGAGCGTTCTTCCTGAAGGCGACTTTGTGAATTTCGGTCGTTTGGCAAATGACATAAGTGTGGATGATATTAAGGATGCTTTCGATATCAAGTTGTCCCAGATCGTTAAGACGAAGCACGACGAGAAGGCTGATAGTGACAAGAAAGTTCTCGGTCTGAATATTCTTACTCAGCTTCAACAGAAATTGAAGACAGATGACGATATTAAAGCATTTGCTTCAAAGATTGTTAATCAGAGTGGCGTATATCTAAAACTTAATAACGATCAGATCCAGTTACATCTTCGTAATAATGAGGGCAACCTTAGTCCTACAAATCCCGCAAGTATCAACAAGAAGACAATACTTGTGTCCATTCCATCACCTGAAGACAATGAGGGATTGAAGCGTTTTGCTGATAAGTTGGAGGATGCTTTCAAGAATTCATTCAATCAGAGTACGGCACGTACTACGATTGTTGTCAATCGCAAGAGTCCTCGCAAGGATGAGCTATCAATTATTACCGTAGCCTATTGTTTCCCCATCCGAGCCATTGACTGGATGAGACCGTATAAGGAGAAGTATGAGCGTTTCCTCCATACTGGTAATCCTGCTACGGATATGGGTAACGCTATATTGTTGCATAGTGAGGGTGACGGCTCTCAGTTCCCGTCACTATTTGCTGTAGATAATGCTGAAGAGATAGCAGCAAAAGCTGCTCAAGAAGCAATAGCAACTCAGGCCACAATAGCTCCACAAGCCCAAGCTGGTCCCGCTGTTCCTCCACCAATGCCTGGTGCTGCCCCCGTTCCGCCACCCGTTACTCCACAACCTGAGATAAAGTTGTTTATCGCTGTAGCTGGGCAGCAATATGGCCCATATAATATGGACATGTGTAAGCAGATGGCTCAGGGCGGACAATTGACACCTCAGAGCATGGTATGGATGGAAGGCATGCCGGCATGGGCACCTGCTAGCCAGGTTCCTGTATTGCAGGCTCTGTTTGCTCCGCCAACTCCTGCTATGCCACCACTTCCTCCGACTGGTGGTCCAACACCTCCTCCAATGATGTAAAAAATGAAGTATAACAAATAGTTTAATAATTTTATGGCTGCAAGAAATACAGATAGAGTTCGTTACAGATATGGAATCTGTTTGAATGACAATTGTGAAAAATGTAAGTCTAAAGAAGTTCAGGAAATACCTGCACGTAAAGACTTCGTATGTCAAAACCCAGATTGTGGAAAGCCTCTTCGAGAGTGTCCTCCCCCAAAGAAAGGTGGAAATGGGAAACTGATAGGAATTATTGCTGCAGTTGTTGCTGCTTTGGTTATTATTGGAGTTATTATCGCATTAAGCGGTGGAGACCCAAAGGTAGAGAAGCTGACACTTGATAAAGCTAATGTGACCATTAAGCCAGAGCAAACGGAAAGAATAAACGTTTCCATTGAGCCCGTGGAAGCTCATGCAGAGTTGATCTGGCAATCTTCTGACGAAAGTGTAGTTTCTGTGATGGATGGTGTTGTTACGGCTCAGAAGGCCGGTAAGGCGACAGTCAAAGTCTTTGTGAAAGATCAGGAGAGCACCAGTGCTGTTTGTGAATTTGTCGTTGTAAAGGATGATGTGGATATGGAGACGTTAGACATTTTAGGGGATCCCATCATGCTTAGGCCAGGAGGACATCAGCAGCTGACAGTCAAATGCACTCCAGAAGACCAGAATGAAATAATTATTTGGTCTTCAAGTGACGAAACGATTGCAAAAGTCTCGCCAAGAGGAAAGGTCGAGGCCATTAAGGTGGGACAGGTCTATATCATTGCCAAATCAGATAGAACTGGTGTGGCTGATACAGCGAATGTCTCTGTAGATGGCCCAGCAGAGATGCCTACGAATAAAACTTCTGAGACTACTGCTTCTGCAAACAAACCTACAATTGCACCTGCTAAGAAACCTGCAGTGACACAAGCTTCTAAGCCTGCTGTTCAAACAAAGCCTGCTGCTACTCCTTCACCCAAGCCAGCAACAGCTCCTGCATCTGGTTCTAGGAATCTTGGTTACGCTGTATTTAAGGGTAGTTGGCCAAATGATGTGAATGGTCGTATGATATTTAAAGCCTCACATTTGATTGACAGCAAAGATCCCAAGAAACGTGTTGCTGAAGTTGGTGACTATGTTATTGGCGAATGGTCAGACGGACATCTGGTACAGGGCATCTGGTATGGCGCTAACAACCAGGTAAAGGGAAGTATCATCATTGGAAAGTGATCAAGAATTAGAGAATTGATGTCAATGCGCCGATTGTTCTATACACTACTATTGGTGATGGTGTTTACCTCCGCATCATCTCAGGGTTTGAAACTCTTCAGCCCTGAGATGAAGGAGGCTGCGCCAAAGTCTCAAAGAGTAGTGATGGATTTCATAGAGCGTTATTTCCATGATTTGTCTAAACAGAAGCAGACCACAATAGAGACCAAGATGGCTGATGATAAGGTCTATTTCAGAAAAGGGAAGCTATCCGACTTGTCTCAGATTCGCGATACGATGCCATTCTCCATCAATCTTCTTGACCGCTACTATGAAGTGAATTGGATGAAGACTGACGAGCCTTTTGTCACCATTGTATTCCCTGCACAATATGACTTGCTGCTAGGGTTACAAAAAGATGAGGCATTGAAGCAATTTAAGGATGCTATTCTTGCGGTTCCTCAAAGGACTGACAGTATCGTAGAACCCTCAGATTTAGAATGTCTAAATGACTCACTCTTTCAGACCAAAGGTGACACCCTGGAACTGGCAAGTCTTTCTGACGCTTTATATTATAATAAGGTACGCGAGGAATATCATCCCGTCTTTGACAATGACCATTTGGCCTATTCTGCTGCCAACCTTTTTCATGGACTTATCAATGATATGGACTACCGCATGTATGTAGAGCAGTCTGTCTATGGCATGACCACTATCAACTATACCATTACACTTAACCAATGGTTCAACTATTGTGCCGAGTGGGGGCTGAAAGTGTTTTTTGCTGTAGAGGAAGAACGCGAGGATGGTATATTGGCTCTTGTGATAGCACAGAGCAAGGAATTGGGCTATCATCATCTGCTTTCAGTCGTTATTCCAGACAAGTTCATTGGTGATCAGAACGCTGTGCTGAAGGTTCGTATGACGCCCTATATTCCCATCCATAATTTGAAGGATCTGTATCAGAAACAATCTACAACCCATAAAAAAGTAAAATGGCAATGAAACGACTTTTAATTTGTTTATCATTCATCATTTATCATTTATCAGTTAGCTATGCCCAAAGCATAGCACAGGACATCAACAAGATAAAGCGTGACACCATGTATATCTATGCCGAGGCAACGATGAAAGACCTCAACGAAGCATACAACGGGGCCCGTGCTATCTTGGAGATGAAAGTGGGTGATTGGGTTCGTGCCCAACATCCGGAAGAAGGCATTGAGGTATGCATTGTCAAGGCAAAGGAACATCTCATACAATTAGAAACTCGACGTGGTGATTTCTATCGTGCCTTTGTCTATGTCCGCAAGAGCGACATTATGCCAGTGGCTGACAAGAGCGAAGTCACGGTATTCGAGGTGTCTCCTCCTGCACAGCCAAATCAACTACAAGCAGTTCCTGCTATTATTTTATCAGAAGATGCACCCATAGAGAATGAGGCGCCAGTGTTAGAGTTGACTTCTGAGGAAAAGCAAATGAGACAAGTGCGGAGTTTCTATGAGGTAGAGCCTTATATCAAGGGATTGAAAAGCAAGGATAAACTGGTATCATATGGCAAATATGTGACTATGCCAGAAAATGAAGATTGCCATTTGTTTGTTTATGACAAACAAGGGAATATTTCTGCCTTACTTCGTAAAAGAGGAAACGTCCAATACAATCTGAATACATTGAGAGAAGATAACGTTAAGAACTATAAGAACTGTGGAGCCATCTGGTTCCAACTAAAATAACAGAGCAATGAAAAAACTATTATTTGTATGTATGATGGCTATGATGGCCATTCATGGAAAGGCTGACAATGTTACTTTTACCATTTCCGATGGTATTGATAATGGTACTGTCAAATCAAAGATTGAGAGTACCATCAGCCGTATGCTGTCAGAGATAAACGCGGCCCAAGAGGATGGACGTAATCTTAACTTCTCTGCCATGGGGCATATAGGTTTACGTGTGCAGCAGTCGATGGCGATGCTTTGGGAGAATTCACCGTTTATGTGTACTGACGAGGAGATCATCGAGCATTGTCTGACTACAGGCAGTGGTTATCAAATACGTAATATCCCTCTAATGATGAAGCCTACTGGTGAACGTGAATTTGGAGAAGATGAATACCAGGAGGCAGTCATCAGTTTTGATAAACAGGGAAACATTGAAAGTTTCTATCTGAGCATTTCCATGAATCTCTACATGAATGTCATCAAGAGCAATTTGGAACTGACAGACCTTCGTCGACGCCAGTTGATCCTCGACTATGTAGAGCAATTCCGCACGGCCTACAATCAAAAAGACATCAACTTCCTCAATCAGGTGTTTAGCGACGATGCTTTGATTATTACAGGTAAGGTTATCACCACAAAGCATCGTGAAGGTTTTACATCTCAAAAAATCCAGTATAACAAGCAGAGTAAGGAGCAATACATCCGCAATCTTCGTGGCGTATTCCAACGTAATAGCTATATCAAGGTGACATTTGATGATATCGAAGTCATGCGTCATCCTGTCAATCCAAATTTCTATGGTGTTACCCTCCTTCAGGGGTGGACCAGTGGCCGCTATCACGATGATGGCTATCTTTTCCTACTCTGGGACTTCTCTGACGAGAATGCCCCTCAGATCCATGTTCGTACTTGGCAGCCTGACAAAATCGGTGGCAAGCCATTGCCCAAGGATGAGGTGTTCAGTTTAAGTGATTTTGATATTTAATCATAACAGTTCTTAATAATTTGATTCTAATGAATTATTCTTTTACTTTATTAATTAACAAACAAATTGTAAGTTTATGAAAAAGTTCCTATTATTGTCCCTATTTTGTGGACTTGCTTGTTTAGCTAATGCTCAAAGTCTTGAGATCATTGAGATGTCTGAGAAACCACAAGACGTATCTGCACAGGTTCATCCTCAGAAAGATGCCAATGGAAATGCTTGTGCATTAATCAGGTTATTGTTTAACGAGCCTAATGCCAAATTCGAAGGTAGTTATGTCGTTGATGTTAATGCTTTCACAGGAGGATATCTTATTTATATGGCTCCTGGAGGTAAGAAGTTCACGATTAAGCATGAAAAGTATTTCCCCTTAGAGGTCCAGATTGCTAATTTTGGTATCAAAGCTGTAGAATCTGGCAAAACATATGAGTTATCATTAGCTATAAAAGAATCTGACTCTAATAATGGCGGGGAGGATGTGAGCGACTTAAAACAAAAGGCCGAAAGTGGGGATGTTGCAGCACAGTATCAAGTTGGAAAATGTTATGCAAATGGTGTCGACTTGGAACAAGATTATGAGGCTGCAGTCGAATGGTACACTAAAGCCGCTTATAATGGCTCTATTGATGCACAATATGATTTGGGAATGTTATATTATTATGGACAAGGCTTAAATCAAGATTACACCAAAGCTGCAGATTTGATAGCCAAGGCTGCAGATGCGAATAATATGTTTGCTCAGTTTAGATTAGGCGTAATGTACGAAACAGGTATAGGATTCCCTGTTGATTATAAGAAGGCTATTATGTGGTATGAGAAATCTGCTAATCAAGGCTTTGTTTTTGCTCAAAACAACCTTGCTATATTATATAACCAAGGCAAAGGAACGGAAAAGAATCTGGAAAAAGCTTTTCAATTATTTAAGTCTGCTGCAGAAGCAGGAAACGCTTTTGCACAGGGTAATTTGGGAAAATGCTATGATTTTGGAGAGGGTGTAACTAAAGATTGTGACAAAGCGATTTATTGGTATCAAAAATCAGCAGATCAGTATTGTGCTTATGGGCAAGCAAGGTTAGGCTCCTTGTATATTTTCGGAAAATGTACAAAGAAGGACATCAAATTGGGCTTAGAATGGACTCAGAAAGCAGTAGAGCAAGGTGAAAGTATGGCACAATATCATATGGGTATTTGCTATCATCAAGGATGGGGTGTAAAGCAAGATTACAAAAAGGCTTTTGAATATTATTTGAAGGCTGCAGAGCAGGGCGTTTCACAGGCTATGACTAACGTTGGCGCATTTTACGCTTCTGGTACTGGAGTACAGCAAGACTTAAAAAAGGCTATAGAATGGACGGAAAAAGCGGCATCTGAAGGTGATGCACAAGGACAAGCAAATATAGGCACATATTATCTTAATGGAATTGGAGTTTCACAAGATGTTTCTAAGGCAAAAATGCTATTTGAGAAAGCATCTGAACAAGGAAATGCTGATGGTCAAGCATATTTAGGCTATCTTTACTTAACAGGAGCAGGGGTGAATGTGAATCCTGAAAAGGCTGTTGATTTGTTACAAAAATCTTCAAATCAAGGGAATGCTATGGGGCAATCTTTTTTGGCATCATGTTACATTAATGGAACAGGTGTAAACAAAAACGAGAAAAAGGCAATTGAATTGTACGAATCAGCTGCAGAAAAAGGCTATGCTGATGCATTTTATAATTTAGGAGTCTGCTATTCTTCTGGAATTGGCGTAAAACAAGATTTGAAGAAATCTCTAAAATATTTTGAAAAGGCTGAAAAATTGGGCCATCCACAAGCTCACCAAGCTGCGGAAGCTGTAAAAGCTGCTATGCCCAAATCTTTATTAAAATCTCTAATGGAGAATGTTAATGTTGAAGTGAAATAATACTTAAGTGGGGCAAGTTCCAGATTTGCCCCACTTTAAACTTTAATATGAAATGATTAAATCCAAGATTGCAATTATTGTATCTCTTCTATTTCTTCAACTTGCAGGTTGGACGCAAAATGTTATTGTCAAGAGCTTTGAAAGTACAACGTCAGTGGAAGCGAGGACTCATAAAAGGCTTGATTCCAAAGGAATTCCATGCGCCCTTATAAAAGTCAGATGTCTATTAGATGGATTGTCATTCAAAGAAGCAATAGGTAGTGTTGAGAACAAGACAAACGAGTATTGGGTATTTGTTCCAGATGAATCTGAGGTATTAACTGTGTTATTAAATAAACGTCATCCAATAATTGTACGCTTTGACGATTATGGAGAGAAATGTGTTGCAACAAATGTAACATATATACTCTCATTAGCAGAGGAGAATGCTGTCAGAATTGCATCTTTTTCTTCCAAAAGTGTACCTTCTGATTTTCAGAATGGTGCTGAGGCAGGCAAGGCTGAAGATCAGTGCAACTTAGGGAAATGCTATTACCGAGGTCAAGGCATTCCTCAAAATTATTATTCAGCTGTGGCATGGTTTAGAAAATCAGCAGATCAGAATTGGGCAGAAGCCCAGTATTATCTTGGAAGATCTTACTATTATGGTCAAGGATTTCCGAAACCTGATTATGAACAAGCAGTCAAATGGTATGAAAAGGCCGCAAAACATAATTATGCAGATGCACAGTATCAATTAGGATTGTGTTATGAGAAAGGAAAAGGTGTAAAACAGGACATGAAGATGGCTCGAAAATGGTTCGAAAAAGCCGCCAAAAACGGAAATGATAAAGCAAGTTTGAAGTTATAGTTTTGTAATCATTACAAGAATAGGGTTAAGAAATGAATAAGACAAATTACCATATTAAGTTTTTTTTATTATTTATTACTGTTTTCTACTTTTCTGGGATTGATGCGCAGGAATTGAAGGTGGATTATTTTACGGTTAGTCAATCTGACATAACAGCGAGGAGTAAACCAAGGCAACATGAAGGCAAATATTGTGCTTTTATCAAAGTTCTATTAGCATCTCCTGATGCAACATTTGAAGGGCTGATTGTTGGTGATGTGGCATACAAAAGCAGTGAATATTCTGTATATGTGCATCCTGATAGCAAACGAATCGTTGTCAAATTGGAGGGTTTCCTTCCATTAGAGGTAAGATTTAAAGATTATGGCATCAATCAACTTGAGGAGAAACATAGTTATGTGTTAAAACTCATAATTGAGCGCAATGATAACGATATTTCTGAATTTAAGAAAAAGAATATCTATATAGAACCGCAGATTCAATTAGGTAGTATGACGGCTTTTGGTGCTGCCATTGGGGGGTATGTAAACCATCTCAATGTGGAAGCATCTTATATGATGGGGCTTTCAGAAAGTGAGGAAATCTTTTGGAACAGCACAAATAATGCTGAAGCAGGCTCTCCATCCAGTTACACATATAAGCCTTCATTTTTTGGAGGAAAAGTAGGCTATGCTTTCTATTTAGGTCGTCCTTTCAGAATAACTCCTCAGATAGGTGTTGGCGTCGTCTCGTTGAGTGGAACAGAGAGTAAGAAAAGCGATAATCAGTTAGATGCAAAAAACGGATATTCATTAAATGCTTCTGCTTCTGTGAAAATTGACTATTTGATACTGCCTTGGTTGGGCGTAGGTGTTTCACCTGAGTATTCACTCACTTTGAGCAAGTCAGATCTTTATGAACGTGTTGCTGACGTTTCTTCTAAGGTTGATGGATTCGCTAAGGGATTTAACGTCAGAATTGGAGTATATGTAACTTTTTAGCGTGTTGAAATATGAGATCATTAGATAGGCTTTACATATTTATTATAAGTATCGCTTTCTTAACAGGTTGTTCTGACAGTAATGTGCCTGATAGTTATCATGCGTCATTATCTGGTCACTCACTTAGTATCAGTAACAATAAGCTGTCATTCGATTCGGACGGAGGAGTTGATAATGTTACTGTTTATGCCAATAATGTGGCATGGTGTTTTGCTGGATTACCCGAATGGCTATCAGTAAATCCTAATTCCGGCTCAACTACAAGTTCCGTAGCTTTCACTGCTTCAGAGAATCTTTCTGCCGATACAGCAAGGACGGCCATGTTTTATCTGGAATCCGCAGATCCTGGATGGAGCTTCAGAACTATGGTTTCTGCTACACAGCAGGCTGCAGCATCCTATATCACACCTGCATCGACTTCCTTGACATTCCAGGGTAGTGGTGGAAGTCAGACCATCAACGTCACATCCAATGTTACATGGAAGCCAACTTCTTCTGCATCGTGGGCAAAGGCAGAAGCTTCTCAAGACGGAAAGACCCTGACTGTAAATGTCGAAGAGAATCCTTCTGATGCATCTCGAACAGCTATTATAACACTTTCATCTGCAAACGGTATTTCATCTTCTGTTAACATTACCCAAGAGCCAGCTGGTGTATCTGGATCAACAGAGACGTTGGTATTTGATAAAGAAGGTGGATCAAAATCCATATCTATCACAGCTGATGCAGCATGGGAGGCTAAAACTTCAGACTCATGGATTACCGTTTCACCATCTTCAGGTGGAGCAGGAAGCCATAACTTATCCATTTCTGCTTTGGAAAACAATTCTACTTCCGAAAGAACAGGCTATGTCTATGTGAACATAGGTGGTTCTTCCAAACTACAGATACCTATTGCTCAAAAGGGATTGTTCCTTGAGGCAAAGCCAACTTCTTTGTCATTCTCAGCAGACACAGAGTCAAAACAACTGGAAATAAATAGTAATACAGACTGGAGTATAACATCATTACCAGAATGGCTGTCAGCAAGTTCGCTCTCAGGAAAGAACAGCCAGACAATCTCCCTGACGGCTCAAAATAACTCAAGTGCATCCAGTCGAAACGGAAAGATTAAGATAGAAAGGGAAGGGCTGACATTGTCCGCAATTGTAGAAGTCCAACAAGAAGGGTTGAGCTTGTCTGTAGACAATAATAACCTCCAATTTGGTGCAAATGCATCAACTCAGGAAGTGGTCATCAATACAATATCATCATGGTCAGCATCGAGTTCTGAAGGATGGATAACCCTTTCACAAACATCTGGTACGGGGAAGTCGACACTTTCTATCTCTGTTGAGGAGAATAAGGGCGACAACTCAAGAACTGGAAGTGTAAAGATTGTAGCTGGTGAACTCCATCAAACAATTACGATAACCCAACAGGGTAAATATTTCAACATCTCAGAATCTGACAAAATGTTTACCTCAAAGGGCGGGACGCTCCAGATCTCATTCTCAACAAATGACAACTGGAATGCGACTGTGTCTGACAATGCATCATGGTTGACACTATCATCAACAAATGGTTCCGGCGATGCGATTATTGATATCACGGCTGGCGACAATGCTTCCATGAAATCTCGAGAATGCATTGTTACAATAACACCAACTAATGGACAAGGCGCCAAAGTCAGAGTCAAACAAGATGGTAGATATCTAACTGTTAATACAACACAGATATTATTTTCTGGCGAAGGGGGAACTTCGGAATTGATAACCGTTGATACTGATGGAACTTATGAAGTTAACACAAATGATCGTTGGTTAACTATTAGTTCTATAAATTCTAGATCATTCAAAATTGTAGCGGAGCAAAATAATGGCGGCAACAGAGTAGGAAAAGTCAATGTAGAATTAACCAAATTGAATAATGGTGAAGTATATTCTATAGACATAAATGTACAACAATCAATGAATACTGACGGTTTTGTTGATTTAGGGCTCCCAAGTGGTACAATGTGGTCTTCGTGCAATGTTGGAGCCAGTTCTCCTTTGGAGATGGGAAACAGATGTTATTGGGATAGTCAAATCGAGAATGGACGAGCCCGGATTCCAACCAAAGAAGAGGTCAAGGAGTTAATAGAGTATTGTTCTTTATCATGGCAGGATTATCCCCATTCAGATACTATGAATAAAGCTATTTTAGTAGCAACGTTTAAAGGACGAAATGGGAACTCTATCAGCATACCATTTAGATATTGGGGTGGATACTCAGTGCAAGCGTATTATTGGACTTCAACTCCATATTATCTAGAGGGTTCTGCCTATTCTTTCCATGATGGCTGGCCAGAAACAATATACATTGGGAGCTCATCTCTTAGATATGGATCAGACAACAAAAAAACAGAGATTTATGTAAGACCGGTATTTAATAATTAGGTTTAATCTATAGCATGGTAAGTGGTTCATGGCTGATGAATGTTAGACCCGTTGTAATAATATAATAAGATGGAGAAAAAGAAAAGATATGTTTTGTTGCTTATATGCCTTTTAACTTATATTGTTGCCAAGGCTGATGGTATTAAAATTACTATCGTTAACGGGATTGACAATCCTGTTGTAAAAAAGCAAATCGAAAGTAGCGTGACAAAGATATTGAATGAGATTAATGCTGCATGTTCAGAAAAGCGTGCTCTCGATTTTGCAAAAATGGAAGTAAACGAGAGGGTACAACAATCAATGGCGATGCTTTGGGAGAACTCACCATTTATGTGTACTGACGAGGAGATCATCGAGCATTGTCTGACTACAGACAGTGGCTATCAAATACGTAATATCCCTCTGATGATGAAACCTACTGGCGAACGTGAGTTCGGAGAAGATGAATATCAAGAAGCAGTCATTAGTTTCGACAAAGATGGAAATGTCGAGAAATTCTATCTTTCAATATCAATGAACCTTTATAAGGCCATTATCCCAAGTAATATAGGTATAACGGATTTACATCGTCGACAAGTGATACTTGATTATATAGAACGTTTACGTACTGCATATAATCAAAAAGACATCCATTTCATTGAAGACGTATTTAGACAAGGTTTTATTTCTATTACCTCAAAAGTCGAAATATACAAAAAGGATGGTCTTGACTCTACTAAAATTCTCTACAACAAACAAACAATAGAACAGTACCTTCAAAATTTAAGGCGAGTTTTTGAACGTAATAATTATTTAAAAGTTGTTTTCGATGAAATTGAAGTTGTGAGATATCCTCTAAATCCTAATTATTGTGGAGTTACGCTAAAGATTGAATGGGTTTCGAATTTGTATCATGATGAAGGATACCTTTTCCAAATATGGGATTTTACAGATAACAATTCTCCACAAATCCAGGTCACTACATGGCAACCTGAAATGACAAATGGCAAACCAATCTCTAAGGATGATATTTTTAGTTTAAAAGATTTTGACATTTGGTAAACAAACTTCTGCATAGTTTAATATTGAATAATACAAAGATTCTGTGTTAAGACATAAATATGAAGATGATATGGCTAGTATATTTTTAATTGCTTTTTTATTATTATTCCCATCGCACGTTAGTTCTCAGGAATTGCAAGTACAGACTTTTAAACAAGTGGGCACAGTTGGGGGCAAAAGCAATATAAAGGATATGAATGGGAATCCTTGTGCACTTATAATAATAAGTCCATTTCAAAACGGTTTTGAATTTGAGAATACTTTCATTTCAAAAGTGGAAGCTAAAGATACTGCATATTGGGTCTATATGGCTCAAGGAGCTAAGCGGCTTAGAATAAAAAAAACTGGTTATTTGCCGAAAGATATTGTTTTTGCTGATTATGGAATTAATACACTGTCTTCTGCTTGTTGTTATGAGTTGAGAATAGTGGATATGTTTGCATCATCTAATTTTGAGATTGTTGACAGACAATCAATTGACGACATCTATAGTCAGAAGTGGAATTATAAGGGTGAGAAATTATCTCCTGTTGTAAAAATGATTATCAATAGAGAAGCACTAGGTGGGAAGAAAGAAGCCCAAATAGCAATGGCAAATATTTGCATATTTGAAAAAGAATATAAATTGGCTCTTAAATGGGTCGATCAAATAATTGAAGAAGGAGATAGTATGTGCTTAAAAGAAATGAATGGGGAGTTACTTTATCATTATGCTTTAAATATACCTCATCCGGAAATGTATGAAGAGTATGATGGGCGAGAAGATGGGCGAGATGCTTCTTTAGCTTTTATTATAGGCCAAACATTACTAAAAGAAGATTACGATAGAGCAAGTAAATACTGCTTAATCGCTTATAAAAAAGGGTATGATGACGCTTTTATGAAAAGTAGTGAATTTAAAAATCTTAGCAATGACATATCCCCAGATTATCTGTTTAGCTTAATGGAGAAATCATTTTTGCTGAAAAGTGTAATTATGAATACCAGTCACTACTTTGGTTTCTACTTGTCGCCAATTATTTACATAGTAAGTAGGAAATTGGCTGAATATGGTTGCGATCCTGCCAGAAAACTGGTTGCAGAATTTAATGAATTATTAGGAGTTGATAATTGATAGAAATATGTTCAGAATTGTTTTTGTTATGATTGTCATGTTGTTTTTTACAGATAGCATGTGTCAGGAAATTGTAGTTGTAAAAATGGTGCAGTCAAATTCAGTGCAAGCAAGTACAAGAAGAAGAGATGACATTAAAGGAGAGCCTTGTGCTTTACTGAAAGTTCAATTTCCAATAGAAAACGTTCTATTTTATGGGAATGTTGTCGGGGAAATTGATTTTAAGACGAATGAATATTGGGTTTATATGCCTGAAGGAACAAAAGAAATAAAAGTAGTCCATAAAAATTATCCTCCTAAAACGATATTTTTTTCAGATTATGATATAGAATCTTTAAAATCTAAATACACCTATGAGCTTACTTTGTTAGGAAAAAGAACAGATGCGCCAAATGCTTATAACGAAGGTATGATTGCATGGGCAGAAAACGATATTGTAAAGGCGTATGATTGCCTGACTCAAGCAGCAAATGAGGGATATTTATATGCCTACAATAGTTTGTCAAGATTGTTTGCATTGTCAGACGATAAAGGTGGAACTTTTTATAAAGAAATGAATCAACTATCAAAACAATACAGACAAAAAGTGTCATTCCCAGACAGCTCTCTCAATAAGAGCTACGAGGAAAATGTCAACAAGACTTCTATCAAAAAAGAAATACTCATAAAAGCTCTCGATTTTGAACAAGTTTGTAATTATGATAGCGCAATATATTGGTATCAGCGTGGCGACGAGATGGATGACCATATTTCGCAGTATCGATTGGGCAGGCTTTATTATGAAGGAATAGGTATAAAAAAGAATTATCAAAAGGCAAAGATTCTTTTTGAGAAGTCATCGTGTTCTCTAAATGATTACCGAAGAATTCTAGAATGTCATGGATTCGATGGCCATTACATCTATAGCACGATGGGAGCAAGTGAAGAGGCAAAATGCCGTTCAAAAGCAATGGCAAGTCTTGCATGTATGTATATTAGGGGGAACAGTGTTCCTATTAACCAAAAAGCAGCAAACATTTATTCCTATTTGTCAGGCTCAGATTATGGGAAAAATGTGCTTGGTTTGTATCATTACTATACTAAAAAGAACTACAAATTAGCCGGAAATCTTTTTAACATTCAAGATATACCTAAAGATTGTATTGTTGATTCAATTTTGATGGGTGATGTTTATTATTTATTGGGAATGTTCAATTATAGTGACCATACAACAGGTGGTGCAAGTCTTGGTAAATATTACTTAAAAAAATCTGCTAGATATGGAGATAGTAGAGCAAAAGAGATAGTTGATCATACTTTTATAGGTAATATATTGCCTGATGGCCGTATAATAAGTAGTAATTATATGTTTAATGGGAAAGAAACTTTTAATGTTATTGGTGAAATACGTAATGATGGAGTCATATTATATTATGCTGATGCAAAAAAAGTTGGAGGGAGAATTGATACCCAAGGAATACTATGGAATCGTGACAACACCAAGGTCGGGTATATAAATGAAAAAGGAAATGTATATGATTTTTTTGATGAAAAAGTTGGAATTATAGATGAAAAAGGGAATGCCATAAGTGTTGAAGGTGATTATTTGGGTAATCTGAATGGTCTCCCTCTCCAATTGGGTTTGTTGTATTTCTTTTTTGATAGGATTGCAACTGTCACATTTCTGCAGTATATTCCAGAGCATATAAAGATGTATAATGATTATAAAAAGCGTTAGATCGCGTATGTCAAAGGCTAAAAGATTAAGAAATACGGACAACATAAAAACTGATTTCGGATTGTCAAATCCTGTATCATGGATAGGAATTATAGGAATTCTTTTTATGGGATTATTGTTGTTTGGTGATACGGACTATGATGAAATAAGAATATATGTTGTCTTAGCATGTATAGTTGGGTCGGTTTATCCTATCTGCATTTTGTATAGAAAAAAATTGGATGATAAGGAGAAAATAATTGGCTGGGTTGCAACGATAATAGGGTTTACATTATCTATTCTTATTAGCTTGACAATAAAAGATAATACAAATGAGGGCTTCTTAACAGATTTCTTGAAAGCTAGTTCATCTAAAGGTTTGTTGATATTATATCTTATTTTTTTGCTATTGTCATCTTCCCTTTCAGTAATATATAGGCGTTTGGGTATTTTCACTACCGCTCTATTAATGGGATTCCTTACACCATTAGTTTTAACAGGTCTTATAGTAATATGTTTAATTATATTAGCACTTATATTAGCCTATGTCTTTTCAAAAAGTGATTCATATAATTCTGCGGGTAGAGCTAGTGAAAGAATTGTCTCTGGTAATAACGATTCTGCACAAAGTGACTCATTAAATAAGACATATCACTATGAAATACAATGGGAGAATGAAAATGGATATAAGCATGACACAAGCCGAACTTATTCAAAGCTTGTAGATAATGAAACTGTTGCCAATGATTTTAGAAGTTTATTCTGGAATAATGGTGAACGCATTAGGATAATTAGTGTAAAAAGAGTAAGATAGTATTTAAATATGAAAAAGCTTAGATGATAAAATCAGTATCATATGAAAAGTATTCCAAAAACTATTTTATCCAATTGCAAATTAATCAAAACAATATGAAAAGGAGAAAAAAGTATCTTACGATTGTACTTTCCCTTGTTTGTGTCATAGGCCTTCAAGCACAGACTCTAGATGTGAAAAGCTTTGCTGTTAAAGCTAATGACAATACAGCAAGGACACAGCCACGACAGGACTTCAATAATGACTACTGTGCTATGGTGAATGTGCAATTAGCAGCATCAGGAGTCATTTTTGAGGAAAACCGGGCAAACTTTAATCAGAACCGAACAAGGCATATTAACAGCAGTAAAACCAGATAAATATTAACAAAATCGAGATAATACTCTAATTTGGAGAAATGGGAGAAGCCGAAAACCCATAGTAAGAGTAGGCATAATATATAATTTGAACTGTTATGGAAAGGTATCGAGTAAAGTATCGTTATGGTGCAGGATCTGCAGGAGAAACAGTCTTGGAATTACGCGGAGGAAGCGAGAGTGAAGCATTAAGTGAACTTAGGAGACGTTATCCTTCCGATGTCCAAGTAGTAAGTGTTTGTCGGGCTTAAGGGTAATATATATTTAAGGTGATTATGAATTGAAAAATTATGAAAAGATTTTATTTGTGTAATAACCGTTTTTATTTGATTACAGTAATATTCTGTATGTTGCCTATTTTGGCGATAGGCCAAGAAGTTGGTTTTGAAATCAGAAATTTACGTGAAAATATAACTTCTATCCAAACGAAATATAAAGATCTAAACGGTGATTATGCGGCTCGGATTCGTTTTGCTGTGATCGATTCTTTATTTGAGTTTGACACCAACATGGGAATGCTTGCTCAGGAGAGGAAGGCTGGTGAGGTAAGTTTGTTTGTTCCTTATAAGGCTAAACGTATCACGGTAAGGCATCCCAAACTGGGAGTCATAAGAGACTTCCCCCTTCCTGAACTCCAACCGAGAGTAACGTATGATGCAGAAATCTTTGTGCCTGGATATACGACTCCCGATTTTTACATCTATGCAGGATTGGGCTTTAATGCCATCAGCGTAATGGGTCCATCAGCCTTTTTGGGAGCCAGTTATAAGAATTTCCAATTGGAGGCTGGGTATGTACTTGGACTAGACAAGGTGGAAAGTATCACTTTCAGCCGTCCAAATGACCCATCGTTTGTAGAGTCCTACGATTATTCTTGTAGTAAGTTTTGGGTGAGGTTGGGCTACAGCATTGGCTCAGAAGCCTTTCGGGTGTCGCCTCAAGTTGGTGTTTCCTTTAATATGATTTCTGGTAAAGATGCTAACGGTGTTTCTAATAGCGGTGACTACTTCAAGAAATCCAATCCAATGAGTGCATTCGTAGCTCTTCGTCTCAACTTAAAGGTGGTGAACCGTCTTCGTGTTTATCTAACGCCTCAATATGACTTCGCCATTGGAGGCGATAAGGTCTTTGAAGTCATCAAAAAAGGAGATAGCAAGCTCAAGGCATGGGGTGAAGGCTTTGGTATTAATGCAGGTTTTATCTATGAATTCTAATAATATTTGAACAATGAAGACAATATTATCGATATTTGTAATTGTGGCAGTCGCGCTCCTAACAGTTTCCTGCCAAAAAGATTTACCTGATTCTATGAATGATGTAGTCGTAAGTAAAGGTTACTCCATTCCCGTAGATCAGGGTGTGATTCCAACAGAGGATGATAATCCCATGCCAATTGTTAACAATGAAAAAGGAGATTAAGAATGATGAAAAAGAATAATAGTCTGAGATGTTTACTCAGTGTTTTCGTTTTATTGGTAAGTATGCCGTTGTTTGCCTATGATCTCACAAACGATGGTATTTTCTACAATGTTAAGAGTGATGGTACTTTGGAAGTAACGGGATTGGCTTCATGGACTACAAGGGCAGACATCCCTAGCAGTATCACATTGGATGGTACAAAGTACCGCGTGACTTCCATCGGAGAAAGTGCTTTCGAGGGGAGGAGTGATATTACTTATCTGTCGCTTCAGTACTCCATTAAATCTATTGGGAATAACGCTTTCAGAGATTGCGGAAGCAATATGACTGTGAACATTGCAAACCTCGATGCCTGGTGCAAGATGGAATTGGGTAATGAACACTCCAGCCCATTATCCAGCGCTGGGAAGGTTCTGTTGTATGATGTAGAGACCACCAGCATTAATATTCCAGAAACTATTACATCCATCGGTAAATATACCTTCTATCAGTGTAGAAGCATTACCTCTTTAAATATTTCGGGCAGTGTCACTTCTATCGGCAGTTCTGCCTTTGAGGACTGCACGGGGCTGACCTCGGTTACTCTTTCAAAAGGATTGACTTCAATCGGTGGCTCTTCTTTTGAGGGATGTAAAGGCCTAACCTCCATTACGATCCCCAGCACTGTTACTTCGATAGCCATTAATGCCTTTAAGGGTTGTACTAATTTGAATGCTATCACCTCGGAGATCCAGCAACCATTTGCTATCAATGACAATGTATTCAACACATATTCTACTGCCACACTTAAAGTCCCCAATGGTACGAAGTGGGCCTATCAGTCTACGGCAGGATGGAATAAATTCAGCAGAATTACAGAAGCAACAAGTGGGGATGATGACCCTGTCATCAGTCCTGAACTTCCTTACCTCACCTTTATTGCAAAAGAGCGCGGAACTTTCAGTTTCAGTGGTACATCATATAATAATGTAGACAACTCTGTGATTTACTATTCGCTTGATAGTGGCATTACGTGGTCGCCATTGGCAAGAAACGAACAATCACCAATAATGCAAGCAGGAAAGAAGATTATGTTTAGAGGTTCTCTCAGACCATTATATTCAGAAGTGAATGGTGAGGAAGCGATTAGTGGTATTGGTGGCTTTTCTTCAACAGGACGTTTTGATGTTGAAGGCAATATAATGTCTCTGTTATATGGAGACAATTTCGTTGGGCAGACAGACTTAACGGGAAAGGATCATACGTTTTTTGAATTGTTCCTTAATTGTACCGGTTTGATAAGTGCAGAAAAATTAGAACTTCCAGCCACGAAACTTGCAAAAAACTGTTATGAGGGTATGTTCCGTAGTTGTACATCCTTGACTACGGCACCTCAGTTGCCAGCTACGACATTAGCAAATAGTTGTTATGAAGGTATGTTTTACGCTTGTACCTCATTGACTACGGCACCTCTGTTACCGGCCACATCATTGGGCGAGAGTTGTTATTGCTATATGTTTGGTGGTTGTACATCCTTAATGACAGCACCTAAGCTGCCAGCTACAAAATTGGCAGATATGTGTTATCGTTCTATGTTTAGAGGTTGTACGTCCTTAACAATAGCACCTCAGTTGCCAGCTACAACATTGACATCCAAATGTTATGAATATATGTTCGCGGGCTGTACTAATCTTAAGGAAATGACTTGTCTTGCTAATAATATTTCTGCAAGTGATTGTACAAGTAATTGGCTTAGCAATGTAGCATTAGATGGTACATTCACCAAGTCGTCAAGTATGAATTCATGGAAAAGAGGTGCAGATGGTATTCCGACTAATTGGACCGTCTTAAATGATGATGGGTCGCTAATTAATGAATTCACAAATAACGGCATTTCGTATAAAGTTGATAACTTTGCAATGACGGCTGAAGTCAAATTCATTGATAGTAGCCAGAGAAACGTCAACATTCCAGAATCCATTAATTACAACGGAACAGAGTATAGGGTGACATCTTTAGCAGAGAGATCTTTTGAAGGACGCGATGATATTACCTATCTGTCAATTCCAAGCAGTATAACCTCCATTGGTGAATATGCATTCATAGACTGTGGTAGTAATATCAAGGTCAACATCACGAGTTTAGAGGCATGGTGTAAGGTGAAGTTTGCTAATCAGCACTCCAGCCCACTTTCCAGTGCGAAGGCATTCTATTTGAATGATGTAGAAGTTAAGAGCCTCTCGATTCCAAGCGGGGTGACGTCAATTTCGAGTTATGCATTCTATCAGTGCAGAAGCATTACCTCTTTGACTATACCGAGCAGTGTTACATATATTAGCAGCTCTGCTTTTGAAGATTGTACAGGTTTGACCTCAATAGGGCTATCAGAAGGATTGAGTTCAATAGGTGGTTCTTCTTTCGAAGGCTGTAAGGGTATCACCTCTATTACTATTCCTAGCACTGTTACTTCAATTGCAATTAATGCCTTTAACGGCTGTACCAGTCTGAATTCCATTACCTCGGAAATAAAGCAACCATTTGATATCGAAGAGAATGTGTTCAGTACCTATACCACAGCCACACTGACTGTTCCAGCAGGAACGGAGGCTGCCTATCGGTCTAAGAAAGGTTGGTATAAGTTCATTAATATTACCGATGGACAAGATGTAGTGCTTACCGCTAATAATTATACACGAGAATATGGCGACTCCAATCCTGTATTTGATTATACAAGGGAAGGTGATGAGTTAATCGGCACCCCATCTATTACTTGTGATGCAACAGCTACTTCTCCTGTAGGGACATACATTATTAGAATAACAAAGGGTAGTGTTGAAAACTCCAATGTGAAATACGTTGATGGCACTCTGACTATCACAAAGGCTCCTCTCAGTGTTACGGCCAAATCATATAGTCGTGAGGTGGAACAGGAGAATCCGGACTTTGAGGTAACTTATAGCGGATTCAAGAATGGTGAAAACGAAAGTGTTCTGACTATTAAACCTACTGTAACAACAACGGCTACTGCAAGTAGTTCACCTGGAATTTATGATATCAATGTGTCTGGTGCTGAAGCTCAGAACTACAGTATTTCATATAATAAAGGTGTGTTGACGGTGAATGAGAAGGGTGAGATCAGTTTTGAGATAGATGGTGCGACCTATCAGGGAATTAAGTCTGATAAGAAGGTTAAAGTAAAGTCGGTTGATACGGAATTGGTGAGTATAGAGATTCCTGTTTCTGTTAGTTACGACGGAATTCTTTACCAAGTGACGGGTATTGCTGATGATGCATTTAAGGGTTGCAACCTTGGTGCACTGATTTGGAATGTTGAGGCTGCACTGCCTATGAATGCATTTAGTAATTCCTCTATTGGTTCGAACTTCCTGCTTTATGTGAAGTCTGCTTCTTATGCACCATCGTCAGTGAAGAATGTCATAGTAGATGGCATAGCTCAATCCGTAATACTTTCAGATGATGGCAGACAATTCTATTCTCCCAAATCCTTCACTGCCCAGAGCATTTCCTATACCCATAATTATAGTATGGAGACTGGTGGTGATGGTATGGGGTGGGAGACCATCGCCCTGCCTTTCGACGTACAAAAAGTCAGTCATAGCACGAAGGGCGAGATGGTGCCTTTTGCCTCTTATAGTACAGGCTCTAATCAAAAACCTTTCTGGCTTGCAAATTTCTCTGGCAGCAGTTTCCATCGGACATCGGCTATTAAGGCTAATGAACCTTATATCATTTCTATGCCGAATAATAGTAATTATAAATACGATTACATTCTGGCTGGAGACGTGACTTTCTCTGCTGAGAATGTAACAATTCCCCAAACACCGACGTTTAATGGTAGTTTCTTACCTACTTTCGTTGCAGTTAGCAAATCTTCAACGATAATGGCACTGAATAATGCCAGATATTCGGGTGGTTATGATCCAGGAAGTCGCTTTATCAGCAATCTCCGTGATGTCCATCCCTTTGAGGCCTATATGACTGGCAGTTCCTCTCGTGGCATCGTTGAGATCAACTTCGATGATGGTACGACAGATATCGAGCGGATTCTGTTCTCTGTCGATGAAAGCCAAAAGGTTACTATTCACACCCTTGGCGGCCTGCAAGTGGTTCGCACCACCCAGCGCAATTTTGATGCAGTCTGGCAGCAGTTGCCCAAAGGCGTTTATATCGTTAATGGTACGAAATGGATTAAGTAATCAAATCATGCGCTCCATCATTATGGTCACTGGTATCGCCTTGGTTTTCGGAGTAGTGCCATTAAACTCCAAGAAAGGTTAGTCCAAAGTCTGAGAAAGGTGCCTAGTTTCTGCCAGAAACATAGCACCTTTCTCCGAAATTCTCTCGAGAATTCAGGAGTTTCCCCTAAGGAAAGTGGGAGTTTAGTCTAAGGAAAGTCCCACTTTACATAGCCCAAAGTCCAGATGAGCTGACTGACACATTTTGAAGCCTGATAATCATCGTTTTTTGCAATGGTAACTCGTTTTTTCGTCATCTCTCCCATTTTTTGAGCAAAAATCCTTTATCTAAAGGGGTTTTGAGAGATTCATCTCTCCCTTCATCCCTCCCATATCTCTCCTAAATATCTCCCTTCATCCCTCACGTCAAGTATCCTTTTGGATTTGTCAGCCATACACCTTATTATATATAATGTGGAATCGCATAAAAGTTTATGTTAAAACTTAAAATAAATCCGTGTGGTGATAAGTTCCTAAAGCCTCACAAGTCCTCTTCGTCCTCTATTTCTGGGGTGTAGTCTCTCCATTTTACATCAGAAGTGTATAAGGCAGAAATTCTTACTAGCCTATCGAACAAGTCATATTTTGGATCGTTGGAGTCACGGAAGAACCTGCGGTTAAACTTCCAGCAATATTCATTTAGATACAGCTGTAGGAATCTTCCGTCAATCTCCTTATGGATAGCGGCAATGCCATTTCGACACTCACCTATTATTATATGTACCCAAGGTAGTCCCTTCTTTACCACTTCGTCCACGTTTCCCTTCTCTACGATTGGAATATGCTTAGCAAAGTTCTTGTCCAAGTTCACATGTGAGGAGGATCCGTCGGAGAGAATAATAGCTTTTGCATCCACGTTTTGTGCAAGCAGCTCATCAATGGTAGAAGCCTTCAGGTCGTCAATGGCAAACATTTTGATGTAATGAACCACCTTCTTCACAGACTGCCTCTTTGACCGTTTGGTAAGCTTTGCAGCCTTATCCATAGCTGTTGGGATGTCCTTTGACTCCAAATATGCCCTTAGGATGTCGTCAACCGCCTTACTTTCAACGATTACCAAGACTTTGGATTGCCTTTGGCTTCCTGCTCCGCGCTTCATCGGCTCTGCTTTTTCGTCTGCCTCCATCCGCGTTGGGAAGAAAGCCTCGTCCAGTTCAACAGTACCGGAGAGTTTGTATATGCTCTCACGTTTGCCCATGATGTTACGTAGCTTCATCATCATTAACCACACAGGAGGATATTCTGGCATGTGCAGCTGATGCTGCACTTCTTTGGCAGAAAGCACTTGCTTGATTGAAGTCATTAGATGCATCGTATAAAACCATGTGCGCATTGGAAGCTTACTGTGCTCCATCACAGTGCCTTTTGTCAAGGGAGTCCGATGACGACAAAACTTGCATTCGAAGGCTTGTTTCCCTCTAAGCCAATAGTATTCTGTATGACCAGAAATAATCTATACAACTGTCCTCTGTAGGAAAACGATATTCGAATTGACTGAGCAGCATAACTTATGATTTTGCCGCAAAGGTACTCACTTTTCCCGAGGTACACAAGCTTTTAGGAACTTATCACCACACGGAGTAAAATAATTAGGAAATTATTTGCAAATCAAAGAAAAATTTTGTACCTTTGCAAACTGAAAAAACACGCTGTGAAAAGCGCGTCATTACTACTGCAGATGACTGCCCAAAGGAGCAGAGATTGATTTATTGACCAGATATAGTTATGGAGAAAAGTGTACTAATGGCTGTCGAGACTCCAGGAGTTTCGCAGCAGGGGACGCTCGCCATCGAGCTGTTCCTCATGGAGAACTACCGCTTCCGCAGAAACATCCTCAACGGAAAGGTAGAGTTTGCGACCTTGCCGAAGGCTGCCCAGATGGCTGGAGGCAATACTGTCGGACTGTCCGGCAGTCTCTCGTGCGGCTTCGATGAAGCCAGTTTGGAATTCAGGACGCTGACGCCAGCGGCTCTGAACAGTATCGTGATTCGTGCCAAGCGCGAGGAGGTGCTGGAGAAGGGCAGTCCGAAGTCGGAAATCAAGGACTATGTTGAATCAGAAGAGGTGCCAAAGTTCAATCCGATTCAGGTGTTTCTCGATGGTCTGCCTGCATGGGACGGACAGAACCACATCGCCCGTGTCTTCAGCCGCATCCCAGGCATCAGTTCTGAGCAGCTGAACTATCTCACCATCTGGCTGCGCTCTGCCGTAGCCCATTGGATGCAGATGGACATGCTGCACGGTAATGAGTGCGTGCCGACGCTCATCGGACAGCAGGGCTGCGGAAAGACCGTCTTCGTCAGAAGGCTGCTGCCTCCGTATCTGCGAGAGTATTTCCTCGGACACCTGAACTTGGCGAACAAGTTCGACAAGGAGATGGCGCTGACGAACAACCTCCTGGTCAACCTCGATGAGCTGGATGCCATCCGTCACAGCCAGCAGGCTTCGCTGAAGCAGACGCTGTCAGTAAGTAAGGTGAACAGCCGTCCTATCTTCGGACGTACTCAGGAGGATCGCCCTCGATTTGCCTCATTCGTGGCAACGACCAACAACCGTCATCCCTTGCAGGATTCGACTGGCAGCCGACGTTACATCTGCATCCAGATTCCTGACGGCCAGCTGATTGACAACACGGGCGAGATTGACTATGGTCAGTTGTATGCCCAGGTGGTGTATGAGTTGCTGGAGTTGAAGGCGCCTTATTGGTTCAACAACGAGGAGGTGGCCCGCATCCAGCAGTTGAATCAGGAGTTCATGGATCAGAAGGATCTCGGTGAGATGTTCGTGGCCTGCTTCCGTCAGCCGAAAGAGGGCGAGGTGGTGAAGAAGTTGAACTGCGATCAGATCATCACCATCATCCAGCAGGATTATCCTTCGCTGCAGAACACCATCGGCAACAGGGTTCGTCTGGGCAAGATCATCAATGCCCTCGGCTTCAACCACAAGGAGCACTCGCATGTAGCCTACTACGAGGTGGTGCCGCTTCATGCAGTCTGACTGTCATGGGAGAGATGAAGGGAGTGATTTGGGAGAGATTTGGGAGGGATGAAAAGCATCTCTCCCATACTCTTTCCCCTTTGTACAAAGGCATTTCCAAAGATAATGGGAGAGATGAGCCCAAAACAAGTCAACACGTATGTTTTTCTCACTAAAGGCTGTAAAAGCGACATTAGTTGGCTATTTCCTTGCGAGTGTCGGCAAATTGTTGTACCTTTGCAGAATAATTTGGAAACTGTCGTGAATTGCATCATATAGGATATGCTCTTTAATTCATTTGAGTTCCTGGTGTTTCTGCCGATAGTATTTGTGCTTTACTGGTTTGTCTTCCAGAAGCGCGAATGGCAGAATCTGCTGATTGTCACGGCCAGCTATGTGTTTTATGGCTGGTGGGACTGGCGTTTCCTGTTTTTGATCGTGTTTACGTCGCTGTGCAGTTTCTATAGCGGGATATTGATAGAGAGATTAAGGCTGATCAGACCACCCCTAACCCCTCCTACTCAGGAGGGGAAAGCGCGGATGGTGTGCGCAGCCAATCTGATACTGAACTTCCTGATCTTAGGCGTATTCAAGTATTATAACTTCTTCGCGGACAGTCTGGCGCAGTTGTTCAGGGGGCTGTTCCATTACCAGTTGGACTGGGTAACGTTGAACGTGATCCTGCCTGTAGGTATCAGCTTCTACACCTTCCAGGCACTTAGCTACACCATTGATGTGTATCGGAAAGACGTGCCTGTCACCAGAAACATCGTTGAGTTTTGTGCGTTTATCAGTTTCTTCCCTCAGTTGGTGGCAGGCCCTATCGAGAGGGCCAAGAACCTGTTGCCGCAGTTTCAGCGTGACCGTCATTTCGACTATGTGCAAGCTGTGGACGGTTGCCGTCAGATGTTGTGGGGATTCTTCAAGAAGGTAGTTATTGCGGACAGTTGTGCGTCAGACCTTAATCCGTTGTGGGATTCGTATGCTGACTATTCGGGTGTCAGTCTTTGGCTATTGGCACTCCTGTTTACCTTCCAGATATATTGTGATTTCTCGGGCTATAGCGATATTGCTATCGGCTGTTCACGTCTGTTTGGTATTAAGTTGCTGCCCAACTTCAATTATCCTTACCTGTCGAGGTCGATACCTGAGTTCTGGAGGCGATGGCATATATCGCTGATGACGTGGTTCCGCGATTATGTCTATATTCCCCTTGGTGGAAGCCGTTGTGCCCAATGGAAGGTCATCAGGAATACGTTTGTCGTGTTTGGTGTCAGTGGTTTGTGGCACGGTGCGAATTGGACATTCGTATGTTGGGGCTTGTATCATGGTACGCTGATTGTGTTATACAAATTGTTGCATATTGATACGAAGGATAAGAGGGGGATCAGACCACCCCTAACCCCTCCTACTCAGGAGGGGAAATGGAGGCAGATAGTGTCCCCATTGAAGGATCTATGCAGAGTGGCTGTGACGTTTGGCCTGGCTGTTGTTGGCTGGGTTATTTTCCGGGCTGAGAATATCTCTCAGGCATGGGACTTTGTATCACGGATGTTCCTGACAGCCTTTGATGATTTCCATCCCCGCCTTGGCAGCATTTCTACGTTTATTGCTATCTTGTTGCTGATGATTGTAGAGTATCTGCAGCGCGACAAGGTTTATGTGCTTCAGTTCTCCGACAATAGGTTGTTCCGTTATACAGCAGTCCGCTGGACTGTCTATCTCGTGCTGTTCGCTGCGGTCTTCTATTACTTTTTTAATAATGTTAGTCAGGAGTTTATTTACTTCCAATTCTAAGGCAATGGTGAAGAGGTGAAAAAGTGAAAAGGTGAAATAATGAATAAGAAAGAACGATATGATATTCGCCGCTTTGGAGCTAGATTAGGAGTCTTCTTAATGCTGGTCTCCGCCATTATCGGCTTTAGCGTCATCTGCCTGTATAAGGCAGGGGAATTGTGCTCGTTCTCGTCTTATATCCATCCATTGCAGCAAGACCAATTGTTTGGACTGGGATACAGTTACTATGACAAGACCTACAAGTTTCACATGACCGATGAGGTGGAGCGTCCGGAGGTGCTGGCTTTGGGGTCGTCAAGGATTATGCAGGTGAAGCGTTCTGTCGTCAGTCCTGACTATTCTTTCTACAATGCGGGTGGCGCTATCCAGAATGTTCGGGAATTGGCGCTGTTTGTCAGTAAACTTCATGATAGTCCGCAACTCATCCTTGTCAATATCGACCAATGGTGGTTCAATCGGGCTTACATCGATGAGGATCAGACTTTCTCCCCTTCGGTTTATGATGAGCCGGAGTGGGATGCCTCCAAATTAGGGCGGTGTGTCTGTGATTTCTATACAGATCTTGTGAAAGGAAAGATCAATCTGATAAAAGTGTTCAGTTCTCATCATATCGGCCTGAATGCGATCTGTAATGAAAATGGCTTTGCTGCTGACGGTTCCAGATATCAGGGTGATATGATCTTAGCGCCAGAGGTGCAGGAGGACTATAATTTCAAGAATGTGCTTGGCCGAATCCGCGACGGGAATCAGCGTTTCCAGTATGGGGATCAAGCCGATAGCTCTATGGTCAGTGTCGTTGACGATTTCCTGAACCAGTGTGTTGCCCGTAAGATCAAGGTGGTGGCCTTTCTGCCTCCCTTTGCTCCCTTTGTCTACCAACGAATGCAGGAGACTGGTAAATACGGGTATATGTCGAAGATATTTGATATGCTGCGACCTTTGTTTGACAGGCATGAGGGCTGTTCCCTCTATGATTTCACAGATGTGACGGACACAGGGGCACATAACTATGACTTTGACGATGGCTTCCATGGCTCTGAGATTATCTATAACGGGATGATCCGTCAGATGGTCCACCAGGATAGTACGCTCGTTCCTTTCTTTGTGTCAGAGCCTGAGATGGATAGGCTTGATTCTGTCTATATTTCCAAGAATATTCGATATCATTCGCTATAATTATGAAGTATTGTGTTGCTCTATTATTATTTTTGACGGCTTCTGTCTTTGAGATGAAGGCAGAAGTAGATCCTAAATTTCAGATTTATCTTTGCTTTGGCCAATCGAATATGGAAGGTGGAGTGCCGGCAGAAAACATAGATAAGGAATATGTTGATCCGCGGTTTCAGTTATTGGCTACAGATGCTACTAATGAAAACCGAGCCATGGGAAATTGGTATCCTGCATATCCCAATATAGTCGGTTTAGGAGGACTTTGCCCAATCGACTACTTTGGTCGTTCTATGGTTGCAGCTTTGCCAGCTGATTATAAGGTCGGGGTTGTCGCTGTTGCTTCAGGTGGCGTAGATATCAGGGCCTTTTTCCCAGAAACGGGGTCAAATTACATTGAATATAAAAAGAACCCAAAAGTCGCAAAATATGATAGCGAGTTGTACAAACGACTTGTAGATATGGCAAGGATTGCGCAACAGTCTGGTGTGATTAAGGGCATCCTCATGCATCAGGGTGAGGCAAATGAAGGACAAGAAGAATGGCCGGAATGGGTTAAATTTGTATATGACAGACTCATCTCAGATCTTGGCCTGAATGCAGCCGAGGTGCCTTTGTTGGCAGGAGAAGTCGTCGGAGAAGCGGAAGGTGGGCTTGCCTATAAGCACAATGCGGTGATAGCAAAATTGCCTGAGGTCATTCCGACGGCCCATGTGGTTAGTTCTGCCGGATGTCCTGGCGATATTCATTTTTCTGCGTTGGGTTATCGTATGTTGGGTAAGCGCTACGCCATCAAGATGTTGGAGTTGTTAGGCTATCCTTCCCATAAGGATGCCAACTATCAGTTGCATGAAAGTCTTCGAAAGTTCTATAAGGCCACTCGTCTTGAATCTTATAATAACATCGATCTTCAGCCAGACGGTACGTATTCTATTCCCGTGACCGCTTATTTTGAGGATGGACATTCTGAGGATGTCACAGCACAGGCCGTTGTGACAAAGATTGGCACAGGTCTGACAGTCAACGGAAATGTGATAAAAGCTGTCACAAGTGAAAGATCGCTTGTGACAGTCAGTTATACGGATTTTACTGGCGAAACGCTCAGTAAATCATTTTATGTGAATATGTCCGGATCGCCAGTAGGTATGATTACCGATGTGGTGAATCTTATTCTGAGTGGTGACAACTCGGTCAATGTTGTCGATATCGTTCGTATTATAAATGGTAATTGACAGCTGATTCTATCTTCTTCTGACGCGGAGGGTTTCCACGATGCGGCTCATCTGGTTGGGGATGCGGATCTGCTGGGGACACTTGGGCAGACATTCCTCGCAGTCCTGACAGGCACGGGCCCAGGTCTCAGCATTCGGCAAGGCCTTGCGATAACCCTCAATGAACTGTTGCTGGCGCTCTGCATAGTCGGCTGCAGTTGGAGCGGGCAGGGGCAGGATATGTTCGGTGACGGCCTCGTTGTAGTAAGCGAAATTGCCTGGGATGTTGACACCGTATGGACAGGGCATGCAGTATTCGCAGGTGGTACAGGGAATCGTGGGGAAGCCTGACATCTGGTCGGCAATGTCGGCGAGCAGCGTGTTCTCGGCATCAGTGCAGACCTCGAGTGGCGAGAAGGTGGCGACATTCTCTTCCAAGTGATCCATACGGTTCATGCCGCTGAGTACGGTGAGAATGTTGGAATGGGAACCCACCCAGCGGAAGGCCCAGCGGGCGGTGCTGTCGTCTGGGCGACGGGCTTTCAGCTGATCCTCCAGCTCCTGGGCCATACGTCCGAAGGCTCCACCGCGCAGCGGTTCCATGACGACATTCTGGATGCCGAGTTTCTCACATTTATTATAGAGGTACTCTGCATCGGCATCCTTCCTCCATCCGTTTGTGTTGAGCGAGGCGTGCCGCCAGTCGAGGAAGTTCATCTGAATCTGAACGAAATCCCAGTGGTATTCGTCGTTGTGGTCGAGCAGCCAGTCGAAGGCACTCACGTCACCGTGGTAGGAGAATCCGAGGTGGCGTATACGGCCTGCCTCGCGCTCCTTCATCAGGAAGTCGAGCAGTCCGTTGTCGAGGAACCGTCCATGCAGGGCATCCACGCCTCCACCGCCGATGCTGTGCAGCAGGTAGTAGTCGATATGGTCGACCTTCAGGCGCTGGAACGACTGATAGTACATGCGCTGTGCATCGTCGAAGTTCCAGAGATTGTTGCGCTGGTTCGACATCTTCGTGGCCACAAAATATTTGTCGCGTGGATGGCGGCTGAGGGCATTGCCGGTGAGCACCTCCGACTGTCCGCCCATATACATCGGGGCCGTGTCGAAGTAGTTCACGCCGTGCTCAATGGCGTAATCCACTAATTCGTTCACCTCGTCCTGATCGTTAGGCAACCGCATCATACCGAAGCCGAGCAGCGACACCTGCTTGCCGGAGCCGTGCTGTACGCGGTAGGTCATTCGGTTGTCGATGACAGTATCTTTCTTCTCACTCTGTGCCAAAGCTGATAACGGCTCAAAGGCCATCATTCCGATAGCAGATCCGGTACCGATGCCAAGTCTCTTGAGAAACTCGCGCCGGTTCATATTGGGGCTGTCTTTTTCTTTCATTTGCTGTTTGATTTTAGTCTTGTTGGTCTTTGGGCGCAAAGATACAACAAAAAAACCACATCTGCAAGAGATGTGGTTTAAATGATATTAAATGAATCTATTAGAGGGGGATCTTGTAACCGACGGTCAGCATGATCACGCTGTTCTTGGATGTTTTAGAACTAGAATCAGCATCATAAATCTTAGTCAAACCAAGATTGTAGCGAGCATCGATAACGAAATCTGAGAATTCATATGACACACCAAGGGGAATAGAAAAGTCTACTTTCTTGTAGCCATCGGTACCTGTATATTCAACATCATGGCCACCAGCCGTATACTTTGTCTTGGCAGAGACCAGGAATCCGGGCTGGAAACCTGCCTTAACAGCGAAGCCGGGGAAGATGTAATAGTTAGCTAAGATAGGAATGTTGATATAAGACAGCGTTGTGCTCGCATCCTTCCTCAAATCATCATCCTTAGCACCAGCTCCCTGCATAGCGTAGAGAGCACCACCGGTCAGAGCAAATGCGTCAGAGATATGGTAGCCAAACTCTGCTCCACCTACCAGACCAAATTTGAATTTGCTGTTGTCAACATTCGTAATAGTAGCAATTGAAGCACCGACCATAGGCTTGATATACATCTCGCCTGCTTCCTGAGCAAATGCGCCGATGCTCATGAGCATCATTGCAGCAATCATCATTAATTTCTTCATAACTTTTTCTTTTTTTGTGTTATTAAATGATTTATTTGTCGTTTGACGGTGCAAATATACAAAATAATTTTAAAACTTGCAAGTAAAATCGGAATTATTTTTAATTAATTTTACTTAAACAGTGATATATCTCAATAAATAGCTATTTGTTTATCCTTTTTATCTTCCAGCCGATGGCAGCGATGAAGATGCTCATCAGCGGTGAAAGCAGGTTGAAGAAGCAATAGGGGAGATAGGTGAGGGTAGGGACACCCAGCACGGTGGATTGTGTCATGCCGCAGGTATTCCAGGGGATGAGCACAGAGGTGACGGTGGCCGCATCCTCCGTCGTACGGCTCAATAGTCGCGACTCGTAGCCCTCCTGCTTATATACCTCTTTATATATATCAGCATTGAGGACGATGGAGATGAACTGGTCGCCGGTGGTGATATTGAGGAAGATGCCTGTGCCCACGGTGGACGACACAAGGCTGATGCGGTTGTGGATGAAGCGGATGACAATCTTCGTGATGCTCTCTATCATACGGCTGGCCACCATCGCCGCGCCAAAGCACATGGCACAGAGGATGAGCCAGATGGTGTTGAGCATGCCCGCCATGCCCCTGGTGGAGATCAGTTCGTTGAGTGAGACGTTACCAGTATCGACGGCCGTCGCTCCGAAATAGGTGATAGCCAGTCCTCGGGTCAGTGAGGCAGCCGAAACATCACTTCCTCCGCCTGCTATCTCACAAAGGATATGTGGTTGGAGGATGAGTGCCACGATGCCTGCCATCACGGATGAGGCGAAGAGAACGATGAGCGAAGGCACACGACGGGCGATGAGCACACCCGTCAGCAGGGGCACCAACAGCGTCCATAAAGAGATATTGAAGGTTTGCGACAGTCCCTCCGTATATTGGCTGACCTCCACCTCCGTACTGGCTTCGCCGTCCAGTCCTGTGATGAAGAAAATGATGATGGTGATGAGGAAGGTGGGCATCGTGGTGAACATCATATACCGGATGTGAACGAAGAGGTCGGTGCCTGTGGCTGATGAAGCGAGGATGGTTGTATCACTCAGGGGGGACATCTTATCGCCGAAGTAGGCGCCGGAGATGATGGCACCGGCCGTCCAGGCCTCTGAGACACCCAAGGCATGGCCGATGCCCAATAGGGCGACACCGATGGTGGCGATAGTCGTCCATGAACTGCCTGAGAGCAGTGATACGAGGGCACAGATGATGCATGACGACACGAGGAAGAACTGTGGCGACATGATCTGCACCCCATAATATATTAAGGTGGGAACAATACCGCTGACCATCCACGACCCGGCCAACATTCCCACACAAAGCAGGATGAGCAAGGTGATGCTCACTTCGCCGAGCGTCGCCTTAATCTGTTTTTCGAACGTGTGCCAAGGCGTCTTGTAGATAGTCATCGAGAGGCTGACGCAGACGGCCATACCCATGAGCAGGGCTATCTGACTGCCGCCGCTGAGGGAGTCGCTGCCGAAAAGCGAGATGGCTATAGCCAGAAGGCCGATAAGCACCACGACGGGGATGCAGGCGATGAGTGGATGAGGGTTTTTTACCATAATCGCTGCAAAAGTACAAAAATAATTCAAAAATCATATGGCATAATACACAATATTTTGTATCTTTGCAGCGGAATTTATTATTTTTGTATGACAAAGGAAGAATTTCAGGCTTTGCAGGAGAAGTATGCCAAGCAAATCGGGGAAATTAGACTTGCTGCCCATGAGTTGCATCAGAGTGTGAATGAGACCTATGGCGACGAGTTGCCATACGGCTTCCACTTGGACATGGTGGTAGAGGGTGTCTGTTGCTATGGTCATCTGGTATGTGTCCGTGAGGAAGATGTGCTGCCGATCTTCTTTGGTGCTTTTTTCCACGACAGTATCGAGGATGCTCGTTTGACCTACAATGATGTGATGAAGGCGGCCCGTCAGTGGTTGTCGGAGGAACAGGCGCTAATGGGGACGGAGATCGTCTATGCCCTGACCAACGACAAGGGCCGTACCCGATCAGAGCGGGCTGGGGAGAAGTACTATCAAGGTATACGTGAGACGCCGTACGCTCCGTTTGTAAAGCTCTGCGACCGTCTGGCCAACGTGACCTACTCCTGTTCGATAGACAGCGGCAGGGACGGCAATCGGATGAGGGAGGTTTATAAGAGCGAGATGGCCGGTTTCCTGCCAGCTCTCAATCCGCATAACGACGATCCTCGCTTACAGATTCCGTTTGAGGTCATAGCAGCGCTGTCTGAGATCCTGATTGATGAGGTGGACCGTGATGAAGTCCGCAAACAGTGGGGCGAATTGTATAAAATGTAAGCGAAATCGCAAATTTTCTTGCAAAATATTTGTTTGTTTCGCAGAAATGATGTACTTTTGCAGCCGATAAGACAAAAACGAAAAGAATATGTCACTGTTGAACGCTTACTTTTACGGTTATTACTTTTACTTTGCAGGGAACTGTGAAGCGGAAGGCCGTAAGTAAAATTAAAGAATTAAAAAATTGAAGAATTAAAATAAGGCTCCGCTTCACAACCAAGTGAAAGCGGAGTTTTTATTTAAAGGTGAAAAGGTAAAAAAGTAAAAAGGTGAAATAATAAGATATGAAGAGAATTGCCATACAAGGACTGATCGGGTCGTTCCACGACATCGCGGCACACCTGTATTTCGAGGGGGAGCAGATACAGTTGATATGTTGTTCTACCTTTGAACAGGTCTTCGACAGCATCAAGCAGGATCCCACAGCCATCGGTATGCTCGCCATCGAGAATACCATCGCAGGCTCGTTGCTCCATAATTATGAACTGTTGCGTGATTCTGGTACGACAGTGGTGGGCGAGCATAAGCTGCACATTACCCACAGCATCTGCTGTCTGCCTGAGGATGACTGGGATACCATCACCGAGGTCCATTCCCATCCTGTGGCCCTGATGCAGTGCCGTCAGTTCCTGGCGCAGCATCCGCAGTTGAAGAATGTGGAGGCCGAGGATACGGCTGGTTCGGCGAAGATGATTGCCGAGGGCCAGCATCGTGGTTGGGCGGCCATCTGCCATGCTGAGGCTGCCAGACTCTACGGCTTGAAGGTACTTGAGGATCATATTGAGGATAACAAGCACAACTTCACCCGTTTCCTCGTGGTCAGCAATCCCAACAAGGCCGATATGCTGCGTCCGTTGACGGAGACGAACAAGTCGAGCATCGTGTTCTCGCTGCCTCACGAGGAGGGAAGCCTCTCTCATGTGCTGGCGATTCTCTCGTTCTATAAGATCAACCTCACGAAGATTCAGTCGTTGCCGATTATCGGCCGGGAGTGGGAGTACTTGTTCTACGTCGATGTGATGTACGACGACCTCACCCGCTATCGCCAGTCGATAGATGCGATTATACCACTGACAAAGGATTTGAAGATTCTTGGAGAGTACAAGGACGGAAAGCAGACAAACTAATGAAATCTAAAGTTCAAAGTATATGATACAACCAGCAGACAGGCTCAGTTTAGTGAGCGAATACTATTTCAGTAGGAAACTGAAGGAAGTGGCACAGATGAATGCCGAAGGCAAGGATATTATCAGCCTCGCTATCGGTAGCCCCGATATGCCGCCGTCGGAGCAGACCATCGAAAAACTCTGTGAGGTGGCGCATCAGTCCAATGCCCACGGTTATCAGCCCACGATGGGAACGCCAGAACTTCGAGAGGCGATGGCCGGTTTCTATAAGCGCTGGTATAATGTGGATCTTGATGCTAAGACGGAGATCCTGCCGTTGATAGGTTCCAAGGAAGGCATCCTGCATGTCACCCTCGCTTTCGTGAACCCTGGCGATGAGGTGCTGGTGCCCAATCCCGGCTATCCCACCTATACTTCGCTCAGTAAGATCCTGGGTGCAAAGATTGTGAACTACAATCTGCGGGAGGATAACGCCTGGCAGCCCGACTTCAACGAACTCGAACAGATGGATCTGTCGAAGGTAAAATTGATGTGGACGAACTATCCTAACATGCCGACGGGAGGCCGTGCCCAGCGTCAGACTTATGAGCGGCTTGTGGCCTTTGCCAAGGAGCATGACATCGTCGTGGTGAACGACAACCCTTATTCCTTCATTCTCAGCGAGGAGCATTTAAGCATACTTCAGATCCCAGGGGCCAAGGACTGCTGCATCGAGTTCAGTTCGATGTCGAAGAGCCATAACATGCCAGGATGGCGTGTGGGTCTCTGTGCTACCAATGCGGAGTTTATCTCGTGGATTCTCAAAGTACAGTCGAACATCGAGAGCGGCACCTTCCGGGGCATCCAACTCGCTGCTGCTGAGGCTTACAAGAATGATGATGCTTGGCATCGTGAGTATAATATCAATACTTATGCTCGTCGTCGTGAGTGGGCTGAGCAGATCATGGATGTCTTGGGCTGCACCTACGACAAGAACCAGGTGGGTATGTTCCTCTGGGGCAAGATACCTGAGCAATACGCCGATGTCGAAGATCTGACGGAGCGCGTCCTCCACGAAGCCCGTGTATTCATCACTCCTGGCTTCATCTTCGGCTCCAACGGCCAGCGCTACATCCGCATCTCCCTCTGCGCCAAAGAGGAAAAGATCCAGCAGGCATTAAAACGAATCAAAGAGATATTTTAGAAACGAATATGAATAATGTGAATAATTATGCTCACGAATAATAACGAATTAAATAGAATATAAATTATCCTTATTAGTGGATAAAATTATTCATATTATTCACATTCGTTTCCATAAGAAGAAATAATAATAAAATTGATTAATATGGAACTTGAATTAGCACCACTGAACTTACCGAGTGACAATGAACGTCCCTTCGTCATTGCAGGCCCTTGCTCTGCAGAGACAGAGGAACAAGTGATGACTACCGCCCGCGAACTGGCGATGAAAGGCTGCCACAACTTCCGTGCCGGTGTGTGGAAACCCCGTACTAAACCTGGTGGCTTCGAAGGCCACGGAGAGCCTGCCCTCGCTTGGCTTGCTCAGGTGAAGAAAGAGACGAAGATGCTCGTCTCTACCGAGGTGGCTACACCTGATCATGTCGAACTGGCCCTGAAGTATGGCATCGACATCCTATGGATTGGTGCCCGTACCTCTGCTAACCCCTTCGCTATGCAGGCTATTGCCGATTCTCTGAAGGGTGTGGATGTGCCCGTATTCGTGAAGAACCCTGTGAATCCTGACATCGAACTCTGGATTGGAGCCTTGGAGCGTATCAACCAGGCCGGTATCAAGCGTCTGGGGGCCATCCATCGCGGCTTCTCCAGCTACGAGCAGAAGATCTACCGTAATGCGCCGATGTGGCAGATTCCCATCGAACTGCGCCGTCGTATCCCTGAACTGCCGCTGATCAGCGATCCCTCACACATCGGAGGTCGTCGTGAACTGATTGCGCCGCTTTGTCAGCAGGCAATGGACCTGGGCTTCGACGGTCTGATCATCGAGAGCCACTGTGATCCAGACAAGGCGTGGAGCGACGCCAAGCAGCAGGTGACGCCTGATGTGCTCGACTATATCCTGTCGCTCCTCGTCATCCGTGATGAGCATACGATGGTGGAGGGCATCTCTCAGCTTCGTAAGCAGATCGATGAACTCGACAACCAGTTGATGGATCTTTTGGCCAAGCGCATGAAGGTGTGTCGTGAGATTGGCCAGTACAAGAAGGAACACAATATGACGGTGTTGCAGGCCAATCGTTATAATGAGATCTTGAACAAGCGTGGTGCACAGGGTTCGCTCTGCGGTATGGATCCTGAGTTTGTCGCCCACGTCTTTGAGAATATCCACGAAGAAAGCGTCCGTCAACAAATGGAGATTATTAATAAATAGTTATGATTGAAACGAATATGAATAATGTGAATAATTAATCCCACGAATAAGTATAATTATTATTTAAATTCGTGAGCAAAATTATTCTTATTATTCACATTTGTTTCCTTTAAAAAATAGGAATTATGAAGATTCTTGTTATGGGTGCAGGTAAGATGGGAAGTTTCTTCATCGACCTGCTGAGTTTTGAGCATGAGGTGGCAGTCTTCGAACGTGATCCGATGAGGATGCGTTTCACTTACAACTGTCAGCGTTTCACCTCATACGACGAGATTCGTGAGTTCAAGCCTGAGCTGCTGATCAATGCCGTCACGCTGAAATATACCATCCCTGTGTTCAAGGAGGTAATCCCTTACCTCCCCAAGGAGTGCATCATCAGCGATATCGCCTCTGTGAAGACGGACTTGAAGGAGTTCTATGAGTCGACGGGTATGCGTTATGTCTCTACCCACCCGATGTTCGGTCCGACGTTCGCCAATCTCCAGCAACTCTCCGAGGAGAATGCCATCATCATCAGCGAGGGCGACTACATGGGGCGCATCTTCTTCAAGGATCTCTATCAGAAGCTGGGGCTCAACATCTACGAGTACACCTTCGAGGAGCATGATAAGACAGTGGCTTACTCATTGTCCATCCCCTTCGTCTCAACCTTCGTCTTTGCGGCAGTCATGAAGCATCAGGATGCGCCAGGCACTACCTTCAAGCGCCACATGCGGATTGCCAAGGGTGTGCTGAACGAGGACGACTACCTCTTGCAGGAAATCCTCTTCAACCCCTATACCCACGACCAGGTCAGTCAGATCCGTACAGAGCTGAAAGAACTGCTGGAGATTATCGACAACAAGGATGCCCAGGGTATGAAGGGCTATCTGACGAAGATCCGCAATAACGTCAAACGCGACATAGAGATTAAGCAGTAATGATTATTTTGGCACGGATTACACGGCTCTCTTTGAGAGACACTGCTTCTGGGGTATGATGATAAAGCCGTGTTAATCCGTGTAATCCGTGCCTAATACAATATGAAGTATCATTTTGTAGCTTTTATAACGGTAGCTATCTGGGGCAGCACCTTTGTCTTTACGAAGATGCTGCTTCAGGCTGGCCTCTCCCCAGCGCAGATCTTCACCCTCCGCTTCATCATCGCCTACATCCTATTGCTGGCCTTCGCCTTTCTGCGTGACAAGGTAACTTCTTCCCCTCCTAAGTTAGGAGGGGTTAGGGGTGGTCTGAACAAGCGCAAACAAGAGGCTGATCAGACCCCCTCTGGCTCCCCCTACTCAGGGGGAGAAAACAAATCCTCTTTCCGCTGGTTCTGCAACTCCTGGCGCGACGAGCTCCTGATGATTGCCCTCGGCATCACCGGCGGCTCCCTCTATTTCCTCACGGAGAACGCGGCCATGCTCTTTACCACTGCCACAAACACCTCACTCATCGTCTGCTCCTGTCCACTCTTCGCGATGCTACTCTTTGCCCTATTCTTCCGTCAGTCCGAGAAGATCACGCGTATTCAGGCCCTTGGCTCGCTGGTAGCCTTTCTGGGTATGGCCGTTGTCGTGCTCAATGGTCACTTCGTGCTCCATCTCTCACCCCTTGGCGACCTGCTGGCCTTTGGCGCCTGTCTCTGTTGGGCAGTCTATAGCCTGTTGATGAAGGCTGCGGTGAGTAGTTATTCCTCACTCTTCATCACTCGCAAGGTGTTCATTTATGGTCTCCTCACCATTATACCTTATTATATATTAGTACCCTCCGAAGCCAGCATCTTCTTTTCTTCACCTTTTCACGTTTTCACTGTTTCAACCATTCTGAATCTTCTCTTCCTGGGAGTCGTCGCCTCGATGCTTTGTTACCTCATCTGGAACTGGGTCATCGGGAAGCTCGGTCCTGTCATCGCCACAAACTGGGTTTACTTCAATCCCATCACCACTATCCTCTTTGCCTGGTGGCTGCTCGACGAGATAATCACCATCTGGTTCCTTCTCGGCTCTGCCCTTATCCTCCTCGGTATGTACCTCGCCGACAGGAAAAAGTAACATGATTTTGGTGTTTCCTGCCAATGGGACACTAAAATTTCGTATTGCAGAAGCAAATTTTTCACTATTCACTATTCACTATTCACTTTTTTTTTCGTATCTTTGCACCATCAAACCAATTAAACAGCAAAATTATGGGTATTATTCTTTCACTCCTTCTTGGATGTTTGGCTGGCTTCTGTGCTGGCAAGTTGATGAAAGGTGGCGGCTATGGCCTCATCATGAACTGTATTCTTGGTCTCTTTGGTGGTGTCCTCGGTGGCTGGTTATTCGATCTGCTTGGCATCTCCTGGGGCGGCCTTCTCGGTCAGCTCGGTACCGCCATCATCGGTGCCGTCGTCATCCTCTGGATCGCTTCGCTGATCAAGAAGTAATCTATGGGACTGCTTTTTGCCCCTAATATATAATTAAGGTGTAACTCTCAAAACATAAATGCGTATGGTGACATAGCAAAAACAAAGAAAAGAAATATACGTTGAAGCGTCCGCTGAATCTTGTTCTTGAAAATCGCCAAATTTGAAAGAAACTATCAAGAGTAAGTAGATGGTTCGCGCCTGAGGGCGTGGGCTCTTACTCGTTTAGGATAGTTAGGTGTTTGGCGATACCTCAAGAACGTAAGCGCAGTAAGCTGCTCACGTTTTTGTATTCATTTTCTATGCAGATTTCTTTGTCGTTTCAATTATTTTGCGTATCTTTGCAGCACGAAACCAAAAGAATATACAAACATCTATTAAACAAATAAATATGAAAAAAAGATTTTCATTATTATTATCTTCAGTTTTATTTTGCATTAGTATTAATGCTAAGTGGTTTACGAAAGATAAACATTTTGAGGTGCTACCAGTCTCAGAGACAGAAGTGGAATTGGTAGTTCGAACAACCTCTCCTTTATATAGTTATTCTCATATTACAATTCCTTCGAAAGTGGAAGTTTGGAATGATGGATTGATTCCTAATGATCCAAATTATGGCGAGCCAAGGGTTGAAGGAGTATTCACTGTTGTAGATGTTAGTTTAGTTGGTTGTGAGAATCTTGAATCTATAACATTGCCCAGTACAATGAAAACATCTGGGAAATTTGAGAATTGTAAAAAACTAAAGAGTATAAACCTGCCTAATAATGTTACAACAGTTACTTCCTATGCATTTGCCGGATGTGAAAGTTTAGAGAGTGTTTCTTTCCCCAGCAAATTAGAATCTATCAAAAATCGTGCCTTTAACGGATGTGTGAGCCTGAAATCAGCGGACTTGTCTTCTTGTCATTCTCTGAAGAGTATAGGCTCTGAAGCATTTAAGGAATCTGGTCTTGAAAAGATTACATTACCAAATATTCTTGAAAAGATAGATATGTTCGCATTCCAGAATTGTGACAAGCTAGAGTTCGTTAAACTTAATAATCGTCAATCAAAGCTACAGTCTATTGGTGAAAGTGCTTTCGATGGATGCTCTTCTCTTCGATTGATAAATAATGTATGGACCAAGAGTTCTATAGCTTCACTTCCAATGAAACTAGAGGAAATTAAGAATAAAGTTTTCCAAAATTGCGCTTTTTCTATATTACAATTGCCAGAGGAACTAAAAACAATTGGCTATCGCGCATTTGGTAATTGTGTAAATCTTGTAAGTGTTGATATACCAGACCAAACAGAACAAATATATTATTCTGCTTTTGAAGGCTGTGTTAAATTGAAGAATATTTATCTCTCAGAATCCTTGACAGATATATCGGGGGCTTTTATAAATTGTCCAAAGATTGATGGTGTCTATGCAGACAGAGTTAAGCCTTTTTCTATCACTTTCGACACATTTGACGACGCTGTTTATCAGAATGCAACATTGTATGTCGATAAAAAATACAAATCCGATTTTGAGAAGACATACGCATGGTCTAGATTTAAGCATATTTATGATAAAGGTGGAGACTGGCGTTGGACGATATATGTCTATGATATAACAGCAACAGGAAATGGATCTGTAGTGATTGATCCAAGAACAGATTTTTTGTCTGCTGATGGAGACTACTATGCAATTAGATGGGATTTTGATGGTATAACCATCAGAAATGATCAAGAGTATTTCGATATGCCCCATAAGCCATTGACTGGAGTTACAATAAAGTTAGTTCCTGACAAAGGGTATAAGGTTAAACAAGTGTTATATGCAGCATCGCAGAAAGATGAATTCGTTGATGTTACCAGTGAGATTAAACCTTCAGGCAATGGCGTTTATGAATTGTTTGTTGAAGATAAAGGTTCGTATCCCAGATTTATAGTGACATTTGGTAAAGAAGGCGAGGACTCAAGTGTCTTTGGTGACTTGACTGGCGACAACAAGGTGGATAATGCTGATCTGGAGAAAGTGCTCACATTGATCATGAATGGAGAGTATGAATCTAACGCCGACTTGAATGGTGATGGTGTGGTGAATGTGGCAGATGTCGTTGAGTTGGTGAAGATCATAAATAGTGGTAATGGTACAGGCTCTGGTTACTTCTGGATGGGCAATCTTTTACCTAATTCCTACAACTTCCCAACTAAAAATGGAAAAGAAGTTGAAGGAATTGTCACTACATATACATCTCTTGATGATGCTATGGCAAAAGCATCTCGCACTTATTCCGCAGGTGAATATGCTATTGTGATGTATCCTTCAAGCTGGGGTGTTAAGGATGACCTGGTTTTCCTGGACAGTGCCAACAAGAAGTATTATGCAACAAAACGGAAAAATCTTCCTGATTTCCCAGACTACCTTTATTACGAATCAACAGAAAGGATAGCTGCTAACGCTACGATTACGCTGTCGACAGAGGGTGTTGCAAAAGCTGCTGGAGCAACTTTAAGTTCAAAATAGGTCCTGTGAGTTCTTGAAAGATCTGATTCAGCCTCTATCGCTTTTGGGTGATAGAGGCTGAAAGCTATTTTATATGACATAGGTGCATCAGCTGGTCTGCGATTGTTTGTGATTCTGTATGGCCGAAATGTGTATGTGATTCATTTTATACTATTAATGTTAAAAATTGGCTTATACCGTCACTTTGATAGTTAACATATTGATTATCATGAATTTAGATAGTGACGTTATATATATTAAAACGTCACCATAACGTCACTTTTAGTATCAATTCAGAATTTTATTGACTATTTGCATGGATTTTATAGCATCTAAATCGATAGAAATGATAGTAGTTTGTTATAGTTTACCCAGCCTAAACTGACAGTTTAGGCTGGGTAAACTATGAGTTTAGGCTAGATAAACTGTCAGTTCAGACTATTTATGTTAAAGTTAAACTGCCTTATTTCCAATTGTTTATAGAATATTCCGCTTGTTTTTAGTGCTGTTTTTTGTCAAATTACCCTTATTAGTGACGTTTATGTGACGTTTTACAATATATAACGTCAATATCTATCTTTCTGATAATCAAGAATATAGTTGTAAAAGTGACGTTTTATCTTATTTTTATAAACTTTTTCATAAGAATTATTTATCGTATTTCACATGAAAGTAAAAATAGTTTATCTATATTGCAAAGAAATGTTTCAAGTGGATGGCATCCTATTTCATCGCTTTTGCAGATGCCTGAGAAATAAGACGAAAATAATCGGCTGATTACTTGGTGTATTCATTTCTTTTTCATATCTTTGCAGCAGAGTTACTGAAACAATTTATGTAAAACATAAAAACGAACGGATTATGAAGAGGAAGGTGGCGATACTGTCTGGTCTGCTGTTGACGGCAGTAGCTGGTTTTACAGGCAATTTGTTTGGCGATGCCAATGGTGACGGACGGGTGGATATGGCTGACGTGGTGGCTGTGGTGAATGCTGTCATGGACAATGCTCCTGATAACTTTGATGAGGCTATAGCCGATATCAACGGCAATGGGAAAATCGATGAGGAGGATGCCTGTCTTTTGGCAGAAAGCCTGTTTAACCCGCCGTTCGACCCTTCCAATGCTCTTGTTGACGATTATGAGCGAGCCTTCACCCAGGGCTATCTGCCGATGAAGTATTCTGCCCGTTACCGTAAGCAGCAGATCACCTCGCAAGAGTTCAAGGCCCTGCTGAAGACTGTCATAGAGAAATATCGTCCGGAAAAGATGGATTTCTTCAATAACAGAGTATCAGACTATGATGTTCCTCTTACCAGAAGTATTGCTGTCGGAATGGTTTATTATGCAGGGGAATGCATTGAGGCAATGTCCAACAACTCGCCTTACAACCGTTCTACTTATGGCGACACATTTGATGGGTTATGGGATAATCAGGAAATGTCTGTAGTCTTGCCGTATGGATTAGTTCAATTGAATGACACAGATCCTGAAGACATGATTACTGCGGCATTACGTAATGCAGAACATGTGTCAATTGTATCTAACAAGGAAATTATAGAATATTATCTTGAAAATGGTGGTTGGGCTTGGAATGAGGCTTTCACTTGGGAGGAGGCTGTGCGAGCCATTACCCGACTTTATGACAGCTTTGAACCAAAGATTGAATATGCAGATTTCGATGATCCTCGCGTCACCACTCCTGATGCTTCCATCATTACGCCCGAACTGATTGCAGAAGCTGCAAAGAAGGAGATACACAATATAGAAGACCTGCCTTGGCTCTTCGGATTCCAGAGTGGCGAGGGCAATACGGAACTGCAACAGGAATGGAGATTCGGCACAACAGGAAAAGATATCAAAGAGTGGGCATCCTGGGGATTCAACAGTTTGAAATATATAGTGAGTTGGAGGTATTTCTTCGACAACGACCTCAAAGCAAATCTTACTCTTTTCAAGTCACTTGACGAGATGGTGGCTGCTGCGATGGAGAGTAGTGTTCATCTGTGTCTGACGATGTGCGCTATGCCTGGATGTGGAGCCTTTTGGGCTGAAAACATAAGGGACGATTATATTATGGACAATGATATCCTGAATCAGGAGAAACGTAAGAAAGCCTGTGATATCTGGACGGCCATTGCTACCAGATATAAGGATGTGCCAAATGTCAATTTGTCTTTCCAACCCATATCGGAGATCCTTGCACTATATGATGGTGAACTTGGTGGCTCTGGGGATTTCTCTCGTTTCACATTGGACCAGATTAATGACTATCATGATATTATGATTGATGCTATTCGTGAGGTTAGCCCTGAGCGTTTTATTTTCTATGATGCCCTATATAATCCGAGTGTTACCCAGTCAGGTGAACGCGCTGCTGTCGGCTTGGCGCAATATAATCACATGAGCGAGAAATATAAGAATACGCGTCAGGCTCGCGTCTGGATGGATGGGGCCTATATGTTCTATCCATATAATACTGGTGATGGTAATATTGATTGGGCAAGACACTCTTGTTGGGTACCTTCTTATCCCATCACAACGTATGTTGGAAGTGGTCTTCTGATGAAAGATGGAAATGAAAAGCTGACAATTGACGGCTGCTTGCCAGAGGGTGCAACAATTAACTTCTATTTCTCCCAATACTCTAATGTGGCCATGCAGATTGCAGCGGATGGCACCACTCTGTATGAAGAAATTGTCGATGAAGATCAGCAATTTAATGTAGGTGTCGCCATGTGCGCAGGAGAACAGTTCAGATCCAGCGATAAAAAGGTGTCTGTCACTCTTGTATCAGATGCTAAAGAAGTAACCCTTTCTGTGAGCAGAGGACTCCTGTTCTGGTGTGGTATTGAAGTTGTATTGCCTGAGTCATATACCGTGGAGCGTTGGTGGACACCATCAGCATGGGATGTTGAACTTGGGTGGATAACAGAAGAAGAGGCTTCTCAAGGCTGGATTAAGAAGGCAACTTCCACGGTGCAGATAGGCTCAACGGACGATCCGAATCTTTCTGAGATGGGGCGTGGATTGCATCTGACAGTCCACGAGGATGTAACTATTACCTCTGATGTTTATGGGCAGTCAAATAAAGATTATACGGAATTGCTTGTGAAAGAGAACTGCGAAAGTGCGCCTAATTGGTCGTGTCGTTTCGAGGATATTCTCGTGACCGATATGGCAGGAGCTCTAGCATATTGGGATGAAACACTGGAGATATTCAAGCGTTACAAGGTTGATGCATGGATTTCTGCCATTGGCCTGCTTTCAGAAGAACAGCTTGCTCCCTATCGCATCTGTGACTACGAGGGTGAGGACTTCGAGGGTCATCACAACTTCAACGTGAAGCTTTTGAGGGTCCTTCAGAAATATATGGATAAATAATTAATATAATGTATAAGATGAGAAGACTACTGTTGATTCTGATAACGATGATTCTTTGTTTGAGTCATGTCAAAGCGCAGACATCCAAGGTGAATGTGACTATCGACGGCCCAGGTATCGTGGATGAATACCTGACGGTGGACAAAGACGGAAAGAAGCAACTCAAGTTGAAGGCTGTGCCCAGCAAATTCCTTGGTGATGTGACCTTTGATGGCTGGAGTGGCGATGCTACTGGTACGAGCGAGGAACTAACGGTGAATGCAGACAAAACCCAGAAGATCCACGCCACTTTCACCTATCGTCCAACTGTGAAGAAATATCCGCTACTGAATCTCAAGCAGTCGTGGGCAGATATGGGCAAGCCGATGTATGTAGAGGCTCCTGGACTTTTTGAACGCGAGGAGGCAGGACAAGGTCGTGGCTATGCTTATCTGCCCGTGGATTATAATCGTGATGGAATTCTTGATTATATTGAGTTCGCGAAAAAGGGTGGCATGGGTATAGATAATCATCGCGAGAATGTTCGTTTCTGGTTAGGGCAGTCTGACGGTTCCATAGACGAAGATCCTAAGAATGATAATCGGATGTTGGGCACAGTCTATTCCATAATGGTGAAATACGCAGATTTCAATGATGACGGTTATCCAGACTTCTGTTCTTTCAGTTCTGGCTATGACCGTGATGGGTCTACAGGAGACTATCCCGTTGTGCTGATGAGCAGCCCTGAAGGTGTTTATACGGATTTACGTTTTACAGACTATAATCATGGCTATTTTCATGGTGGAACTACAGGTGATATAGATAATGATGGAGATATCGACATCCTGTTCTGGGACATGTGGCACGGAGACGGCATCAACTCTCTCTTCCTGATCAATGATGGAAAGGGGAACTTTACGGAAGTAGTTGCCACGGAAATTCTCGACCTGCACAGTCTGACTGAGATATTTGGCGATACATCACTGTATATGGACATGGAGGTTTCCGATCTGAATAATGATGGCTATAACGACCTGTTCATGCTGTGCAACGACCACATGAGCAATACCAGTGGCTATATCAACCCGCCAGTGATCTTCTGGGGGAGCGAGAGCGGCAAGTTCAGTGCCGACAATGCCACTCAATTACCGGCAACCAATCGTTTAGGATATGGTATAGGTGTAGGGTTTATCGTCTATGACCTGAATGGCGATGGTGTGAAAGAGGTCATTGTTAACAGATGTGGAGATGGAGACTATGGAGGCACAACTTTTTATGTGGGTAATTATTTCCAAATATGCGAAAAAGAGGGTGACCATTATGTAGATAAAACCGATTTTTATTTTCCCAAGGAGCATGAAGCCTTCAATGAGTTTGCAAGCGAAACCAGAACATGGATAGAAGAGGTTGACGGTATTCCTTATCTGTGCACAGGAGGAGGCGGTGATTATGGATATTTGTCAGGAGTGGGAGTCGGCCCCCAAAAACTATATTCAATCAATAATGGCATACTCGAACCAGTGGAAGGTAAAACACGGACGAGGTATGCCTCCTATGATGAAGGCATACCCATATATGTGGACGGGCCAGCTATCGTAGAACAATACTATTATGATGACGGCGTCAATCCTATAGACACTATGGCAGAACACCGATGGGTTGGTACTACAGAGGGTGACGAATATTGGGGAGATGCTTTTAGTGGTGGAGGTAGTGGTAACTTGTGGCGTATTAATTTGCATCATCGCAAAGATACACATTTCGGCAGGACTTGTATCCGCTGGAATCGGGACGGGCTGGATCCCAGCAAAAAGTATGAAAGTCAGTTTATCTCATTCGGTTTTATTTCTGATATTGACATTCAGAAACTGGCTGATGAAGACTATTGCTTAGAGCTTTACATCAAGAACAGCGACCCAGACCTGACACTGAATATCAGTTTCGAGACCTATACGGAGAATGGAAATGGTGGTGTTGACGGGACGAGTTTCAAAGGACTTACTACGACAATGAGCAAACGGAATGTAGATGGAGGAACATTTACAGGCGAATGGCAGCGAGTCCTTATACCGCTTTCTGCATTCGGTGGTGATGCCTCTTTCTCTAAAGTCAAAAATTTCAATATCAGGATTGGGGATGGTGATTTCAATAATGAGTTCTATTTGGATGATATCCGCATTCGTAAGATTTCCAGTGTGAGTTTTGATGATTATGAACGTGCCTTCGAGAAAGGCTATTTGGCTGCAACTTATAGGAATAAGGTACTTACGGCGCAGGTACAATCGCAGGAGTTCAAGGCGATGTTGAAATCGCTGATAGGAAAGTTCGCGCCTAGCTCCATGGAGTATTTCAATGAGTATATCACGGATTATGACGAGCCTCTCACTCGTGGTATGGCTACCATCATGGCCTATTATGTGGCAAGAAGCATCGGGGCAGAGTACCAGAATGCAACCAATGACTTTCCTGACGATATGTGGGATGGGAATTTTGCTGGGTATGATGAGTTGTTGCCCCATTGGAACGACCCTGGAGAAGATAACTATCCAGAAGGAATGTGGTGGAGAAGTACAGACTTTGGTGGTTATCAGACACCTTGGCTATGGAATCTCTGTCATGTCTCGAGTTCCTCAGGCAAAGAAGTCATTGCCTTGGACAAAAAGGCAAAAACCTTCCATTGGGACGATCCGCTAACTTGGGAGGATGCTATCTGCGCTATCACCCGTCTCTGTGACAGCACTGACCGTGAACCTATTGCTCTTGGTGATGCCAACAGCGACGGACATATCACTGAGGAGGATGCTGATGAGGTAGCCAATTACATCATGGGCGAGCCTTCAAACAAATTCAACAGCTATGCTGCCGATGCGAACGCTGATGGTGAAATCAATGCCGCAGACATCGTGACGATTATAAATAATAAGGAGTAATTGGTGATAAGCAGAATATAAAGGAGAACTCAGTATGAAGAGAAAAGTGGCGATACTGGAGATGAGAAGACTACTGTTGATCCTGATAACGGCGGTTCTTTGTTTGGGTCATGCCAAAGCGCAGATATCCAAGGTGAATGTGACAATTGATGGTCCTGGTGTGGTGGATGAGTATATGATGCTGGATGCAGACGGTAAAAAGCAACTCAAGTTGAAGGCTGTGCCCAGCAAGTTTCTTGGGAATGTGACCTTTGATGGCTGGAGTGGTGATGCCACTGGCACGAGTGAGGAACTGATTGTCTCGCCAGATAAGGCTCAGAACATCCACGCCAAGTTCACTTATTACCGTCAAATGAAGCAATATCCTAAACTGAACCTCAAGCAGTCGTGGGCAGATATGGGCAAGCCATTGTATTATGAGGCACCCGGTGTCTGGGAAACAGAAAACCTTGTTAGGCTATGGAGAGGCACAAACTGGTTGCCCGTAGATTACAACCGTGACGGCTTACTGGACATTGTAGAGTTTCCAATGAAAGGTATGGATGGTACAGACAATCATCGTGAGAATGTCCGTTTCTGGCTGGGGTTGCCAGACGGATCATTTGATGAAGATCCTAAGAACGATAATCGAATGGAGGGCACTGTCTATTCTGTTGTCATGAAATATGCTGATTTCAACGATGACGGTTATCCTGATTTTTGCTCTTTTAGTTCTGGCTATGACCGAGCAGGTTCTACGGGTGACTACCCTGTTGTATTGATGAGTGATGAGAACTGTATTTATCATGATTTGCGCTATCCAGAATACAGAGAACCATTTAATACGATATATGGAAACTATCATGGCGGAACCACAGGCGATTTTGACAATGATGGTGATATAGATGTCCTTTTCTGGAATCAAAGTGATGGTTGGGGACGTACATCCTTGTATCTTGAAAACGATGGGAAGGGTAATTTTGCTGAAAAAAAAGGCTCTGATTTGATTGACTTCACTTCTTTCTATTCAACATTACCGGATCAATTGCCTCCTCTCTATCTTGACTGCGAGGTCGTCGACTTAAATAATGACGGATTTAATGATTTAGTGATGTGCGGACACGACCATGATATGTCTGACAGAACAGTAGAAAGGGGATATGTTTGTCCGCCAGTTGTGCTTTGGGGCAACAGTACAGGAAAGTTCGGCCCTGATTATTCACTTTTGCCCTTACCACGTTTAGGCTATGGTATTTCCTGCGCTTTTTGTTTCTACGATTTCAATGGTGACGGTGTAAAAGAGATTATTGTACAGAAGTCTGGTGATGGACTGTTTGGGGACACTAGTTTTTATTTAGAAGGTTATTTGCAGGTTTGTGAACTGGAAGGTGACCACTATGTGGATAAAACAGAGACTTATATCCCTGTGGAAAATGTTGTTTTTAACAACGAGATGGGGGAGCGTAGAATTTCAATAGAAAACATAGAGGGTACCGACTATTTCGTGTCGAGCGAGAAAATGCTTCCCTATGTTGTCCGAAATGGCATAATGGAGCCCCTTGACATACACCCGAAAACCAAAATTGATACATATCAGGAAGGCTTGCCTCTATATGTGGATGGACCAGATTTAACAGATAGTTATTATGTTTACGATGGCATAAATCCTGTAGATACGATGGCAGAACACCACTGGGTGGAATATGCTGAACAGTCCACAGTTGGAGGAAATATGTGGCGAATAAATTTGCATCACCGAAAGGATACTCACTTTGGCAGAACCTGTATCCGTTGGAACAGAGACGGGCAAGACCCAAATAAGAAAAACGAAAGACAGATAATAGAATTCTGCTTCAACTCCGATATTGATATCCAGCAACTGGCCGATGAAGATTATTGCCTTGAGTTTTTCATCAAGAACAGCGATCCAGACCTGACACTTAATATCTACCTTGGGACTTTCGACGATGGTGATAAGTCTGTACAATACGGCATGGGGGCCGTGCTTAACGGTAAGAATACTATAGAAGGTAAATTCACTGGTGAATGGCAAAGAGTCCAAATGCCACTTTCAAGTTATAATGGTAATGGAAGCTTTTCAAGAATCAAGAGCATTTGGATTTCTGTTGACAAGGGCGACTTAAACAATGAGTTCTACCTTGACGATATTCGTATTCGAAGGTTTGCAGACTCAGGCTTGGATGATTATGATCGTGCTTTCTTGATGGAATACCTCAATAAGTCTTATTTTGAAAAGGAACGCACAGCTCAGGTTGGCTCACAGGAATTCAAGGCTATGCTCAAACAGTTGATAGTAAAGTTTGCGCCAAACTCAATGAGCTATTTCAACAACTATATCACAGACTACAAAGTGCCTCTTAATAGAGGCATGGCAGCATGTATGGCGTACTATACCGCTAGATGCATTGGAGCTGAGACAGGTAATGCTGGTGGCGGTGAACAACCAGAAGATATCTGGGATGGAGATTCCAATTATTATGATGAGTTGCTGCCTCACTGGATGGATCCTGGCGAGGAAGATGCACCAGAAGATATGTTTTGGAGGAATAAAGTCTTCGGAGGTAGGATGACTTGTTGGTTCTGGAACTTCTGGCATGTATCTGACAAATCTGGCATCAACGTCATTGCTTTAGACAAAGACGCAAACAGTTTCCACTGGGATAATCCGCTGACGTGGGAGGATGCCATCCGTGCTATCACTCGCCTCTACGACAGTACGGACCGTAAGCCGGTAGTCATTCTTGGTGATGTGAATAATGATGGATTTGTCAATGAGGATGATGCTGATGAACTCGCCAACTATATCATGGGCAAGCCTTCGGATAAATTCAACATTGATGCTGCCGATGCAAACTCTGATGAAAGAATCAATGCCGCAGACATTGTGACGATTATAAATAATAAGGAGTAGTTGAAATAATAATCAAAGCGCTTGTGGTTTGGAAAATAATTCGTACCTTTGCAGACGTGAAAAAGGAAATGGATTTAGAAAAATATACTTTGACCGTGTGCGAGATAGCACGACGGGCCGGGGCGTATATCAGGGAGGAACGGAGTAAGTTCTCCCTTGAGAGCGTGGAGCGGAAGCATGCGCATGATTATGTGTCGTATGTGGATAAAGGATCGGAACGGCTGATAGTCAGTGCGTTGCGGGAACTGTTGCCTGAGGCCGGATTTATTACGGAGGAGGGTACGGCTGATATCGAAGGAACGGCTGATATCGAAGGTACGACTGATTTCGAAGGTACGGGGGTACGGGGGTGCGGTGGCGCGAGAAATGACTGCGGCAGGAGTAATCTCGTACCACCGTACCCCCGCACCCCCGCGCCCCCCCTTCTTTGGGTGGTGGATCCACTGGATGGTACGACGAACTTCATCCATCAGTATGCACCGTATGCTGTGAGCATCGCCCTGCTGCAGGGTAGGGAGGTGCTGATAGGTGTGGTCTATGAGATCTGTGCCGATGAGTGCTTCTATGCCTGGAAGGGTGGGGGAGCGTTTGTGTCGAGGAATGAGGAGCGCGGAATGACAAGTGAACGGCTGCACGTCAGTAGCCAGAAGATTCAGGATGCGCTGCTCTGTCTGCAACTGCCTTACAACAGCGATGCCTATAAGCCGACGATCAAGCGTTTGATAGATACATTCTATGGTAATGTGGGGAGTATCCGCATGTGCGGCTCGGCAGCGATGGCCCTTTGCTATGTTGCGGCAGGTCGCCTCGACGGCTATGCCGAGCAGTATATCGGCCAGTGGGACTACATGGCTGGCAGTCTGATTGTGATGGAGGCAGGCGGCACGGTCACCGACTATTCCGGTTCTTCCGATTTCACTCAAGGCAACAGCGTCATCGCCACCAACGGCATCATCCAGCAAGACTTGCTAACGGTCGTCAAATCAGCATGAAAAGGCTTCTGATGGGCTTGCTGCTGAGTCTGACTGTGCTGAATGCCGGTGCTCAGCAGACTGCATCCGACGAGGTGAATCGGTTGCAGGCCAGGATGTATAAACTCTATAGTGGCTATGATTACGATGAGTTCATCAGCGTCACCGACAGTCTGAAAGTGGCTGCAGAGGAGGCTGGCGACGATCGTATGTTCTACCGTGCCTGGGCGAACCAGGTGCTCTTCTCCAGTAATCGGCAGCGGCGCAGCAGGGCCATGCAGATTGCTAAGGAGATGCAGGAACATGCCGTCAAGCAGGGCAACAAGTGGGGCATCTATAACGGACTCCACGTGGCGGCCTATGCCCATGAGCAAATGCAGAATCGTGAGGAGGCCATCAAGGGATTCAAGAAGGCTGTCAACTACCTGCATGAATACCTGCCCAATGAGAGTGCGGCTTCCAGTCTGATAGAACTGGCGAAGATCTCTTATTTGCGAAGCCACATGGAGAGCGCTATCCAATACGCTGAGCAGGCCATCCGTGAGCCTCAGTTGAATGCACTACACCGCCTGAATGCCTATTCTCTGATGTGTCTGTCGGCTGCCGATAGTGCCGCGTACCGCCCCAAGAACAGTGATTTCAGGGCAGACTTCAACCGCTTTTATGCAGAGCGGGAGAAGGTAAAAGAGGCCTATGGACGAGATGACATCTATGGCCAGAGGGTAGAGATACTAAAATGTATCCTTAACCGCCAATTCGACGAGGCTCTGCAAATTGCCTCCTCCATCCGTTCGCCGTTGACGCGCTACAATCTTGAGCGTCAAATCTATTTTCAGCAGAAGAACTACGAGAAGGCCTTCATGTCGCTGATTGCCTACATGAAAAATAAAGACTCCGTCAGCGAGGCGCGCAATTCGCATCTGCTGCTGGAGATGATTGCCTCGATGGACGTGGGGCGCCTGGAGAACGAGCAGAAGGAACTGAAACTGCGCAACCAGGCACTACAGTTGGAGAACCTGGCCAGCGACTTGGAGCAGGAGCGGCTGGAGGAAGAGGCGCTGCAGCTGAACTTGAAGAACAAGGAGGTGGAGCTGCAGAATGCCGCCGTCAGGCTGCAGAACGACAGCCTCGACAAGCATAACAAGAACCTGCAGATCAGCGAATACGAGTCGAAGATGGCAGCGCAGGAACAGGCCGCTCGGGCTCGCAGGATCTTCACCACGTCGGCCATCGCCATCGCCGCACTCATCATCCTGGCTCTTGCTTACATCCTCTGGCGAAGGAGCCTGAATGCCCGCCGGCTGAGGCGCATGAACGAACAACTGCAGAAGGCCAACACGAACCTGAAGACGGCCTACGACCAGTTGGAGGAGGCGACGACGGCCAGGGAGCGTATAGAGAGTGAACTGCGCATCGCAAGGGATATACAGATGGGGATGGTGCCAAGCCAGTTCCCTCAGCACCGTCATTTCGACATCTATGGCATGCTGAAGCCGGCCAAGGAGGTGGGAGGCGACCTCTACGACTTCTTCATCCAGAACAACAAGCTCTATTTCTGTATTGGCGATGTCAGCGGCAAGGGCATACCGGCCTCACTCTTCATGTCGGTGATCGTCAACCTGTTCCGCATGGTGGCCAAGGAGGGATTCCCGCCGGAATATATTGCCACACGGCTTAACGAGACCGTGTCGGAGAATAATGAAAATGGCATGTTCTGCACCATGTTCATCGGAGAGATCGACGTCCAAAGCGGCAAGCTCCTGTACTGTAATGCCGGTCACAATCCACCAGTGATGATGGCCCGCAAACTGAACAGCACCACTCCCACAGCCCCCGTATTCGTAGAAATGGAGGCGAATGCTCCCATCGGCTTGTGGCCGAACTTGGTGTTCAAGGGCGAGGTCGTCGAGCATATCAAGGGCAGGACTCTGTTCCTATATACCGACGGCCTGTCGGAGGCAGAGGATGCTGAGCAGTTGCAGTTTGGCGATGACCGTATCCTCGATGTCATTGCCAGCCAGCCCTTTACGGGAGCCAGGCAGCTGGTGGAACGTTTGTCGGAGAGCGTCAGGCAGCATGTGGGCGATGCCCCGCAGAGCGACGACCTCACGATGCTCTGCATCATGTGCAGTTAAGACCGGTGCCTCAAACGATGCACGTTCTGGGATACCCGGAGAGCCATACTCCTGATCGGGCAACTCATCGAATGATTATGTAGATTATCTCCAAGGATAATATGAGAACCCTATTGTCAGGGCCCTGTTCTTAAACGACTGTCTCAAGAGAAACGGCGCTCCATCCTGTTGGCCTGCAATGTCGTGGAAGTCGGCAGACAGATGGCAGCGCTTGCCTAAATCCTTGCCCATCTTTACAGATGCGTAGAGATGGGCATCTTGGTCGATGGCATCGTTCTTGCTGTTATAGATCAATACGGATGACAGTCTGAACCCTTTGCCTAACAGAAGAATGGGGGCGAGCTTCAGGTTAAAGAACGTAGCGTTGACTGCATTGTCGTAGCTGATGTGATGGTGGTGTACGTTCGCTCCTGCAGTCAGCCGGAAGTCTCCTTGATGCCAGGTGACGGATGTCCCCAGACTGATCAGCGACTCGTTAGGCGTCAGCAAGTCAGAGAGCAGCATGTGTGTCACACTACCTATGGCCTGAAGCCGGTCTGTCTGATAGGTATAGCGTGCCTCCGACCGCCAGGCGAGGTTTGTCTTATACTCCGTAGTATGCCGATAGGAGCCATTCCCGGGATATGCATGGAAGTCGCTGGCGAGGGGATTGAAGAACGAGCGGCTGAAGATGCCTTGTACGAAATGGCGGCCTTTGCGGTAGCCCACGCTGGCATGCAGGGCGTGGTCGTTGCGGTTGTGCGACCATAGGCTGCTGACGTCCTCGTCGTAGTGCTTGTCCCAGAAGGTGTTGTGTCTGAAACGGTCTCCCACGCTGATGATCCACGGCCCTTTCTTAAAGTCCAACATCACATACAGGTCGTTGTAGAGATTCTGTTCCCGTCTGAGACCTTGAAACCACATGTTCGTATAGCCGCCCTCATAGCCTGCGGTTAGCCAGAGAGACTGTTGCATGAAGGGGATGCTGCACTCGGCAATCCACCAGGGTACGACTGTCTGTATATCCAACGGGTCTATGGTACTGTTTGTATAGTTCAAACCTGTCTCGAAATAGAGACCTGCCTCTTGCTCGCTGAGGGTGCGCTCGTAAGTAGCGACAAGCTCGCCCCACCGAAGCCTAACGATCTCACTCTCATCGTCATCATCATCATCATGCACGTGGTCTTTATGCTCCTCATAGCCCTGGGAGAGTTTCAGCTTCAGGAGGTCGTTCTCCGTCGCCTGCCAGTCTATAAAGGCCATCGCATTCTCCACGCCTTTGCGTGAAGTGATTCTGCTTCCCTGCGATGGATCCACCTGGCCATACAGCAGGTTGCCCTGGGCAAAGCCGCGAACGGTCACGTTCTCACCCCCGTTGGCTATATCGGCATACAACTGACCGCTACCGTAGGTGCTGCCACTTAAGCTGACCTTGCCCGTCAGCCCCTTACCCTCCTTGAATTTCAGGTCGATGGAGCCTGTGGTTCCGTCCATAGCGTTGTTCACGGCACCATAGGTGCACACCGTCACCTCACTGAGGTCGCAGGCCTTGATGCCCCCAAGTAACGGCTCGTAGTCGACACTCAGCATGATATCGTCGACACTCAGGAGATAGGCGGCTGTCAGCGTCTTTCCGTCGCTCGACATCAGCTCCGGACAGAAATGCAGCACGTCGAGTAGCGTCATTTCCGCATCAGGGTTCAGCTGCTCCACATGGATGGTGTATTTATTGCCTTCGTGTTCGATGATCTCCTCCTGAGCCCTCACCGGCAGGGAACAGCAGACCATGAACGTGAATGTCAATAGTAGTTGAAGTTTTTGCTTTGTCATAACGGGTGCAAAGGTAATAAGAATTATTCGATTACACAAATTTGCGTAACGCATTTTTGCGGAAAAAGCGTATAGAAGGCATCTCTTTCGCAGGTGGGAGGGCGTAAATGATGCGATTTTTGTCATAAACCTATTATATAATAAAGAAAAAGTTGTACTTTTGCAAAGTGAAACTAATTATATGATATTATGGCAGCAGGAAAATGGATAGGAGGCTTCATCGGATGGATGGCCGGAGGCCCGTTGGGAGCCTTGGCGGGCTATCTGTTGGGATCATTGTTCGACACGATGCTCGACGGTGTGAACTCTCCTCAGAACTCCGGCACATGGGGGCAGGGTTCCGGTCGTGAGCAGCAACAGACATATCAGGACTTCAACGAGGCCTATCAGCGGGCCTATCGTCAGCGGCAGGCGCAGGGACAGCGGAACAGTTTTCTGTTTTCGCTGTTGGTGCTCTCCTCTTATATTATTAAGGCCGACGGCAAGGCGATGCACTCAGAGATGGAACTGGTGCGCCAGATGCTCCGTCAGAACTTTGGTAACGATGCCGTCGCCCAAGGCAATGAGATCCTGAACAAACTCTTCGACGAGCAGAAACGAGAGGGATGGACGCAGTTCAAACAGACCGTGCGCCAATGCTGCGGACAGATCAACCAGCAGATGGATTACTCGCAGCGGTTGCAACTTCTGAACTATCTGGTGATGGTGGCTCAGGCTGACGGTCGAGTGCCGCAGAGTGAGGTCACGGCTCTGAAGGATTGTGCTCAGTGGATGGGACTTTCAACGAGTGAGGTTGACTCGATGCTGCATCTGCAGGGTGACACGCTGGAGGATGCCTATAAGGTGCTGGGCGTCAGTCCGGATGCTACTGATGACGAGGTGAAGAAGGCCTATCGCAAACTTGCACTTGAGCATCATCCAGACAAGGTGGCAGCCCTGGGCGAGGATGTGCGCAGGGCTGCTGAGAAGAAGTTCCAGGAGATCAATGCGGCGAAGGACCGTATCTGGAAAGCGAGAGGACTATAATAAGCCATTGTTCAGACCCCCTCTGGCTCCCCCTAACTTAGGGGGAGAAACAGTTACTCTTGTGATTTTCAATCAAAATTGCCAGCGGCTGGGAATCTGTCTGTCTGGCCAGAGATGCTTGGCATACTGGTAGTGATAGAGTTCGAAGAGTGCTGTGAGTCGTGTCAGCCGTTCCTTGAAGGATTCGTAGTCCTTACGGGTTGGCTGTGTCCACTGCACTTCAGACAATGCTGACATGCGAGGCAGAGCTTGGTATTCGACCATCGCCTCGTTGGTCATGTATTCCGCCCAGAGGTTGGCCTGAGTGCCGAGGATATGCTCGCGGGCTGTTAAGGAGAGACTGTCTGGGGCAGGGTCGAGCGAATAGACCTTCTCGATGGGGATGAAACCGCCACAACGGCTGGGCTCGAACTGTGTGTCCTCCACTTGTTGGTAGTCGAAGTAGCAGAAGGTGGTGGGTGTCATAACGACATCGTGACCAGTTTCGGCAGCCTTCGCACCAGGTTCTGTGCCTCGCCAAGACATAATCATCGCATCCTGAGGAGAGCCGTCGAGAATCTCGTCCCATCCTAAGGCACGACGACCCTTGGAGGTTAAGAAATCAAAGACTCTCTTAGTGAAATGAGCTTGTAGGGGTGAGAGCTTGGAGGTCAGGGGTTCAAAATCCTCAGCGGCTTGTTGTGGGACAGGCAACTGCTTCTGGAGTGCCTGGCACTTGGGACATTGGAGCCACTTCTCTGTGGGCGTCTCGTCCCCTCCGATGTGGATGACCTCGGAGGGGAAGATGTCCATGATCTCCGTCAGCACATCCTCGACAAACTGATAGACGCGTTCGTTGCTAACGCAGAGCACATCTTTATAAACACCCCAGTAGTGCCCCACCTGATAAGGCCCACCCGTACAACCCAGCTCCGGATAGCTGGCGAGGGCTGCCAACATGTGTCCAGGCATATCGATCTCAGGGATGACGGTGATATGACGTTCTGCGGCGTATGCCACAATCTCACGGGCCTCGTCTTGTGTGTAATAGCCGCCATAGGGGATGCTGTCATCAATGTCGGAGTTGGTGCCGATGATGGTACCTGAACGCTGTGAACCTACTGATAATAGTTTGGGCCATTTCTTTATCTCGATGCGCCAGCCTTGATCATCCGTCAGATGCCAGTGGAAACGGTTCATGTTGTGGAGTGCCAGGAGGTCGATGAACTTCTTGACGAAAGTAACAGAGAAGAAATGACGCGAGCAGTCGAGGTGCATGCCTCGCCAAACGAAACGAGGTGCATCAGTCACGACTGCAGCAGGGATTTGACTACAGACTATAGATTTTCTGAGCGTTTGAATTCCGTAGAATACTCCGGCAGGCGAGCCGCCCTCGATGGTGATGCCTTTCTGATTAATTGTCAGCACATAACCCTCAGGAGATGTGACCTTGGGAGACACGGCGAGTTCGATGTATGCTTTTTTCTTCTCACGTCTGGGGGCGAGAGAAAGAGAGAGGTCTGTGAGGTCCTTGAGATACGCCTGCAGGAATCCGGCTTCCTGTTGCAAGCCTTCACCGGCGATGATTTGTACATCGCCATTCAGCACAAATGGCTCGCCCTTCTGCATCTCGATGCGCTGTGGCATCGGAACCACCTCGTAATCAGCAGGATGACTCGCCTGTGTACTTGCCGGGATAAATGATAACAGACACATGATCAATGATAGATATATCAGATGTCTTCCGCCTATTCTTGTAATCATCTATAAACTATAAACTTTAAACTATATACAATAAACATTAAACTATAAACTAAAAATGATACTCCACAAATGCTTCCATCGCCTCATAGCAGGCCAGTCCGAGGGCATCATAACGCTTGGCCGTCTCACGGTTCCTGTCTTCGGCGCGCTGCCAGAACAGGCGTTCGTCGTTACCCAAGAACGGGGCACTCTCCATCTGACTCTGATGCCGGAGGATGGCGTTCCGCTTCTCACGCAGTTCCTCTGGACTCATCGGCACGCACATCTCGATGTCGGCCACATCCCATTCCGCCCAGGCTCCACGATACATCCATACGCGACAGTCCTTCAACCACTCGGCACCGGCTTTCTTCTCCTCGTCGATGGCGGCGAATACGGCATCCGTACACTTACGATGGGTGCCATGAGGATCGGCGAGGTCGGCCGCGACATAGATCTGGTGGGGCTGTATCTCCTCCAGCAACTGCATGATTGGTTCGACATCGCGCTCTGTCATAGGCAGTTTCTCGATCTTGCCGCTCTCATAGAACGGCAGGTCGAGGAAGTGGATGTGATCCTTGGTGATATGGTTATAGCCACAGGCATTACGCGCCTCGCCACGACGGATCAGGCCCTTCACGGTGAGGATGGCCTTATTGTCCCAATCCCCCTCTTTCTTCTCCTTCAGGTAACTCATGATTTCACGATAGCGGATCTTGATGACCTCGTCGGAGCCGTTGGCAAAGAGTTTGTTGAAGCCGTTGATGAAATGCATATAGAGCCGCACCTCCTCATCCGCCACAGCGATATTGCCCGATGTCTCGTAGGCCACATGCACGTCGTGCTTCTGTTGCATCAGCCGTCGGATGGTGCCTCCCATCGAGATCACATCGTCATCGGGGTGGGGAGAGAAGACGATGACTCGCTTGGGGTAGGGCTTTGCCCGCTCAGGGCGGGTGGTGTCGTCTACGTCAGGCTTGCCGCCAGGCCATCCGGTGATGGTGTGCTGCAGTTCGTTGAACACTTCGATGTTCACCAGACCGGCTTGTCCGTTGAATTGTTCGACGAGGTGTCCCAGTCCGTTGTCCATGTAATCCTTGGTGGATAGTTTCAACAGGGGCTTGCCTGTTTTGTTACAGAGGTCAATGACCTGTCGCCTTAACTGATGGTCAGGCATTTTGATGTTGGCTGTCAGATTCAGATTCATCATGTGAAGTTTTTAGTTGCTAAATTTTGACAAAGATACGAAATAATCATGGAATAGACATGATTTTTGGGAAGATTAACATAGAAATGGAGAAAAATGATTAACTTTGCAGTCTAAAATGAGAAAGAACAGATGAAGAAACCGGCGATTATTGTTCCTGATGGGTGCAGAGAGGTTTTGTTGCATGCCTGCTGTGCCCCATGCTCCTCGGCGATTGTCGAGTGGCTGGTGCAGCATGATATCCGTCCGACTATTTTCTATTACAATCCGAATATCTATCCTCTTGAGGAATACGAGATCCGAAAGAACGAAAGCAAACGTCATGCAGAGAGTCTCGGACTCACTTGGATTGATGGTGATTATGATCACGACGGGTGGCGTCAGGATGTCTGTGGACTTGAAGGGGAGCCAGAGCGCGGTCGTCGCTGTGAACTGTGCTTCACGCTTCGTCTGACCGTTGCTGCCAAGAAAGCCAAGGAACTCGGCATCAAGTACTTCACCACCACATTGGCATCCTCACGTTGGAAAAGCCTGGAACAGATAGAGCGTGCCGGTCATCAGGCTGAGCAGGCTGTCAATGGCATCTTACGAAAGGAACAGTCCCCTTTGTGCGATTCTGTTACCTTTTGGGCACAGAACTGGCGGAAGGGCGGCCTGTATGAACGACGGAATCAACTGTTGAAAGAATTTGACTTCTATAATCAGCAATACTGCGGCTGCGAGTATTCGAAAAGGTGAAAAGGTGAAAGGGTGAAAAAGTGAAAGGGTGAAAAGGTGAGAAGGTGAAAGGAGGAAAACATCGTTGCAGGCCATCGTCAGATAATCAGTGAAAATCTGTGAAATCTGTGGCTAAAGTTTGCGAGTCTCATTTTTTTGTTGTAATTTTGCGCCCTAAAATAAATAATGTACTATTTAAGGTCGATAGTTTTAAAGTTTATAGATTCATAGATTATGTCCAACACTAACACTTACGTCGGTTCCAAAATCAAGGGACTCAGAGAGGCGAAAAACCTCAGCATCGAAGAGGTGGCTGAGAGCACAGGTCTGTCAGTAGAGCAGATTAACAGTATTGAGAACGACCAGAACCTGCCATCATTAGGTCCGCTGATCAAGATAGCCAGAGCATTAGGTGTGCGACTGGGAACATTCATGGACGACAACGACGCCCTGGGACCAGTGGTCTGTCGCGCTGAGGACCGTGAGAAGGACAGCAGCATCAGTTTCTCTAACGGTGCCACCGATGCCCGCAAGCACATGGAGTACCATCCGCTGGCCCAGCAGAAGGCCGGTCGTCACATGGAACCGTTTATCATCGACATCAATCCTGAAGAGAATCAGGACTACAAGCTCTCTGCCCACGAGGGTGAGGAGTTTATCTATGTGATGCAGGGTGAAGTGGAAGTGGAATACGGCAAGGAGAAGTATTCGCTGAAGGAAGGCGACTCGATCTACTATGATTCCATCGTCAAGCACCATCTCCACGGTGCTCCTGGTAAGTCTGCCAAGATTCTCGCACTTATTTACATCCCCTTCTGATTATGAGCAACGTGAAATTAGATATGGCAGGCAGGCCGCTGCCAGACAGGACTTACCCTGCTGAGACGGGTAGTGCGGGCTATACACTCCATGAGCGTACCCTCGGCCAGTGGCTGGAACACTGGGCAGAGACCACACCCGATAAGGAATATATCGTTTATTCAGACCGTGATCTGCGCTTCACCTGGAGCAAGTTCAACGAGCGTGTGGATAACCTCGCCAAGGGACTGATTGCCATTGGTGTGGAGCGAGGATCGAACGTGGGTATTTGGGCTACGAATGTGCCCGACTGGCTGACATTCCTCTACGCTACTGCCAAGATTGGTGCCGTATTAGTGACGGTGAACACGAACTACAAGCAGAGTGAGTTGGAGTATCTCTGTAAGGACTCTGACATGCACACCCTCTGTATTACCGATGGTACATGGGACTGTAACTATGTGGACATGACCTATACGATGCTGCCCGAGCTGAAGACCTGCGAACGTGGTCATCTGAACAGCGAGCGCTTCCCCTATATGAAGAACGTGGTGTTTATCGGTATGGAGAAGTATCGTGGTATGTTCAATACGGCTGAGTTGTTGTTGCTGGGACAGAACGTGGAGGATGAGACCCTACAGGAGATGAAGAGCAAGGTGACCTGTTATGATGTCTGCAACATGCAGTACACCTCAGGCACGACGGGCTTCCCCAAGGGTGTGATGCTGACGCACTTTGGTATTGCCAACGACGGATTCTTCACAGGAGAGAACATGGGCTTCACGCAGGATGATAAACTCTGCGTCTGCGTGCCGTTGTTCCATTGCTTCGGTGTGGTGCTCGCCACGATGAACTGTCTGACGCACGGCTGTACTGAGGTGATGGTTGAGAAGTTCGACCCGCTGGTGGTGCTGGCCTCTATCCATAAAGAAAGATGTACGGCGGTCTATGGCGTGCCCACGATGTTTATCGCCGAACTGAACCACCCGATGTTCTCGATGTTCGATCTGACCTGTCTGCGAACGGGTATCATGGCTGGCTCGCTCTGCCCTGTGGAACTGATGAAGCAGGTATCAGAGAAGATGTATATGACCATCACGAGTGTGTACGGTCTGACGGAGTCGTCGCCAGGCATGACGCAGACCTGTCTGAACGACACCTTCGAGCAGCGCTGCACCACCGTAGGCCGCGACTATCCGTTTGTCGACGTGAAGGTGTTCGACCCAGAGACTGGCGAGGAGTGTCCCGTCGGCGTACAGGGTGAGATGTGCTGTAAGGGCTTCAACGTGATGAAGGGCTATTATAAGAATCCCGAGGCAACGGCTGAGGTGATCGACAAGAACGGCTATCTGCATTCTGGTGACCTCGGCGTGAAGGATGAACAGGGCTTCTATAAGATCACGGGTCGTATCAAGGATATGATCATCCGTGGTGGTGAGAACATCTATCCGCGTGAGATTGAGGAGTACCTCTATCACATGCCTGGTATCCGCGATGTACAGGTGGCTGCCGTTCCCTCAAAGAAATACGGCGAGGCTGTGGGTGCCTTCATCATCCTCGAGGAGGGTGTGAAGATGGAGCCCGAGGACGTGCAGGAGTTCTGTCGCGGTAAGATCGCCCGCTATAAGATTCCGAAGTACGTGTTCTTCATCGACCAGTTCCCATTGACGGGTTCTGGCAAGATCCAGAAGTTCAAGCTGAAGGAGATGAGCCTCGCCCTCTGCGAGAAGTTTGGATATGAGGTGATTTAAAAGCCCCCTAAGTTAGGGGGCAACAGGGGTCTGAACAAGCGCAGGCTCCAATATTAATAAAAAAGGTCTGATGCCCGCTTGTTCAGACCCCCAACCCCCTAACTTAGGGGGCTCGCATATGTTTGAGAATTTAAGTGAGAGATTAGAACGATCGTTCAAGATATTGAAAGGTGAGGGAAAGATCACCGAGATCAATGTCGCCGAAACGATGAAGGACGTGCGCCGTGCTTTGCTCGACGCCGACGTGAACTATAAGGTTGCCAAGCAGTTCACCGATACCGTGAAGCAGAAGGCTCTGGGACAAAACGTGCTGACAGCCGTGAAGCCCAGTCAGTTGATGGTGAAGATTGTTCACGACGAACTGGCCGATCTGATGGGTGGAACCGCTTCTGAACTGAAGGTTGAAGGCCGTGCTGGAGCGCCTGCCATCATCCTGATGTCTGGTCTGCAGGGTTCGGGTAAGACCACGTTCAGCGGAAAGCTTGCCAACTTGTTGAAGACCCGCAACCACAAGAAACCTCTGTTGGTAGCCTGCGACGTGTATCGTCCGGCTGCCATCGAGCAGTTGAAGGTGGTGGGAGCCAGTGTCGGCGTGCCCGTCTATACGGAGCCTGACAATAAGAACGTGGTGGAGATTGCCAATCACGCGATTCAGGAGGCAAAGGCGAAGGCCAACGATGTGGTCATCATCGATACCGCCGGTCGTCTGGCCGTCGATGAGGAGATGATGCAGGAGATCGAGACGCTGAAGAAGGCTGTCAATCCCAATGAAACGCTCTTTGTGGTTGACTCGATGACGGGTCAGGATGCCGTGAACACCGCCAAGGAGTTCAACGACCGCCTCGACTTCGACGGCGTGGTGCTGACGAAGCTCGACGGTGATACACGTGGTGGTGCTGCCTTGAGTATCCGCACCGTCGTCACGAAGCCCATCAAGTTCGTCGGTACGGGTGAGAAGATGGAGGCTATCGATGTGTTCCATCCCGACCGTATGGCCGATCGTATCCTCGGTATGGGTGATATCGTCTCTCTGGTGGAGCGCGCCCAGCAGCAGTTCGATGAAGAAGAGGCCAAACGCCTGGAGAAGAAGATTCGCAAGAACAAGTTCGACTTCGACGACTTCATGGGACAGATCCAGCAGATCAAGAAGATGGGTAACATCAAGGACCTCGCTGCGATGATTCCCGGTGTGGGCAAGCAGATCAAGGATCTCGACATCGACGACGACGCTTTCAAGGGCATCGAGGCTATCATCAACTCGATGACGCCGAAGGAGCGCCAGAATCCAGATATCATCAATCAGAGCCGTCGCCGTCGTATCGCAGCCGGTTCCGGCACGAAGCTCGACGATGTGAACCGCTTGATGAAGCAGTTTGACCAGACGCGTAAGATGATGAAGATGGTCAGTGGCATGGGATCTTCGAAGATGGCCCAGATGGCTAACGCCATGAAGGCCATGAAAGGAAAGGGAGGTTTTGGCCCCCTAGGTTAGGGGGCGATAGGGGTCTGAACAAGCGCAGGCTCCAAGTAGAACATATTATCGGGTCTGGTTCGCTTGTTCAGACCCCCAACCCCCTAACTTAGGGGGCTTATGTATGCAACTAATTGACGGAAAAGCAACAGCAGCAGCCATAAAGGCTGAGATTGCTGAGGAGGTAAAGGAAATCATGGCCCGTGGCGGCAAACAGCCCCATCTGGCAGCCGTGTTGGTAGGTCACGACGGTGGCTCGGAGACGTATGTGAAGAACAAGGTGCTGGCCTGTGAGGCCTGTGGCTTCAAGAGCACACTCATCCGCTTTGAGGACAATATCACAGAGGCTGAGCTGTTGGCCTGTGTCGACAAACTCAATCATGACGACGATGTCGACGGCTTCATCGTGCAGCTCCCGCTGCCCAAGCATATCGATGAGCAGAAGATCATCGAGGCCATCGACTACCGCAAGGACGTAGACGGGTTCCATCCCATCAACGTGGGCCGTATGGCCATCGGTCTGCCGTGCTTCATCTCGGCTACGCCCCTCGGCATCATCACGCTGCTGAAGCGCTATAACATCGAGACCAGCGGCAAGAAGTGTGTCATCCTTGGTCGCTCTAACATCGTAGGCAAGCCGATGGCTCAGCTCATGATGCAGAAGCAGTATGGCGATGCCACCGTGACCGTATGTCACTCACACTCAAAGACTTTGAAGGAAGAGTGCCGTGAGGCCGACATCATCATCGCCGCCATCGGACAGCCCGACTTCGTAACGGCCGATATGGTGAAGGAGGGTGCCGTGATTGTCGACGTGGGTACCACCCGTGTGCCTGATGCCACCCGTAAGAGCGGCTTCCGCCTGAATGGCGACGTGAAGTTCGACGAGGTCAGTCCCAAGTGCTCCTTCATCACACCCGTTCCTGGCGGGGTAGGGCCGATGACCATCTGCTCGCTGATGAAGAATTCCCTCGCTGCCGGCAAAAAAGAGTATTACAAATGACCGCTCAGGAGTATTACGAACTTGGCAATGCGGCCCGCAAGCGTGGCCAGTGGCATGAAGCCATCAACTACTACATACAGGCCATCGACCTCGACCCCGACAGTCCTGCTGTCGAAGCCAAGCGTATGCTCGACGATATCCTTGAATTCTATTGTAAAGATATGTATAACCCATGATGAAGAGAATCTTACTTGGTGTGATGGCCCTGATGATGGGCTGCCTTAACGTGTCGGCTCAGTCTAAAGGCAAGAGCATTGTGATCCTTTATGAGAACGACGCACATTGCGGCATCGACGGCTATACGAAGATTGCCGGACTGCGCGATGCCATCAACCGCACGGATACAGCCTATGCCGCTGCCGTCTGTTGTGGTGACTTCCTGCAGGGCAACACCACAGGCGCCATCTCCAAAGGGCAGTACATCGCCGACATCCTGCGTCTCATGGACTATCACGCACTCACGCTGGGCAACCATGAGTTCGACTACGGCGTGCCCCGTATGCGTGCGCTGCTGGAACAGACTGGCATTCCCGTCGTCTGTGCCAACTTCTATGAGGCTGGCGAGCCCAATCCTGTCTTCGCCCCCTATGTCATCCGTCAGTATGGCGACAAGAAGGTGGCCTTCGTCGGAGCCTGCACCCCAGAGACGATGATCCTTGAGGGCTATTCATTCTACGACACCAACGGCATCCTGCTCTACGACCTGAAGCCGAAGACCTTCTACGAGCTCATCCAGCAGGCTGTCGATGCTGCCCGCAAGGAGGGGGCCGACTATGTCGTGCTGCTCTCGCATGTGGGTGAGACGCCTCAGTCAATGGGATTCAGCTCCCACCGCCTGGTGAATAATACCCGTGGCATCGACGTCGTGCTCGACGGTCATTCGCATGAGATTTTCGAGGGTGTGATGGTCAAGAATATCGACGGCAAGGAGATCGCCGTCACGCAGACGGGCACCCAGTTTGCCAACGTCGGCAAGCTGCTCATCACCCCAGATGGACGGTTGACGACACAACTCATCAAGGGTAAGGACATCCCCTACGAGAACGCAGCAGTCACCGCCTGTGTCGACAGCATCCACCGTATGGTGAAGGCCGTCACATCGGAGGTCGTCGCCCACAGCGACTATCGCCTGGTGGTGAGCGACGAGAATGCCCAGTGGATTGTGCGTGGACGGGAGACGAATGCCGGCGACCTCGTGGCCGACGCCTACCGTTATGCCCTGAAGGCCGACATCGGCTTTGAGAACGGCGGTGGCATCCGCAATGACATCATGGCTGGCGATATCACCTACGGCGACATCATCGGCATGCTGCCCTACGACAACACCCTGCGCCGCATCATGGTCACAGCCGAACAGCTGAAGACGATGCTCACGCGCTGCACGGCTCTCGTGCCTGTGCTCGACGGCAACTTCCCGCAATGCTCAGGCCTCCGATTCACCATCCACAGTAAGAGCCACACCGTCAGCGACATCGAGATTCTGCAGGAAGACGGCACATACAAGCCCATCGATATGCAGCGCACATATAGCGTCGCTCTCACGAGCTACAACCACGATGCCGGCGGATTCTTCGACTGTTTCAAGAAGTGCGTGGTACTTGAGGAGAGCACCATCCGTTACTACGAGGCGCTGTCAGACTATCTGCGCAACGTCCTCGGCGGCACCACAGGCTCTGCCTACGCTCTGCCCCAAGGCCGCATCCGCATCGTAGAAGACTAATCGGCTGGGTGATGTCGGGGGATCTCCCCGTTCTTATTATTGAAGATGGTGGCGTGAGTGATTTTCACGCCATTCTTTTACCCGTACTTTGATGTTCTTTTGCAGGCACTCGCTGTAGAGCCACGGTTCGCAGCTGTGGATGTCGCCCACGTTTAGGAAACCGCGGAACGGGGGATATTCTGATGCGCTGTAATTGGTGGCCACGAGGACATGGTACTCAGGCGATACGGTGATGGTAATCGTGTCGTGCAGCGTAGCGGGTGTGGCATCCGTTTGCCAGTTTACGGGGTTGATGCAGATGTCTGAGCCGGCAATGAGGGGGAGCACATACTTCACGTCCTTGACGGTATTGTAGCAGATGGTGACACCCGTGTCGGTCTCTCCCTCTGCGGGGCGGATATGGCTGCACGCGTCCATGTCGGCTTTAGTCACCTTGTAGCCCAAGACGTAGGCAGCAGCCAACTGGCTATACGTCTCGTCGTCAATATGCTTCAGCAGTTCCACAACAGCCAAGCCTCCCTGACTGAAGCCCGCGAGGATGAGCGGACGCGACTTGTCACGCTGGGTCTGAAAGAGGTCGAAAGCCTTGCAGACATCGCCCATCGACAGGCGGGTACGTTGATAGACGGTGTCCTCGCTGTTCGTCATGAATGCCTGGATGGTTGTGTGGCGATAGAAGGGAGCGAAGAAGCGGTTGCCAGGCGACATATAGGCTGCCACCTTCTTCAATTCCAGGTCAGCCATGTGGGCGCGATGCTCTGGGTTCCACACATCGGCATAGTGGCAGATGCGACCGTCTTCTGTCGTCCAGTCGTCCTCCCACGTCGAGACCACGTAGAACACATCGGCTCCCGTGCCGTCCGTATCGCCGTCGGCAGTCACCCACATTGTCGCGTCCGAGTAATCTGGAGCCAGGGGAATGTATTGCTGCGTAATAAAGTCCTGCTCCGACGGATTATCGTCATTCGCCGTACAATATGTAAACGCTACCGTGCTGCATACGATGAGTACGACGGCGAGCATCCATAACAGAATCTTTTTATTCATCTTCGGTACTTCTCTCAATTTAATCACGATCTTTACACCTTTATTAATATAGATGCCGCTCTATGTCGGCTTCGCATGTTAATATGTAGGCCGCTTTGTGTCGGCTTCGCAGGCAAAGATACAAAAAAAGCTGGAAATTATTCACAAATCGGGCATATTTAACATGAAATTCGGCGCAAATAATTGCATTATGGTAGGATTTGGTTGTGAGAGTTTATCGGGATGTGCTGTCAAATTTGTTTACATAATTATTGTCCATCCTCCTTTCTCAGAGAAACATGGCATGAAACTGGGACTTTCCTTAGTCTAAACTCCGACTTTCATGCCAGTAAACTCCCACTTTCCTTAGTCTAAACTCCGAGTCATCATAAATCGTTGACTATCAAGCATATATAAAACTACCAAGAATAAGCCCGTTTATTGCGAAAATTATTGACATCGCAAGTGTCATTCCCCGTTACGGTTACAGTTGTTACAGTTAAAAAGATGACAATTATGACAAATGACAGTGTCATCTTTTGAGCAGGGAAGTTGCAGCGGGAGGTTGAAGAAAAAAGTATGATTTATTTCACTATATATATAAATATATATATTTATATATATAGTGTTTATTTTCAACGTTTTTTTGCTCAGTTGCATGTCCGAATTATGACACTGTCATTTGTCATAATTGTCATCCTGTCATTTTTACTGAATGGCATCGGCGCTTTCCCTGAGCAGGCGGATGACGTCTTCTGCTGATATCTGACTGAACATGTCAGCATCCTGCAATAGCGCATCGGCCATCGAACGCTTGTTCTGATGGAGGCGTATGATCTTCTCTTCGATGGTGCCTGAAGCGATGAGACGATAGATGGTGACGGGACGTTCCTGTCCGATGCGGTGGGCACGGTCGCTGGCCTGATCTTCGATGGCAGGATTCCACCAGGGGTCGAGATGTATCACGAAGTCGGCGGCTGTCAGGTTCAGTCCCAGGCCGCCTGCTTTCAGGCTGATGAGGAACAGAGGATCGTCGCCAGTCTGGAATTGGCGGACTAATTTGCTCCTTTCTTGGGCAGACGTACTGCCGTCTAAATATAAATAAGGTACGTGAGCCTTGTCAAGTTCCTCTCTGATCAGCGCCAGATGGCTGGTAAACTGGCTGAACACCAAGGCCCTGTGCCCGCTCTGTCGGAGATTGGCGACGAGTTCAAGGAAAGCCTGCGTCTTGCTCGAAGGAATCTGCAGCTTGTCGTTGATGAGTCGCGGATGGCAAGCAGCCTGTCGCAGACGTGTAATCTCTGCCAATGTCTGTATAGCGCTCTTTGAACCGTCTTCCAGATTGGCGATGGCTTGCTGGCGGAGGTTGTCGTAAAGAGCCAGCTCCTCGGCACTCAGCTCCACTTGCAGGGTGATCTCCGTCTTCTCTGGCAGTTCGTTGAGCACATCCTCCTTGGTGCGACGAAGCAGGAATGGGGAAAGGATACGTCGCAGGAGTCTCTGCTGTTCCTGGTCGTGGTCACGCTCGATGGGCAGTATAAAGCGGTCTGTAAACTGCTGATATGAGCCTAAGAGGCCTGGGTTGGCAAACTGGAAGAGATTCCAGATTTCGCTCAGGTGGTTCTGTAGTGGCGTGCCAGTCAGCATCAGGCGGAAATCGCCTTTCAGGTTCATGGCTCCCTTCGACGTCTGTGTGTCACGGTTTTTGATGGTGTGAGCCTCATCGAGGATGATGGTGGTCCAGACTTTGGAACAGAGCAGCTCTTCTTCTGTCACCAGCAGTCCGTAAGTTGAAAGTACAATGTCGCCTGCTTCGGCATTGTTGACGATCTGCTGTCTGTCTGCATTCTGCTGGTTCAGCACTTTCACGGTGAGGGCAGGGGCAAAGCGTCGCAGTTCCTGTTGCCAGTTCAGCAGTACGGAGGTCGGCATCAGCACCAGCTGTGGGCCTTGCGCTGCTCTCGACTGCATCAGGGTGATGCTCTGAAGGGTTTTCCCGAGTCCCATGTCATCTGCCAGGCAGGCTCCTGCTCCCCAGTGTGCCAGGCGGCTCATCCACTCGAATCCCTCCTGCTGGTAGGGGCGGAGCTCGGCGTGAATGTTCTTGGGCAGCGGGAACTGCATCTGTCCTGATTCCTTGATGCGATTCATCAGGTTGCGGAAGGCTTCGTCGGCCTTCACCTTCGCACCGAGTTCTTCAAGATCGGATAGCTGGAGGCCGTTCATGGTGGCGATCTTCAGTTGTTTGCTGCTGCGGCCCAAGAGCATCTTGTCAAGCGCCTGAAGCTGTTTGCGCAGTTGTTCGCTCAGCGCCACGAACTCATCGCCTTCTAAACGGATGAAATTGCCTTCAGCCGAGCGCAGGCGTTCCAGCATCTCAGCAACTTTGATCTTCTCCTTGTCGCCGATATTGATGTCGCCCTCCACCTCGAACCACTGTCCTGCGCTGCTGATCTTCAGTCGCAGCATGTCTGCTGTAATCATCGGGCGGACTACCCGCAGCCTGATGCCTTGGGGCCATTCTGCGAAGGCCACCTCAGGGTGCTGTCGTATCTGCTCCAGTAGCGACAGACATTCTGCCGTATTGATATAGCAGCGGTCATCGTATAGCAGATTCTCATAGGCATCACCAAGCATTTCTTCCACAGCCTTCAAGTTCTGGCTTTCGGCTTTCAGGTCTCGCTCTGTCTGTACCTTCTCTCCGCCGATAGTGGCTGTCACGATCTCCATGCCTTTGCCAGGCTTCTGATAGGGAGGTTTGTCTCCAAAGGGCTTGACTGCCAGAGAGATGCTGAACAATTGGTTCTCGTCTGGCGCTATTTGCACAGCAATCTTAGGCGATGCTTCTACCCGCTTCATGTCTGTGGCATTCTTCAGCAGAGGGCTCATGACGGTAAACTCGCTGCTCAGGCATTGTAGCAGTTCGGTCAGCTGTTTCTTGCTTTCCTTAGGGAAGATGCCTACGTCGCGAAGCAGTTCGAGCGTCTTTTTCTGTTCGCGTGTGACTTTGGTAACGGTGACTTGCTTGTCACCTTGTTCGGTGATGTTGTATCCAGAAGAGCCTACTTGTTCAAGATTGACATTTGAACGGACGGAATAGCCGTCACCCTTCGGCTGCACTTGCAGCATGAGAGGCTCTTCAACGATGTCTATGCGCTGTTCGGTATGCTCAGAATATACGCTCTGGCAGCCTGCCAATGCAGCAATGACCCGTTCGCCACATAGTTCATAACTCACCTGTCCATACCAGCCATAGCTATAGCTGCTTACCATCGCAGCCACCTTTTTGTCTAATGGGGAAAGAAAAGCCTCCTGTCCGAATGACTTTAGTGCAATGTTGCGGCCTTTGCTCCATGTGATGCCGCCGTCTTTTGACTTCTGTAACTTAGGCTGAACATAGTAGTTGCGCAGATTCACGACGTAGGCCACCCGCTCTATATCCAAATGCTGGGGGCGCTTCTTCTTGACAGTGCTATTGCTGCCGTCGCCGCTGAGCTTCATGATCTGATTGATGACGCGCTCCCACTTTTCCATCTTTTTAACTTTGGGAAGCAGAGAGGTGCTCAGACCTGTCTGTTTCTGCAACTGCTTCTTGATCTGTTCAAACTGTGGAAAGTCGTCAGAATAAAGCAGTTGAAGATAGACTAAGCCTTCAGCCTCTATAAATCTGCCTGCGTCTTCGATGGAAGTTGGCTCTTTGTCAATGATCTGGTAGTGTCTGAGGAAAAGTGATGCCAACAGCCATCCCATCAAGTCGCTACAAGAAGAAAGCGGTTTTTGCATGTAATATTCTGTGGCGTCTTCTTTCATGAAGTGATGCAGCACCAGCAGCATGGCATAATTGCTGCCGAAATAGCTAGCATTCTTGTCTTTCATCAGTTTCTCTGCTGCCTTGATGGCTGGAGCGGAATCCGTCAGACAGATGGATAGGGCATAGACAAAGTTGGTCAGCGAGTCAGGGAAAGTCAGCTGCTTGTCTTCCTTCAGAATCGCTGACAGTTCTGAAAACGCCTTGGCTGGCTCTCCGTCGTGAATATACTTGAAGCATTGCAGCCGTCTGAATTTGTCGCCACCAGGACGGAGTTTTCCAAGGATCTCATCTATCCGGCCTGTTTTGAGTACCTGAGAATAATAGAGGTATCCATCGTTCATAATGCTGCGATGATTATCATCAACAAGTTTGTTGCCAAGGAACACGGCGTTAATGATGTCCATGTCAATATTCTTGTCAAGTGACATCCATTTGATCAGATAATTATGGAAGAGCATCATGAGGAAGGACTGCTCGATCTGCTGAGAGAATGGGATGAACTCTTTATCGTTGACAAGATGCCCCAGTAGCTCCATCACCCTGCTATATTCAAATGTGAGATAATCCCAGTTAGTTCTCATCAGTTCTTCGATAAAGGGCTCCCCGTTCAGGAACTTGATGAGCGCACTGACCAGATGACCTATGGCCTCGCGCGTTTCAGCCTTTGGTACGGAACTCACAACCAAAAGTTGTGGAATATCAGCAAGTCTGACGGTGCGCAAGATGTCAATCCATTTCGTAGGCGGAATCCTTACTTTTTTCCCAGATTCGTATCGTCTTACTTGATCACCAACCAATATTCCCTCTGAGAGCCATACTCTGCAATTCTCTTCTATGGGAGTGACACGAAGTTTATGAAATTCATATATCTGTCGGAGGGTAGTGTAGTTATATGACCCCAAAGTGCAGGCCATCGCCTGTAGCACAGGGTGAGACAATCCCTCCATAAGTTGATTGATATTGTTCATAATCTAATTTTTTTCCTCAGTCACTTCCTCATATTCGCCGAAATCTTCATCATCCCTATTCTCGTCTTCATCCTCTTCATTCCAGTCTTCATCCTCTTCATCCCAGTCTTCATCCTCTTCGTCCCAGTCTTCGTCCTCTTCATCCCAGTCTTCGTCTTCTTCATCCCATAAAGCCTGTTCTGCTTTGTATGCCTTCTGATTCTCGATATACATATTGACAAACTCCTCCACATTACTGCATTCGATGACACGTTCATCGCTGCCTTTCTCCATTTGCTTCCTCAGCGCCTTGAATCCGCCTTCCAATTCAATTTCAGGCACCCATCGTGACTGATAGATCTTCTTGAACAGCTTCAATGTCTCAACTGCCTTTATCTGAAGGAGCGAGTAGCCCAGGTGGTCGTAGAATCCTGGCTCATGGTCGTAGTTCGGCTGGGCGTGGATAGTCAGAACCTGGCATATCCAGTCGACGACTTCCTCTCGTCGCTCAGGATGGTCGATGGCTATCTGGATGACGGCATCTGCCACAATACTGTGGCATTGGGGCAGTAGACCTTCTTCAAACATAATGTCCCAAAGCTTTTGCATCTGGTTGCTGCATAGTTTGCTGATGACGAGAGAGAATAGTGTTGAGTTAACGTCGACGAACATGTCGTAGAACTCGGAGTTCTGTCGCAGGTATTCCAGTAATGTATCGCTTACGGATGTCATTTCGAATCTTTCTGCCAGATAGAGTGCACCTAACATTCCTAACTCGCGCACCGTCCCGTCTTTCTGATAGTCGGCTAAGATGTTGAGCAACAGGTTCCTGAGCGATTGCTCACGATCAGCCTGCTGCTGTCGTTCCATCACTTCTGCCGCTTTCTTTGCAGCGGGGATGACATCTTCAGTTTTTTCTGCCCGATAGACTGCATTCAAATATAGTTCCACGGGTGAACACATCTTTCTATAGTCAGGCTGTTGGTAGCTGTAGTAACTTTCGTCCATAACAGCATTCATGCCTTTCTCATCCATTTCCTTCATGCCTTCAGCGATTTTCTCGAGTTCCTCCTCAGAAAAGTTGCTGAACATTTTCTCCATTAAGTCTTCGAAGTCATCGAAACCAGGAATATTCTTTTTCTTCTTTGCCATAATCTGTGTTGCGACTGAACCTCCCGTGTTACTTGGTATATCCGCACTCGGGGTTTTCGTACATAGTGATGGGAATGCGGAACTTCATCATCTCGTCGAGGTTGTGGACGGGATGCTCGACATCTTGTGGGATGGGACGATGGGAGAAGGTCTGGAAATAGAGCAGACAGGCATCGCGCCACCATTCGGCATCGCGGGCCTGAATGCGGAGCTTGCGCTGAATCTCATTGAAACGCTGCGAGTCGATGTACGGCTGCACGGCATCCCAGACGGCGAGGAAATGACGGGCCTGATGGACACCTTCGTCGTACTTGTGGCACAGCTCGTCCCAGAAGGTGCGACCGCTCTTCATACGGAAGTCCCAAGGCACGTGGTGGAACCAGGTCAGCAGATTCTCAGGGCAGGTGTTGATGTCGTTGTAGAGACGGCAGAGCGAGTCGGGATACTGCTTGACATTTGCAGAACCGTTCAGCGTGCGGTCGAAACCCATTCCGATGCTGTCGGCTTTGTGGTAGTAGGGTGGGGTCCAGTCTGCTCTGATGCCTTTCGGACTGTACCAGGGCTCAGGGCCGTAGTGGTGAGTGCCGGCAAAGATATGATGGATGCCCAGCGGCATCATATAGTTGACGCAGGCCTCACGGCTGTCGAGCATAAGCTGGAGTAATTGAGAATTGAGAATTGAGAATTTAGAATTATGATTACTTTGAGTGCTGAAGGTCTGGGCGAGCCATTCGTTGGCGATTTGCTCAGATGTCAGCGAGGGATTCCAGGCCAGGCGTCCGAAGGCGTACCAGTTGGATTGTGCAAAATGATGGCCGCACCAGTTGGTGTCGTCGCCGATATTGGCCACACCTGCCATCGCCTTCAGGCTGGCGGGCTTCACAAACGAGAAGAATTCCTTCCACATAGGGGCGAGATAGACCAGATGGTTGGCGGCTCCGAGATACTCCTGTGTGATCTGGAACTCCACCATCATCGGGGTCTTCTGCATCGCAGTAAACAACGGGCTATAAGGCTCACGGGGCTGGAAGTCGACGGGACCGTTTTTAATCTGGATGATGACGTTGTCGGCAAACTGACCGTCGAGCGGCATAAACTCCAGACAGGCCTGATTAGCACGGTCTGGACTCTGAGGTGCATAGACAAAGGCGCGCCACATCACAATACCCTTGTGGGGCTTGAGCACCCCAGCCAGCATATTGGCACCATCGGCGTGTGAGCGTCCAAAGTCCTGAGGGCCGGGCTCTCCTTCGGAGTTGGCTTTCACGAGGAAGCCGCCGAAGTCGGGGATGAGGCGATAAATCTCGTTCACCTTCTCCTTCCACCAGTTGATGACATCGGCATCGAGCGGGTCGGCAGTCTTCAGACCACCCACCTTAATGGGCGAGGCGAAGTTGATGGAGAGATAGACGCGGATGCCGTAGGGGCGCAGCTGGTCGGCGATGCCCTTAGCCTTCTGCAGACTCTCCGTCGAGAGTGCCTCAGGCTTGGCATTCACATTGTTGAGCACCGTTCCGTTGATGCCCACAGAGGCATTGGCGCGGGCGTACATTTTCATACGTACAGGATCGGGATTCAGGAAGATGCTCTTTCCTGCAAAGCCGCGTTCTACGGTGCCGTTGGGATTGTCCCAGTGGTTCAGGATGCGCAGGTCGTAGAAAGGCTGCTCACTGATGTCAAGCGATGCGGTGGGCTGTCCCGTCTGTTGCAGGCGCAGCAGGTGATAGGCACCATAAAGCAAGCCAGCGTCGTCGGATGCGGCAATCACGGTCTTTCCATTCTGGCTCTTGATGGTGTAGCCGTCTTTGGCCAGGCCTTTCTGGTGCTTGAGCACTACAGGACCACCCTGCCAGTAGGTTTGCAACTCGGTCATAGCCGTACACTTCACACCTGTAATGGCATTGGTGTTGACAGCGTCGAGGCGTAACCACAATCGGCTGCCGTCTTCATCAGTTGTGGCAGCGACACTCCATCCTGCCAAAAGCAGGAGGATGGCTGAGAAAAAGAATCTTTTCATTGTCATACTTTTTTCTGTTATTTGATAATCTGCTGCAAAGATAAACAAAAATCTGGATATTTGAGGTCATTTGATGTTTCTTTTTGTTTCCAAATTGTTTTATCTGGCGAAAATATTTGGATATTAGCGGAATAATGCCTAACTTTGTGGCGAAATTCAGACGAAGATGAAGAGAAAACTGATGATCAACCGAATTGCTTTGACGGCGCTGGCACTCCTGATGAGTGTCGGTGTGTGGGCGCAGACTGGGGCTGATGCTGCAACATTGGCAGAGAGTTTGCGCGACCAGGCCGACAGCCTGTATAACGTCCAGCAGTATGACGAGGCAAAAACGATCGCCCTCAAAGGCTTGAGCACAACCGGATCAGGCTCCAGTTTGCAGGAATCCAGAGGTGATTTGCTGAATCTGATGGCGCTGATCAATATCCGCCAAGGGCATTTCGAACAGGCGGCGGAGTATGCCAAGCAGTGTAATGAGCTTGACCTGAAGAGTGGCGACCCGGATATGATCTCGTCGAGCTACAACACGCTGACGGGCATCTATATGTCGATGCGCCAGCCCAAGGAGGCGGAGAAGTATATCCTGAAGGCGATGGAGTATGCCAGCAAGGTAGACAATCCCCAGCGCGAGGCCGTGCTCTACGGGATGGCTTCGGAGGTGTATCACAAACTGAATCAGGAAGAGCTGTCACTCGATTATGCCACGAAGGCTTATCGCTTGGAGCAGCAACTCGGGCGAAAGGATAAGATGGCTGTGCGCCAGGCCCAGCGGGCAGCATCGCTGATATCGCTGAAACGGAACGTGGAGGCGCAGAAGGTGCTCAGCGAGGCCATTCCTGGACTGCGTGAGAGTGGCAATCGTCATTCGCTCGGCATCGCCTGTAACCAGATGGGACTGCTCCTTCATCAGCAGCAGAACGACTCGGCGGCCGTGCGCTACTTCAACGAGGCACTCAACATCTTCCTCGACCAGAAGGACCTCTATAATGAGAGCGCATCGCGGAAAGGTCTCTACGAAGCCTTGCGTAATACTGATCCTGCGCTGGCCATGCAGCAAAACGACCGCTATCTGGAACTGCGCGATTCAATCTACGACTCGGAGACGGGCGAACTGCTCTCGAAATACGCCGCTGAATATGATAACTATGAGTTGCAGACGGAGAATCTGGAGATGCAACGGACCAGCCGTATATATATTATAATAGGTGTAGTGGTATTGGCGCTGCTGCTCGTGGGCTGGCTGCTGCACTATCTCTGGATGCGCCGGCGTCAGCGTCAGCAGCAGCAGTTGAACGTTCAACTGCAGGAGTCACTCGATAAACTGACGGCAGAGAACAAACGGCTGAACCGTCAGGAGAATGTTCAGGATGAGGCAGTGATGAGCGACGAGTCGCGTGAGTTCCAGTTGAAGATCATCGGCATCGTGAACCAGCAGATGGAGACGGGCAGCATCAGTGTCGACGCCCTCGCCTCGGAACTCTGTCTGAGTACCACCCAGTTGCGCAGTCGTATCAGTGAACTGACGGGCGAGACTCCCCAGAACTATATCCTCGGTATCCGTATGCAGAAGGCGCGTCACCTGATGATGGCCAATCCGTCGCTTGCTATGGGTACCATTGCCCTGCGTTGCGGTTATGAAGAGAAGGCATCGTTCAGCAGGGCCTTCAAGCGTTATTTCGGCATGTCGCCCACCGATTATCTGAAGTCTGACACGCAAAATACGCCTGAAAACGGCATTTTATAAGATTCGGACAACAAAATATAAGATTCGGACAACCAACTTAGCCTGATTTCATCGTAATTTTGCACCGTCAAATGAATCAACGATGAATAAAGGCATCCACCATCAGTCAGAGTTGCAGCGGGCATCACAACAGCTTGTCAGCGACTACATGAGTTTCCTGATAGACCAGGAGACGCTGGTGGAGCGTGTCGTGGAGCGGAGGCTCGCCGAGTGCCTCCCCATGATAGAAGAGAGAATATCAAACCATATTATTAACCAATTTAAAACAGTTATCAAATGAAGCAGAAAAGAAGTATGAAAGGCCTGCTGTTGGCAGCGTTGCTTGCCTGCGCAGGAAATGTGGCTGCCAAAGACGTGATGTGTCTGAAGACCAACACGGGGCAGTACATTGAAGTCGTTCGTGTGAGTATGCTCGTGATTCCTGATGGCGGAAGCACCTTCGAGATCGTGGTGCGCGACGGCGAGGGAGCTACGGGTGTGGAGAGCGTCAGCTTTGAGACCCACGCATCGGACATCGACCTGAGTAAGTATCAGGGCAACAGCTCTGATCCTAGCTCAACAATCGATGTGTCGAAGCCCGTGTGGCTGATCACCAACACCGGCAAGCATTTCCTTGTGAAGGATGTCAGCATGCTGGCCAGCATCGACTCTCATGGCGTCTATGAGGTGGTGACCGCCAACGGCAACGAGACGGGTGTCACCAGTGTGAGCTTCTTCCGCGGTCCGGAGTCAGAGATGCCTACAGGCATCCAGACGGTGAAGGAAATGCGCAATGTGGAGGCACTGCAGCTGATCACGCCGGTGAGTTCACAGTTGTCGCTGTCGGGCTGTGGCGAGGCTAATGCCGCAACCGTCTATGGATTGGACGGCAAGGAAGTGGCCGAGGCTCCCGTCAGCAACGGTTCCACAACGGTCGTCGTCAGTCATCTTAAGTCGGGCGTCTACATTGTCAAGGTAGGCAACAAGGCTTTGAAGTTCATGAAAAAATAAATAAGGTATCAACTATAATCAATCATCAATTTAAAAATTCAGTTATTATGAAAAAGATATTCACCACCGTCGTAATGGCCGCTATCGCCATGACATCCTTTGCCCAGAGCACACAGGAGTACTATCGAGTAGAGTTCACCGTGCCCATCGTAGGCTCGAATACCGGCACCAACAACAGTGTCGCCGCCACCATGAAGGATGACTACACCTATTGCAATCCCCTTCATGAGTATCTCGATTTCCAGGCTGGTGGCAATCTGTTGGCTGTAGGAACAGCCAATGACATGGGCTTCCGTACAACCACCAGTAATGTGACGGAGAATTCGGCTTTCTATCTCGAAAACGGCCGTTGGACATGGACTACCCCCGGCCAGAAATCCGTTAAGCCCTATCCGTATCAAGTAGATCGCATCAAGAGCATCACCGCCTATTCCATTCCAGTGGAGACTGTTGAACTGCTCGACTCGACAGAGACGCATGAGATTATTTTCATTGGCAACAATAAGAAGTATCGCGTGTCGGAATTCACTTTCAACCGCCTGCCCCGTAATGTGGCTGAATTGAAGACCCTCATGGAGAATGCCGACGGATCTCGTACCCAGGCTGCCAACAACCCGCTGTTCGTGGCTGCCGTGATGTACCTGGTCTATCCCCGTCTGCTTGACTGTAGTCAGGACTGCCGTGAGATGATTGACTTCCTCTTCGGCACTCAGTATGAGCAGCTGCAGACCACCGGTATCGCCAACGTCACGTTCCAGGATCTCTGTATCGCACAGTTTACTGGTAACGGTGGTAAGGACTACGGTGGCGGCATGCAGCACAACAACCTCTTCCAGCATTTTGCCGGCGCTACTCCGGGCAACCAGTACAAGCCCAACGGCAAGGACTATTGGACTGGCCCGTACAAAGTTCGTGTGGCCTGGGATGCCAATACCCCGACAGAGTATTCTGCCCAGAAGCGTGCCACCATTGCCCGTCTGCTGCTGATGCCCAATCCCGATGCAGAGACGAAGGATCAGATTTCGTTCGAGGATCCTACAGCCCACATCGTGAAGCTGCGCTCCACCAACAGCAACGGCTGGTTTGTCATGGACGGCGAGAAGATCTATTACTCGAAGGGTAAGGATCAGTATGACGACAGTTTCTAATCAAAGGTAATTATTTTAAAAAACGATCCATATATGAAACAGAATGTTATCATGAAGGTGGCAGTGGCCAGTGCCCTGCTCTTCGCAGTGAACTTGAACGCCAACGCACAGTTCGGCAACGTCTTGAAGAAGGCAAAGAATGCCGTAGTCAAGGAGACCACCCAAAAGGCTCAGGAGGAGAAGGCACTGAAAGACTATGAGAGGGACCATCCCGCCCGTCAGGAGAAGGTCAATGCCGAGAAGGCTGGTGGTATGGACAAGTACTTAGGTCTGGATCAGACGGAAAACGGCCGTATCGTATATAAGTATTTCGTCATGGAGTATGGCGAGGGTGACGATACTTCTTCGAACAGGGCTAATGCCCGTGGTGCCGCCCAGACGTTGGTGAACCTCCTGCGTTGGATGAAGGGAAATACAGAGGATTTCACAGGCTTTGACCAGCCTGCCCATGTCCTTGACCTGTTGAACAACCGTGTGCCAGAAAATATCAAGGGTATGGCTAAAACGGGCAACAAATTGAACAAGCCGCTTCCCCAGAAAGAGATTGACGCCTTCAAGGCAGAGAATGCTCGGGTGAAGCAGATGTATCTGGACCGTATGGGCATCAAGGAGAAGACTGCAAGCGAGCTGAAAGCTGAGGCTGACAATAAGTATGTGCAGGACATCATCAACCAGAACTATCTGCTCAACGACCTCACCGACAAGAACCGTCAGGCCAAGGCCGTGGCCGACTACAAGGCCAAGGTGAACGCCAAGGTGAAGCAGCAGCTGGCTCCGACGAAGATCCTCGGCACTTATAGCACGTCGTTCGCCTGGCAGGGACTGCCGCTGCAGAACTATCCCGACCTGAAAGAGAAGTACAGCAGCGTACAGGAGATGCAGTTCAAGACCTTCTATCAGAAGGGTGGCAAGTACTATGTCGTGAAGAGCGCCTTCCGCCAGAGCATTGACAAGGGTGACAATCTTCACGGCGCCCAGCCTCAGAAGTTCTACTGGCCTGGACTGGAGACGCCCGTCGAGATTCCTGCTGACAAGATTCAAGGAAAGTTCTGATAAATAGTTAATAAATATGCACTTTGTGATAGAAAGAGACGCCTTTTTGCAAAAAAGAGGCGTTTCTTTTTGGTTATTCGCCCAATTAGTCGTACCTTTGCACCCCGAATTCGAAATTTAATGCATTAAACAGGATAATATGGCAAAGTTAAAAGGTGCTATTGAGGTGAATACTGAGAGGTGCAAGGGATGCCAGTTGTGCATCATTGCATGCCCCCAGAAGGTCATCGCTTTGGCCAAGAAAGTGAATCTGCACGGTTATCCCTACGTGGAAGCAGTCAACGAGGAAGCCTGTGTAGGTTGTGCCTCGTGTGGCATTGTCTGCTTGATGAAAGGCAATGAGGCCATCGCCCATGCTGCTATTCGTTGCGGATGCGACGGCTATTTCGGCTATCCTATTACTCCGCAGAGTGAAGTGATTGAGACGCTGTCGGAACTGAAGCCTTGGGAGACCACAGGCATGCAGGTGGTGCAGGCTGAGAGTGAGTTGGCGTCGATTTACATGGTCTATGGTGCTGCCGGAGCCGGTAAGCGTGCGATGACCTCATCCAGTTCTCCTGGCATCGCCCTGATGCAAGAGGGTATCACTTACATGGCTGGTGCCGAGGTGCCGGGTGTGTTCGTGAATGTTCAGCGTGGCGGTCCTGGTCTGGGTACCATTCAGCCCTCACAGGGTGACTATTTCCAGGCTACCCGTGGTGGCGGTAATGGTGACTATAAGGTGATTGTGCTGGCTCCGTCTTCAGTTCAGGAGATGGCAGATTTTGTAGACCTCGCCTTTGAGTTGGCTTTCAAGTACCGCAATCCGGCTATGATTTTGAGTGATGGTGTCATCGGTCAGATGATGGAGAAGGTTGTGCTGCCGCCCTATAAGCCCCGCCGTACGGACGAGGAGGTCATCAAGCAGTGCCCTTGGGCATCGACTGGTAAACCGAAGAATCGTGAGCGTGTGGTCATCACATCACTTGAGCTGAAGCCAGAGATTATGGAAGCTCGTAATATCGCCCTCCAGGAGAAATATGCTAAGATTCAGGAGAACGAGGTTCGCTTTGAGCAGCAGCAGATGGACGATGCCGAGTATGCTATCGTCGCCTTTGGTTCTGCCGCACGTATTGCTGAGAAGTCTGTAGAGATTGCCCGTGAGCAGGGTATCAAGGTCGGCTTGTTCCGTCCCATCACGCTGTTCCCGTTCCCTGAGAAGCAGATTGCAGAGTTGTCGAAGAAGGTAAAGGGTATCCTCGTTGCCGAGATTAACGCCGGACAGATGGTACAGGATGTTCGCTTGGCTGTGAACGGTGCTGTGCCTGTAGAGCAGTTCGGTCGTCTGGGAGGTATCGTCCCAGATCCTGAGGAGATTGTTGAGGCTTTGAAAGAAAAGGTAATGAGGTAGTTTATAGTTTAATGTTTATAGTTTATAGATGATGTGTTCTATAGGCAGAATGGCTTGGAGGGTAATCAACTATAAACAATAAACTCTCAACAATAAACAAAAGAGAAGAAGATATGGATAGGAATCAAATAGTTCAACCGGAAAACATCGTCTGCAAGAAGCCGACGCTGATGAACGACAACAATATGCACTATTGTCCAGGCTGTAGTCATGGTGTGGTGCATAAGCTCATTGCCGAGGTCATCGAGGAAATGGGTATGGAAGACAAAGCCGTAGGTGTGAGCCCTGTAGGCTGTGCCGTCTTCGCGTACAATTATATAGATATCGACTGGCAGGAGGCTGCCCACGGTCGTGCTCCCGCACTGGCTACGGGTATCAAGCGCTGCTGGCCTGACCGTCTGGTGTTTACCTATCAGGGTGACGGTGACCTCGCCTGTATCGGAACCTGTGAGACCATTCACGCCCTGAACCGTGGTGAGAACATCGTGATTATCTTCGTCAACAATGCCATCTATGGTATGACGGGTGGCCAGATGGCTCCTACGACGCTGATTGGTCAGAAGACTTCTACTTGTCCTTATGGCCGTGATCCCCAGTTGCATGGCTATCCCCTGAAGATGGCTGATATCGCAGCTGGATTGGAGGGAACCTGCTACGTCACTCGTCAGAGTGTGGAGAGTGTGGCTTCCATCAACAAGGCGAAGAAGGCCCTCCGTAAGGCTTTCGAGGCTTCGATGGCAGGCAAGGGCTCAAGTCTCGTGGAGTTCGTCTCTACCTGTAACAGCGGTTGGAAACTTTCACCCGCCAAGGCTAACGAATGGATGAAGGAGAACATGTTCCCCTTCTATCCCAAAGGAGACCTCAAGGATACAACAGTTTAGACATAGTAATGATAAAGACATAGTAACAGAATAACAAATAAAGACATAATAACAGAATAACAAGATGAAAAATATGTTAATATGTTACTCTGTCTTTAAAAAAGATACTCTGTCTTAAAAAGTTAATTTGTATGAAGAAAGAGATAATTATTTCAGGTTTCGGAGGTCAGGGCGTGCTCTCGATGGGTAAGATTCTGGCCTATAGTGGACTGATGGAGGATAAGGAAGTCACCTGGATGCCTGCATACGGTCCTGAACAGCGTGGTGGTACTGCCAACGTGACGGTCATCGTCAGCGACGAGCGCATCTCTTCGCCCATCCTGAGCAAGTATGACATTGCTGTGGTACTGAACCAGCCTTCATTGGAGAAGTTCGAGCCGAAGATCAAGCCCGGTGGTATCCTTATCTATGATGGTTTTGGCATCATCAATAAGCCTACTCGTAAGGATATTACCATCTATGAGATCAACGCAATGGACAAGGCTGCCGAGATGAAGAACGGCAAGGTGTTCAATATGATCGTCTTGGGTGGTCTGTTGAAGGTTGCTCCTGTGGTGCACGACAAGGGTGTGGAGAAAGCACTCAAGAAGACTTTGCCTGAGCGCCATCACGACCTCATCCCCTTGAATATGGAGGCCCTCAAAGAAGGAGCCAAGATTATCCAGCAAGTATAAAGAAAACCTTCCCCACGCAGGGAAGGTTTTTTCTTATATTCCCTTCATTGATAGAGAGATTCTGTTTCGGCGATGGTCTACTTCTATCACCCTAACTTGTATGTGCTGATGGAGTTTCACCACATCGAGCGGGTGGGCGATACGACGATTCGCCATCTGGGAGATATGCACCAGTCCGTCCTGATGAACGCCGATATCGACAAAAGCTCCGAAGTTAGTGATGTTGGTGACGATACCAGGCAGTATCATTCCCTCTTTGAGGTCGTCGATGGAGGTGACATTCTTGTCGAACTCAAATTCTTCTAACTGTTCCCGAGGGTCACGACCAGGCTTCTCCAATTCCTTCATGATATCAGTAAGGGTAGGGATACCGACATCAGTCGTCACATATTGTTTGATATTGATGGCCTCTCGTTTCTCCTTATTATTAATAAGGTCTGCTACAGTACAGCCCTGATCCTTTGCCATCTGCTCTACGATGGTATAGCTCTCCGGATGGACGGCAGAGTTGTCGAGCGGGTTCTTGGCACCAGGGATACGAAGGAAGCCTGCACATTGTTGGAAAGCAGAAGGTCCCAGACGAGGCACCTTCTTCAATTGGGCACGAGAAGTGAAGGCACCGTTCTCACGGCGATAGTCCACGATGTTCTTGGCGAGGGTAGGACCGAGACCACTGACATACATCAGCAGATGCTGCGAAGCCGTATTGAGGTTGACGCCCACGCTGTTCACACAACTCTCGACGGTCTGATCCAGCGAGTGCTTGAGCTTTGTCTGGTCTACATCGTGCTGATACTGTCCGACACCGATGCTCTTGGGATCGATCTTGACGAGTTCGGCGAGGGGATCCATCAGCCGACGGCCTATGGAGACGGCACCACGAACGGTCACATCCTCGTCAGGGAATTCCTCACGGGCAATCTTTGAGGCGGAGTAAACGGAGGCACCGTTTTCGGAAACGACGAAGATTTGAGGTTGGAGGTTAGAACTTTGAGATTTGAGTTTTGTATCGATGTCGTAACGGCCGGCGAGGACGTCTTTGATGAAGTCGTTGGTCTCACGGCTGGCGGTGCCGTTGCCGATTGAGATAGCTTCAATCTGATATTTCTGGATCATCTTCAAGATACTCATCGCTGCCTCCATCCGTTTGTTTACAGGAGGGTGGGGGAAGATGGCTTCGTGGTGGAGCAGATTGCCCTGGGCATCGAGGCACACCACTTTACAACCTGTGCGGAAGCCGGGATCGACGCCCATCACCCTTTTCTGGCCGAGAGGCGCACCCAACAACAACTGACGGAGATTCTCTGCAAAGACGCGGATGGCCTCTTCGTCGGCTTTCTCCTTACTGAGGGCGGCAAATTCTGTCTCGATAGCAGGTTTGAGCAGACGTTTATAACCATCGTCGATGGCTTCTGCCACCAGTTTGCCACAAGGCGTGTTGCCATAGACATAATGGCATTTCAGGCGTTCGATGGCTTCTTCGTCGTCTGGTGTGATGCTGATACGGAGGATACCTTCGGCCTCACCCCGCCGCATAGCCAGCAGGCGATGGGACGAACAGCGTTTCAGAGGTTCCTCCCAGTCGAAGTAATCGCTGTATTTCGCAGCCTCGTCAGTATCGGCTTTGGCTTTGACAACCTTTGAGATGATGAAAGCCTGACGGGAGAAGGCGTTTCGGAGTTGCTGGCGGCTGCGCTCATCTTCGCTGACGGTCTCGGCGATGATGTCCTGCGCTCCCTTGATGGCCTCGTCAATGGATAATTGGGAATGGAGAGTGGATAATTGCTGGGCGGCAGCACGCTCAGGATCCCGTTCTCTTTGAAGCAGGAGAATCTTGGCCAGAGGCTCCAGTCCTTGTTCTCTGGCAACCTGGGCTCTTGTCCTTCGCTTAGGTCTGTACGGCAGATAGATGTCTTCCAGTTCCGTTGCATCCCAGCAGGCGTCGATGCGCTGTTGCAACTCTGGCGTCATCTTTTCGAGGTCGGTGATGGTCTTGATGACCGTCTCCTTACGCTTTTCAATCTCCTTGAGTTTGTCGAAACGGTCGCTGATGGCGGCTATCTGCACCTCGTCGAGACCTCCTGTCCGCTCTTTTCTGTAACGTGAGATGAAGGGGATGGTGCAGCCTTCTTCCAGAAGCGACAACGTGTTGGCAACGGCCTTCTCCTGAAGCTGTAAAGCGTTGGCTATGAGCTTAGCAAAGATGTTCTTTTCCATACTTAGGCAAGTAAAATCGTTAATTTGTGTGCAAAAATAGTAATAATCCGCGAGAAATGTGTAATTTTGCACCCCGAAAGTGAAAAAAAGGATGAAAATAAGAATTGTATTACTTTTGATGCTGATGATTCCCCTGCTCTGCGCCGCTCAGACAGAGGAGACACCGAATGCCCGTCAGGCCCGTCGTATCTTCAACACGGCCTATCAGAAGGTGTTTGGTGAACAGGGTGCCACGCTGCATTACGATGTGAATATCATCGGCATCTATAAGACCAACGGAACGATATGGTATAAGGACAAGAAGAGCAAGTTCGTTGACGAGAAGATGGATTCTTGGAACGACGGCACGACGGTCTATACCATCAAGAAAAAGAAAAGGAAGAAAGAGGTGGAGATTCATAGTGCGAAGAACAACAAGTCGGACAAGTATTCCGAGAAGTTCAAGTTCGAGCCGGAAAACTTCACCTACAGCGTAGCCGAGCACGAGCAGGGACTGATGTTGACGTTGAAAGCCAAGAAGGGTGCGAAAGGTATCAAGGAGATACACGCCTTGGTGGAGCGGAAGACGTACAATCCCATCAGCCTGAGGATCAAGGTGGCCATCATCTGGACGACCATCAAGATCTCCAACTTCCATTCTGGCGGCATCACGGACGAGATGCTCCGTTTCCCCAGGGAGAAGTACAAAGATTATAAGTTCGTCGATAAGCGTGAATAATAAATCGTCAATCCGATGGTTTCTGTAGAAGGACTGAAAGTAGAGTTTGGTGTAAAGCCGTTGTTCGCTGATGCAAGTTTCGTCATCAACGATCGCGACCGCATTGCTCTTGTGGGAAAGAACGGTGCCGGCAAGTCGACGATGCTGAAGATCCTCTGCGGACAGCAGAAGCCGACGGCAGGTACGGTGAGCATTCCCAACGACTGCCGCATCGGTTACTTGCCTCAGGTGATGATCCTTCAGGACGATACGACTGTCCGCGAGGAGGCTCAGAAAGCCTTTGCCGACATCACGAAAATGAAGGAACGGCTCGACAGGATGAACAATGAACTGGCAGAGCGGACGGACTATGAGAGTGAGAGCTATCTCGCCCTGATAGAGAAATATACCACAGAGCACGAACGCTATCTGATGATGGGTGCCGAAAGCCGCGAGGCAGAACTCGAAAGGACGCTCATCGGACTGGGTTTCCTGCGTTCAGACTTTGAGCGGCCTACCTCTGAGTTCTCTGGAGGTTGGCGTATGCGTATCGAACTGGCTAAGATTCTCTTGCAGAAACCTGACGTGTTACTACTCGACGAGCCTACAAACCACCTCGACATCGAGAGTATCCAGTGGCTGGAGCAGTTCCTGGCACAGTCGGCGAGTGCCGTCGTCCTGGTGAGTCACGACCGTGCATTTATAAATAACGTGTCGAACCGCACGCTGGAAATTTCCTGTGGCAGGGTGATCGACTATAAGGTGAAATACAATGAATACGTCGTTCTCCGCAAGGAGCGTCGCGAGCAGCAGATCAGAGCCTACGAGAACCAGCAGAAGGAGATGGCCGACATGAAGGCGTTTATCGAGCGTTTCCGCTATCAGGCCACCAAGGCCGTGCAGGTGCAGCAGAAGATCAAGCAGTTGGAGAAGATCGTCCCCATTGAGATCGACGAGGTCGACAACTCTGCGATGCACCTGAAATTCCCTCCCTGTCTGCGCTCTGGCGACTATCCCGTCATCTGCGACGAGGTGCGCAAGGACTATGGCTCGCATACCGTCTTCGACCACGTGACGCTCACCATCAAGCGTGGCGAGAAGGTGGCCTTCGTAGGCAAGAACGGCGAAGGGAAGTCAACCCTTGTGAAATGTATTATGGGCGAGATTCCCTTTACTGGCGAGTTAAAGATCGGCTATAACATTCAGATTGGCTATTTTGCCCAGAATCAGGCGCAGTTGCTCGACGAGAGCCTGACCGTCTTCCAGACCATCGACAATGTGGCGAAGGGCGATATCCGCCTGAGAATCAACGATATCCTTGGTGCATTTATGTTTGGCGGCGAGGAGTCAGATAAGAAAGTCAAGGTACTCAGCGGTGGCGAACGTAGCCGTCTGGCGATGATCCGCCTGCTCTTGGAACCTGTGAACCTGCTGATTCTCGACGAGCCGACGAACCATCTCGATATGCCTTCGAAGGATGTGCTGAAGGAGGCCATCAAGGCCTTCGACGGTACAGCGATCATCGTCAGTCACGACCGTGAGTTCCTCGACGGCCTCGTCACGAAGGTCTATGAGTTTGGAGGAGGCAGAGTGAGGGAGCATCTCGGTGGTATATACGACTTTCTCCGTTCAAAGAAAATCGAAGAACTCAGCGAACTGGGAAGGGAAAGAAAGGAAACAAATAGTTCCCACGCTGGGAACAACTCATTCCCAGTAAGGGAACAAGATGTTCCCACGATGGGAACATCCGGTGATCGGCAGGCTCCCCATCAGGAAACCATAAGCAAAGCCCTCAGTTATGCCGAGCATAAGGAGCAACAGAAGCGTATCAAGCGCGGTGAGAAGGCCGTGAAGGAGTCGGAAGCGAAGATTGAGAAGATGGAGCAGCGCCTGAAGGAACTCGACGAACTGCTGATGGTGCCTGAGAACGCCTCGGATATGACGCTGGTGACAGAATACACCTCGACCAAGCGGAGCCTCGACGAAGAGGTGGAACGCTGGGAGAAACTGAGTGAGGAATTAGAGAAACTCTTAACTGAATGATATGAAAAGAATTGTAACAATGTTAGCTATGGCATCAATTTCCTTGATGACAATGGCTCAGGACGGACTGCGCTCCGGACTGGATGTGACGGACTTCAACAAGACTGTTCGTCCTGGTGATGACTTCTATGAATACGCTTGTGGCGGATGGATGAAGAAGAATCCCCTGCCGGCAGCCTATTCCCGCTATGGCAGCTTCGACCGTTTGCAGGAAGACAACGACAAGCGGGTGAACGGCATTCTGAAGGAACTCCTTGAGAACAGCTATGAGAAAGGCACTCTGGAGCAGAAGCTCAGCGACCTCTATAAGCTTGCGATGGACTCTGTCCGCAGGAATCAGGAGGGTGTAGCTCCCCTCATGCCGCTCATCAAGCGCCTGGAGGCTGCCAAGACCAACGACCAGTTGCTGGCCATCCAGCTGGAGCAGGCTCCTTATGGAGAGGAGGAGTTCTTCTTCTGTGGCTTTGGTGCTGACGAGAAGAACGCCACGCAGAACATCCTGAACGTCTATCAGGGTGGTCTCTCGATGGGGCAGAAAGAGTATTACCTCGACAACGATAAGGCAACGGCCGACATCCGTGAGGCCTTCAAGAAGCATGTCGTCAAGATGTTCCAGCTCTTTGGCTTCAGCAAAGGTGCTGCCACGAAGAAGATGCAGAACATCATGAAGGTGGAGACGGCTCTGGCCAAGGTGTCGAAGTCGCGCACAGAACTCCGTGACCCAGAGGCCAACTACAACAAGATGACCTTGCAGGAGTTTGAGGCCAAGTATCCCAACCTCCCGCTGGTGAAGGTGATGAACGCCCAGGGCGTCGATACGAAATACCTGCAGGAGATGGTAGTCGGACAGCCTGCTTTCTTAGAGGGAGCCAATGCATTGGTTGCTGGTATCAAACCCGCAGAATACCGCGATGTGATGGAGTGGGGCATTATCTCAGGTGCAGCTAACTATTTGAGCGATGCTACTGTCGCAGAGAGCTTCGACTTCAACGGCCGTGTCCGTTCTGGTCGTAAGGAGAACCATCCGCTCTGGAAGCGCAGTACCGGTCAGGTGGAGCGTGTGATGGGTGAGGCGCTGGGTAAGATCTATTCAGAGAAATATTTCCCGGAGGCCGCCAAACAGCGTATGATCACGCTGATCAAGAACCTCCAGATTGCCCTCGGCGAGCGTATCGCCGCCCAGGACTGGATGGATGACTCTACGAAGGTCAACGCCCTGCTGAAGCTGAATTCCTTCTATGTCAAGGTGGGTTATCCCGACAAGTGGACAGACCTCTCTAAGCTTCAGATTGATCCTGCCAAATCTTATTACGAAAATATGGAGGAGTGCTATAAGTTCTGGAATGCCTGGCACCTCGATCATACCGTCGGAAAACCCGTTGATCGCGATGATTGGCATATGACCCCGCAGACCGTCAATGCATATTATAACCCCACCACTAACGAAATCTGCTTTCCCGCTGGTATCCTACAGTATCCGTTCTTCGATATGTCTGCCGACGATGCCTTTAACTATGGTGCCATCGGTGTGGTGATCGGCCATGAGATGACACACGGTTTCGACGATCAGGGCCGTCGCTTTGACAAGGACGGAAATATGCACGACTGGTGGAAGGAAGCTGATGGAAAGAACTTTACAGAGCGTACGGATAAGTATGCTGATTTCTTCTCTGCCATCGACGTGCTGCCTGACCTCAAGGCCAATGGTCGTCTGACCTTGGGTGAGAATCTCGCGGATCACGGTGGTCTGCAGGTGTCTTATGCCGCTTATAAGAATGCAACGAAGCGTCAGCCTTTGGGAGAGAAGGACGGTCTGACGGCCGACCAGCGTTTCTTCCATGCTTATGCTGGTGTCTGGGCTGGTAATATCACCGAAGAGGAGATCCGTAATCGTACGAAGAGCGACCCCCATTCGCTGGGTCGTTGGCGTGTCAACGGAGCCCTTCCGCATATCAATGCCTGGTATGAGGCTTTTGGTGTGAAAGAGGGCGATAAGATGTTCATTCCTGAATCAGAACGCCTCCAATTGTGGTAAAATTGGCTCTTTTTAGCATAAAATGCCGTCGTAAATGTAAATTTACGGCGGTTTTTTTTGTTTAATTAGATTTTTTTCATATCTTTGCACCTAACTTATGAGAAAATGCTAAATTATGATGGACGAAGATATTACACTTAACCCTGAGAATCCCAGTAATGGAATGCTGGAGAGACAACGCGAGGAGATCAGTCTGACTCGTGAGGTTGAAACCCCTGCCCAACAGCAGATGCGGATGCGTGCTGCTGCAGGTGTCAAGTGCCCTCATTGTGGCACTATCAATGATCCCGAAGCAATCTATTGTGAATCGTGTGGTAACCCTATCGGCAAGACTTCTTGTCCTAACTGTGGTGCAGAACTCGACCCTGATGCCGACTTCTGCGAATCGTGCCGCAGATATATCAAACACGATATTTGCAGTTTCTGTGGAGCCCGACTTTCCAGCGCCGATGCGTTCTGTCCGGAGTGTGGAAGTCCGAGAGGGGGTATCGTCTGTCCAGTATGCCACACGTTGAACGACTTCTCTTTCTGTAAGCAGTGCGGATACGCCCTGACTGAGGATGCACGTCGGTTGATGGAGAAAGTACATGAGATGCCTGAATTCAAGGAACTGCAGAAGTTGGCTTCCAGCCTTCAGCAGCTGGAGCAGAGCATCCCTTACTCTTCAGAGCGTGACCTGCTCAAGGATCAGCGGAACATCAAATTGCGTGAAAGGGTGCTCACCTTGCTGGCAGAAGACCGTGGCATCGCCCATCCGAGGATTCCAGAAGCAGAGAACAAACGGTTGAGCAAGGAAGAGTATAATGCCAAGAAAAAGGAACGCCTTGAACAGATCGCCGCCATCCTGGATAAGATGGTTCAGGCGCCACAGCCCAAGCCGGCACAGGTCCGTAACTATGCGATGGCCTGCCGTCCGCAAGGTGTCAGACTGGCCTGGGAGTGCAATTTCAAGCACGCCCTGCATTCCAGTCCCTGCGGTTGTGCCAAGCCCCAGTTAGGCGGCAAGTGGATCATTCTTGGCAAGGATATTAAAAAGGAAATAAAAGACGATAAGTAAAATATGAGTACGGAAAGAACTTTGGATACAGGACGCCCGGATGTGACGGATCAGACGTTACGGCCTGATAATGAATCAACGTTGCGCCCTTCGGTGGCTGACCCGGCGGTACATTCATTTGATGGAACGGCGCGAGCTGAGGGTATAAATGCCTCGACAGATGATGTCAAGGATGACAGCTTTATCCTGAAGGGTATCAGCTACCGGCGCTTGAGCGTCCTGAGTGAGAACTCCGGCGAGGCACAGGTCTTCCTGGTGGAACATGATGGGAAAGACTATGTGCTGAAGATTTACTATCCGAACTTCGACGTGAACAAGAAGATCCTTCAGGCCGTCTATAACTTCGGTTTTGAAATGATCGTCAGAGTCTACGACTTCGGTAAGACATACGTTGACGGCAAACACCGCTATTATGAACTGATGGAATACCTGAGGGGTGGTACATTGTCTGAGTATCGTCTGAACGGCGACCAGGACAAGTTCCGCCGTATCGCCCTGATGGGTGCTGCCGCTTTGGCCTATTGTCATCAGAGCAATATCCTTCACAAGGATGTCAAACCCAGCAACTTCTTCTTCCGCGACAAGGATCATTCGGAACTGGTGCTGGGAGACTTCGGTATCTCGAGCATGCTGGACCAGGACGGAAAGGCTCATAAGACCACCCAGGCCCGTACCCCAATCTTCGCTGCTCCGGAGATGTATGCCGATGTGATTGACGGTGTAGTGGAGGTGACGCCTGCTGCCGACTTCTATTCATTGGGTATCACCCTGATGGCATTGTGGCTGGGAGAGTCGCCCATGAGCAGCAACGAACGGGTGATGATGCGTCAGAAGAATGAAGGTCGTATTCCTCATATTAACGAACTGCCAGAGCGCATCAGGCTGCTCATTCAGGGACTGACAGTCGTTAACCCCACCAAACGTTGGGGATATGATCAGGTGGAGGAATGGTTCCTCGGTGGAACGCCTTCGGTAGACCTCTCTTCGCCTTTCCTGAAATATAAGAGTTTCATTGTCGATCCGGAACGTAACCTGGTGGCAGACAATATCCACGAACTGATACCGTTGCTTCTCGACAACGAGAAACTGGCTATAGGTTATCTTTATACAGGTCGTATCAGCAGTTGGCTGGAGTCCTGTGGTAATCAGAAACTGAGTACTATCGTGAAGGATATCGTCGTGAACCGTTATCCCGTCGACCAACATGCCGGTCTGATGGCCGCCGTCTATGCGATGGAGCCGACCTATCCTTACAAGGATGTGAAAGGAAACTTATGCGAAGACATACACAGTCTGGCCATTTCGCTGTTGAGTTATCAGAAGGAGTATGGTCTGTTGTTGACCAATCCTAACGACAGCTTGTTCCTGTATCTGGAATCTCATACGAAGTGTAATGTGGAGCGTATCCGCTCATACTTCTCTAAGTCAGACGCTTCTAAGATCCGTGTGGCCATCATCAGGACGGCTTTGGAGATAGATCCGGAGATTCCGCTGATTCCTCGTTTCCCGTCTTCTTCGTTGAAGGAGATTGTGAAGACTTTTGGCAGAGAGGTTCTGACGGCGGATGACTGGTGCAGCCTGACGGATGGCCGTCTGCTGTCATGGATGTATAGTCACGAAGACCGGATGGCCTGTGAGAGTCTGAGAATCCTGACGGAGGGACAGCCCTATTCGGAAGCCCTGTCATACAAGGTGCTTTACAATCTGGACCGTGATGCCGCTTACGACTTGAAACATGCTTCCACATCGATCCAGATAGGTGAATACCTCTGTGAACGGTTGAAGCAGGCACAGAATCTTGGCGAGAAGGAGTTCTGTGAAGAGATGAGTGATCTGACGGATTTGAACGGCCGTTTCAGCTATTATGCCCAGTTGCACGGCTGGACGGAGATCCTCAATGAATATAACCGTTGTTTCGATCTGAAGACAGAAGAGAACCGTGAACGCCTCGGAATCTATGACTATAAGACGGCCACCTATCGTTTCTGCCGTATCCTTGGTGTGACACCAGTCTATAAGATGCCAGACGGAACGGAATATACTGACGGACTTAATCTGAACATCCACAACAACGCTCTGGTTCGCAATGAGATCCGTAATGGCTCGTTCCCCCAGTGGCTTTCGGTATTCTATCACGAGAATCCGCAGACCGACTTCTCTGAGGAATATGCTTATGAACGGTCGTTGGAGCAGTGGCTGAGGAAGCTTGGTGAGATTGATTTCTCATATCCTTATCATAAACGTTTCGTTGATGCTTGTGAGGAGACGACAAAACGGGTGAAGAGTGTCCGTGACAACTGGCAACGGGCCAAAGGTAGGGAACAGCTGTGGCGCACGGTCTTCTATTCGCTGTGCGGCCTTTGGATTCTGTTGGTGCTGTTCATTGGTGTCAAAGACCGTACCTACCTACTGAATCATACCTTCCTTTGCATCGGTCTGCCGTTGGGTGGTATGACAGGCATCATCGTCGGAACGAGGGCTTATTTCCGTGGTTATGACTTTATGTTCTCAGTCTTATGGGGCATAGCGGGAGCCTTGTCTTCCTTTATACCTATTATAATACTAAAGTATATGGGCCAGTCACATCCGAGCTTGTTTAATGTGACCATCGTCCTCATCACCCTTGCCTATATGTTGGTCTGCCATCTGACAGACTTCCGTGGTGACCAGAAAGCAGATAGTAAACTGATCTCAGAGGTACTTGACGATGATGTGAAGTCCACGTTGCTGGAACCGCTGTATTATACTTTCAAGACCAAGTCGTATAAGTTTAATGGTTCTAAGTTCGGTATGTTGAACGATGTGACGGATCAGGTGCGCTCCATCAGCGGCGAGAGCGTGCTTCACTATGTCCTGTGGAGCATTCTGGCTCTGATCTTCGTCCTGAACTTCATTATCTTCAGTCCAAGTCTGCTGAATGTCAGTAACCCGGATCAGATAAGTATCTCTCCCTCGAAGGTATTGCACCAATTAGAAAAAGATGTAGAATAATGGTTTGTGAGAATTGTCATAAGGAAAACAGAAGCGTAGCGAAGTTCTGCAAGTGGTGCGGAACTCCTCTGGCGAGTCAGGATCTGCTGGACCGTCTGGTAGGACTTGACGAGGTGAAGCAGCAGTTGAAGACGATCGTCAACACCTATACCTACCTTCAGTCCCGTAAGGACATCGCTAAGGTCAGGATCTCCGTCAACGCCATTGTCATAGGCGAGACGGGAACGGGTAAGACCATGCTTGCCGAGATTCTCCGTGACTATTTCTACAAACATAAGATCATTGAGAAACCGAAACTGACGATGGTCGATGCCGTTGACTATCAGCGGTTTGTGGACAAATGGGACGATAATATCCGAAAGGCCAAGGGCGGCATTCTGTTCTTCGACAATGTGCAGAAGCTGTTACCAGACAAGTATTCCAATCAGGTGAATCCTTTGGATAAGTTGTTCGTGGAGATGGATAAGTGGGAGGATAATCCCATCGTGGTCATCTCTGGTCTGACGAAAGGTCTGGAGGACTTCCTCGAGAGTAACCCGGCCGTCACGAACCGTTTCAAGTACACCTTCCGTCTGCCTACTCCGGGCTATCACGAGTTGACGGAAATCTGTAAGATGAACCTGCGGTCGAAATATGGCGTCACCAAATTCTCGCAGGAAGCTGAGAACCAGCTCTCCCGCTATTTCAAATATCAGGTTAAGATCAAAGACGAACTCTTCGGCAACGGCCATCTGGCCAATAAGACCGCCGAGGATATCTTCACCCAGTTCATCAGTCGTGGTGCTGATGCCACTCAGGTGGAGCGCGATGATATCAAGGGTTATGTGCCGGAAGAGCGGACTATTGAGGATATCCTGAGCGACCTTGACAGGTATATCGGCATGGACGAGGTGAAGAGTGCTGTCCGTGAGATGGCCTATTCGGTGCAGAATGCCATGCAGCGTGCCGAGCGTGGTCTGGGCGAACAGGAGAAGATGTCGATGCACATCATCCTGACGGGTAATCCTGGAACGGGAAAGACAACCATCGCCAGAAAGCTGGGCGAGATATTGGCTTCCGTCGGTTATCTCGACAGCGGGCATGTGGTGGAAGTGGATCGTGCGAAGATGGTCAGCCCTTATCAGGGAGAGACGCCCAAGGTCGTCGATCGTCTGTGCGACAAGGCAATGGGAGGTATTCTCTTTGTGGATGAGGCCTATACTTTGGCACCGTTGAGTGCTGCAGGGGAACGTGACAACCAGGGCGCACAGGCTCTGGAGAAACTGATGAAACGTATGGAGGATGACCGTGGCAAGTTCATCGTCATCGCTGCAGGCTATCGGATGGAGATGGAGAATCTCTTCCGCATCAATCCGGGTTTCCGAAGCCGTTTCAACTATTTCCTCGACATCAAGGACTACACGCCAGACCAGCTGTTCCAGATCATGCTCGTCTTCGCCAAGGATAAGAAATACATCTTCTCGAAAGAAGGTGAGGAACTGGCCAAGAAAATGATCACGGAGATGTACAACTCCCGTGACAAGGACTTCGCCAACGGCCGTACGATGCGTTCTCTCTTTGACCAGATCTGTAAGAAGCAGGCCCAGCGGTTGCAGGGTGCCAGCATCGCCAATATGTCGAACGAGGAACTGATGACCATCAAGGAGGAGGATATACCTTACGAGGCTCCCAAGTCGGTGGATATCTCAGAATGTCTGGCGAAACTCGACGGCCTGGTGGGTCTCACTGGTGTGAAGAAGGAAGTTTCCAACTTGGCATCTTTCCTGAATTTGCAGATCAAGCGTGGCGAGACAAACACCTTCCAGGGCAAGCATTATGTGTTTACTGGTAATCCGGGAACGGGTAAGACCACCGTCGCCCGCATCATGGCCGATGTCTTCAGAACTCTCGGCATCGTGGCGAAGGGACAGCTGGTGGAAGCAGACCGCTCTAAGTTGGTGGCAGGCTTCTCCGGACAGACGGCCATCAAGACCAACCAACTGGTGGATCAGGCTATGGGCGGTGTGCTGTTCATCGACGAGGCTTATACGCTGAAGTCTGGCGATGGCGACACCTTTGGTTCAGAGGCTATCGACACGTTGCTGAAGCGATTGGAAGACGACCGCGGCAAGTTCATCTGTATCGTGGCCGGATATACTGACCAGATGCACGACTTCATCGACTCGAACCCGGGTTTGAAGAGCCGTTTCACCCAGACCATCCATTTCGACGACTATACGCCGGACGAACTGACGGAGATCTTCCTCAATCTGGCGAAAGGCAAGAACTTCACTGTCGACGAGGATACACGTGCCGCCATCCACCGCCAGTTCGAACAACTCTATCTGCGTCGTGACAAGAACTTCGGCAATGCCCGTGAAGCCAGAAAGGTATTCGACGAGGCTGTTGAGCGTCAGAGTCAGCGTCTGGTGAAGCTGATGAACGATCCGGGCTTCCAGGAGAGCGATATGTATAGTCTGACTACCGAAGACCTGCCGATGGCTCAGAGCGATACCGCCCGTCCGCTCGACGAGGTGCTCAACGAACTCGACGAGTTTGTGGGTATGCGTTCTGTCAAGAACTCCATCCGCCGTCTGGCTGTGCAGAGCATGTTTATGAAACAGCGTGCCGCCATGGGTGCCGGAAAGGTTCAGCAGATGGCCATGAACTTTGTCCTGACGGGTAATCCGGGAACGGGTAAGACCAGTATTGCCAGGAAGATGGGAGAAATACTTCAGTCCATGGACATCCTGCCTACCTCCCGTGTCTTGGAGGTGAGCCGTGCTACTCTGGTGGGTAAGTATATGGGTGAGACGCCGAAGATTGTCAACAACATGTGCGACAAGGCTATCGGCGGCATCCTATTCATCGATGAGGCCTACACTCTCAGCGAGGGTGGTGACCAGTATGGCAAGGAAGCCATCGACACGTTGATGAAACGTATGGAGGACGACCGTGGTAAGTTTGTAGTGATAGCTGCCGGCTATAAGGACAAGATGGAGGAATTCATGATGATGAACCCGGGTCTTGCCAGCCGATTCACCCATAAACTTCATATTGACGACTATAACGAGGACGAACTGCTGGCCATCTACAAGCACATGGCACAGAAGGAGCAGTACACGCTCTCTCAGACGGCAGAGTACAAGGCACTTGACACCATTTACAAGATGGTGCTGGCCAAGGATGAGTCTTGGGGCAATGCCCGTGAGATGCGTAACTTGCTGGATGCAACGATTCAGAAGCTGTCTCTCCGTGTGTCGCAGATGCCAAGCGACCAGGTGACGAAAGAAACCTATCAGCTCATCCTGCCAGAGGATATATAATATGGTATATCGTAAATTGTAAATAATCATGATAATTTGTCCGACTTGCAAAGAAGAGATTGACGACGACTCCCGCTATTGTGACCAGTGTGGACAGGCTCTGCTATACTGTAACCAGTGTGGTCGGGTGGGTGTTGGCCGGCGTTGCACTTATTGTGGTGGCCTTATGGTGGTTCCAGGCAAAGAGGCTCAACAAGCGCAGATGGAAAGCGTGGCATCCGTTGGATATGCTACCTATGGATCCATCAGACCGGATGATTCTCGTTCTGGGGCACAAGGCGGTATGCCTGTGCTGACACTTGCCAACGATAGTCTGAATATCCGGATTGTTGCCATGAACGGCGCCATTATCGGGCGTCGTAAGGGACCTTATACGCAGTTCTTCGAGAAACAGGCTTATGTGTCGGGTGTTCATGCCCAACTGTTATTCAAACCAGAAACGGGCTGGTGCGTGGTTGATAAACATTCTTCCAACGGAACGAAGTTGAACCAGCGTCAGATACAGCCCGATGTGGATATGACATTGAACAATGGAGATGTCCTCGCAATAGCGAATGTCAATCTGCAAGTCATTATCAGATAGTAACAGATGGTTATATTGGATATATCGGCTGCAAGTTGGACTGGCCGGGTGAGGAGTCAGAACGAAGATATGGTATTGGTGGATAACCAGTTTATCCGTGAAGACACTTATCATACGAGGATCGTTCTGAGCCGTGAAGACCGTATGATGATAGCGGTGGCAGACGGAATGGGAGGCCATAGCCGTGGTGATGTCGCCAGCAATGACACCCTCCGCAACCTCCATTATTTCTTCTACGACATTCCGTCGTGTCTCAGCATCAGCGAATTCAACGAGGCGATGATGGGGTGGCTGGAATCCATTAATAATTACATCGCCTCAAAAGGACGTGCCGACGAACAGTATAAAGGCATGGGAACAACCCTGGTAGGTGTTGCCTACTATAATAACGAATTCTACTCCTTGAATTGTGGAGACAGCAGACTCTATCGTTTCCGTGACCGCCAGTTAGTCCAGCTGACGACAGACCATTCGCTGAGTAATCTGGTGGGAAATGAGAAGCATACGAACGTCATCACCAACTGCATCGGTGGGGGAGGCAACCCCTCTTCCTCCTTTATTGATATGGTGACCATAACGAACGATGTCATGCCTGCAGATGTCTACTTGCTCTGCAGCGACGGACTGACGGACATGCTTTCAGACAAGGTAATCAGTGAACTGTTAGAAGGGAAAGCAGATGCCAACAACCTTTGCAGTGCAGCCATCGAGGCAGGAGGTATCGATAATGTCTCTTGTTGTGTGATTACCATTAAATAGTAAATCGTAAATCAGTAAATCGTAAATAAATAGATGCCATTAAGATTACCAGATAGACTTCCTGCCATCGACCTGTTGAAGCAGGAGAACATCTTCGTGATGGACGACACCAGGGCTCATTCTCAGGACATCCGACCTTTGAGGATTGCCATTCTGAATCTGATGCCGTTGAAGATTACCACGGAGACAGACCTGATCCGTCTGCTGTCGAACACACCGTTGCAGCTGGAGATCAGTTTTATGAAATTGCAGAGCCATACGCCCAAGAATACGCCGATAGAACACATGATGATGTTCTATCGTGACTTTGCAGAGATGCGCCACGAGAAATACGACGGTATGATCATCACCGGTGCCCCTGTGGAGCAGTTGGAGTTTGAAGAGGTGAGCTACTGGAATGAGATCACCGATATCTTCGAGTGGGCTAAGACGCACGTCACCAGTACCTTATATATCTGCTGGGCAGCCCAGGCAGGACTGTATTATCATTATGGTGTGCCCAAGTATCCGTTGCCGATGAAGATGTTCGGCATTTTCCCGCAGAAACCGTTGGATCCGCGTCTGCCCATCTTCCGAGGCTTTGACGATGAGTTTATGATGCCCCACAGCCGTCATACGGAGATACATCGTGAGGATATTCTCGCTAATCCTGAACTGACGCTGATTGCAGAATCGGAGGACAGCGGTGTCAGCATCGTGATGGCCCGTAGTGGTCGTGAGTTCTTCATCACAGGACATTTGGAGTATGCGCCGAACACGCTTGACAATGAATACAAGCGTGACAAGGATATCCGTAAGGATGTGGCGCCACCGCTGCATTATTACAAGAACGACAATCCTGCCAATCCCCCGTTGGTCACCTGGCGCTCACACGCGAACCTCTTTTATACTAACTGGGTGAACTACTACGTCTATCAGGAGACACCTTATAACATTGATGACATCACTTGAACTGTTGGCGCCTGCCAAGAACCTCGCTTGTGGCATTGCCGCCATCGATCATGGCGCCGATGCCGTCTATATCGGGGCTTCACGCTTTGGAGCCCGTTCTGCAGCAGGCAACAGTATCGATGACATCCGCCAGCTCTGCGAATATGCTCATCCCTTCGGCGTCAAGGTCTATGTGACCGTCAATACCATCCTCTACGACGACGAACTTGATGCCACCCGCCAGTTGCTTCTCGACCTGCAGACTGCTGGTGTCTCTGCCATCCTTGTCCAAGATATGGCTATTCTAAAAATGAGAAATGAGGAATTAGGAATGAGGAATGATGATTACCAGGCAAGCGCTGATTCTGCCCCCTCAAGTAATCATCATTCCTCATTTCTCATTTCTCATTCCTCATTAAATTATCATGCCTCTACTCAGACCGATAACCGTACCCCAGAGAAAGTCCGTTGGCTCCGTTCCTTAGGCTTCTCCCGTGTGGTCCTGGCCCGTGAACTCTCTGTCGAGGAGATTGCAGAGATCCATCGTGAGGTGCCTGACGTCGAACTGGAGGTCTTTGTCCATGGAGCCCTGTGCGTCAGTTATTCAGGTCTTTGTTATGCTTCCCAGTATTGTTTCGGACGTTCGGCCAACCGTGGGGAGTGTGCACAGTTCTGTCGCATGAAGTTCTCGTTGGTCGACAGCGAGGGTAGGGAAGTGGAGCGTGATCGTTATCTGCTCTCCCTGAAGGATATGAACCAGAGCGACCATCTGCTGGAACTGATTGAGGCAGGTGCCACCTCTTTTAAGATTGAGGGCCGTCTGAAGGATATCAGCTATGTGAAGAATGTCACGGCAGCCTATAGCCAGCGACTCAACGACATCATCAGCCGCTATCCTGACAAATATCGTCGTAGTTCCCTGGGCGAATGTCGCTATACCTTTACGCCAGACTTGCACAAGACTTTCAATCGTGGCTACACCACCTATTTCCTGCATGGTCGCCAGCCAAATATCGCTTCTTTCGATACTCCCAAGGCTGTGGGCGAATATGTCGGAACGGTGAAGGAACTGCGTGGCGACTCTTTCAATGTAGCAGGCGTTTCTAGCTTTTCCAACGGCGACGGGCTTTGCTTTGTAACCTCTTCCCCTCCTGAGTCAGGAGGGGTTAGGGGTGGTCTGAACATGAACAAAGGTGAACTTGTGGGGTTCCGTGCCAATCGTGTGCAGGGCAACCGCATCTGGCCCTATCGTATGCCAGCAGGTCTTCATCCTGGCATCCGTCTCTACCGCAACAATGATCAGGAGTTTGAGCGCTTGATGTCGCGACCCAGTGCGGAGCGTCGTATTCCCATCCGCCTCACCCTCCGTGCTGTCGATGACGGCTTCACACTGTCAGCGAATCAAGGGGACAGGTCGCGTGATTCTGATTATCAGAATCATGGACCTGTCCCCATGATTCACTTCCGCGCAGAGCATCAGCAGGCCCAAAAGCCTCCTCATGAGAACATTATCCGCCAACTCTCAAAACTTGGCGATACCATCTATACCTGTTCTTCCGTCGACATCCCTGCTGATTTCAACTACTTCATTCCCAACAGCGTCCTCTCCGACATGCGTCGCTCTCTGATAGACTTATTGAGGAATGAGGAGAGTGGAAAGAGGAAGGAGGAAAGCGGAAAGTGGAAAGAGAATACTTCTGCCGCAGGTTCAAGGGAAAAAGGTAATCTCGTACCCCCGTACCCCCGCACCCCCGCACCCCCCAACTACCCCTACACCTATTTATATAATATCTCCAACCATCTTTCCCAGCAATTCTATGGCTCATCTGAAAAGACGGCCTATGAACTGAAAGGTGGCGATGGCCCCATCATGCAGTGTCGCCACTGCATCCGCTATGCTCTCGGCTATTGCGTCAAACACGGTGGTCAGCGTCCTACTTGGCACGAACCGCTCTCTCTCGTCTTAGGCGACGGTCGTCGCTTCCGTCTTGAGTTCGATTGTAAGCACTGTCAGATGAACATATATGCGGCCTGCGGCCTAAATGATAAATGATAAATGATGAATGAGAAATATTTCAGTCGCAGTTCGTGTCGTATGATGAGAAGATGGTTGATGGGTTTATCATTTATCATTTATCATTTATCATTTAGCGTAGCGTGTTATAATCGCGGCCCTATCACTCCCGATGCCTGGAACCTGACGGAGCAACAAATCGACTCCATCTCCTTCTACACTACCCACCACTACACTCAGAACTACAACTTCATCGTGACGAGTGACTCCCTCGTAGTCATCGCCCAGCAGCCAGAAGCCATGCCCATTCCCGAGGTGTTTTCCTCTCTTCACGGCGCAGCCGATTCTTCACTCTTCACTCTTCACTCTTCACTCTTTAAGGGCGAGCGCATCGTTGTGGCCGACATCATGACGGTACCTTCCGACACTATCGATTCTGTCTGGGTGAAGGTGGCTCGTGACCAACTCACCTTTGGCTGGATTCATGAGAACGAGTTGCTGGCGAAAGTGTCCCCTGACGACCCCATCAGTCAGTTCATCGACTTCTTCTCCGATGTCCATCTGCTGGTGTTCTTGGCCTTCTGTGTGGTCATCGTGGCAGCCTATGGCGTTCGTCGTCTGATGCGACGTGGGGCAAAGATCGTGCATTTCAACGATATCCCCTCGTTCTATCCGACGACCCTCTGTCTGTTGGTGGCCTCCTCAGCCGTACTCTACAGTTCCATCCAGCTCTTCGGCCCTGAGTCGTGGCGTCATTTCTACTATCATCCCTCGCTCAATCCCTTCGGCATGCCCCTTCACTTAGGCCTCTTCGTATCCTCTGTCTGGGCCATCGTCATTGTCGCCATCGCTACCGTCGACGATGTGACGAAGCACCTTCCCTTGGGCAGTGCCATTCTCTACCTCGGCGGCCTCCTGGCCGTCTGTGCCGTTGATTACGTCATCTTCAGCATCACCACTCTCTATTACATCGGTTATCCCCTTCTCATCGCCTACTACATCTTCGCCCTCCGCCGCCTCTCCCTCCAGGACAGCATCTGAAAAAAAGCTCATAATCTTTGGGTTTCAACGTTTCAAACTCAAGGTTTGATTATATGTGCTTTGGAAAGACTACGCTAAGGACTTTTGAATTCTCTCGAGAATTCGGAGGTTTCATGCCTATAAACTCTGACTTTCATGGCACCTTTCTCCCAAATTCTCTAGAGAATTTGAGACGGTCAAGCGGCTATACCCGTAGAAAGCCGAGTATGAACAGGGACTTTTAAGCGTCCAAAGTTATGAAGATGTTGTTATTCTTTGGATGTTAATCTTCCCAAATCGTTTGGGTATGTCAGCGTTTTTATTTAACTTTGTCGCCAGAAAGTGAAAAAGTAGGTATGAAGAAAACGCTTTTAACGTGGATATGCTTGGTGATCGTCTTGGCGGTGAAGGCCCAGATGATGGATCCTGTGCACTTCAAGGCGGAGCTGAAAACGGGCAATGGGGCAGAGGCGGAGATTGTGTTCCACGCCACGATTGATCAGGGATGGCATGTGTATTCGACGGAGATTGGCGAGGACGGCCCCATAGAGGCGACATTTAATGTGGTGAAGATGGAGGGTGCTGAGCTGGTTGGTAAGTTGATGCCGAAGGGGAATGTCATCAAGAAGATGGACAAGTTGTTTGGTATGGAGCTGAAATACTTCGAGGGCGAGGCGACTTTCGTGCAGAAGATCCGATTCACCAAGCCGGAGTATGATATAGATTGCTATCTGGAGTATGGTGCTTGTAGCGATGCCAGTTGTATGCCGCCATCGGAGGTGGCGTTGAAACAGAGCGGCAAGAGCCCCGTTATAAGTGAAAAGGGAAAAGTGAACAGTGATAAATTTGCTACCGCCACTGAACCTGCTTCTGCCGAGAGCCCAAATTTAGCCTCTGTTGCTGTCATAGACTCAGTCTCTGTCGCTGTCCCGGATTCTGCGTCTGTCAAATCTCTTTCCTCTGACGTCTCACCTCTTACCTCTGAAACGGATCTTTGGGAGCCAGTTATAGACGAACTGCGGTCGCTGGGTTCTGGCGAGGATTTGGCGGAGAAGTCGTTGTGGTGGCTGTTGTTGATGGGATTCTTGGCAGGTCTGGCAGCTGTGTGTATGCCTTGCATCTGGCCCATCATACCTATGACCGTCAGTTTCTTTTTGAAACGCTCTAAGGATCAGACCACCCCTGGCCCCTCCTACTCAGGAGGGGAAGCGAGGCGGAGAGGTATCCGAGATGCCATTACATACGGTCTCTCCATTATGGTGATCTATGTAGGACTTGGGCTGTTAGTGACTGCCATCTTTGGTTCTGATACGCTGAATTCGCTCTCGACGAGTGCGGTATTCAATGTGTTCCTGTTCCTGTTGCTTGTCGTCTTTGCCTGCAGTTTCTTCGGATGGTTTGAGATTAAGCTGCCTGACAGTTGGGCGAACAGCGTGGATACGAAGGCATCGCAGACGAGTGGTCTCGTGAGTATTTTCCTTATGGCCTTCACGCTAGTGCTGGTGTCTTTCTCCTGCACAGGTCCGATCATTGGTATGCTGCTTGTGCAGACCACGACGACAGGCAACTGGCTGGCACCAGCCATTGGTATGTTCGCCTTTGCCTTGGCTTTGGCTCTGCCGTTTACAATCTTCGCGATGTTCCCCTCGTGGTTGAAGTCGGCTCCGAAGTCTGGTTCTTGGATGACGACCATCAAGGTGGTGCTGGGCTTCATCGAACTGGCCTTCTCCTTGAAATTTCTCTCCGTAGCGGATCTGGCCTACGGCTGGCATATCCTCGACCGTGAAGTATTCCTCTCGCTGTGGATTGTCATATTCGCGATGTTAGGCGCCTACTTGGTAGGTTGGCTGAAGTTCCAGGAGGACGAGATTGGTGGTAATATCAACAAACCTATGCCTGTGGTTTGCATCTTGATTGGTATGCTGTCGTTCGCCTTCTCCGTCTATATGGTTCCTGGTTTGTGGGGCGCTCCCTGTAAGGCTGTCAGCGCCTTCGCACCTCCCATCAGCACGCAGGACTTCAACCTCAACGAGAAGGTGATTGAGGCGGAGTTCAACGACTACGAATCAGGAATGGCCACTGCCCGTTCGAAAGGCAAGCCCGTCTTCCTCGACTTCACTGGTTATGGCTGTGTGAACTGCCGCGAGATGGAGGGTACCGTCTGGGCAGACCCGCGTGTGTCGAGCAAACTGAAGAACGACTATGTGCTTATATCGCTTTATGTTGACGACAAGACGCCATTGAAGGAGCCGATCGTGGTGACTGATGCACAGGGTAATGAGAAGACGCTGCGTACGGTGGGGGCTAAGTGGAGCTATCTGCAGAGCCATAAGTTTGGTGCCAACGCCCAGCCGTTCTATGTGGCTGTTGATCCCTTTACAGGCAAGCCGCTCACTGGCAGTCGTGGTCATAATAAGGATGTCTCTGCTTACGTGGACTTCCTCAATCAAGGACTAAGAAACTTCAATCAAGAATTAGAGAATTAAAGAATTATTTAATTGGCAAATAACTATAGATAAATATGGAACAGACAAAATGCTTGATTATCGGTAGCGGGCCTGCGGGCTATACGGCTGCCATCTATGCCGGACGTGCGAATCTCAGTCCGATTGAATACTGTGGCATGCAGCCTGGCGGACAGCTGACGCAGACCACGGAAGTGGAGAACTATCCAGGCTATCCGCAGGGCGTGGATGCCAACCAGATGATGATGGAGTTTCGTGAACAGGCTGAGCGCTTTGGGGCTGACATCCGTGATGGCGTGATAGTGAAGGTGGACTTCTCAAAGGCTCCATACGTCTGCACGGCTGATGACGGCAAGGAGATTGCAGCCGATACGGTGATTATCGCCACGGGCTCCTCTGCCAAATACCTTGGCCTCGATGATGAACGCAAGTACAATGGTCAGGGAGTCTCTGCCTGTGCCACCTGCGACGGATTCTTCTATCGCAAGAAGACGGTGGCTGTGGTTGGCGGTGGTGATACGGCCTGTGAGGATGCTCTCTATCTCTCAGGTTTGGCCAAGAAGGTGTATCTGATTGTCAGAAAGCCCTACCTCCGTGCTTCACAGGTGATGCAGCAGCGGGTGATGGAGCGTGAGAACATCGAGATACTCTTTGAGCACAACACGCTAGGACTCTTTGGAGAGAACGGTGTGGAGGGTGCCCATTTGGTGAAGCGCAAGGGTGAGCCTGACGAGAAACAGGTGGACATTGCCATCGACGGATTCTTCCTTGCCATCGGCCATACGCCTAATACCGATATCTTCCGTGAGTGGCTGGATACAGACGAGGTGGGTTACTTCAAGAAGATCAATGGCACACCAGAGACTAAGATCCCTGGTATCTACGTGGCTGGCGACTGTGCCGATCCCGTGTTCCGTCAGGCAGTGGTGGCTGCTGGCAGTGGTTGTCAGGCTGCCATTCTTGCAGAGCGCTACCTCTTGGGAAGATAAATACAGACCGTTTAAACGTCATTCGATATGAAAAGGAAATTGAATCAGATCGTGCGATGGGTCTCCACGAAGGGGCTGATTTGGCTGGGCTTCGGTGCGACGCCATTTATCTTTATGGCCTGCTATGGTCCAGTGCCGACGAAGTATCACGAGACGGACTTCGCTGAAGAAGTCGTCGACTCGAATGCTGTCGATTCAGTTGATATGGCAGAGGAGGCTGCTGGCGACTCACTTGATATGGCTGATAGTGAGTGAGTTTGAGGATGATCAGACCACCCCGCCCTGCGGGTACAGAAGATTGCTCCATTAAGACGCAATCGCCTACTCAGGAGGGGAAATCATATCATCATGAGATCGCTCATCACCATGTCGCTGACGAAGAGTCCGCGACGGGTGAGGTGCAGGGTGGGGGATGTTAGATTCCCCACAACAGAAAGTTCTAACAGCCCGTCGTCTAAGTAACGGCGGGCATTTTTCATGCAGTAATCCCTGTATTTTTTTGGAAGTGCATTGAGGTCGATGCCTTCGCAAGTACGCAGGCCGACGGTGACGGCATCGTTATAGCGGGTGTCGTTGTCGAGGAGTTCTTCTTCGAAAAGGCGTTCTCCACGTTCGATTCCTTTGATATAGGCATTGATGTCTGCGATATTCCAACTGCGGCTTCGGATGTCGTAGGAGTGGGCTGCAGCGCCAAGGCCGATGTAGGGTGTGCCGTTCCAGTAGCTGGAGTTATGGCGAGAACGGAAGCCAGGACGGGCGAAGTTGGAGATTTCGTAGTGCTCGTAGCCTGCGGCAGTCAAGCGGTCGATGAGGGTGTAGTACATCGAACGCTCCGTTTCCTCGTCAACACACTGGGGACAGTCCCCCTGTAATTCGCTTCGCTGCTCACAGAGGGGACAGTCCCCATTGTGTTGCAGCATCCGATGGAGTGGGGTTCCTTCCTCGATCATCAGGCAGTAGGCGGAGATGTGTTCGACGTTGAGGGAGAGGGCGGCGGAGATGTCGGATTGCCAGTCGGAAAGGGTTTCTCCAGGGAAGCCGTACATAAGGTCGATGCTGAGGTTGTTGATGCCAGCAGCACGGAGGATCGAAACTGTCTCGATGGCCTGGCGGGCAGTATGGCGGCGATGGAGGAAGCGCAGGCGCTGATCATCGAAGGTCTGGATGCCCATTGATACGCGATTGACGGGGAGTTGCCGTAATTCGGCAGCATATTCATCGGTTACATCGTCAGGATTCACTTCGATGGTGATTTCTCTTTCAGAGGTGAGTGGGTACACCTTATTTATATATATAAAGAGCTGACGGAGTTGTGATGGCGTTAATTGGCTTGGGGTTCCCCCTCCGAGGTAAATCGTTTCAATCTCCTCATCATTTCTCTTTCCTCCTTCCTCCTTCCTCGTTCCTCGAATCTCCATCTCCCGGCAAAGGGCATCGACATACCTCTGACGGAGGTCGAGGGCCGTCGTCGAATAGAAGCCACAATAGATGCAACGTGACCTGCAAAACGGTATATGTATGTAAATTCCTGCCATTATGAGCGCAAAATTACTAATTTAGTTTAATATTTGCAAGATTTCCTTGGCTATTTCTCGAAAAATGTCTACCTTAGTGCCCGCTTTTCAAGATTATTCATCTAAAACCTAAATGATATGAAGATTTATCAGACAAACGAAATCAAAAACATTGCACTGCTTGGCAGTGCGGGTAGCGGCAAGACGACTCTTGCCGAAGCAATGGTCTACGAAGCTGGCATCATCAAGCGCCGCGGTACCGTAGAGGGTAAGAACACGATGAGCGACTATTTCCCTGTGGAACAGGAGTACGGCTACAGCGTGTTCTCAACAGTTTTTCATGTGGAGTGGAACAACAAGAAGCTGAACATCATCGACTGTCCGGGTTCTGACGACTTCGTGGGAGGTGCCATCACCGCCCTGAACGTCACCGACCAGGCTGTGCTGCTCATCAATGGCCAGTATGGTCCTGAAGTGGGTACGATGAATGCTTTCCGCAATACGGAGAAGCTGAAGAAGCCCGTTATCTTCCTCGTCAACCAGCTGGATCGTGACAACTGCGATTTCGACCAGATCCTCAATCAGTTGAAGGACGTCTATGGTCCGAACTGCGTGCCTGTGCAGTATCCTATTGCCACAGGTGCTGGCTTCAACAGCGTTATCGACGTGCTGCTGATGAAGAAATACTCTTGGAAGCCCGAGGGTGGTGCTCCCATCATTGAGGACATTCCTGCCGATCAGCTCGACAAGGCCAAGGAGATGAAGGCTGCCCTCGTGGAGGCTGCCGCTGCTGGCGACGACACGCTGATGGAGAAGTTCTTCGAGACAGAAGACCTCTCAGAGGATGAGATGCGTGAGGGGATCCGCAAAGGTCTCGTCACACGTTCCATCTTCCCTGTATTCTGCGTCTGTGCAGGTCGTGACATGGGTGTCCGTCGTCTGATGGAGTTCCTCGGCAATGTGGTGCCCTTCGTTAGCGAGATGCCCGTCGTTAAGAATGTGGCTGGTCAGGATGTTCCTGCTGATGCTTCTGCCCCCACATCACTCTACTTCTTCAAGACTGGTGTTGAGCCTCATATCGGTGAGGTGAGCTACTTCAAGGTGATGAGTGGTACCGTGAAGAGCGGCGATGACCTGACAAATGCCGATCGTGGTTCTAAGGAGCGTATCGGTACGCTGTATGCTTGTGCTGGTGCTAACCGTGTACAGGTTGATCAGCTCGTGGCCGGTGATATCGGTTGTACCGTGAAGCTGAAGGACGTGAAGACGGGCAACACCCTCAACGGCAAAGATTGTGAGAATAAGTTCGACTTCATTAAATATCCTAACTCTAAGTTCTCTCGTGCCATCAAGGCTGTGAACGAGGCTGAGACAGAGAAGATGATGGCTGCCCTGGCCAAGATGCGCCAGGAGGATCCCACATGGGTGGTTGAGCAGTCTAAGGAGCTCCGTCAGATTATCGTTCACGGACAGGGCGAGTTCCACCTGCGTACTTTGAAGTGGCGTATGGAGAACAACGAGAAGATCATGATCGAGTATATCGAGCCGAAGATCCCGTATCGTGAGACTATCACGAAGATGGCCCGTGCCGACTACCGTCACAAGAAGCAGTCGGGTGGTGCAGGTCAGTTCGGTGAGGTACACCTCATCCTGGAGCCCTACACAGAGGGTATGCCTGATCCCACATCGTTCAAGATTAACGGTCAGGAGTTCAAGATGAACATCAAGGGTAAGGAAGAGATCGATTTGGAGTGGGGCGGCAAACTCGTCTTCATCAACAGCGTCGTGGGTGGTGCTATCGACCTCCGCTTCATGCCTGCCATCCTCAAGGGTATCATGGAACGTATGGAGCAGGGTCCGTTGACAGGTTCTTATGCCCGTGACGTCCGCGTCATCGTCTACGATGGTAAGATGCACCCCGTTGACTCCAACGAACTTTCGTTCATGCTCGCAGCCCGTAACGCCTTCTCGGCAGCCTTCAAGGAGGCAGGTCCGAAGGTGCTCGAGCCGATCTACGACCTCGAGGTGCTCGTGCCTGGCGACTACATGGGTGATGTGATGTCTGACCTCCAGGGTCGTCGTGCCATCATTATGGGTATGGACTCAGAGGCCGGTTATCAGAAGCTCTCTGCCAAGATTCCTTTGAAGGAGTTGGCCAGCTATTCGATTGCCCTGAGCTCACTGACGGGTGGCCGTGCATCGTTCACCACCAAGTTCTCGAGCTACGAGCTCGTGCCGAACGACATCCAGCAGGCACTGATCAAGCAGCACGAGGAGGAGATGAAGGAGGAAGACTAATACTGACTACTTTAAATATGACTTGGGATGGCTGGACATGGTGTCAGCCATCCCTTTTTGGTGTCTCTTTCCCCTCCTGAGTAGGAGGGGTTAGGGGTGGTCTGATCAGCCTAAGACCCTGCCCTTGCTCAGACCCCCTCAGGCTCCCCCTACTCAGGGGGAGAAGTAACTACTTAAAAATAAGTAACTAATAATTCTAATATCTGTTAATTTTGCAAAATTCAGCCCAATTATTTAACAAAACACATTCTTTCTTTTAAGAATTCCGTTACCTTTGCATCCAGAATCAGACATATCAATGAAGAAAAGTACGATTTGGATCATAGCGACCATCATGGGACTCTCATTCCTGGGACTTCTCATTCTTCAGATCTCCTACATCGAGGAGATGGTGAAGATGAAGAAGGAACAGTTCGACGAGTCTGTGAACCGCAGCCTCTATCAGGCATCTCGTAATCTGGAGATGAACGAGACGCTCCGTTATTTGGAGAAAGACGTGAAGCAGACGGAGCGCAAAGCCTTCAGTCAGGACTCTGTTTCTGTTGATGGCCTCGACGGCACTATCCGTCAGAGTCATCAGTTTGCTGTAGCAGCCGACGACGGTACCGTCTATAGTTCCTTTGAACTGAAGACCTTCGCCATCAAGCCCGCTAACGTGCCCAAGGCTATGATTCTGCGCACAGATAAAAACTCCATCTCCGAGGCTTCGAAATCGTTGCAGGAGATTGTCCGTAACCGTTATGTCTATCAGAAGGCGCTGCTCGACGAAGTGGTCTATAACATCCTCTATACCGCCAGCGATAAGCCCCTGAAGGAGCGCATTAACTTCAAGTTGCTCGATCGTGACATCAAGGTCGAACTGATGAACAACGGTGTCAATATCCCTTACCACTTCCGTGTGGAGACGGCCGACGGCCGCGAGGTGTACCGTTGTCCTGACTATAGTGAGGAGGGTGAGGAGTACACCTACAAGCAGACGCTCTTCCGCAACGACCCCTCGCCGAAGATGGGTGTGGTGAAGATCCATTTCCCCAATATGAGCGCCTACATCTTCTCCAGTGTGACGTTTATGATACCAGCCGTCGTCTTTACAGTCGTACTGCTCATCACCTTCATTTTCACCATCTATATCATTTTCCGCCAGAAGCGCTATACGGAGATCAAGAATGACTTCATCAACAATATGACCCACGAGCTGAAGACGCCCATCAGCAGTATCTCGCTGGCTGCACAGATGCTCAATGACGACGCTGTGCCCAAGACACCCTCGATGCTGAAACATCTGGGTGGGGTGGTCAACGACGAGTCGAAACGCCTGCGCTTCCTCGTGGAGAAGGTGCTGCAGATGTCAATGTTCGACAAGCAGTCGGTATCGTTTAAGAAAAAAGAACTCGACCTCAACGAGCTGTTGGAGAACATCGCCTCGACGTTCTCGCTGCGTGTGGAGCATACTGGAGGACATATCTATACGGAGATAGAAGCTGTCGATTCGGCCATCTTCGTCGATGAGGTACACTTCCAGAACGCCATCACCAACCTGATGGACAACGCCGTGAAATATCGCAAGCCCGACCAGCCGCTCGACCTCTATATCCGTACCTGGAACGAGAAGGAACGTCTCTGCTTCAGCATCCGCGACACCGGTCTGGGCATCAAGAAGGAGAACGTGAAGAAGATCTTCGACAAGTTCTACCGTGTCCATACGGGCAATGTCCACGACGTGAAGGGCTTCGGCCTCGGTCTGGCCTATGTGAAGAAGATCATCAACCTCCACGAAGGTGACATCAAGTGCGAGAGTGAACTCGGAAAAGGCACCACTTTCACTATCTCACTGCCCGTTTTGAAAGAAACATCATAGTATTAACAATTTAAATAAAAGGAATTATGGACGACAAAATGAAAATGTATTTACAGGCTAAAGGCTATGTGGCAGAACTCTGTGCCGACGGCGAGGCAGGCTTCAAGGCCTTCCTCAAGACCAAGTTCGACATCTGCGTGCTCGACGTGATGATGCCAAAGAAGGACGGCTTCACACTGGCTCAGGAGATCCGTGCCGCCAGTCCCGACGTGCCCATCATCTTCCTTACCGCCAAGACCTTGAAGGACGACATCCTCGAAGGCTTCAAGCTCGGTGCCGACGACTACATCACCAAGCCCTTCTCTATGGAGGAGCTCGTGCTCCGTATCGAGGCCATTATGCGCCGTACCAAGGGTAAGAAGTCCAAGGAATCTACCGTTTACCACATCGGCCGTTTCACCTTCGATACCCAGAAGCAGCTGCTCAGCATCGACGACAAGCAGACGAAGCTCACCACGAAGGAGAACGAGCTGCTCGCTCTGCTCTGCTCTCACTCCAACGAGATCCTGCAGCGTGACTTCGCCCTGAAGACCATCTGGATCGACGACAACTACTTCAACGCCCGTTCGATGGATGTCTATATCACCAAGCTGCGCAAGCACTTGAAGGCCGACAGCCAGATTGAAATCATCAACATCCATGGCAAGGGATACAAACTCATCACGCCCGAGGAAGAGTAGGGGGTAGTTCTTTGTTTATAGTTTATTGTTTATAGTTTATAGATGATTACTATGAAGCAGTATATTGGGATTGCGCTGGTGGTTGCCGGCGCACTCCTTTTGATAGTGAGCTACATCGCAGGATGGACTTCCTCCAACATCGTGTTGCTCACAGGGTTGATAATCATCATCTTAGGTGTCGTATGGCACGTAAAATACATAAAATCTGCGGAGAAGTATTAAATAATATTAAAAGTAATCATCTATAAACTATAAACTATAAACTATAAACCAAAAAAATCGTACCTTTGCACCCGCTTTTCGAAGCACATTATTAATTTTATTTATTAAAGAAGTATGAATCAATACGAAACCGTTTTCATTTTAACTCCCGTTTTGTCTGATGAACAGATGAAGGAAACGGCCGCAAAATTCAAGAAGGTCCTGACCGAGCAGGGTGCAGAGATCGTCAACGAAGAGGCCTGGGGATTGAAGAAGATGGCTTATGCTATTCAGAAGAAATCTACAGGTTTCTACTGCCTCGTAGAGTTCAAGGCTGAGCCAGAAGTGATCAAAGTGCTGGAGACCGCTTTCCGTCGTGACGAGAAGGTCATCCGTTTCCAGACCGTTAAACTTGACAAGTATGCAATTGAGTACGCCGAGAAGCGTCGTGCAAAGCTTGGTAAAAAAGAAGAGGAGGCTTAATTATGGCAGAGCAGAGTGAAATCCGTTATCTGAACGCTCCCACTATCGACACGAAGCGTAAGAAGTACTGCCGTTTCAAGAAGAGCGGTATTAAGTACATCGACTACAAAGATCCCGAGTTCCTGAAGAAGTTCCTCAACGAGCAGGGTAAGATTCTTCCCCGCCGCATCACCGGAACGTCTCTGAAGTACCAGCGTCGCGTGGCTCAGGCCGTGAAGCGTGCCCGCCAGATTGCGCTGCTGCCTTATGTAACTGACATGATGAAGTAATTAAGGAGG
>ONCZ01000108.1 GCA_900316445.1 uncultured Prevotellaceae bacterium | reverse complement strand
GATACCTCAAGTGAATATCCAGCAGCTCGCCAGCCGTCCTGATATCCGTGAGGCAGAAGCAGCCCTCAAGAAAGCCTTCTATCTCACCAATGAGGCACGCGCGGCCCTCTACCCCTCGCTGAATCTCTCGGGCATCATTGGCTGGACCAATAATGTCGGTGATGCGACCACTCCTTCGTCGCTGCTTATGAGGGCACTAGGTTCACTGACGCAGCCCGTCTTTGCCAATGGCAAACTGAGGGCTGAAGTCAAGAAGGCCAAAGCTGAACAAGAGGAGGCAAAGATTGCCTTCCGTCAGGCCATTCTCGAAGCAGGACAAGAGGTCAATGATATCCTCGCCACCCGCCAATATGCCCAACGGGCTACCAAGCTCATCTCACAGCAAGTAGATAAACTCACGGATGTGCTGGATGTGACAGAGAAACGGATGCAGTATGACAGCGAGGTCAATTATCTGCAAGTGCTTCTGACCCGCCAGTCACTGCTTGAAGCGCGCCTCTCCCTGCTCAGCCACCGCTATGGATTTATGGATTCCACCATAAAACTGTATAAGGCTTTAGGTGGAGACGTCCTCCGCTAGAGTTCAACCCAAGGCCTTCTCGGTCGAGTCTGGCCACGGCTCAAATTCTAATTCCAATTCACTCCATGTTCCCTGGCTGGAGAATGGCTGGAAAGCGTGCGTCAAGAAGCCATCGACAATGTGCGCCGTCTGCGTCATCACCCAAGCATTGTGATATGGTGCGGCGGGAATGAGTGTACCGATGCATGGTACAACTGGGGATGGAAGGCCAAGATGGAGAAGAGCAATCCTGAGGGAGCCCGGCTGGTAGGTCAGCAGCAGGAGCATCTCTATTACGACGTGCTGCAGGAGATTGTCAACCAGCAGATTCCAGACGACATCTACACCGTCGGCTCACCCTTCTCTGTCAGAGGCCGCGGCAGTGATGGCATCAATGGCGACCGCCATTTCTACGGTGTTGGCCACCGCCGTATGCCTGTGAGCAGTTATAATCAGGAGCGGGCCCACTTCTTCAGCGAATATGGTATGCAGTCGTTTCCGGAATATGGCACGGTAATCCGCTATGCACCAGACACCACGACACATGATATCAGTAGTCCGCTGATGATGTGGCATCAGCGTGGCGGTGTGGAGGCCAACAAGGTGATTGAGTGGTATGTCAACAGCGAATATGGTGAAACAAAAGAATTTCGCCAGTTTCTGTATGCTTCACAGCTCTTGCAGGGTGATGCGATGCGTACAGCCATCGAGGCCCATCGCCGCGACATGCCCCATTGCATGGGGTCGCTATTGTGGCAGCATAACGACTGTTGGCCTGTTGCATCATGGGCCACCCGCGACTACTATGGTCGTTGGAAGGCAGCACACTATATGGTGCGCCACGCATTTGAGCCTGTGATATGCTCGGCCATTGCTGAAGGTGACAACCTGCTCGTCTATGCCGTCAGCGACCTGTTACGTAAGCAACAGGGCAAATTGAAACTGACCGTCTATACCCTCAGTGGGCAGACTGTAAACACGCTTACCAAGACGATTGCCATTCCAGCCAATACATCCACTTTGATTCTTGAGCAGCCTTTAGCCGAATTACTGAAAGGTCAGCAGCGTGAGGATGTGGTGGTCAGCATAGAGCTTACAGCATCTTCAGGTGTGAGCTATCAAGCAAATTGTTTCCTCTGCCTGCAGAAAGACTTGAGGCTGATGCCTGTCAAGCCCGAGGTGAGTGTTGAGGCAGCAGAAGGCGGTTGTCTGATCACCCTCAAGGCAGACAAGTTTGTTCGTGCCCTTGCCCTCTCCGTTGATGGCGCAGAAGACTGCTGGTTCGACAATAATTATTTCGACCTCTTGCCAGGTGTGCCCGTCAATTGCTTTATAAGCACATCCCTATCTCCAAGCGAAATCAGACAAAGACTGACATATCGCAGTTTATAGTCTATTGTATATGTATCATCTTATGAGTCTGCAACGAGAGATGCCAGTGAGGGTGGCGTAAGATGTAATCCACACACTGTCTGGTTGTCTCCCGATTCCGGTCAGGGTCGCCTGTATCGCACGGCTGAAGGCACAGATACGCTCCGACGGCCAGACTGCTGTAGTGTTCAGGATTGTGCTCCCCGTCGAAGACCACTTTGACTTCGTCTATCCTGCTCAGTGCGAGCGGTGGCACATGGTCATTGAACCCATCCTTGGGCGACCATGTCACCCAGTCTACGCTGTCTGGCAGGGCATGGGTGCCATTGGTCTCGACGGCCACATAGAAGCCTGCACGATGCAGCTCTTCCACAAGCGCATCATCCACCTGCAGCGACGGCTCACCGCCCGTCAGCACCACAAAACCACATTCGCTCCAGAGACTTATGGCATTCATGATGTCGGCTATAGCCATTGGCTTATAGGCGGCGAAGTCAGTATCACAGAACGGGCATCGCAGGTTGCAGCCGCTGAAGCGCACGAAGACTGCGGCGCGGCCTGTGTGGCGGCCTTCGCCCTGTAAGGAATAGAAGATCTCGTTGACCCTGTACATCACAACAAATAGCGGGCATCGATAGGAAACGCATCGTCGAAGGCCTGCGCCACATTGCCATAGGATTCTTCGACGATGGCCTTGTAGCACTGCGGGAACTGTCGCACCACCCATGCGGCGATATTCTCAGCCGTCGGGTTGAAGGGTAGCAGGTCATTGAGATTGCCGTGATCCAGATAGCCGTGAATGGTTTTCTTGATGTGCGAATAGTCAATCACCATACCATTCTCATCTACCTCGGTTGAGGCCAGGAATACGGTGATTGTCCAGTTATGGCCGTGCAGACGGCTACACTTGCTGTCGTAAGGCAGCGTCAGTTGGTGGCTTCCCGCCACATCCAGTTTCTTAGAAATACAGTAAATCATCATCTAAAAGCTTCCACCGCTATATGCTGGCGGGTAGGGAAAAAATCCTCTTTTTTTCAGTCGTTTTGCAATATTGCGCTGCAAAGGTAGCCATTTTTATTCTATTTCGTGCACCCAAACTGAAATAAATCATAAAATCCCCGAAAACGAACTAATTTAGACCAGTCTCACTTTTGGGTTTCGTTTATTTCCATTACCTTTGCAACCCGTATGAAACAATTTATCATACTGCTTTGTCTCGCAGTCCTGTTGCCCACGGGCATCAGGGCTCAGGAGGATCATGACATAGCGGCTTCGCTGAACCTGAACGAGGTGGTGGTGCTGGCAGACGGTATGACGTTTGAGGAATATCTGGTGAAACAGGTGCTGGAGAACGCCAAGCCGCTGAAGAAGCGCCTGCGGACGCTGCGCTAATCTCTATGCAAATGACATATACATATAAATAGGATGATTAGATACTTTATATTATTAGCAGCCCTGCTGACGGGCATGACTGTCAGGGCACAGGGACTTCCCACGGACGGACCGCTGACTGTCCGTCCGATACTCCAACAGCTGGGTGACCGTCTGCTGAAAGGCAAGACGGGCAGCATCGTGGCTATCAATCCCGAGAACGGCGAGATTATCTGTCTGGCGACGAACACACCGAAGGGTCCTGACGTGCGTCAGGCCATCGGCAAGCCGATGGCACCAGGCTCGACCTTCAAGACGGCGCAGGCTCTGACACTCCTGTCGGAGGGCATCGTCACGCCCGACACCAGGATGGAGTGCAACAACGGCATCACCGACGGTAATATCAAAGTGGGCTGCCACAAGCACCGTTCGCCCCTCAACCTAACAGATGCGCTGGCACAGAGTTGTAACACATGGTTCATCGTCAACTTCGGATCGATGATCAACGACAGTTTTATGTATGAGTCGAAAGACGAGGCCATCACCACTTGGCGCAGTTATATGCAGTCGATGGGGCTTGGCGGGCCGATGCATATCGACATCGCCGGAGAGCAGGGTGGACTGCTGGCAGGTGCCGACTATCTGAACCGACGCTATAAAGACGGCTGGGACGGCAAGACCATCTGGTGGGCAGGTATGGGACAGGGTGATGTCACTTGTACGCCCCTGCAGCTCTGCAACCTCGCCGTCACGATCGCCAATCGCGGCTGGTACTATGTGCCCCATATCCATCGGGACACTCAGAATCAGCGCTATCTCACCAAACGACAGACCAAGGTCGCGAAAGAAGCCTATGCGCCCGTCGTCGAGGGTATGCGCCTCGCCGTGGAGAAGGGAACCGCCACCAGCATCAAGACCTCCTATCCCATCTGTGGCAAGACGGGCACCATCGAGAACCCCGGCGAAGACCATTCCGCCTTTATCGCTTTTGCGCCGATGAACAATCCCAAGATTGCCGTTGCCGTCTATGTGGAGCACGGCGGCTTCGGTGCGGATCTGGCGGCTCCGATGGCAGGACTCATCATCGAGGCCTACCTGAAAGGCAAGCTCTCCCCATCATCTGGGGAGAGAGCCAATCGTATAGAAAAGAGGAAAATCGATTAACAGGCGAAATAATCTTGAAAAACCGTTCTGTTAGGTTGTTAGGTTGTTAGGTTAGGAATCCCGATTTCGTTTGATGCGCTCGTCGATCAGCACGTCGATGCCGACGGCAGAACCTGCATAGATGAGGCATTGGGCGAAATACCAGAGGACTGAATCATGGATTTCACCTACCGGCTCGACGCAGAAGGCGGCGACGCAGAGGCCCACACCGGAAATGAGCATA
>ONCZ01000115.1 GCA_900316445.1 uncultured Prevotellaceae bacterium | reverse complement strand
CTCCTTGTAGGTGGCCGAGCGGACGTTGAACACATAGAACCGCTCATCGGGGAACGGCGTCTGTACCAGTCTGGCGATCCTGCCTGCCAGGATGTCCTTCGTAGATTGCCTGCTCTGCTCGGTGTCGAGCCAGAGCACGCTCAGCGGTTCCTCCCTGACCCGTTCCAGCGCCAGCACCTGCCGCTCTGCACAGCAGGCCATCAGCATCGACACGAAGAAGGTCTTGCCGCTCTTGGCTGGGCCGGTGATGGTGGTCACGTCGCATCTCGGGAAGCAGGGCTTGTCCTGAAGCCTGAACAGGTATTCCTGGTCCTTCAGCTGTGTCTCCGTAGTGATGCGGTGACTGTTGAGGGCGATGATCTCCGGCGTGACGGGGGAAGCCTCCCCGGCCAGAGTCAGCTCCTCGGAGATAAGTGTTGATTGTTCTGTCATAATCTGTTTTGTTTTACTTTTTTACCATTTACGTCGCGACGCAGCAAAGGTACGAAAAAGATAAAACATTTACCTGCTACATGGCTGCTACATGAAGCGGCTACATTCCATCTTCTGGCCTTTCTTGTTTGTGAACTGACAGAAAAACAGCAAAAAGTTTTGAAATATGAAATAATAGTCGTATATTTGCAGCCAAAATGCAGAAATAATCAGTTTGTGATTAGTTACGCATATAGATTGCATGTTTTTATAAGGCTATGGCAGAAGTTAATAATTTGCAAGACTGGGTTACCAGTGAGATGGTGAGAGGACGGTACATCTTCACAAAAGAAGATGTCTTAGGTCTGCATCTGCCGATTTCAGATCAAGCCCTGCAGAATAGTCTGAAGCGTTTGACAAATCGTGGCATTATCATGTCGCCCTGGCAAAACTTCTATGTCATCATCCCTACCGAATATAAGCTGCGAGGAATCGTTCCCCCTTCGTTCTACATTGACAGGCTGATGAAATTCTTGGGGCGTGACTATTATGTGTCACTGTTGTCCGCAGCAGAACTGAACGGTGCCACACATCAGAAGGCAATGGTGTTCCAGACAACAGTCAACGGCAGTGCTATCCGCTCCGGTCTTAAGAACGGTACAAAACTTGAATTCACGCTCAGACAAGACCTTCCACTCGACTATACCAAGAAGGTGAAGACACAGATGGGATATATGAACGTAGCTGGTGCAGAACTGACGGCCCTTGATATTGTGGCAGAGGAACAGAAAATTGGCGGACTGAGTCGGGCGGCAGAGATTCTTCTTGAATTATGCGAGACAATGCAATGGGATGAACCAAAGTTGCCCCTGTTGGCGTATTTCAGTAGTGCTACCATACAACGTTTGGGCTATCTGCTTGAATTGATTGAAGAGACAGAGCAGGCAGACAACCTCTATTCATTATTCAAGCAAACGGGTAAGACCATGCGCAGGACACCGTTAAAGCAGTCTATAGCCATCAGCGAGGACATGACGATAGACAACCGGTGGAAGATCATAGTTAATTATGAAATAGATACAGACGAAATATGATTCCCCAATATTCCATACAAGAATGGCATGAGCAAGTGCCTTGGAACACGGATGCTATGGTGGAGCAGGACTTGATAATATGTCGTGCCCTGATAAGTATTTTCAACGATGAGTTTTTGGCTTCACAATTAGCTTTCCGTGGAGGTACTGCACTGCATAAAATCTATTTGCAGCCACAGCCTCGATACAGTGAGGATATAGACTTAGTTCAGATTACACCAGGACCTATCAAACCCATTATGTTTCGATTAGGTGAAGTCTTGGACTGGCTACCCAACAGGAGTACAGCACAGAAGAAACACAGCAATAAGATGTTCTTTCGTTTTGAATCCGAGACGCCACCTGTGCAACAGTTACGTATCAAGATTGAGATTAACTGCTTCGAACATTTCAATGTAATGGGACTGACAAAGGTTCCTTTTAAGGTCGAAAACAGTTGGTTTACAGGCGAGGCAGCATTGACGACCTACCAGTTTGAGGAATTGATGGGAACAAAGTTGCGTGCACTGTATCAACGCAAGAAAGGACGCGACCTCTTTGATTTGCATAAAGGACTTACGGCTCGTGAGTGTAACGTTGAAAAGATATTGGAATGTTATCAGTACATGGAGTTTGTTGTTGGCCGCGCTCCCTCATACAAGGAGTTTGTGCAGAATATGAATGAGAAGATGCAGGACGATGAATTCCTGACTGACGTAGAACCGCTTTTAAGACATGAAGTGGCTTTCAACCCACAAGAGGCGTATCAATTTCTGTATAACAAAGTAATAGAAAAAATGATTGTACCCGCTACATAATACCGGTTATGTAGCGAGTACAACATAAACATCTCAGCGAAACAGTCTCTTGATTTCGTCTTGAAATGCCAATGATTGCTGAAGATTTAGGGCTTTGTAATAATCACGGTACATATTCTTCCTATTCCATAGCCCCTCGAACACCTTCCACTTCTCCTTGATGCCGAGCCTTTGGGCCATGGCATCAGCCAGGAGGGCTGATTGCGTGCGGGATAATAAAGGCTGATAGTGATCATCCACATAGCCTGCCTGTTGGGCCTTCTGCCAGAGGATCATTGCCTCGTCGGTGGCGAGAACTTCAGGCAGCTCCCCGTCCCTTGGGCGTTCCCCCTCGCCAGTTGGAGAGGGGGGTAGGGGTTGAGGCTTGGGGGTTGAGGGTGAGGCTCCAATGTTTATCTGTTTTTCTACGTACTGGCTGCCTGGGGCATAGATGAACACGGGGCTGCCTTGGTGATCTTTGTCTTTGCGGTGCAGTTGCTCCAGCAGTTCATTCAACACCTTTAGGACTTCGGCGGGCAGCATGTCGCCGAGTCCTCCCAGAAGGTCTGGGACTTCTTCATTGTGATTCATATTCACGTTTTTCTCTAAAATGAAACAATAAGATGATTTTGGAGAAAAACGGAAGACGTGGTTTGGATGCTATGGATTCTCAATACTACCAAAGCCCACGTCTCCGTATAGGACACGTGAGCACGGCAGCCGTCTTTTCTGAGTATGAGTCTTTTGAGTGGTTATTTCGAGAGACCTACAAGAAAGCTGGTTGCTACGTATTGGGTGCAAAGTTACTCCAATTCTTTGAAACACCCAAATTTTTGTGACTATTTTATGGACTCATGACACTTTTCTTCGTTTGAAGGTTTGACATATTGTTATTTTATCTTCTTAAATCGATTACTTCATTGCTATCCACTCTGTACTATATCATTTTAATGTTGGCAAGTTTTGTGGATGTCGTATTATCGAGATTGCTTAGTTTTATCATATTATGAGGGGGCAGTGTCAGTACGAAGGCTGACGACTGCCCTAACGAGAGAGAATTTATAATCTGTTCTTTTCTTCATTACCAGCACCTGTACCTTTGTATTTGCTACGTGTTGAATTAAATTTGTATGTCAGTGAGACACCGAATTTCTGCGTATAAACATATGCGTCTTTTGTCATTGCTGCTACGGGATAGACTGCCTGCCATTTTTCACGCAGGGTCTTGAAGATGTCATATGCAAAGACAATAGCTGTAAGCTTGTCTCCAAAGAATGATTTCTGCAGGCGCAGGTCTACGTTGAATTTATGACTGTTGCGTGTAAAGCCGTAGTCATAGCTGCTGACATAGCGGATATAAAGCATGGCTTTTGCGCTTTCGTCAATCACAAACCAGTTGCGCAAACTTATGTTCCAATCAGGTTTATCGAGGGCAAGACCTACGCCAGAATACTTCGTAGGAAAGTATTGCTGCCAATAGCTGAGTGTCAGTGTGGGCTGATAGAAGCCAAACTTTGGTGAAAGTACGATAGATGCATGCAGAGCCTCGTGGTGCTCAAAATTTCGTCGCGTCCATATAACCACATCGCTCCCCTGTTCGTACAGACTTCCGAAGGAAAAGAACATATCCTTGTTCTGTGTATAGCCAGCCGACAGACTCAGCCACGAATAGTTCAGCCTAAGGTCAATGTCTTGTCGAATGGTGGGTCTGAGCAAAGGATTTCCTCCTTCTACCTCATAACGATTATCATATTGTATGTAAGAACTGAGCATATAGTAGGATGGTCGTTTGATGCGCTTGTTGTAGCTGATTTCAGCCCCCCACTTGCCTTTCTGCCAGTTTACGGATAGATTAGGAAACAGTTCGTTGTATTTGCGGCTTGGCTCTTCCTGATACTGGCCAAAGGAATGATAGTCGGTTGATACATACTCATATCTTACACCACCGTTAATACTCCACTTTCCTAATTGCAGCTCATATTCAGCAAAGCCAGCAAGATTACTCTCCTTGATATCGTCATCAGACGACTTGACATAGTGTTCCTCGTTCTCATTGGTTCCATAGCTGTGAGTGTGCGTCACTTCCGAACCGATGCTCAGATTACCCTTCCACACAGGATAGGACAGCACCAGCTTTCCTGCAAGCATGTTACGGTGGTCAACATTATGTATGTGAATGTCTCTATCTTCGAGCTGTTCGCTTCGTTCGGTTTCTATGTCATTTCTCACCCTTTTGTTCCAAAGCCATGAACCATTAAAGTCGATACCGAGTTTACCTGCTTTACCCACATAATAGATGTTCGTCTCATGAATCGGACCGTCACTTTCCCTTGTTTCCATCCACTGGTCAACAATGCCTTCAAGGCTGCCATTGCGATTGATGGTTTGTACGCATTTCGCATCCCCTTTCATATAAATTGAGCCCTCAAGGCTGTATTTGAAGCCAAGGGAGTTGTTATCATTAAAGTCGTAACTGATGCCAACTTCTCCACTGATGTCAGAATACCAGAATTTGTTAGGACACGTCTGGTCAAGTGTTATATGGTCTCCGTTCAAGTTTGATTCGAAGCCTACCCGGTTATCCTCCGAATGATGGTCGTTATAGAAAGTGACGGTACTGAATAATTCCAATCCATCCTGACGATATTTCATCGACAAGTCGTCATAGGTAGTCCACTTCGTGTTGTTGGCCACTTGGCTGAACGCCTCAACACTAAAGCCTTCACCTTGTGGATGGATGGTCTTGATGCGGATTACGGCGTTCACCTCAGCATCATATTTTGCTCCAGGCGAACTTATGACATCCACACTCTTGATGTTGTCTGACTTCAGCTGCTTCAACTCCTTGGCATTACGTACCTTTTTATTATTAATATAGATTTCTGGTGTGCCTTTGGCAAAAACGGTGAAGTTGCCGTCGCTGCCTTGCACCTGTGGCAGCATCGACAGCACATCGTCAGCGGTGCCGACATCCTTCAGCAGCGAGTTTTGAATATCAACGGTCATACCGCCTGTGGTCATCTTGTATTGTGGTATCTCGCCTTTAACAACAACTCCTTTCAGCGTCATTGTCTCGGGCATTATCCGTATTGTGCCAAGTTCCGTGTTATTACATTGCATGAAAATCGTTTTGTAGCCGACGTAGGATATACGGGCGAGGATATTGGCTTGATCAATGGGAATAATAAAAAAACCACTCTCGTTAGAGACTCCACCACAAAGGAGTGTGCTGTCTGCAGGGTTGAGAACGGCAACATTGGCGTATGCAACGGGCAGGCCCTGTTCGTCGATAATGGTTCCTCGGAGGTGGCAATCTGTCTTGTGGGTGCATTCGACGTAAATCTCATGTTTTCCACTCTTTACCACACGGACAGGGTAAAAGCCAACGATCTGCACTACGGCATCTGGAATGGACTTGTCTTGTATATGGGTTGTTACGCGGAAATCTTCAAGTTCATCGTAGATAAAAGTGATATTGTAATCTTCGTTTTTTTCTTGAATGTACTTCAAGGCATCGGAAAGGGGGATATCCTGAAAGGTGTGCGTAATCTTCTGTGCGCTTGCAACAGACACAATGACGCACAAGAATAGTATGAATGATATTCTTTTCATCATGGCAAGCGTTTTAGCAATCCTTGGCTGGGATAGCTGTGGTTTTTATGTATAGAGTATCATTCTCTGTCTGGATCTGTATCCACTCGAAATTGTTCAGCATCTCCACAACTTTCTCCAACGTATATTCCGGCTTCCATTGATAGAACAATCTGAGACGGGGCGCATCTTCGTTTTGATAGACCACCTTGACATTATAGTAGCCAGAGAGTTCTTCGAAAATCTCTCCTAAAGGCACGTTGTCGTAGAGTTTGGGCTGAAATGTCGCTATCGTGTCAGGCTCAGAGAGTTGAGGACTGGAAGTTGAAGGTTGAGAGTTTTTGGTGACCTTCGTATCTTGTTCCTTGGGTGCGTTATAATGACTGGCGATATGGATGGCTGCATATGCAATGCCTGAAAGCATGAGAATGCCTACAAACATGGCGGCGAACTTAAGGAGCGAATACCTTTCGCTTCTCACTTCTCGCTTTTCACGACAAAATCGTTGCCATTCAGCATCAATCATGTCATCAGTGACTTCCTTATCGGCACGAGCTGCATCAATGGCACTCTTTGTTTTCGACATCAGCGTATAGAGTTCACGGCACTCTTCGTCGGCAAGTATCTCTTGCCACTCTTCTGCTGTATAAAGTTGGGGCTGTTCCATCATCAGGAGCAATAGATCGGTCTTGTTCATACGCTCATTTGTTTTTAAGATGTGTACGTAATTGATTAAGCGCACGGCGCAGATGCTTATAGACTGTGGTCTCACTAACATCTTGGCGAATGGCTATCTCCTTGAAGGTTACTCCATTGCGATAATGCTGTATGATGATGTCTTGACAGATGGGCGGATCGAGCTGAGCTATACCCTGTTGTAAGGCTTTAAGCTCTTCATCAAGGCACTCCGTCGGCAAGATGGTTGTGTCGAGATCAAGAAGATATAGGTGCTCTACGCGATCTTGAATCTTTCGGCTACGTATCATATTCAGGCATCGGTTTCGTACGCTTGTAAGCAGATAGTGCTCGGCTGTCTCTTCCTTTAGATCTTTTGAATCGTCGAGTAGATGGGCGAAGATGTCGTGCACTACATCCTTGCTCTCTGCATC
>ONCZ01000003.1 GCA_900316445.1 uncultured Prevotellaceae bacterium | reverse complement strand
TGGGGGTGGTCTGAACGGCCGCACGCTCAGCCTCTGAGATATCGCTTGTTCTTGCGTCCCTTCGGTAGCAAGCGGCAAAGCCGAGCGCAGACCCCCTCTAGCTCCCCCTAACTTAGGGGGAGAAACAAATACTCAAAGCGCAGTAAAAAAGAGGTAAATTATGAAGAAGCAGAGAATTATTGAGATGGCGGTGAAGGTGATAGTAGCCGCGCTCACAGCATTTCTGACGGCGGTAGGAACTACCAGTTGTATGGGGTATGGACCGTTTTGAAAATTAAAAGATTAAAAAATGAAAAGGTGAAAAGGAGGCGGATCAGACCACCCCTGGCCCCTCCTACTCAGGAGGGGAAAGAAAAAGAAGGCTGGCAGCGGAGCTGTCGGCCTTCTTTCGCGTACATATATATTATAGCGGCTTTATTTGTTTGCTATATTGATGCTGGGCTTTTCCTTTAAGACGGAACGGACTTGGCGCTTCTTCTGGAGGACGGCCATGCGTTCCTTGGAGTGACGGCGCGAGAGACGCATCTCAAAGCCGTAGACCAGGTAGGCCATGAAGAGGTAGGACACAACGAGTGCCCAGAGGCAACGTACCTCGAATACAACATCACCAAGCGTGGCACCCATCGAGTTGAGACGGGTGTAGGCCCGGATGCCGAAGGTGCAGGGGAAGAGCCAGGAGACACCCTGCCAGTAGCCCGGAATGGCCGACTGCGGCCACGAAATGCCGCTCAGGAAGAGCAGCGGCAGCGAGAGGAACACCACAAGCAACATGACATTCTCACGGTAGTGAACCAGACAGGACACCGTCATGCCGAAGAAGACGCACGAAAGCAGATAGGGTATCATCATCGCCAGCAGATCCTGCCAGGCGGCAAGTTGCGGGAAGTGGAATATCCGCGGCACGACGAGGATGAGGAACGTGCCCATGACGGCATAGACCATGAGATAGCAGAGGGCCTTGCCGCAGATGACGCGCATCACCGAAGAGTAACAGCGGTGGATGGGTACGAGGTCGCTGTAACGGCTGCGCTCACGGGCCGTACCTGCCGCCAGACCGATGCCGAGCACCAGCGTCTGCTGGATGATGAGGATGAGCACTGCGGGCAGGACAGAGGAGCCATAACCGCCCTGGGGATTGAAGATGGCCACATCTGTGACTTCCAAAGGACTGGTGGTGATCAGGTCTTCACGGACGGTATAGTTGCCTGCGAGTTTCTTCTGTATCTCAGCGCCCATCTCCTGCGAGACAGCCATTGCCGTCTGGTAGATGGCCTTGTAGGTGAGCATGAGTGCCATGTCGCAATAAACGCTGACGGTGCCCTGCTCAAGACGGTTGAGATGGGTGGCGAAGTCCTCGGGGATGAAGTAGATGCCCTTCACCACCTGACGGCTGACGAGCGACTGGGCATCGTCGAGATCGACGGCATAGTAGGCGACACGGACATCGGGCGAGGCGTCGCACATGCGGATGAACTGGCGTGACTGATGGGAGTGCGACAGGTCGACCACGGCGACGGGCACCTCGTGAACCACCTCATTGTTGTAGATCCACGAGTAGAGCATGGGATAGAGCAACGGCACGACGAGGCAAAACAGCAATACACCCTCGTCGCGGATCACCTGCGAGATCTCAAACCGCCAGACGTAGGCGGCATCGGATAACCACCCCAAGCCCCTCCTTAACAAGGAGGGGAATACGGAAGAGAGTTTACGGAATATAGACATAGGTGAGCATTGCGTTTTTAATCTTGTAGATGACGAACCATGGCGAGAGCATGAATGCCACGAGCGCCACGAAATGGAACCACGCGTCGAGCAGCGGGAAGCCGTTGAAGACGGTGATCTGATAGAGCATATAGTAGTGGCGCAGGGGGAAGAGCCACGTGAGCGACTGCAGAGGCTCGTCCATGCCCATCATCGGGAAGGCGGAGCCAGCCATGGAGAAGCCGAGCATCGCCCACAGCGAACAGATACTCATCGACATACGCAGCGATGGCATCAGACCGAAGATGAAGACACCAAAGCCGATGGAGCTGAACACCTCGAGCAGAGCCAGGCGGGTGATCTTCCACAGCCCGCCCTGATGGGGGAAGTCGAGGACGCAGTAGATGTAGTATTCGTAGAAGAAGATGAGCGTGAGGAAGATGAGCGCCTGAGGCAGGAACTTGCCGAGGATGGCGACGACGATGTTGTTGTCGGCCTTGGCGAGCCACTCCTTACCACGTCCGAACTTCAGCTCCATGCCCAGCGAGTAGGCTGAGATGAGGAACATGAAGAGCATCATCACGCCAGGAACGAAGACGGTGGAGAGATAGACATTGTAGCTGCCCCAGGGATTGGCCACCTGATGGAGGTCGATCTTGATGGGCTGGAGGAATGCCTGTATCTGCTGTGGCGGCATGCCCTTGGCGCTGAGCGTGGCCATGCCGACGCCTGCGGAACCGAGGGTGGTGATGGTCTTCAGGTCTTTCATCACCATCGAACCGCCAGAGATCGACACCTGGCTGTAATAATACGACACCTTGGGACGGCGGGCTGAGAGCAGCTGGTCTGTCGTACCCTTCGGTATATAGAGGAAGCCGTAAATCTCATTCTCCTGGATGGCGTGACGAGCCGCTGCCACCGACGGGTAATGGGCCACGACCTGCGAGTTCTGTAAGCCGTCGAGCTTCTGCACCAGCGAACGGCTGGTGGAGGTGTTGTCGAGGTCTACGACACCCACGGGCATGTCTTGCGGCAGGCCGTCATTCATCAACGTGGTGAAGAACACCATCGTCAACAGAGGAAAGACGACCATGCTGAAGAAGTAAATGCGATTCACATACAGAATCTTACATTCACGCCGAGCAACCGTCCAAATTAAACTTAGATATTTCATATTCTCATACAACGGATTTCACTGATTTCACGGATTGCTGCGCACAGAATAAATCCGTTCAATCCGTTTAATCCGTTGTCGTTATTTAATTATCAGTGACATTCCGGGACGGAGGCCGTCGAGTTTCTCGACGGGACGGGCCTTGACCTCGAAGGTCTTCAGGTCGTACTGGCCGTTAGCCTTCGTGGCCTTCCAGACTGCATAGGAGCCCTGATCCTTCAGGTAGTAGACCTTCATCTTGATATCCTTGTTGAAGGCTGGCACAAACACGGTGAACTCTGAGCCCACCTGCATGCCGTTGAGCTGATCCTCACGCACGTTGAATGTGCCCCACATATCATCCATCACGGCAATCGACATAATGGGAGAACCTGTGCCGACAAGCTCGCCCACCTTCGGATAGATATTGGCGACCTCACCATCCTTCTGTGCGATCTGCACCGTCTCGTGGATATAGCTGTTCACCTCCTGCACGGCGCCCTTGGCACGACCTACCTGGGCAGAGGCAGCGAGTTTGTCTTCCATACGGGCACCGTTGACGGCCATGTCGTACTGACTCTGGGCGGCCTTCATCTGAGCCTCCATAGCCTTGTAGTTGGCATAGACCTCATCGCGCTTCTGGGCACTCATCACGCCCTCGTCGTAGAGACGCTGGATGCGCTGGTAGGACTTCTCGGCAATCTCATAGCCGGCCTTCGCCTGCTGGAGCACACTGTAGGCACCCTGGATCTGTTCCTTACGGGCACCGTTCTGGGCTTTCAACTCGAGGGCGGCGGCAGCACTCTCGGCACTGCGAGCCTGCTCCATCTTCGCACGCACCTCCGGGGCGTCGAGGATGGCGAGGGTATCCCCGGCCTTCACATAGTCACCCTCACTCACACGGAGTTCGAGGATACGACCAGGCACCTTACTTGACACACGGTATTCAGTAACCTCCACCTGACCCTGGATGATGTCGGGAGTACGGTCGAGGGCTAAGAATCCGATGATGGCCACGATGATCACGACTGCGATAAAGCCTGCTACGGCGAGCAGAATGTTGTTATGTTGGGTTTTTGCTGACATAATATAATATTTTTTTGTTTATTCCAATATACCGAGGGATTTCTGGAGGTCGACCTGTGAGAGACGGACGTCGATCTCGGCGTCGATCTTCTGCGACTGTGCCTGCAACCAGGCCGTCTGAGCCTCCATGACAGTGGTAGGACTGATGACGCCCTCCTGGAAACCGAGGTTGGCTGTACGGAGGTTCTCGTCGGCACGGACGATGCTCGACTGTGCCATCGTGAGCTTCTTGTTGGCCTCGTTCACACGGAAGGTGTTCTGGTTCACCTGCAATTCAATCTTCTCTCGGGCTTCCTGCAACTCGAGGTTGGCAATGGTGGTGGCACCCTTCGAGGCACGCACCTTATACATCACGTCGCCCCAGTTCCAGATGGGTACACGTACCAGCACTCCGACATTCCAGAAGCCCTGGAACTTTCGCTGGAAGCCGTTGAAGAGGCTGGGATTCGTCACGGCATAGCCACCCGTCAGTCCGACCATCGGCAGATTGCCGGCCTTGAGGATATTAGTCACCTGCTTGGAGAGCTTCACCCCACCCTCGAGCAGTTTCAGTTCCGGACGGTTCTCTACTGCCGTCGCCACGTCGAGTTCTGGCGTCAGCTCCACCACGGCGATGTTCTCATTGTCTTCATCAGCCAGGATGACGGCCTCATTGATGGGGAGGCCGATGGTCTGACAGAGCAGCATCCGGGAGAGTACCAGACCGTCGTTGACCTTCTGTAGCGTCATCTCGGCCTCGTTCACCTTCACGGCGACAGAGAGTCCGTCGCTGCGGGTGGCGACACCTTCCTCGATCATCTTGTTCACGTCGGAGGAGAGTTTCTGCAGCAGTTCGAGGTAACTCTGGGCAAGGCGCTGCTTGTGTTTCAGCGACACCACCTGCCAGTACACCTTGTCGGTATTGTAGAGCGTGGTCTGACGACGGGCCTCGGCGGAGTTGTCCTGCATCTCCTCGTTGATGTCGGCCATCTTGTTCAGGGCGATGATGCTTCCACCGAGGAAGACAGGCTGCACCACCATCACCGATCCTACGAAGAGGTGGCGCGTGTCCGTGTCGAGGGCATCGACGAGACTCTGTCCGATACCGTTCAGCTGACCACTGAATTTCTCCATCTCCGCATGACCGAGGTTCTGCAGGTCTTCCAGTTTGAGCCCCATCGAACTCAGCACGAGGTTGATGTTCTCCATCGGCAGACCGCCTACGATCTTGGTGAGGTCTGACTCCAGTCCGCCGACCATCGCATCACCAATATGGGGCAGAACGGACTTCTGCTGGTCGTTGAGCAGGGAGATCTCCCGGCTGGTGTACTGATAAGTACCGATGGCACTCACATGGGGCAGGTACTTGGTGCGGGCAGACTTGCGGAGGTTCTCCGCGATGTCCTGCTTCACCTTGGCCACACCCATCTGCTTGTTGTTGCGCAGGGCCATCGCCCGACAGCTGTCAAGCGTCAGCAACCGCTGAGCACAGACAGGCATCGACACCCCAACAAGCAGAACAACACATAATTTTTTTACCATATACATATTTTTTATTTTAGACCACGAATTACACGAATTTCACGAATTAATTTCAGCGCGCAGCCAAAATTAGTATAATTAGAGAAATTATTGGTCTTTATCATCATTCAAAATTAAAAGTCCGTGAGCCGATCATGTGTCCGTCAGCGAAGATCGAGACACGGTATTGCCCTTTCTCCAGCATCTGTGTGACGGGCCAAAAGACCGATACGCTCGTTTCCTCACCTGTGTACTCCACCACCTTACGGGCAGAGCACTCGATGTCACGGTTCTCGAAGGGGAATGTACCGCCACCGCCAAGCACGTTGCCGCCAGGGTTCTGGATGCGCACATAGACGGTACGGTTGCCGTTGGAGGCCGTCACATTACGGGAGATGGTGAAACTGACCTGCATCTTGCGACAGTCCTTCAGTTTCGGTTTCTTCATCGCCTTGTCTTTCTTGTCGAGCAGCATCAGACTGATGTTCGTCGCATCGAGCTGGGCGGCGATGGCCACCTTCTCCGAGAGCGACGCCTTCTCACTGCTCAGACCCACCACCTGCTGTGTACGCTGTTCGAGTTCTGCCGTCACACGGGTGTTCTCCCGCTTCAGGTTCTCGTTCAGACGGTTCAGGGAGTCTATCTGCATCACGTAGTCGCGCAGGACGGCCCGCACCGTGGCGAGTTCCCGCTTCAGACGGGCTATCTCACGGGCATCGTCGGCCTTCACCTTCTTCAACTCTTCCAACAGTTTCTGCGTCTTCAGCTGCTCCTGGGTGAGCTGTTCGACGATAGAGTCGTTGTTGATCTGCGTCTTCATCTCACTGTATTGCAGGGCGAAGCGCTCATACTCGTTCTCCATCTCCTGCTTATCGAGGGCAGCCAGTTCCTTCATGTCGAGGTTGACCTGTTTCTGTTCCTGAAGATTCAGGAAGAGCCACACCGCCCCGGCTATCAGGGCGAGGATCACCAGCGACATCAACGGCAGCACATATTTTTTCATTACTTTATACCTATTTATATATAAAATCGGGTGCAAAGTTACACATTTCCACTGAAACAGCAAAGAATTTTAATAAATGTTTGGCCATTTCAAAGAAAATAACTATATTTGCGGTGTCAAATAATGGTGACACCTATGCGAAAGGACAGTTTTCTCTACCGAGTCTACGACCTCTACGCCGACGGGTTCCGCTCCATGCGGCTCGGACGGACGCTATGGGCGATTATCCTCATCAAACTGTTCATCATCTTCGTGGTGCTGAAACTGTTCTTCTTCCCCAACTTCCTCAAACAGCACGCCAACGGCGACGAACCCGCCTTCGTGGCGAGCGAAATCCTCGAGCGAAGCCTTCCCCCATCCCCCTAATTACCCTAATCACCCTAAAATCCCTAAAAAACAATATCTTATGCTACAAAATCTCTTTCTAAACATTGATGCCGGGACCGTCGACTGGTCGAGGGCGCAGTTCGCTCTCACGGCAATCTACCACTGGCTCTTCGTGCCCCTGACCCTCGGACTGGCGGTCATCATGGGCATCGTAGAGACGTATTACTATCACACTAAGGATGAATTCTGGAAGACAGCGGCGAAGTTCTGGCAGAAGTTGTTCGGCGTAAACTTCGCCATGGGTGTCGCCACGGGTATCATCCTCGAGTTCGAGTTCGGTACCAACTGGTCGAACTATTCCTGGTTCGTGGGTGACATCTTCGGCGCGCCTTTGGCCGTCGAGGGCATCGTCGCCTTCTTCATGGAGTCCACCTTCGTGGCCGTGATGTTCTTCGGCTGGAAGAAAGTATCGCCGGGGTTCCACCTCGCCTCCACCTGGCTCACCGGCTTGGGAGCGACCATCTCCGCCTGGTGGATCCTCGTGGCCAACGCCTGGATGCAGTACCCCGTGGGCTGTGAGTTCAATCCTGACACGATGCGCAACGAGATGGTGTCGTTTGCCGAGGTTGCCCTCTCCCCCTTCGCCGTGGGTAAGTTCTGCCACACCGTCACCTCTGCCTGGATCATCGGTGCCGTGTTCTGTGTGGGTGTCTGCTGCTGGTATCTGATGAAAAAGCGCCACACGAAACTCGCCATCGAGAGCATGAAGATCGGTGCATGGGTAGGACTCATCGGTGCTCTTCTCGCAGGCATGACCGGCCATAAGTCGGCACAGGATGTGGCCGCTGTGCAGCCCATGAAACTCGCTGCGATGGAGGCCCTCTACAACGGTGGTACGGATGTAGGTCTCACGGCTGTGGCATGGGTGAATCCCTTCGCACAACCCGATTATGCCAACGACGAGTCTGCGCCGTTGAAGATCGAGATGCCTTATGCCCTCTCGTTCATGGCGACCAATGATATCCACGGCTACGTGCCTGGCGTCAACGATATCCTCAATGGTTACACCACACCCGACGGCAAGGTGGAGCCCTCCATCGACGAGAAAATCGAGCGCGGCAAGAAAGCCATCGCCGCCCTTCACGCCTATCGGCAGGCGAAGTTCAATTCCAGCGATGACGGTTCGACAGCCGCTTATCAGCTGGGCATACTCAAAGAGAACATGCCATACTTCGGCTACGGCTATATCAAGGACAAGAACGACATCGTGCCCTTCATCCCCGTCAACTTCTGGGCCTTCCGCATCATGGTGGGCTTAGGCTGTCTGTTCATCCTCTTCTTCGCCATCGTCCTCGCCGGGGTCTATGAGTTCCCGAAGGCTTTTTGGCGGAACCGTTCCATCGCTACCCTCCCCGCCTGGCACTATTGGGTGGCCATCGCCCTCATCCCGCTGGGCTATATCGCCTCTGAGAGTGGCTGGCTCGTGGCAGAGTTCGGTCGTCAGCCCTGGACCATCCAGGACATGCTGCCCACCTGGGCTGCGGTCTCCGACCTCAATGCCGGCAGTGTCGCCCTGACCTTCTTCCTCTTCCTCGTCCTCTTCACCCTGATGCTCGCCGTCGAGATCAACATCCTCCTCAAACAGATCAAGAAAGGTCCGGAAATTGAATCATAAAAACAAGGATTAAAGGATTTAAGGAACCTACTATAATGGGAACATCCATTTAATCCTTAAATCCTTGTTCATATAAAAAATATTAAAGAACTATGACATACGAATTCTTACAGCACTATTGGTGTTTCATTGTATCGCTTTTAGGTGCATTATTAGTATTTCTGTTGTTTGTACAGGGAGCCAATTCCGTAGCCCGCAGTCTGGGCCAGACAGAGGAAGGCCGTCGTCTTGTCTATAACTCCACAGGCCGTAAGTGGGAGTTCACCTTCACCACGCTCGTCACCTTCGGAGGTGCCTTCTTCGCCTCGTTCCCCCTCTTCTACTCCACCAGCTTCGGCGGAGCCTACTGGCTCTGGATGATCATCCTCTTCACGTTCGTGTTGCAGGCCGTCAGCTATGAGTTCCAGAATAAAATCGGCAATATCCTCGGACCGAAGACGTTCCAGTTCTTCCTCACCCTCAACGGCATCGTGGGTCCGTTGCTTCTGGGCGGTGCTGTGGCTACGTTCTTCGAGGGTTCGAACTTCATCGTCGAGAAGAACAATCTCATCGATGTTGATGCCATCACGCCGATCATCTCCCGCTGGGCGAATGCCTCCCATGGTCTCGATGCCCTGCTCAATCCCTGGGTACTCGTGCTCGGCTTTGCCGTGGTATTCCTCGCTCGGGTGCTGGGCATCCTCTACGTTATGAATAATGTGAACGACGAGGATATCCGCAGTCGTGGCCGCAACCGTCTCATCGGCGCCGCCGTGCCCTTCGTCATCCTCTTCGTCGCCTATCTCGTCCATCTGCTGCTGAAGGAAGGATATGCCGTCAACGAGTTCGGTTTCATCTATATGGAACCCTATAAGTATCTGACGAACTTCCTTGACATGTGGTATCTGACGGTTCTCCTCTTAATCGGTGTTGTGCTCGTGCTCTTCGGCATCGGCAAGACCATCCTGTCGAAGGACTACGTAGGTGGCATCTGGCCTGCAGGCATCGGTACGGTGCTGACGGTATTGGCCCTGTTGCTTAGCTGTGCCTGGAACAACACCGCCTACTATCCCTCTACCGCCGATCTCCAGTCGTCGCTGACGCTTTCGAACTCCTGTAGCAGTGAGTTCACATTGACAACTATGTTCTATGTCTCGTTGCTCGTACCCTTCGTGCTCGCCTACATCATCTACTGCTGGCGCGCCATCGACAGCAAGAAACTGACAAAAGACGAAATCAAAACCGACCACGCTTATTAAAAAGATTTATCCCTCGCCAGCTGGCGAGGGATAAATCTTTTTAAGCTCTCAATGCCCGCATGGCGTTGAGGACGGCGAGGACAGTGACACCCACGTCGGCGAAGACGGCGAGCCACATGGTGGCGATGCCGACGGCGGCGAGGATGAGGACTGCCACCTTCACGCCAATGGCGAAGGCCACGTTCTGACGGGCGATGGCCAGGGTACGGCGGGCGATGCGGATGGCGAGGGCGATCTTTGAGGGTTTGTCGTCCATCAGCACCACGTCCGCAGCTTCGATAGCAGCGTCAGAGCCTAAGCCGCCCATCGCAATGCCGACATCAGCCCGGGCGAGCACAGGGGCATCGTTGATGCCGTCGCCGACGAAAGCAACGACTCGAGGAGTGTGGAGTGTGGAGTGAGGAGTGATATTACCTCGGAGGGTGTTTTCCCCTCCTGAGTAGGAGGGGCAAGGGGTGGTCTGATCTGTCGCAGGAGTATCCTCACTCCTCACTCCACACTCCTCACTCCTCAAAAGACCATCTATGAAGGCCACTTTGTCCGCCGGCAGAAGTTCGGCGTGGTATTCAGAGAGGCCGAAGGTCGTGGCGACGTGGTCTGCCACCTCCTTACGGTCACCTGTAAGCATAACGGTCTTGGCGACGCCGAGGGACTTCAGGGCGGCGATGGCCTCAGCACTGTCGGACTTGATCTGATCGTTGATGACGATATGGCCCGCATACTCCCCATCGATGGCTACATGGATGATGGTACCCACATGATGGCAGTCGTGCCACTTAGCACCGATGGCATCCATCATCTTCGTGTTACCCACGCAGACAATCTTATCCCCTACCCTTGCACGGATGCCGTGACCAGCGACCTCCTCGACATCGGAGACCGTACAGCCGTCCGTCGCCTCATCAGGGAAGGCATCACGCAGGGCTGCACCGATGGGATGGGTGGAGAAGTGCTCGACATGGGCTGCTAAATGCAGCAATTCTTTTTCTCGAGGAAGAAGGAAGGAGGAAGGAGGAAGGAGATTACCTTCTTCCCGTGAGTCTGTGGCAGAATTGCTGTCGAAAGAATCTGCACTTGGACTATTCTCATTCCTCGTTCCTCCTTCCTCCTTCCTCGAAGAATCATGTACTGCTTCGACGGCGAACTGACCGTGGGTGAGGGTGCCGGTCTTGTCGAAAACAACGGTATCGACCTTCGCGAGGACATCCATATAGTTCGCACCCTTGACGAGGATACCCTTGCGGGATGCACCACCGATGCCACCAAAGAAGGTCAGGGGCACGCTGATAACGAGGGCACAGGGGCAACTCACCACTAAGAACATCAGAGCCCTGTATAACCACGTGGCGAAGTTTCCTCCAAAGAGTGTGGGAATGACGGCGAGGGCCAGGGCGGCGAAGACCACGATGGGGGTGTAGATGCGGGCAAAACGGGTAATGAAGGTCTCGCTCTGGGATTTGCGTTCGCCGGCATGCTCCACCAAAGAAATGATCTTAGAGACGGTGCTCTCGCCAAAAGCCTTCGTGGTACGGACACGGAGGACACCCGAGAGGTTCACACAACCGGAGACGACCTCATCACCGACATTCACGTCGCGAGGCAGCGACTCTCCCGTCAAGGCGACGGTATTCAGGGCACTCGTACCCTCGATCACCACACCATCCAAAGGCACCTTCTCACCAGGCTTGACCACGATAACCGAGCCCACAGCGACGTCCTCCGGACTGACGTCCTTTCCGTCCACGTGGGCGATGTCGGGACGGATGTCCATGAGGTGGGCGATGCTGTCGCGGGACTTGCCCTCGGCGTAACCCTCGAAGAGTTCGCCAACCTGGAAGAAAAGCATCACGAAGACAGCCTCTGGATACTGCGTCTCAGCTCCGGGGAGGAAACCGATGAGCAGGGCACCGATAGTGGCGACGCACATGAGGAAATGTTCGTTGAAGGCGTCACCGTGGGTGATACCCTCCCAAGCCTCGTGAAGCGTCTCATGACCTATTAATAAATAAGGTACGAGGTAAACAAGGAGCAGTTGCCAAGTGGAGAGGTTCAGGTTTTTCTCAACTAGCACGGCGGCGAGGAGTAATACAAAGGTGGCGAGGATGAGCCAGAGCTGTTTCTTCAGAGAGTGCTCGTGATGATGATGTTCATGACCTTCGTGGTCGTGATGATGCTCGTGGTGATGTTCGTGCGAGCAGCTGTCACAATGATGTTTGTGTTCATGTAAATGCGCCATATCTTTGCAGTTTCTTTAATTTCACGCTACAAAGGTACGGCACATTCCGTGCAACTCAGTTGCAAACTTACTTATAGCAGTCGAAGATGGTATCGACGGTCTGTTTCGGAAGCTTCTTCGAGAAGAGGCTGACGAGCCAGACGACGGGGAAGCCGCCGACCATCGCAATGGCACCGCAGTTGATGGGATTGATGGGGTTGCCGGCGAGCATGTTGATCACCGTGAGTCCCACGCCCCAGATGAAGCAGGCCCAGACAGAAGTCGTCGTGACCCCACGCCAATAGAGTCCCAGCATGAACGGAGCGAGGAAGGCACCGGCCAGAGCGCCCCACGAGATACCCATGAGCTGGGCGATGAACGTCGGGGGATTCAGGGCGATGAGCAGCGAGATGACGATGAAGAACATGATGAGCACACGCATCACCACCACCTTACGACGCTCGATCTTCTCGGCCACGATATCGTCGATGGTACCGTCCTCCACCTCACCGGGCAGTGACTTCTTGTCACGATAGATGAGGTCGAGCGTCATCGTCGAACTGGATGTCAGCACCAGTGAGGCCAGTGTGGACATCGAAGCCGAAAGCACCAGCAGCACCACGAGGGCGATAAGCACATCAGGCAGGGTGATGAGCATAGCAGGCACGATGGAGTCGAAAGCAATCTTACCCGTTGCCTCGTTGATGACGGGATCGTAGAGACGTCCGAAGCCACCGAGGAAATAACAGCCACCAGCCACGATAAAGGCGAAGATGGTGGAGATGACCGTGCCGCGCTTGATGGCACTCTCGTCGGTGATGGAGTAGAACTTACCCACCATCTGGGGCAGTCCCATCGTACCGAGCGAGGTCAGGATGACCACACCCAACAGTCCCCAGGGATCAGGGCCGAACCATGTAGCAAAACCACCGTTCACATTAGGATCGGCATCGGAGGGAATCACGGAAAGCTTGTCGATAGCAGCTGTCAGACCACCCTGTGCATTCAGCACGGCGAGGATAACGGCGACGATACCGAAGAGCATGATGATGCCCTGGATGAAGTCGTTCATGGCCGTCGCCTTGTAACCGCCGATGATCACATAGACGGCAGTGAGGATGGACATGATGACCACACAGTACTCATAGGGAATGTCGAAACCCATCTCGAAGAGACGCGAAATACCGCTATACACACCTGCGGTATAGGGAATCAGGAACACGAAGGCGATGATCGAAGCCGCCACACGCAGCCCCTGATCCGAGAAACGGGTACCGAAGAAATCGGGCATCGTGCGAGACTCGATATGTTGCGTCATCAGCTTCGTGCGACGACCTAAGATAATCCATGCCAGGAGGGAGCCGATGATGGCATTGCCGATACCGATCCAGGCACTGGACATACCATACTTCCATCCGAACTGTCCGGCGTAGCCCACGAAGACCACAGCGGAGAAATAAGAGGTTCCGAAGGCAAACGCCGTGAGCCACGGACCGACTGCACGACCACCCAATACGAAACCGTCAACACTGCTGGCCTGTTTGCGGGAGTACACACCCACGCCTACCATCACGACCAGGAAAATTACCGTTAAAATTACTTTTATAAACATACTTATTTATTTAAAACAACGGATTTCACTGATTTCACGGATTATAATTATGTATCAAATTCTCTGAAGAATCCGTTTAATCCGTGTAATCCGTTGTCGTTATTAATTCTTGTTTAGAACGCGACCTGCATCTGGGCCTGAAGCCAGTTATAATCCTTCGAGCTGATGTTCTCGCCACAGAGACAACGAGTGTACTGCAGCTGCATACGGCACTTCTTGTAGAACCAGTACTGGACGCCAATGGTGAGGTTCGTCTGATCCCAGCCATCCACCTTCGTGTTACGATCGAAGGTCTCACCAGAAGCCACGATATCGAGAGCATCGACCACGGGAATACAGGTCGTCACATAGCCACCCATGCTACCCACTTCGCCATCCTTACCACCCAGCCACTCTGCACGGATGCTGGCAGGACGGGCCTCCTTGTATTTCGCCGGTGAATAAGCTGCCGTCTTATATTCGGCACCCACCGAGTAACGGTTACGCTTGTAGTTGTCGCCCACCTGAATATCGGGATTCCAAGCTGCTGTATTTACGGCACAGCCAGTGCCGAGGTAGCCTGAAGCCACGATACGAAGGCCGTCCATCGGACGCACATCGATTTTGGCGATAAAGTCTTTTTGATTGTTAAGATCCCTGCGGTTGATACCCTGACCGCTCATCAGGGCAAGGTTATAGCGGATGGCACCCTTCGCCAGTTCACCATAGAGCTCAAGACCCATGTCACGGCCGTAGTTCACGCCATTGAGGGGATCGGGCCCCTCACCGGCAAGATAGAGCACGGCCTGGGAATAGACGTCGATCAGTTCGAGCTGAGTTGGCGACATCGGGTTTTCCATCGTATAGGAGTGCTTGAACTGTCCGAAGCGGACGGTCAGCGAGTTGTCTTTAGTGACGCGATAGTCGGTGTAATACTCCTGAACGCAGCTGGAGAAATCGTGCATGAACATAAACGACCAGCGGTCAGTGATGCGGGCCTTCGCCCAAAGAAGTGTGCGTTTAAGGTTGTAGGCGTTTGTACTTTTGCCGTTGATGTCCTGATAGGACCATCCGCCCTGGGCATAGCCGTTGAGCGTGATACGACTCGTGAAATCTTTCAGCCAGTCGATCTCACCATCCTTTTTTTGTTGTCCCATTGCTGCAACACTACTAAACACTGCCAGCATCACCGCCAGTGTCCTCATTTTAATAGTTTTCTTTCTCATGATTAATAATTTAGTTTATGTTAATTAATGAAGTATCAACTTACCATTGTGGATATAGACACCTTTTCGCGTAGGCTTCGAGACCTTCACGCCCTGAAGGGTATACCACCCCTCCTGACTCCCGACTCCTGACCCCTGTCTCCTGTCTCCTACCTTCACGCCCTTGATGGCCGTCCAACCGTCCTCATAGACAGGGATGGTGGTATTCAGGTCATCGTCGAGGCTCTCACGATCAGGGTCACCATAGTTGCTTTTGTCCTTCAACATACTATAGATCATCGTTTCCACTTCGTCGAAGGTCACGCCACGAATATTGAGGAAAAGTTGGATCCGCTCGTCAGCCTTCAACTCCGGCAGATGTTTCTCATAAGCATCCAGAAGTTCCTGAGAACGCGGATTCTCGGGTTCATTGCCACACACATGAATCAAAAAAATCTCCGCTAAAATTTCAGCCGCCTCTCCATTGAGAGTATACAGAGTAACAAGGTTCTTCAGGCCCGTGATCATACGCTCCTTGGCAAGAGCCTGGAAATCCTCAATGCCAGGCAACTCCGTGATGTAATGGGTTCGGATGCTCATCGTATGATCATCGTTGAGAGTCAGCAGCCGATAAGGACAGGGATAGGCCGCACAGGTAGACGTACTGATATCGTGGACGGTACGCGTCAGGTCTTTGTTGGCATCCTTGGCGATGTCTAAAGCATGCACATGACCAGTGAGTACGACACCCACACCTGCATCAGCCAGATGGTTGCGTAACGTGCTATAACTATAATAGGTGTAGTTGCCGTCACCATTGGGCATACCCAGTTTCACAGCATACGTAGAACTGGCTTTTTCGGCATTGGTCACGTGAGGGAAGAGCGCATGGTGCATCATCACCACCACCTGCTTGCCTGCCGCCTTGGCAGCCTTTGCCCGCTGTTGCACCCATTCGTAGGTAGCATGGGAGATCACACCATTCAGAGAAGAACCTTCATGACCAGTATCGATGCCGATGAGCACGAGACCGTCGAACGGTTCACAGCACCATGTCAGGGTTGTGGGTTCCTGTTCAATATCAGCGCCGTAGCCGAAATCCTTATACATTTCCGAGAACTGCTGCGTGTTGATGGTCTCAGCCTTGTAGGAATTGTCACCGTCGTAATAAAGAGCATTAACGGTGCCCATATCGTGGTTCCCAGGGACGACAAGAGCCCTGATGCCAGCCTCCTTCAATTCATACAATTTCTGCACCACATACTGATGACTCAGCAACTCACCATCCTTCGTCAGGTCGCCGGAAATCAGGAAGAGGTCCGGTTTCTCCTTCAGGGCGACGGCAATAATCTCGTCGAAGATAGCACTACTGTAATCATTGAGTTTACGATCGAGAAGGTTGGTATCATCCAAGGCCTTGCCCTTGTTGATAATCAGGCCGGGAGCCAACACATGGGGGTCGGAGATAAGCATGATACGCACCTTTGCACTGACCGGAGCCAGCACAAATAGAAACGCCAAGGCCAACAGTCCTCGCCTCATCTCGCGTACCTTATTATTATCTCTATTCATTTCAGGGTGCAAAGGTACGAATAAGTGAGTAAAATACCAAAATTTATTTGAGAATTTTCGAACGTGAGTACCTTCGGCGTAGCCAAAAGTACGAAATAATTGTGAAATAATCATGAGGTATGGAGTTTTTTTTGTAATTTTGCACGCAATTATCGCAATAACAAGGTATAAATAGAGTAAGAACGTATGATTGTCTGCATCGCAGAGAAACCCAGTGTGGCGCGGGACATCGCCCGTATTATCGGGGCGAACAGCTCACACGACGGATATATGGAAGGTAACGGATACCAGGTGACATGGACCTTCGGCCACCTTTGTACACTGAAGGAACCTGGCGACTACACCCCGGCCTGGAAACCCTGGGCACTGACGCAGTTGCCAATGGTGCCCCCGCGCTTCGGCATCAAACTCATCGACGACAACGGCATCAAGAAACAGTTCGCCATCATCGAACGGCTGATGCAGGCTGCCGACGGCATCGTGAACTGCGGTGACGCCGGACAGGAGGGAGAGCTTATCCAGCGGTGGGTGATGCAGAAGGCACAGGCCACCTGTCCCGTGAAGCGTCTGTGGATCTCATCTATGACCGATGAAGCCATCCGTGAAGGTTTCGCCAACCTGAAAGACCAGACTGACTACCAGCCGCTCTACCTCGCCGGGCTCTCCCGCGCCATCGGCGACTGGCTGCTCGGCATGAACGCCACGAGACTCTATACGCTGAAGTACGGTCAGAACCGTCAGGTGCTCTCCATCGGACGAGTGCAGACCCCTACCCTCGCCCTCATCGTGAACCGTCAGAAAGAGATTGAGAACTTCAAGCCCGAACCCTATTGGGTGCTGGCGACAGTGTATCGTGACACCACCTTTACGGCGACCAAGGGCAAATTCACCTCGAAGGAAGAGGGTGAGAAGGCCTTTGCCACCATCGAGGGCAAGCCCTTCACCGTGACGAAAGTAGAGAAGAAAGAAGGCAAGGAACAGCCGCCACAGCTCTACGACCTCACCTCGTTGCAGGTGGACTGTAACCGCAAGTTCAGTTACTCCGCAGAGATGACGCTGAACCTCATCCAAAGCCTCTACGAGAAGAAATTTACCACCTATCCCCGTGTGGACACCCAATATCTCTCGGACGACATCTACCCTAAATGTCCACAGACCCTCAACGGCCTGTATCAGACGAAGTTTGGCGGTGTGGCACCTTACGCCGAGCTGATTAAGCCCATCGGCGGCAAACCACTGAAGAAGAGCAAGCGTGTGTTCGACACCTCGAAGGTGACAGACCACCACGCCATCATTCCCACGGGCGTCATCCCGCAGAACCTCAGCGATGCCGAGCAGAGGGTATTCGACCTCGTGGCACGCCGTTTCATCGCCGTCTTCCTGCCTGACTGTAAGTTCTCCACAACCACCGTCCTCGGCGAGGTCATTGGTGAAGAGGATAAAGTAGAGTTCAAGGTCACCGGTAAGGAGATTCTTGACCCGGGCTGGCGCGTTGTACAAGGAGACAGGAGTCAAGAATCAGGAGACAGGAGTCAGGAGTCAGGAGTCAGTAGGAATGCAGAGGAAGAAAGTAATCTACAGACTCCTGACTCCCCGACTCCTGACTCCTCTACTCCAGAGCGCACCCTCCCCACCTTCGTCAAGGGCGAATCGGGCGACCATAAGCCCACCCTCACCGAGAAATGGACTATCCCACCACCTTATTATAACGAAGCCTCCCTGCTGCGGGCGATGGAGACTGCCGGTAAATTCGTAGAGGACGAAACCCTCCGTGCGGCAATGAAGGAAAACGGCATCGGCCGGCCATCATCACGTGCCGGTATCATCGAGACCCTCTTTAAGCGCCACTATATCAAACGCGACAAAAAACGTCTCATTGCCACCCCCACGGGCATTGAACTCATCGACCTGATCCGCGAGGAACTGTTGAAGAGTTGTGAGCTGACAGGTATCTGGGAGAAGAAACTGCGCGACATCGAACATCAGAAATACGATGCGAAGCAGTTCATCGATGAGTTGAAACAACAGGTGGCCGACATCGTCCACGAGGTGATGACCGATACCAGCAACCGTCGGGTGACCGTTCTCTCCGATGCCGAACTGAAGAAAATCAAATCCCCGAAGAAATAAGAATCATTTTTGCAACGGACTACACGACTGACAGGACTGATCAAAAAAGTCTTTAAGTCCTGTAGTCCGTTGCTAAAACAATAAATCCAAAATAATTACGTTATATACTAAAATGCGAAAGGCTCTCATCATATTGTATAGCGTCATCTGCACCGTGCTGATCACCAGTTGCGGGGCAGATCAGGCGATGAAGAAAGGCGACAAGTTCTTTGCCGTCGGCGAATACTTCGATGCCGCCGCACAATACCGCAAGGCCTATACCCACACCCCCAACAAGGAACGAGAAAAGAAAGGCCAGCGGGCAATGAAGATGGCAGAGTGTTACCGTCGTATCCTCTTCACCTCCAAAGCCATCTCCGCCTATCAGAATGCCATCCGCTACAAGCAGGATGACTCGCTCACGCATTTCTACTTAGGACAGTTGCAGATGCGTAACGGCAACTACCGTGAAGCCGAGAAGCAGTTCCAAATGGCAGCAGACTCGTTGCCATTCGAAGACCCACACAGGCAATTGGCCCTCACGGGACTGAAGTCTGCTAAGCAGGCAGCACAGTGGAAGAAAGACGGTTCGGCCTATACCATCAAACGCATGGACCTTTTCAACTCCCGCCGTGCCGAATATTCCCCCATGCTCGGCGGCGACGAGGACAACCAACTCTATTTCACCTCCACTCGCAACCAGGCACGAGGTGATGAGTACAGCGGCATCACGGGATCGAAGAATGCCGATATCTTCCTCTCACAGAAAGACGACAAAGGCAAATGGAGCAAACCCCAGACGATCGACTCTGAACTGAACTCTGATTTGGACGAGGGCGCCTGCTGTTTCTCTCCCGACGGCAGAAATATGTATCTGACCATTTGTAAGACCGACCCTAACTACCCGCGCTATGCCACCATCGCCGTGTCGAGCCGTAGTGACGCTGCCTGGAGCAAGCCCAAGGAACTGGCTATCTCAAAAGACACCCTCTCCAGTTTCGCCCATCCCGCCATTTCACCCGATGGGGAGTGGTTGTATTTCGTCAGCGACATGCCCGGTGGTCTGGGAGGATTCGACATCTGGCGCTGTAAGCTTATCGGCAATGAGGTGGGTGCCGCAGAGAACCTCGGCGAACCCGTCAACACCCCTGGTGACGAGATGTTTCCCACCTTCCGACCCAACGGTGACTTCTATTTCTCCTCTGACGGTCATCCCGGCATGGGAGGACTAGATATCTTCATAGCTCGGGGGTACGGGGGAACGAAGGAACGGGGGAACGAGAATAGTTCTACCACTGAAAGTAATCTCGAGCCACCGTACTCCCGCGCCCCCGCACCCCCGAAACTCGAGCACCCTGGCTTCCCTCTGAACTCCCAGGGCGACGACTTCGGTATGACCTTCGAGGGAAAGCGTAACCAAGGTTATTTCTGTTCGAACCGCGGCGACACCCGAGGCTACGACCATATCTACAGTTTCTTCAATCCCGAGATTGTACAGACGGTGAAAGGCTGGGTGTACGAACAGGACGGCTACGAACTCACCGCCGCCCAGGTCTATATGGTAGGCAACGACGGTACGAACTTGAAACTGAGTGTCCGTGGCGACGGCAGTTTCACCCAGGAGATCAAACCCAACGTCGATTATGTGTTCCTCGCCACCTGTAAAGGCTTTCTGAACCATCAGGAACAGCTGCGCGTGGAACCTGTGACGAAGTCAGAGGAATATGTGTTGCAGTTCCCCCTCGCCAACATCTCCGCCCCCGTACTCATCGAGAACATCTTCTACGACTTCGACAAGGCGACACTTCGTCCGGAGTCTGCCACCGCCCTCGACGAACTGGTACGGCTGTTGAATGAGAATCCGAACATCACCATCGAACTCTCCGCCCACACCGACTACAAAGGCTCCGACGCCTATAACGAAGGACTATCCCAGCGTCGTGCCGAGAGTGTAGTGAACTACCTGATAGCACACGGCATCGCCTCAGACCGTCTCACGCCGAAAGGCTACGGTGAGGGAAAACCCAAGACCATCAAACGGAAGGTGGCAGAAAGATATCCGTTCCTCAAAGCGGGTGATGTGCTGACAGAAGCTTACATCAACACCCTCTCTGAGGAACAGCAGGAACAGTGCAACCAGTTAAACCGTCGCACCGAATTTATAGTGTTGCGGACAACTTACGGGCTGTTTGATAAGGCAGGTAGATTGATACAAATCCCAAAGCCAAAAGAATCATCCAAGGAGTCAGATCAAACTCAGCCGTCGGAGCTGTGGTGAAAAACACTTCGAGACTCGTACGGAAGGCGGCATAAAGCACCATCAGGCTGGCCTTCAGCATCTCCCATCCGTTGAACACGAAGAACAGTGCAACGCTCACGGCGATGCAGAACCATGTCCATAACAGTGACAGCCGATGAGGCACCAGCGACGTCTGGTCCACACGCTCCACCCGTTCCATCACTTTATCCGTGAAGCCATTGTCTTCAATCTGCTGCTGGGCAGCCTGCTTGAAGAGATCCTCTATCAGTTTGTTTTCTTTCTCAGTCATATCCGTTTTGTTTTAAGTAGTTCGCCATTTTCTCTTTACCCCGGTGCAGATGCGACTTCACCGTATTCTCTGCGATACCCGTCACCTTGGCAATCTGGTCGATGGGATAGCCGTCGATGAGTTGCAACGTGATGCACGTCCGTTCGTCAGGCTTCAGCAGGGCAAGGGCGGCATAGATATCCATTTTTAGGCTCTCACTGGCAGTGGTCGTCTGACGGGCGGCACTGACGGATGTATCCACATCCTCCGTCTGTTTCCTCGACCTCACCTCATCATAGAACACATTATACGCGATGCGCATCAACCAGGTGGAGAAGCTCGCCATGCCCCGGAACTTCGTGATGTTCACATAAGCCTTGATGAAGGTCTCCTGAGCCAGGTCGTCGCTCAACTGTTCATCGCCCAGCGTCTGGTTGAGAAAAAACCGACGCACAGGTGACTGATATTTCCTGACAAGCTGGTCAAAGGCCTTCTTGTTCCGGAATACCGCCACCTGCGTCACGAGGGCAACATCACTGAGCTCCGCCATCTTCTCCTTACTCCTTCTCTCCTTACTCCTTCTCTCCTACACCAATCTCTTTTCCGGCATTACGATCCACAGCACGATGTAGAAGATCAGTCCACAGAACGCTGTAAAGAGTGTGAGGAAAGCGTAGGCGATACGCACCATCACGGGATCGAAATCGAAATACTCTGCAAGTCCGCCGCATACACCGGCGATGACCCGGTCGTTTGAACGCATTAATCTCTTATTCATTGTTGACATTATTTGAGGGGTTGTTGAATTTATAAATGACCACTTTACCAAGACCGATGCAGAACACGAGCGCACCGATACCGAAGCCGATCTTTCCTGCCACGATGCCGAGGAAGATGGCGAGACCGATGCCGAGGAAGATCTGACGCAGACCAGCGGTATAGTCGTTGGAATCCTCCTTGGTGTTCGGGGTATTTCCCTTCAGCACCTCGTCGGGAATCGGCTGTCCGTTCTGGATGGCCATCTGTGCCAACTTATAACGTTCCTTACGGTTCTTGTTCACGAAATAGAAGACCACGAGAATGATCAGCAGCGGTGCCAACAGGAAGATGACGACGATGGAGACGATGCTCACGGCGACCCAGGGTGCGAAAGTGCCCTCCACGGCGTCCATCACCTCCTTGAGTTCCTGTGCATCCTTGCTGGAGTAGGTCACACTGCGGGTGACATAGCTGTCGTCCTCTGTTTCTTCGTCAATAGCTGTTGTGTCAGAAAAGGCTTCGATGGCATCCTTTGCCTTGGTAGAGTCCACCTGCTCCGTCCGGGGCGTGTGGCGATGCTTCTGTGCTGCAGCCTCAACATTCATGCCGAGTGCGAGCACCATGGCGATTGTCATTAATAACTGTTTCATATCATTTCTCCTTTTTTAATTCTTTAATCTTTTAATTCTTGAATTTTTTAATTTTTCAATTCTCATTTGTCCGTTTGACGTAACAAATCATAAATTAGTTGCAAAGATAATGGTTTTTCCCATATTTTTTTTAATTTTGTACCCAAAATGATGAATTTACCGGAAGATTTTATCCGAGAGACGCGGCAGTTAATGGGCGAAGCCCGCTTTAACCGCTTCTTAGGAGCCTTCTACGAAGAGGCCCCGGTAAGCATTCGTATTAATCCTTTATCCGCAGCCTGGCGATGCCAGGCTGCGGATAAAGTGCCCTGGTGTTCCGAAGGCTTTTACCTCTCCGGTCGACCTCAGTTCACCTTCGATCCCCTCTTCCATGCCGGCTGCTACTACGTCCAGGAAGCCGCTTCGATGTTCATCACCCACGTCCTAAGAACAATGAGTAATGAGAAATTAGAAATGAGTAATAATGATTACCTTGCACGCCATGACTCAGCGCCAGACTCCGGTTATAGAAGTAATCACAATTACTCATTCCTCATTACTCATTCCTCATTAAAAGTCCTCGACCTCTGCGCTGCCCCCGGTGGCAAGTCCACCGCCATGCGCACCGTCCTGCCCAAGGGCAGCATCCTCATGAGCAACGAGCCGATCCCCACCCGTGCCCAGATTCTCTTGGAGAACATCACCAAATGGGGCTGGCCTGACTGCATCGTCACCAACAACTACCCCCGTGACTTCCGCAAGGCAAAGATGACATTCGACCTCATCCTCTGCGACGTCCCCTGCTCCGGTGAGGGTATGTTCCGCAAGGATCCCGCCACCATCAGCGAGTGGAGTCTCCAAAACGTGGAGAAGTGTTGGCGCCTGCAACGAGAAATCGTCGCCGATGCCTGGGAATGTCTGAACCCCGGTGGCCTATTAATATATAGTACGTGTACTTATAATATAAAAGAGAACGAAGAAAACGTGCGTTGGATCCTGGAGACCTACGACGCCGAGGCCCTTACCGTCCCCACGGACCCCTCATGGAACATCACGGGCTCCCTCCTCCCCGGCTTTGATGCCCCCGTCTATCGTTTCATCCCCGGCATCACCCGCAGCGAGGGGTTGTTCATGTGCGTTCTGCGCAAGTTCGGGGGTACGGAGGAACGGGGGTACGGAGGTGCGAGATATGACTATAGGCAGATCAAGGGTTTGAGTATTCTCGTTCCCCCGCTCCCCCGTACCCCCGTACCCCCGACCATCGACCTTTCTTATCAAGACGCACTCAAATATTTGAGGGGCGAGGCTCTCGTATTACCCGCCGACACCCCTCGTGGCATCGTGACCGTCACCTACAAAGGCATCCCCCTCGGTCCTGTCAAGAACATCGGCAACCGTGCCAACAACCTCTACCCCAAGCCATGGCGCATCAAAACCACCCACCTCCCCACAGAACCACCCATAATCATATAACAGCAACGGACAACAGGACTACAGGAAAAAAATCTTTAAGTCGTGTAGTCCGTTGCAAAATAAAAAAGAATATGAAACAGTATTTAGACATTTTGAACCGCATCCTCACCGAAGGCACAGAGAAAGGTGACCGTACAGGCACCGGTACCATCAGCATCTTCGGCACCCAGTCGCGTTACAACCTCGATGACGGATTCCCCCTGCTCACCACGAAGAAGCTCCACCTGAAGTCGATCATCTACGAACTGCTCTGGTTCCTCAAGGGCGACACCAACGTGAAATACCTCCAGGAGCACGGTGTCCGCATCTGGAACGAGTGGGCCGACGAGAACGGCGAACTCGGACCCGTCTATGGTCACCAGTGGCGCTCATGGCCCGACTACAACGGCGGCACGATAGATCAGATCCAGTATGTGTTGGACCAGTTGAAGAACAACCCCAACTCCCGTCGTATGATCGTCTCCGCCTGGAACGTGGCCGAGGTGAACGAGATGGCACTGCCCCCCTGTCACACCATTTTCCAGTTCTACGTGGCCGGCGACCGTCTCTCGCTCCAACTCTACCAGCGTTCGGCAGACACCTTCCTCGGTGTGCCGTTCAACATCGCCTCTTACGCCCTGCTTCTGATGATGATGGCACAGGTGACGGGTTTCAAACCCGGTGACTTCATCCACACCACGGGTGACACCCATCTCTATCTGAACCACATCGAACAGGCCAAACTCCAGCTCACCCGTGAGCCCCGTCCCCTGCCCCAGATGAAAATCAATCCCGATGTCAAGTCACTCTTCGATTTCCAGTACGAAGACTTCGAACTCGTCGGCTACGATCCCCATCCCCACATCAAAGCAGAAGTCTCAGTGTAAGAAAAGAAATAAATGAATTATTTATTTAGAAACGAATTTGAATATTTAGTTTAGAAACAAATTTGAATAATATGCATAATTTTGTTCACGAATTAATATAATAATTATTCTTATTAGTGGGACAAATTATTCACATTATTCATATTCGTTTCCTTAAAAAATAAAATATGATTTCGATTATTGCAGCGGTAGCTCGGAATAGAGCAATCGGTTTTAAGAACAAACTGATTTACTGGCTTCCGAATGACCTGAAGCGCTTCAAGGCGCTCACCACGGGCCACACGATCATCATGGGTCGCAACACCTTCCTCTCCCTTCCCAAGGGCGCCCTCCCCAACCGTCGTAACATCGTGCTTAGCCGCAGCGCCTTTGTTTCCCCTCCTGAGTTAGGAGGGGTGTCCGAAGGACGGGGTGGTCTGCGCTCGGCCGAAGGACGCTTCCTACCGGAGGGACGCAAGAACGCCCTCTATCCCGGTTGCGATGTCTATCCTTCCCTCGAAGCTGCTTTGGAGCACTGCACCCCCGACGAAGACATTTACATCATCGGTGGTGCCTCGGTCTATCGTCAGGCCCTGCCCCTCGCCGACCGTCTCTGCCTCACGGAGATCGACGACACCCCAGCCGAGGCCGACACCTTCTTCCCGCCCTATGAAGACGACTGGCAAGAAGAAAACCGTGAAGATCATCCCGTCGATGATCGTCACGCCTTCCCCTACTCCTTCGTCGATTACAGCCGGCTATCGGACGTCAAACAGTCTGAAAAAGCCCGTTAGTGTGAAGATCTTCAGCACTTCACCCTCAACGTGGGTCACAACCAGTGACCCACCCTTGGTCGCACACTCCTTATTCAGTGCCAGCATTCCACGCAGTCCGAGGCTGCAGATATACTCCAGCTTCTGACAGTTGAGTTCAATACTCTTGTTGGCGTTGGCCATCAGTGGTTTCAGGTCCTCTAAGAATTGTGAGGCCTCGGCAGTGTCGATCCAACCATAAAGGTTTCCGACATAAGATCCGTTTTGTTCTTTAATCTCTATATTCATAGTTCTGAAATGTTTTTTGTCAGTGTCAGTATATTATAACCGTCGACAGAACGCTCGTAGGTCATCGAATCCATGATGCTCTTCACCAGATAGATACCCAGTCCGCCAATGGGTCTGTCCTGAAGCTCCGCCTCCACGTCGGCATCCTCATGCTCCGTCGGATCGAAGGGAGCCCCGTGGTCTTTGATCACCAGCGTCATCAGCCCGTCCTCCACCTTCGCCGTCAGTTCCACATGACCGCGGATACCCTTCGGATAGGCGTAGTTGATGACATTGGCCACCCACTCTTCAATGGCGAGGTTCAGGGTTTTGGCGTTCTCTTCGTCGATGCCGTGCTCCCGGCATACCGAGAAGAAGAATCCCCTCATACGACTCACCTCCGTCATCTCGTTCTTCATGATGATGCGACGCGGAGCCGTGGCGACATCCCTTGAGGTTGTACCATGCCTTAGGAACAACAGCGTCATATCGTCACTCTGTTCCTTGCCATCGGCAAACACGGTCACGTGCTGCTTCAGATAGTCTATCACCTCAATGGCCGAGGCGTTTTTGTTCTTCTCCACATCGTGCAGAACCCGGTCCTCCCCGAAGAGCTTCCGACTACCGTCAGACGCGAAATACATGGCTTCCGTCAGACCGTCGGTATAGAGCAGCAGCGCCGTGTCCTCGGGGAAGGCTATCTGCTGTTCCTCATAGCGGAAGTGGTCTTCGATGCCTATGGGCACGTTCGTCTCCACCTCCAGCAGCTGACACTTGCCGTCGTTTGTCAACAACACAGGCGCATTGTGAGCCGCATTGCAGTATGTCAGGTAGTTAGTACGGAGGTCGAGCACCCCGACAAAGATGGTCACGAACACCATCGAGTCATTGGTCGAGGCGATGGCATGATTCATCTCCCTCACGATGTTGGCCGGACTCTGATAGTTACCTGCCAGATTCCGGAACAGTGTCCGGGTCACGGCCATATAGAGCGACGCCGGCACGCCCTTTCCTGCCACGTCGCCGATGATGAAGAACAGCTCGTCACCCTCGATGATGAAATCGTAGAGATCGCCACCCACCTCCTTGGCGGGCGTCATCGTGGCAAAGAGATCGAGGTCGTCACGCTCCGGGAAGATGGTGGGGATCATCCCCATCTGGATGTCGTGGGCAATCACCAGTTCACTCTGCAGACGTTCTTTGCCTGCCGTCGTCACTTTCAGATCCTCGATATACTGTTTCAGTGACGTCTGCATATACCCGAAGGCCTTGCGCAGCTGCAACAGTTCGTCCTCCGAGTGTATCTCAGGCAACGGCGTGTCGAGATTACCCTCGGCGATACTTACCGCCGATTCCGAGAACTGTCTCAATGGACGCGACATCTGATAGATCGCCCATGTGCAGAAGACAAACAACGACACGAGACCGACGACGAACACGATGGATCCGTATTTCACGATCTCATGTGTCAGTGGCAAGGTCATGGTGTCGCCCGTGAAATAGAAGAACAAGGCGACGGCCGCCAGGAAGACGCCTGCCGCAATCCCCATAATCCTAAAACTGAGTCTTGCAGCAAACGACTTCTGGTACGCCAGGTCGTACTTGTATTCGAAATTCGGCGCTTCTACCATAGGCTCTTTTCACAACGGTTACGGTGTCGTCACCTTCTCCTTACCGATCGTGACGTTCGTCCCACCTGTCACCTCGGCTTCATTACCACCACCATAGACATTGCCACGGATATCAGCCCCCATAACGGTTTTGGTACGGGCTTCTTGAGAAGCTTCAGCGGGCGTCTCAAAGATCACTTTATCAAGCGTACCGATGTTGACATACGTATCACCTACAACCTTTGCAGCATTACCTCCACCAAATACATTATTAATGGCACCCATCTTACCTTTCACATGCGAAGGACAAGTCACCGTATGTTCAGTTGCCATACCCTCGTCAAATGTGAATGTCTTGCCTTTAAATCCTGTCTCGTCGAAATCATCACCCGTAGTCGGATAGGTACCTGGCGTACCGATAGCCTCGTTAACGCTTACTTTCGGGCTACCCACCATTACAGCACCCTCACCATAACCGCCGCCATAGACCTCACCTATACTGGTAAACGACTTAATATTTACCTGTGGGTCATGGAATGTATTACCATTCATATCTGCCTCCAGGTCATCTTCAGGCATACGGGGCTTCCAAACCTCCGATGTTCCCTCGGTCACTTTCTTATAGCCACGTACTGAATAGCCCGCTTGGTTGCCACCACCATAGAGTTCACCAATGATGATAGGCTTACACCCCGTCTCCTCGACATTCACCGTGATAGAGCCACGGATGGTACCACTGATATTATTACCGCCAAAGACTCGGTTAAATGTACCATTGGTGATAGTAAGTGTCACATCACCTTGGATATCAGCAGCCTCAGCACCACCATAAGCTTCCTTCAGACCTGGAATACAAGCCATGTGTAACTGGGCCTCAGCATCCATCGGTGCACTCTTACCACCGCCGTATGCCTCATCGACACAGAACGGACAGCCTGTGCTCTCTTCGAGTAGGGTCAGTGCTGTCTTACGCACATTACCCTTGGTGTTCGATCCGCCAAACACGCGGTGGATAGTTCCACCCTTGACGTTTACCGTTGCTACACCCGTACCGTAGCGATATTCTGCAAAGGCATCACCATCTACCCTTGCTTCCTTGGTAGCGAATCGAGGATCATTCTCTACCTCATGGTAATCCTTATAACCTACGTTGGCACCGGGGTTAGGAGAACCGTCTGGCAATCTGTCAGCACCATTACCGCCACCAAACAACTCAAAGATCTCATAGGTGCCATTCACCTCGACATCTGTTGCCGGCGTCGAAGCCGCATTACCACCACCATACACCTGCCTGATGCTGGTCAGGTCACAACCATCAATAATCACTTTAGCTGCAGGTTTAGATGCTTCTTTCTCCGCATCTGTACCTGTCTTTATTAGGGCATCAGGTTCGTATGCTGCCATATTACCACCGCCATAGACGGCTTTCACATCGAAACGGCCCTTTACCTTAGCTGTCTTTTCACCTTCTGAGGGGTTTGCTATGGTTGTTGCTTCTGCATTCTGCGTTTTATGGATATGCACTGTGACTGTACCCCTCGGCGAGGTATTCAGATTGTTACAGCCGAATATACTACCGTCCACAACGCAACCCTTGGCATCATTGTCCACGTCTTTGTTCAAATCCACAGTGACGTTACGCGAAATACCTAACCCGGCTGCAGTTCCGAACTTGTCATCTGTTGTACCCATACCACCACCAAACACATTCTGGGTGACAGTACCACCCGTCAAGCTGACAGAGATGTAACCATGGTTTTCTAGATCTTCCGTCCACAAGCTGCCATAGTTAGAATCATTGGGGTCAGTGAAGTAGGTACCCACAGAAGCCAGTCGGCCACCGCCATAGACAGAACCCAGCATTTGACCACCCTTGATGTATAGATTGACGTTACCGCCCACGACACCAGCAGTCAGGGCAGAAGTAGAGCCTTGGCCACCGCCGAATACATTACCGTCGTAACCCGACTCCCCTGTGACACCTATGACGGTTGGGTATTCTGTTGAAGACTGGTCGATGGTGGTCACTGCATCACCTAACACGTGACCATCCTCTCCGCCGCCATAGACAGAACCATAGATCGTACCACCAGTTACATTCACTGATGTACTGGCCACATTCGTCCATGTATTGAAGAGTACACGCTTGTCACCCTTGCCCGCTCCGAAGAGATAACCAAGGGCAGGATTCTGCAGTATCTCAGCTTTAGTGCGTGGCACACCCACAGTGCCGCCACTCATGTTGACGGTACAACTACCTAATACGTCGGTACACTCATTACCACCATAGACGTTGGTTAAAATATGACCGCCAGTGATTGTTACCACAGTGTTACCCTCTACACGTCCAGCCGAAGGAACCCATTGGCTCACTCCATTATTATCCTTATAGGGGATGTTACCAGAGCCTCCACCGAACACATTGCCATAGAAGGTGTGACCATCAGTGGCAACGGCAGCGCCACCTTCGGTAGAAGTAGTTCTATCGGCATACTTCCAATCCCCATCAACCAAAGCACTGGCATTTGGATCATAGGCCAATCCGTCTTCCTCATAATCCCAGCTGACGCAAGGATCTAATGATGTAGATTTCCAATCATTATCACTATAAGGCTCATTCCTATTCTTACCGCAGCCTATCTGGCCTCCTTGAATCTTCACCCAAGTATCCTTCAGCACGTGGCCACTCTCAGCACCACCATAGACAGAGCCTTTCACAAAGGCCGTACCATTGATGGTCACCTCGGTTCTATTGAAGTAGGCTGAGGTTTCCAGGTTAGGATAGTCAGCCGGGGCGTGCACCTCACCCCTTCCGGCGCCAAACACATTTCCATAGCTATTAGGCATCGCCATCGTTTCCGGGCCAATCTTACCACCGCTGATGGTGACAGTACAGAGACCTGTTCCCTCAGTTGCTTGTGTTGTCTCTGTAGCCGCAGTACCCTCAAGGCAACTGATGGGCTTACCATCTGGTATATCGTTATTGGCATCATTGTCATAAGTAAACGTACCCACCGATCCCATGGCTCCGCCGCCATAGATAGTGCGCACCACATGCCCTCCGTCCATTTCGACTTTAGCATTGCCGAGCACAATACCTGCCAAAGGATTGAAGTATTTCTTATCAGCAACCTTATACGTGTCCGTACCGCAACCGCCACCATAGACATTGCCACGGTATGGGTAAGCGGCACCTTTGTATACAATGCCACTACTACCTGTAATCGTATAACCATTGTCATTCTCATCATCGATACCTATAGTACCGCTATGGACTTTCACATAGGTGTTATGGAACGTGTGACCATTCTCTCCGCTACCATAGACAGATCCCTTAATGAGTGGGGTATTAGTTGAACCATTTGTTTCACCAATGGTGACATCGGCGTCATAAACCCATGCTGTATGATCGTCTCTCTCACCCGGCCTGTTCACGTCACCACGCGACGAGCCGAATACCATGCCATTTTCATTGCCATCAACACCGATGGTACCACCAGTGATGATAATTTCTGCTTTGCCTGTATTGGCAGTCTTTAAACTTTCAACTCCTGTAACCTTATGATCATTGGGGTCCGTTTTATAATTGAATTCACCCACTGTGCCGTATGCACCGCCACCATAGACATTATGATAGATCTTGGTATCATCGCCACTGATAGTAATCTTGGTGTTTTTCAGGATTCTACCGCAACGCACAATGTTGGGATGCCCGCTACCACCACCATAGACATTACCCATTGTGGGTCCGCCAAACTGTTTGGTTCCTACTTTGTCTTTGCCGACTATGCCACCGCTGACAGCCACATCCGCACTGCCATTTACGCTGGCTACCTCGCCGCCGCCATAGATGCTTGCCAGCACCTTGCCACCCTGCATGTCGATTTTGGTATTACCATGGACAAGGCCAGCCACGAACTTCGGGTTGTCATTTTCAGTATTGGGATCATCTGTTCCATTAAGGTTCTCAATAGTACTACCATAGCCACCGCCATATACACTACCGAAGGTGTACTGTATGACATTGTCACCATCCTGTACCTCAGTACCGATTTGGGTATTATCGTTTTGAACGATAACCTCTGTCGTACCACCTTGAACTACTGTTCCATTGACATACGGTTTCACGGCACCCAACTCTCCACCACCATACACATTACTCTTAATGATACCGCCCTTGACGGTCAACTTGGTTTGTTTTACACATCCTACTTTCCACCAGTTCACGGCAGAGATAGGCGTTTTGCCATCCAGCTGATAGAGTCGGCCCATGCCACCTGCAAAGACATTACCACCCTTGGTATGTTTCAGCCTATACGTCACTTTATCAGACTCTGTTACTTTATCAAACTCTGTTAAAGGAATATTATTATGAGTCTTCCAAGTTTTCCAGTTAGCATCCGTCCAAGAGGCAATGTTATCAAAGGTAAGACCTGTTGGAGTATTGTCTGCACTGGGAATGATATATTCATAATCGTTACCAATGGTACCACCGCTGATTTCAACATCTACATAGCCACGTTTAAATCCAGGAATGGTTGCCTCATCATCGCCTGTATTGTCAGGACGCATCGCTCCATACTTTGTATCATCTTCAGTTGAGGGATAGAGTCCATAGCCCACCGAACCTAACCGTCCTCCACCATAGATACTGCCAAGGATGTTACCACCCTTGATGTCAAGGTCCACGCATCCGGCTACATTTCCTGCCGTATAGGCATCACCAGCGAAGCCACGACCTCCACCGAAGATGTTTCCATCCACATAGGTAGTACCCCAAGTACCAATGATAGGACCAGTGTGGTCATCTTTTCCAATCGTCATCGTAACATTACGTTGCACGTGACCATCCTCACCGCCACCGAAAACAGAGCCATAAATAATACCGCCAGAAATATCAATCTCTACATCTTTGACATTCGTTTCCGTATTGAAATGTGGACGTGGATCACCCTTACCAGCACCGAAGAGATAACAGGTAAGAGGATGATCAATAATCTGTTGTACGGTACGCGGCACGCCAATTGTACCACCTGTCATCGTTACCTTACATGTACCCTTTACGTTGGTAACCTCGTTGCCACCATAGACATTCGTCAGGATATGACCGCCGGAAATAGTCAAGTTGGTATTACCTTCCACCAAACCTGCCGAACTACACCAATCGTAACCAGATCCATCGTCTTTCTCATAAGGCATATAGCCAGATCCGCCAGCGAACACACAGCCAATCCACGTCTTACCGTCTGAAGGACTCGCAGTACTGGCAGGACCTAAGTCTGAAGTAGCAAGCGAAGAATTTTTAGCCAAGTACTTGTCATAGTACAGATCGTAAGGCAGGAATTTATCTTTTATCCCATCATTGTTTGTATCTTCTCCGTAAGGGAAGTGCGAACATTCGGCCAGAGCATTACCATTTTCACCTGATGTAATAGTCGTTGTAAGAGGATTGACGAACTGGTCATCCGTATAGCGTATGGGCTTGCCGTCATCATCAACCATTCCCTCACCGACACCAATCTGACAATTTCCCGTAATCGTCACCTTTGTATCGTAAAGCACACGACCGAACTCACCACCGCCGATGACAGATTCCAGAACGAATGCCGTGCCACCGATGGTTACATCCGTGCTTCCTACGTATGACTTGAAGTGTGTATCAGGGTGTGTCGCCGGATCTTCTACAAGACCTTGACCTGCACCCCATACCCAGCCTTCCGGTACTGGACCGCCTTGAGCTTTCGGCCTGTTCATGCCCTCTGTTGCCACTGAGATGGGACCTATCTGACCTCCGTTGACGAGAACCGTGCATTTACCAGTACCTTCTGCACAGGAAATGGGCTTGCCAATACATACCCCCTCATGAGCCGTATGGCCAAAAACGTTTGTGTATTGGGCGTCCGTACTTCTGGTAAATGTGCCCACATTACCAGCATAGCCGCCACCAAAGATACCGTTAAAGACATAGCCATCACTCATTGTGACATTGGTGTTGCCAAGTACGTCGGCAGCATTACCGCCACCAAAGACACTACCTATAATATAGGCAGAACCTTGAGCATCCTTCTTTTCGTAATAGGTCTTTCCTTTAACAGCGGTACCTGTTGCAGGAGTGTAGACAAATGGATCTGCAGTGGTTCCTGCTCCAGAACGGGTGTAGTAGCCGGTCACACTGGCACCTACATTTACTTGCTTCACAACATATTCTACAGCTATATTTACAGTAGTATTACCCTCGATATCGGCAGCATTACCACCACCAAATACATCTCCTATAATACCCAGATTATGGGGATTCGGCGCAGTTTTCGTAACATTAAGATGCAGTTCTTCCATCATGGCAGGAACAGCCGTAGCCGCATGATTACCCTGCACCATATTGACATTCACCGACGGGTTGGCATACATCGTGGCAGGTGCACCCAAGCCACCACCGAATACCTTGCCGATATAGGTGCAGGAGATGATGTTCAGTTCGGGCTGAGCATAGGGGAAGGTGTGTGTCGCATCTGTGGTTGGATTGGTCACAGGAGCCTTATAGCCTTCTGCTGTTGGATCGGTTATAGCATGCATTTCAGCGGTTCTTGGCTTCAGAATCTTCTTACCCGTTACTTCATGAGTCTCATTACTCTCATAATAGCCAAAGACCGAGTAGGCAGCCTCGTTACCACCCAGATAGAGCTCATCAATCTTGATGGGCTGGCAACCCGTTTCCTTTACGTTGACCGTGATTTTACCCTTGACGGCACCTCCTAAGTTATTACCACCGAACACCTTGCCGAAATTACCATTGGTAATGGTCAGTGTAATATTTCCATTGACGTTTGCTTCGTCGGCACCCGCAAACAACAGGGGCACCTTGCTCGAAGGCTGACAGCTCAGCGTCATATTCACATCACCGTCAATGTCAGCATACTTACCGGCACCTACAATCTTATCCACTTCCAATTCACAGCAAAAATCTTCGTCTTCAGGATCTTTAGGAGCGGTTATCTGGTTAATAGCCCCCTTGATGATACCCTTCGTGTTACTACCACCGTAGACCTCGTGAATCAATCCGGCCTCCATCAGTGTATTTGCATTACCCGTACCATAAGTTGTTGTGCCATGGTCAAGCGTACCGACGTCGGCACCCGGATTTTCAACACCTGGCGCAATGTCGTCCTTACCATTACCACCACCAAACAAGTAGCCTATCTCATAAGCGCCCTTGATATCCACGTTCGTTTCCGGCACGGCAGCAGCATTACCACCGCCATACACTGTCTCGATACTGGTATAGTCACAACCCTCGATAAGGACTTGGGTCTTAAACTCTGTTGCTCCTGTCGTAGTGTTGTAAACTGGCACATATGCAGCCACGTTACCACCGCCATACACAGCCTCGACATCGTATCGGATACCATTGATTTCATCTGTGGTCTTCGTATTTATCTCCGTCGTGACATTCGTGATAGCTGTTTTCAATGCATCAGCTGTTGCACTGCTACTGGTAGAAAGAGACTTGTCGTCATCTGAGACTGTAAGACCCAATTCCTCCGCAAATTCAATCTTATCTGCCAAAATAGCTTTAAGTCTTGTCTTATAAGCATCATCAGTTTCTATAGTAGTTTCTGTGATGTTCAACTTATCTAAACTTTCATTTTCCAGTCTATACTTCTCTGCAACAGTACTTTTCTTCTTGTTCTGCGTGGCATAGACATGTACTGTCACGTTTTTCTGCGGCGTACCATTCAGGTTGTTGCAACCGAAGATACGATTGACAATGCAACCTTTTCCTGTTATAGTAGTACCACTGTTGGTCGCACCAGTGTTGTCCGTCCAACTTCTTCCGCCATCTTCGCCTGTCGTAACAGTTGTTTCGCCATTCAAATCTACCAGGACATCTCCCACGACCACAGCCTGCACTGCTGACACGTCATCTGAAGCCAATCGACCCAATCCGCCACCGTAGGCATCACCATAGACTTCGCCTCCTATTAGCCTGACGATGGTTGTCGGATGGACTTCTTTTGTTTCTATATATTTGATTGTTTTTCCATCTACTTCTTCTTCCGCATATTTCGGGGATTCATCAGCATTTTTTAATCCAACATAGTGTGTCGTGTTCGTGTTTGCCAATGAACCGCCGCCATACACATCACCAGTACCCACGACGGGATTGCCGCTGGTATCAAGCGTTCCGATCGTTCCATTTTGGATAGTTACTGTGACACTGCCTTTGGTAAGACCTAACTCACCGCCACCAAAGACAGAACCTTTGACCTTGGCATTTCCATCGATGGTAACATTGGGCGCAGTAGCTAAGGCCAACGTTTGAAGATAATCTGAATATGCACCTTCATTCTGATAATATTCCCAAATGATATTTGGCGTTACACTTCCATCATATAATTCCCAAGTACCCGTTTCAGTTGTATGATCATCTTTAAATTCAGAGGAATTAGTATAGACCGTCATGCGCCTGGACAGTTTGGTCTTGTCGCTACCAGTCTTATTAAATGTGCTGGGATCAACACCCTGGCCTGCACCAAAGACGTTTCCTGTAATCACGACACTGCCCTGAACGTTTACGACACATCCTCCACCGCCTAACAATATATTCGGCATATTCTCTGCGTTAAGGCCATATCTGCCCACCGAGGCTATCTCACCGCCGCCAAAGACGTCACCTTTCACCATGGCACCTGCAGCACCCTCGACATCGACTCGAGTATTACCACGCACCAGGGCCGAGTAGCCATGTGTCGCTACACCTCTGCCGGCACCGAACACACTACCATTAATAATGGGTTTACCTGTCCCTGAGCCCGCTGTTTCATTGGATTTACGTCCTATTGTCACCTCCGTATCATATTCTACTCGGCCTACCTCGCCACCTCCATAGACGTTGCCGTTCACCGTGCCTCCACAGACGCTGACACTCGTTTCCATCGTCATGGCTTTCTCGCACTTGAAGGTGTCATCCTTACCCTTGCCGGCTCCGAAAACATTACCGATTTCTTGGTCTGAATTATTATCAGGTCCGATCTTACCACCAGTGACAGAAACTGTGCAAAGGCCAGTATTCATATCGACGCCGTTTATGTCTTTCTTCTTAATATACCTGCCGTCATCAGTTTCAGTAAATGTGCCAACATGGCCTAACTCACCGCCACCATAGACATTCCTTTGGATAGTGCCGTCACTCACTTCAACCGAAGCATTTCCTTTCACAAGTCCAGCTTCGGAAAATTGCGGAAGTCCCTTTCCGCCGCCAAAGACGTAACCATACGAGTCAGCAGTACCAATCGTGCCACTCTGAATCTTCACGTCAGTATCATCCTGCACAAAACCACTCTCACTACCGCCATAGACGTTACCCTTGACAGTGGCTCCGCTGATGGTCACCTCAGTTCCGGTGACCAAAGCCAAAGTTTGCAGGAACTCCAAATATTTGGCCTCAGTAGCAAAATATTCCCAGACGTAGTTGTGGTCATCTGGATAATAATCCCAAGTTGTTCCTGGTTCACCTGTATGCTTATCCGAATTATAGTCTACCATACGTTTGGACCAATTTGCTTTATCGCCTTCGTGAACATAAGTAGGCGTGACTCCCTTACCGGCACCAAACACGTGCCCTGCAGTTGATGTCGCTCCGTCATCTGGTCCTATTTGGGCACTACCCTGAACGATGACCGTACTTTTTCCGCCTCGTCTTGTCTTATATGGCATTTCATCTGGCAAATCTCCAGGAGGTGTAGGAATTACTTTTTCGTTTTCGTCATTTTCACAAAGAGTTGTAGGAACGTTCTTCACCCAATATCTGCCCACCGTAGCTTGTTCGCCGCCGCCGTAAACATTTTCTCTCACTTTGGCATTACCTTGAATGGTAACAGAACTGTTACCACGCACCAGAGCGGCATAGCCATGCGTTTCTTTACCTTTACCGGCACCGAATACGTTACCATTAATAATAGGTGTACCTTCTCCAGATGTGTTTCCAATCGTCACCTGCGTATTCCATTCTACTCGTCCAACTTCACCGCCACCATAGACGTTACCATTAACCGTACCGTTACTAATGGTGACTTTCGTTCCTTTATCCTTATTAGTATCTGAACCTGGATCTTCGCATCTGCCATCATCATTACGGCCTACCATCGCTTTCGAACACAAGAATTCGTCAGCCTCACCCTTACCACCGCCAAAAACGTTCTGAGTAATTGTGCCACCGGTGATGTTCACCTGCGTGTTTCCTTCAACATTCGACTCTTCACCACCGCCATAGACACTCTTTGTAACGGACATTACCTTTCCATCAGTAAGCGTGGTATTGCCGTCTATGGTAAGCGTAACATTGCCAGTGACTGCGCCTAAACCCGTAAGATCTTCTTGGGTATATAGAATCTTTTTCCCTGTGTCAATCGCTGTCTCTGTTGTATTAACCACATCGCGATGTTCCCAAGTGTAAGGCTCTGTAGTTGGAAGTATTGCCTCCGTATAGGCTCCAGTATTCGTGTTATAACTTGGTACCCTTTGGAAACTGTTAGCCATCACATCTACTGTAGGCAATGTCGCTGAATAGCCACCACCAAACACATTGCCTTCCACGGTGCAGTTGGTAAGTGTCGACTTGACATCACCAGTAACCTTTCCAAGGCTACCACCTCCATAGAAGTTGCCAAGACATTGAGCAAAAAGCTTAAGACGTCCAAGCGGACTAGTGGTAATGGTACAATCGGTCAGTTTAGATGTGACATCATGTGTAGTAGCCAGTGAGAAACTCACATAATCAACAAACAGACGGGCAACGTTCAATGTATTATCAGACTTGGGGATAAACTGATAGTCTATTCGTGTTGATACACCTTTAAAGTTAGATTTAAACTCGTTCTTGTATACACTTGCTAGCCACGAATTCCAACTATAGTTATAATCATTATATTTATTAGTCGGATATTCACGGTTATAGGAATTCCCACCATAGCCAGCACCGAAGAAAGTGCGGAAGGTACAGTTGGTGGCATTGGTAACCACTTTTTTATCACTGTTCATGTTACCAAACTTAGGTCCACCACAGAACTGATCTACACGACTATTTGTGATAACGGTATATATGTTGCCCGTTGCGATATGGGCAGCATTAATGCCACCAGCATAGAATTCATCAATGTCTGCATTGTCTATCTGCCAGATGATATTACCCGTTTCCGCAGGACCTCCTGTAACGCCAGCACCTCCTGCTTTACCCAAACCCTGCATACCTGTTCCTGCCATCTTGCCGAACCGACCGCCATTAATATAACATTCAGCATTGTCTTCATAATTGCTATTGGGGGTATTATACATACCTGTCAGATAAAAAGCATCATAGTCTCCACCTGTTACCGAAATGGGAGGATGAGGGCTTATGATTTGTTGTCTATCCTGATGGGCTCCAATATGAAACTCCTTAAACCATACATTACTTCCCACGTGGTAATAATCCACAGCATTTGCTTCTGTCACATTTCCAGATGTTTCTGCTACAGTTACCCACTGTTCTATCACACCTCCATGCAAAATCATTGGTGCAGATTTTCTGGGATTCCTATCATACTCAAACTGAGTGACACGGAAAAGACCGGTATTCGTACATTCGAACCAACCTAATGGCTGCATGATACCTAAGTTATAAGTACCTTGCCCACCAGTGGACTTTTGAGCCATACCAAGACCTATAACATTCAAGAAATCAACCCTGACAGGATGCACTCGTTTACGGTCATTAAATCGAAGAATATAGGAGTAGTCTGGTTCGTTGTCTTTGTCCAAATCAATGGACATAATGGTATATTCCTTACTATCTGTTTCATTGGAAAGGCCCAAGCTATGGACATTACCCACCAGCACGATAGCATTATCGTAAACTTTGCCGGATGTAGGCATTTGACCTGCGGCATTGCTCATAGAGGTATAGACCACTTGGCTTTCATTGTTGATAGGATAAGATTGTCCATTCGTATAGCGAGCATTTCCATTAATAGTACCAACAGTAGTGACATCGGAGGCAGTGGTCATTGTTTGGTCATAAACTACATCGGGATATGCATCAGCCACATAGACACATTTAGCCCAATAAGGCTCAATGGTGATGGATGTCACACCTTCAGGCACATCGAAATAAGCACCCTGATTGAAAATGCGATTACTGCCCCCCTCTCCATAAAGGTCTTTCTGGGTACTCTTGCGGTCTGCGAAATTATATGGGGTAGTGAGTGTAATATCCCCCTTTGTCTCTTCTTTAGTACTAACACTCGCCGTCGCATCTGATCCTGTCGAGAAAGAATGAGTGCCACCAGAGATGTCAACAATCTTCCACCCAGTCACCACACGACTTACACCGCCAGCATCTTTACGGTAATTGTTCGTTCCTACATCATTATAATAAGGCAGCTGAACCTTGTAGTAATTGAAGTTAAAGTGGGTCGGGTCTTTGTCAAAAACATGAAGTGTAAGTTGTTTTTTAGCTTCAATAATCTCTGCCCCAACAGGATGTGTGTCACCATCGCCATTTGAACCCATTTGGATGTTTACCGTCAATGTACCCAGTTTATCTCCAACAGTCAAATCCTGACCCTTATAAGTTTCGGAATGATTAACATCGATATTCACCACCGACGGGTATCTGTCGGGAGCTTTCAGTATGGGATAAGGAGTAGTATCACTTCCTATTTGCGATGGTTCCATCACCCATTTCATCATTTCGTCTTTGTTGTTGTAGTCGCCAGTAGCCCACCATGCCGCTAAAGCACGGTTACTGTTGAGCAAATGGCGGTAGAACTCAAAGCGATTCAAAAAACGCGTTTCTGCTGCCAGGGCACAGTTATAGGCATCAATGACGTATGAGGCTCCTGCCCAGAAATAATTGAAGTTACCCACACCATTCTGATCACTTCTATTAGTGATAATCTCACCATTGTAGATAGGTGCTTTGGAACTACCACCTGTAATGTCACCATAGAACATACAGTTCATCACCATGGTACGCGCATCGTTGGATTTAGAGGCATAAGTATTGTTACCAACGATACCGCCAACATTAGTTCCACCTGTGATTTTGGCATAGCTAAAGCAATTGATGACACGGGCTGAACCATCAAGCTTTCCGACAAGTCCGCCACAAACATCATCGCTGCTACCCACTTCACCATCAAGAATACCTACATTATAAATGCGGCTACCACCATCGGCAGTGCCAGCAATGGCACCTGTTGGCCCCGAGTGACTGGAAATGCTGACACCACTGAGGTTCACATTGCGCACAGTACCATTGGACATATTGTCGAAAAGGGGTGCACTAAGACCAGAGATAGTCTGATTATTACCATCCAAAATACCGCTGAAAGATGTAACTCCAGGTTTATTCGTAGCCGAATAGGCAAAATTGGAGCCCTCCCCGCCGACTAACCGATAAGCACCATTACTTTCAGTAATCAGAGCCAAGGACTTAATATCAGTTAAAGTAACTGTTCCATCACCCAAAATGGTAAATGCAAAAGTTTTTTCTCCAGACCTTACGTTTGAACTGGAACCAGTACTACCTGTGATTTTCAATTTTATGACTCCAGATGTGGAGGAAACGGGCAGAGAGTTAACGTTAAGGGTCAGCGTCTTACCTGCGTCTCCAGTTCCGGTGAATGTATGTATTCCTTCAGCACCAACATAGGAATAGTCACTAAGGTCTTCTACCGTCCACGCATACTCAACATTGGTATCATAAGTTCCTTGAATTACCAAACCGCGTTGTCCATCTCCTGTCTTTGGCGAATCCTTGATATATTTCCCGTACCATCCTTCGGAATTAAAAATCTGATTACCCGTTTCGCTCGTAAAAGAATTACCAGAAATAACAAAGTCTGTCCTTACACGATATTCTGCTTCGTATTTATAGATACGCCATGTGGAATTAGTGCTTGGTTTGGAGAGGCTGATAACCGGATTCTCTCCCCTATAATCTTTGATATTGAGAGCAGTGTAGAGTCCATTGGCCAAGCCGTCGCTCTTATACACGGCAAAAATCTTGCTGTAGGGTATGATATAGTAGCAGGTCCCGTAATTGGCATCATTGGCAGCCTTATAGAGGCGGAACTTGGCACTATTGCCAGAGGGGTTGGCACTTACACTAAGCGTACCATAATCACTTGAGGCATGAGGAGTATCATCGTAATACAGATATTTGTTTGTACTTGAGTTCTGGAACGTATAGAAGCCTTCAGCATCTACTGTGATCTTCCAACTAATCTGTAAGTTTTTGTTGGTATCAGGGTCTGTCAATACAGAAGTATTGCCAGTTCCTCCCTTGCCATCAGGCTTCACAGGACCCCCATCAGTAACACCATCATCGTATGGATAACGGTAACTATCACCTCCCGATATGCTGTACAACAGATAATCCGTACCTGCAGTAGGTGCCAGTGGTTTTTGTGTTACCTTATATTTAATGTCTTTGGTGGCTGCCGTTGAATGAGCTGATAGGGCTACAGGGTCGGCAGGCAAAATGTTATAAGTAGCAGTAAACTCTACATCACCACTTGCCTTTTTGTTATAGAGAATGCCTGACTCATCAATATCCCAATCCGTTCCCTTATTATTACCACCTTCTTTATAAGCTATCGTTGCATAGACACGGCGCTCATGTTTACCGTCGGTAGATTTGACCTCAGCACCTGCATCATTATGGAAAGTATATTTTATCTTTTGTGTAAAGTAAGCACGCAGATAGGTTACCAGCTGGGGAGATTGTACCGTGAGGTTTTCTGCTGTGGGACCTGCCCAACTATTTTCAACTTCCTCCACATCCACAGGACAAGCACTATAATATGCTGACGGATTATTTTTCAGCGTAATTGAGTTGTTATCATTACAGAGATACAGATCCTCAGTTCCGTTATTTATTTTAAGATGTTTCTTGCCATAGGTGTTCTCACCCGTAACATCTTCTGACCGCCATCTTGTTACAGGATTCACAGAGAGGTAAAGCGTGTTGTTATTAGCTGCGTTCAGATAGAAATACTCATTCTGTAGATAGCCCTCAGGGGTCATGTACCAGATACAGTTACCCTTATCGAATAAGTTTCCAGACTGGAATGTCCCATCGTTTTCAAGATTGACACCTGCTCCACTGACTTTTAAGTAGCCTTTACCATTCTGGTGGAGTGCGTAGTAGCCGGGAGTAACAGGAACATACAGAGCCTTGGCAGTGCCCGTATAGTTGCCCATACCCGTCACAGTCACTTCGGGGCCACCTTCCCAGGAATAATCTGTGCCTTCTGTCAGAGTCGTATTGCCGTGTTTTACTGTGACCACATAGTTACTGCCACTCATTGACACATCAATGCTGATGCCAGTAGCTGGCGTAGTGCCGCTGCCGATACTTAACGGATCGATGGTGAAGGTGATATCACCCGCTACGTAATAATCGCCTCCTTCATTGTCTGTGATGGTGACTGTTGCAGTACTGCCAACATTAATGTTGTTGCTATAGCTGACTGTATATTCACTGGGATCAATGATCGTCTCACCGACTTTCACGCTACTCACAGGCTCTTTTGCTGTTCCGTCGTAAGTACAGGGCATACCCTCTAAGGTAATTGTCGGAGTCAGGACAATGGTCAACGAAGCAACCTCAGAGTCATCTGATTCCGCCTTCGTGGCAATGGCCTTGATGGTGGTTCCATCACTCACTGTGAACGCCCCCGTGTATAATGTGCTACTGGAAGTAGGCGGTGTACCATCATCAGTATAATATATTGATGCACCAGCGGTGGCGCAGTCGATTGTTATCTGGTTATTTGAATTATCGAAAGATATTACCGGTTTAGCGCAGAAATCATGATCAGAGAAAAATGTTTGGACAGCATCATTACCCAAGGGATAATTGGTCTTTGAGTAGAGCTTCAACGTATTATTTGCAACACCAAGGGTATAGTAATCCGTTGTCGAGAAGTCATTAGTAGTCACAGCGACAAGTTCATATTTTCCGTTTGTGCTTTGGTGGAGGAAGAACTTACTACCTGAAGCGGAAAGCGTAGGTACGGCTTCGCCAGAAGAAACATTGTATGTAACGTAATTGCTGTTGCCAGCGTTTTGAAGAATTAACTGATACGCATCGTTACCTGTTATTATCCATTTGCGGGTATTGTCGGTGCTTGTAATAGAACTCTCAATTTCTATTGCTGAAGAACTTGAGGCATAAAGATAGTTGCCATTCGTCAAAACATAATAATTTGTTCCACCAGTCAAATTCAAACTGCCTCCGTTTGTCGTATAGCGTACATAAACGTCTTGCGAAGGGTATGGTAATCGCGTGAGGGCATTCGAGCCTTCTGCAGCATCTGCTAATGTCGGATAGAATGTGTAATTGGTAGCAACAGGAGACTTCAATATATCGGGTATCATCGACTCTGTAATTGTTGCACCAGCATTCAACTCAGAGGCGGTACGAGCTTTAACCGCCTCTGCACCAGAATTGTTGATGATATGGAAAGTATAAGTTTGCTTAACTTCAGTGAATTTGATTTGGGAAACATTGGTAGATTTAGTGTCCTCCACTCGCCAATTCCTATAAAACTGTAATGGCTTGCCATCACCTGCGGTATTAGCACAAACATAGTATGCCATATTAAGTGGAGTTGCATAAGTATTGCCAGTTCCTCCTGTATCCTGTGGTTTGTTTTCTATAGCATTATATGCTCCGATTATTTGGAAACTACTACTCCATACAGATTTCCATCCAGTCTCATAATTAAACCCTTTATCTGAACCTTGTGTCAATATGAATGACTGCAAACTTATCCCACTAACGGACTGATTATAATTTGATGTAATTTTGTCACGATAATAAATTTCACTTAATGTAGATTCTCCATTTGAATCGCCTGTATTAACAACATTTGGTACTGTAAAAACGCCATTTGCATTATCTGCCAAACCTTGTAAGTTTAAAATATACATATCATAAGGATCACCAGAGTCGAATTTCCACAAATAACTACTGGTAGTTCCTTCTGCTGTTACCATCTTTATTTTGTTTGCCGAGCCGTCATAAACGATATAGTACCATTTGTTGCTTCTATCGCGAACCTGCATTTTATACGCCTTCTCAGCATTAATGTCAATGGCAGGATTATCCTTAAGGCTATATCGCACATAAAACGTATTATCTGTAACACCTTCGATGCCAGAGATAGTTGTACCTTCAGTATAGTAGTCTGTTCCTTCAGTACCAGTTACACCAGATGACGCATCTGCTTTTGCCGCATGTTCTGTCGTATAAAACCTGAAATTGGTTGCCAATACACTCTTTGCTTTCGGATGTACACACAATTGTTCTTTGTTAATCGAAGTATAGTTTATATCTCCTCTAATCGTATAATTGAAAGCCTTATTACCCTTATTGTTTATAATCACATACTTATAATTAGTTGCCCTTGTTGATCCACCTTTTGATGCACTTTCAAACTTCGCGCTCTTCACCCAGAGGGCGAGTTTGGAGTCGATAGTGGTGGTGTATGTACGCTTCAAGGTCTCGTCTTTGAAGTCTTCACAGTCAAGGGTAAGTTTTTCAGAGACCAGCGGGGCGCGGGTCGTGCCAATATTAGCAGGGGCGGTAGCGTAGGCTTCGATGACGTTCTTCTCCTGCATCGTGTAGCCCTTGTTGGGGGTGACAGTCAGGAAGACGGTAACCTTAGTGGCATCGACGACTTTCTGGGTGACGACAATCGTACCTCCGTCATAGGTGGCTTCGATCTTGTCGCCGTCAGTCTTGACCTTGTCATCACCTTTCTCTCCGAATAGTACCTTAACATCAGCCATAGCACCCAGGCTGACCATCATCAGCAGCGCCACGGTGAATAACCTTGTCAGTATCGTCTTCATATCTTGTGTCATATTATGTCTAATTATATCTTGTTTATATCAAAACTTCATTTTCTTCAATTTGACAGGATTCATTCTCATATCCCAGACACAGTCAATGTAGACCGTGTCACTATCCGTATCGTAATAATGGATTAGTTTGAAATTTTTCATGATGGTAGCACCTCGATACTGCTTTTTCCTATGGGCAAGAAGAGGCTCTGGCGTGTACGACTCCGGATGCATCGACATCCGTGTCTCAATATGCTGAATGTCTCTGTACCAATGACTGACCGCTTTTTGGCCAAACTCATTCAAAGCATAGTCAAGATGGGCCTCCAACTGAAGTGATGCCTTTTCTCGCCAGACTACCTTAGCCATGGGTATTTACTTTCTAAACGAGTATGAAACTCTACCGGAGTAATCCACTTTGATGGGTCATTACGTTCTGCATCAGCCTCATCAAGTGCGAGTTCCAGTTCTTCCAGCGATTTTGGATAACCGAAGTCCTTACCCTGAAAGTCATAGTCAATTTCTGATACCAAATCACTCATAGGATATTCATTCAATGCATATCCCACAGCCGGTTCGCTGACTACATTGGCTTTCGTCTCCATATCTTTGATTTCTTCGCTCATAACCGTTGTTTCTTGCGTTCATATTATATAATACGAATGCAAAAGTAAGAAATCTTGGAGAGATAAGCAAATGATTGTGGTAAAAATTTGTTAATTTATGGGTTTTAGCGATGAAAAATATGTACCTTTGCAGGAAATTAATTGAAAATTAACACAACATGCCAAAAAAGAAAAGCGGATTTCCGTATGAGGTTCATCCGACGCCGATGAAGGGGAAGGACGGACGGAACATCGTCTACGCCAGACCTGCACGGGGACTGAAACTCGACATCGAGAAAATCGACAGTTACTGTCACCAACATTACAAGACCGCCGACGGCGAACTGGAGTACGTGTTCAAACAGTTCGTGAAGTGCGCCTCCGAACTGATGGCCAGAGGCTACAGGATCGATACGCCCATCGGCTCGTTCGTGCCGAAGCTGGGACTGAAGCGGGAGATCACCAATGCCGACGATGTAGATGACAGCGACGTGCAACTGGAGGGCGTGGATTACAACCCCGGGAAAATCTGGAACAAGGCTATCGAGGGCTGGCTCTTCAACGGCTTCCACAGAGTGGAGAACCCCAACGTGCAGGAACTGATGCAGGACACGGAGCATCTGGAACAGGCACTGAAGGAGTGTCTGAAGCGGGGCTTCGTCACCGTCAAGGCTTTTGCTATACAAGCCCAACTGACGGACTATTCGGCACGGAAGCAGTTAGAGGAATGGACGCAGGGCGAAAATCCGAAGCTGTTGAAGACCAGGATGGGTCATACGGACATCTATACTGCGATATAAAATTGAAAAACATAGCCGCCCGTGCCGCTTTTTCAGTTAATACATTGTATATCAATGCAATACGGGCGGCTATGTTACATAAAAACCACGCCGTTACATTGCCGGTACCGTGCCGCCCGCAAAAACAATTTCTAACTTTTGCCTATAGGCGAAAGATTATTTGGCTATAGGCAAATGATTATTTGACTATAGGCAAACGAAGGTTCAGGCTATCTAAGACCCCAGGAATGTCACTATCTCCACTTCCGAAAGGCGGCATAGTGACGGCACAGTATCGGCACGGTTTTACACAAACATAGCCGCCCGTAACCTATTGTTAATCAAAAGATTAAGCTAAAAAGCGGCACGGGCGGCTATGTTTTTTACTATTATGTGTATAATAACCTTGATTTGAGCAACTATCGAATGATAAGTTTCTTGCCGTTATTGATATAGACACCCTTAGTTGTAGGCGCACCGTTGAGCTTGCGACCACTTAGGTCGTACCATGCACCAGCCCCAAATCGTAAATCGTAAATCTGTGAATCGTAAATAGACTTAATGCCCGTGGCGTCATCATCGAAGTTGAGATAAAGGCGGGCTTTCACAGCTTCCTTCTTGTCCTCTTCTTTACTCTGCTCTTCCTTCTCCTCAGGAACGGGCAGATAGATACCTCCAGCAGGAACGGTGCCGGCCTGAGAGAGGTAGAACACGTCGTTATAGAGCAGATAGGCCTTGCCAAGATCTACCCACTGACCTTCATCTCCTGCCACCTGCAACAAGCTCTTGACTTCTGTCCCTTTCTCTTTGCTTGCAGCCGTAAGGACCTTATTACTCTTCATCTCCTTGCTCAGCAGCAGCACGGGCACACCAGCAGGAATAATGCCATCCGTTATATCCTCAACGATGACGACATTCCCCTTGATGGCTGTGACGACAAGGACATTCAGCAAGGAGGGGATCCTGACGGCATCCTCACTGACAAAAGTATCATAGCTGTTGTTGTCACCAAATTCCACACCCTTCATCTCAATGCCAGTATCGCTGGTGATGTTGATTCCTGTCCAATCCCTCACATATTCATTGTAGAGATTACCAGGCACGTCAACGGTCAGGTCCTCATTTTCTGGAAGGGCATTCTCGCCGAGGCTGATGATGGCATCCTCGTTCAGGATTTCCATACGCCTCAGGGCCTTACAGCCATTGAGCAAGCCATCACCGAGACCCGTGATGCCGGCACCGATGATCACAGTGGTAATCTCCGCCTGCTGTATCACCCAGGGCACAGCGGTGCCCTCCCCTGTCTCTACAACTTCTTGGCCATCCTGCACATCCAGTGTCAGAACCACTTCCGCAGTTCCCGTCTTCTCGTCCGTCACTGTTTTTACGTTCCATGACACATTGCCCAGACTTCCTTCGGTAGCTACCTCATGGAATTCTGCTTCCACCAAGGCCCCAAGTCCTACGGGTACGGTAAAGGCATAGTCACGTTCTTGTGTGAGGTCATCAGGATCGTCTCCTTCAAGTGTCAGCGGCTCACCAGTAGGCCTCGTCTTTTCTTCCTCTGGTGCTGCATCACCCTCGCTACGGGTGGCAGACGGATCTCTAACGGGTATGACCACGATGTCGCCCTTGGCAATATAATAACCGGCACTCGGTGTCACCGTGATGGTGACCACCTGACCTTCAGTCTTTGTGACCTTCACTTCACCTCCGGAATTATCGTTGATAATGACAGCCACCTGGGCATTGCCCACTAAGCTGAGCATCATCAGCAGAGTCATTACTAATAGCTTTTTCATAACCACATATTTTAGTTTATATTCTTTTTAACCACGAATTTCACGAATTACACGAATTATTTCTTAACTGCAACCTTAAACTACGTTTGAGCTCGCTCATGCTCGATAAAGCACAAGCGCGCTTTTGCTTTATTCTCGCTTAACCGCGACCTTCTTAATATACTTGCCATCGAGGGTATGGACGACGTAGATGCCGGAGAAGTCGGCCTGCACCTCAACCTTCTGACCCGGCTTCACGGTGAAAGTAGCCACGGTGATACCTGCCGGCGTGACGATGCGGAGATCCTCAGTGAAGCTGAGAGACGACTGCACGTAGATCTTATCCTTCTTGGTCCAGACCTTCAGACCTCCGTTCAGTTCGCCCTCCGTCGGGTCACCATGCTCCTTCACTTCCTTCGTCTCCATCTGCTCTTCTGAGAAGACGATGCTACGGGTTTCTTCGCGAGCTGAAGCAGACCTAGTGAAATATGGACGGAAGGCATAGACTTCTACGGGGGTAGCACTTTCCGCTGGCACCACATCGTAGCTGCTGCCTTTGCCATTGAGTACGAAGGTATTAGCCGTGCCAGCCTTGAAGCCGCAGTTCAGGAAGTTGGGAACGTAGGTATAGTTATCCTCTGTCACCCCTGCTGCCTGGTCGCTGGCCAGAATCTTCTCACCTGGCTTAGAGGCGAAGGTGATGATCTGCTGTTCAAGCTGATTAGGCTGTGGATACGCCGTCGTGCTGGTGGTCCAGTTACCACTCAGGTCGAACTCATAATAGGTGATTCCCGGGAATCCTATCAGATATGGTGTAGCCGCCTGCAAGCGAGAATACTTCGAATAGGTGCGTTCAGAGTTATAGTACGTCTGATACTCATCTGTATTCAAGTCCAGATGACGCGGATCAGTTCTCTCATAATAATAATAATCCCAGAGGTAGGTATTGGTCACCGTCTTGTCATCTGCACTACTACCTGTGGCTGCCGGACGGTTGAAATCGGCGGTTACGACACCAGCCTCACCTTCCTTCGCTTTAACATTGCCACTGAACTTCCTCAGCCAATACTCATGACCTGTAGAGCTGTTTCCATAGAAGTGGGTGATCTCACCCTTCTGATGAGTTGTCACGATATCAGCCGTGAAGGGCAGACTGACATCCTCCCAGCCCTTGCTGCGATCGACGTACAGATCAGGCTTGCGCTGATACCACATACGATGCTCATTCGTATTACCAGGGCCATCGGTAAAGGTGTACTCTATCGGACAATAGAAGTCGTTCTTATCCACCAGGAAGTGGTCGCGGAAAGCCTTATACGATGAAACACCCTGCCATTGTACCCAGTGACCGCTGATACTCGTGGTATCCGTCACCTCAGCCACAGTGCGATAAGTGGTGTGCGTTTCCGTGTAAGCCTTGTCTGTCAGCTTGGCTTCGATAACAGCATCGGTGACCACTGATGCCGGAGCCGTGGTGCCAGTATAGACGAGCAGGTTGCGCGTCAGGCCTTCGTTCCTGAAGTTTGTCAGTCCGCCATCATCAAGAAGTGGCGCATAGAACTGTCCTGCATCCAATCCAAGCTTATAAGATTTCAGCGTGCCGTCAGCAGGATTGAAGGCATCGTTGTAACCCGTGAAGTCGATGGCCGTCATATCCTTATGGGCCAAGGTAGTCACATCGTCTTTCTTGTTGTGGGCAAACACAGCATCAGCATTGAAGTGGGCCGCACGCATTTCATTGCCTCGGAAGTAGGCCGGTGCACGGAATACACGATTGAGAGATGTGATGCTCGACGGTACATCCTGGTGCCTTGGATTATCACCATAGCCGTAATCCAAGGTCTGTCCGAAGAAGAAATAGTCGTCCGGCCACTTCGGATGGTAAATCAGCTTTCCGTTGGCATCGGTTTTGGGGTTACCATCTTCATCTGTTTCTGCCCTCTCGTCCACACTTTCAGGTATCGTGCCGTTAGCATAGATGAAATCGCCATCGGCAAAGCGGTCCTCCACGTACTTTTCACCATTATAGCCTGATGAGCAGAACTCAGGATGACTAGCATAATAACCTGTCTGAGGTTCATTCTCACCTGACTTCCAGTACTTATATTCGGTGCCCGAAGTAACCGCCTTGTCACTGTAGCGCTTGTAGAGATAGAAGCCGTTCAGGTCGTAAGCCACCTCACCGTTGTAGAAGGCGCTGGCAGGCTTTGGTTTGGCTAAACCATGATTGCCAGGCTCAGACTCAGTCTCATAGTTCTTTCCTTCCTGATAATAGCTATTGACAATCTGCTTCGTTGACGCGGCAGCAGTCGGATTACCGAAGACTGCATAAACCGAACCGTCAGGATTGCCTGTGGTGTTAATCCAACAGTTCTCCACATAGCCTTCTCCAGTGTCAGCAACACCAGCTCCAGCGAACGATCCGGTAACACCAAGGTTATAGACATCACCACAGAGATGATTAATCAGAGAACCGCTCGTCCCCTCTGCTGGCGCGAGTCCACTAATCGTATGGCCGTCGCCATGCAGTACACCGCTGAAGCACTCGTTCTCGTTATTAGCTATCGGCGTCCACTCACTACCTGTATGGTCGAGATCGGTACGGAGGAAGAACTTCAAGTTCTGAGCACCTTTCAGGCGTGGTTCCAAAGGTATATGTCCATTGAGCGGACTATCTGGGTTGTTAATAGCCACAGGTATGGAATGACCTTCCGCATCAGTAGTATAGGTCTTCTCCACATAGCTCAGGTCGAAGAGATTCTTCAGCAAATCAAGACCGTTCTGCGTTGTAGCAGGATCGTCCGTCTTATAGTCGTTGATGTAAATCTTCGGAGCATCTTTTACGTCCTGATGATCTATGTAGTAATGATGCATCAGATCGTCCATCACCTTCTTCAGGTCGTGGTAGTTGGCCACGCTCAGCGGCACAGACTTAGAATACGTCTTGCCGAGTTTTGTCTTGGCGTAGTAGGCAATCCAGTAGTTATTCTGGTACCAGTAGAGCGGTGTCTCATTGTTGTAGAATGTCACGCCGTTGTAGTGTGTGGCCGCATCATCGGCATTAGAGAAGATTTCCCAACCCGATTCCGTCACACGATAGGCTCCTTGCGTGACAGACGGGATATTCAAGCCGATGGTGGTGCCTGGCAGCACGATGTCGGGCTTTTGGATGTCGCCAATCTCAGGCACGCCACTCTTGAAGTTGATGTGAATGTTCAAGATATGACGCTCACTCACAGGTGTCACGTTGAGACCAGACTCGTCGCTCTCCTCATATTCATAGAGGTAAATGACGGTTATGATCTTCTCTGTAGAGAGATCGTTGATATCCGACTCATTCGATACATAGAGTGTGCTGACCTCCGTAGGTGACGTGCCGTGAATGATGAAGCCCGACTGGAAGTTCTTCAGTAGATTGTAGTCGGTATCACTGATAATATCACCTTGTTGTACTGAACCTCCAGTATTATATTCTGTCTCGGTCGTTTGGTCTGTACCCTTTGTGACAGCAATAGCAGTAACGGGCTGACCTTCTCCCTTCTCATTGACCGTATAAGACTCACGACAATAGTAATAAGTCTTAGGATTATAACTACCGTCTGGATTTTGAGTATTTGTCTGATCCTCGGTGAACTTGAAAATGTCAATGTTTGTTCTCTGCTGCTCGTTCAAGGCCTGGAAAGTTTCCTGGTCTAACTGCTGTCCTACGGTATAGGGGATGTCGCCACGCATGAATGCCTCCTTTACCATATAGTAGTAATCATCAGGCGATGTGACAGTAATGGGTGAATAGTGGTGCTTCTCGTTGGGAATGGCCTCATAGTCGTCACGCGAGAGCCAGTCTTTTGCGTCACTGCTGGCATAGATGGTGTGAGAGGTTCCCGTTTGATCAGTATAGGTGATGTATTTTTTACCAGTTCCTTCCTCAACAGTTGTGTTATTATCACCATAGAATTCTGCCCTGTAATCGATTTTCTGAGGTACGGAGTAGACCTTATTAGGAAGTGTACCATCATATTTTGCCTTGTTTCCGTACGGGTCGCTGTATTCTGGATCGATGAGCAAATCAAGGGCATCGTAATTATACACAAAGTTCTTGCGTTCATCCTCAGACATACTACACCATGTATCAATAGCACGGTAAGCCTTTCCTGACTCGAAGTAGATACCACCATATTTACCTTTCTTAGTACAATAGTAAGCGTCATCGAGATAACTCTTCAGGAAATTCTCTGCCTTCTTTTTAGCAGTGTTGGTAGCATCGTCCGGATCATCGGTATAATGATTCTTCTCAATCACCTTGTCCTTCAACTCCTCAATGTCTGCCGATGACAGCACCATGCCGGCATATACATAGTCGGTAGTAGAGAATTCTATGAGGCTGGTGCAAACCTTAGCCGGTTCTGCCACTCTGCTTATCTCATCCCACTGGGCTTCTGTGTATTTCGATTTATAAATAGGTGTGCCAGCGCCCAAATTCTGCACTTCGTTACCAGCAGCATCCTTCACCGAATAATCTTCAGTCACCACGTATGCCTGTTCCACCTCAGCCTGAATAGCCTTGGCCTCATCAGAAAGATGGCTAAAGACACTTGTATCGTAGGTAGTCTTTGCTGTGCCATAAATGATACTACCCAAATCATAGTCCTGCTGGCCATAAACATTATTCGTGACACCAGACTTCAAGGTATAGGTCGGACCTTCAGTATATAAGCTTTGGTCTACCACATAATTTCCAGATTCGTTCGTCTTATAATACTGTTCGGTATTAAGTGAATTAGCCTGTCCAGGACCTCTTGTCTTGGTGTAGTAGTTGTTCCACACCATGGGGTTGTTCACGTCATAAGTAAGCACGTAGCCCGTGTTATGACCCATGTTATTTGATGAGCGGAAGAAGTAGTTGAAATCACCATCCGTTTTCACAACATCGTCCTCTACATAAGAAATGGTGGGATTTGAATCCTTCAGTGACTTATAATCTTCAAACAGCAAGACATCTCCTTTCTTATAAGATTTGCTGTCTATCTTACAGTCTTCAATAACGACGTATGTCTCTGGCACGAACTTGGCACGATCACCCTCACCCAGCAGCTGATAGTCCCAGTAGCTGATAGGCTGGTTAAGCTTGTAGGCAATGTTATTAGCCACAAAGACCGTGTCGGTAGGATCCGTACCTATCTTATTCATGTTCTTGTCGAAGTAAGCATAGTAGTTGGGCTTCACCTCGCGCAAGGTCATCCTACCGTTTGAGGCAGCTGTAATGGTGAGTGGTATCTCCTGTTTCTCCGCAGTGGCATTGGCCGAGCCGGTATAAGCTGAGATATACTGGTCATAGACATAAATACTACCTCTGATAAACCAGTAGTGGGCAGGCGACTCCACATAGCCATCCTTATAGATACCACCATTAGGATAGCAGTCATCCACAATCTGCTTGGTGTTATGAACGAAGTTTCCGGAGGTCTCTATGGGTAACATAGAGTCCTTATCCGTACTAGGAGTATAAACGAAATGACGGTAGGTTTTAGCCGAGTTGTTGTAATCCAAAAGGGTCAGTTTACCTGTGGCACCCGACGAAGGAAAACCGTGTTCGTTCTTGGCATAGACATAGCCGCCACCCATGCCTGGCATCACATTGATCAGGTCAAGTTCGATGACACCAGTGATATAACCCCAGTCATCCTCGCCTGTCAACTCACCTTCCTCGCGTTTGATTTCCAGATAGACACCCGAAGCCAAAGCCACCTTATTGTGGCTAATACCGTTGTTACGATACTTGTCTTGAGATCTATTACGTTTCCAATTAAAATAAGTGGTATTGCCGTCTGCCTGGATAGCACTGTTATCAGTATCAGTTTTGCGGACATCTTTGAAAGACACATCACTGGTCAGATTACCGAGGAACTTCACAGAACTGTAGATACCAAAGTAGTTGCCATGTTCTCTATTCAATTCATCCGTATCGCCTGCTTTCGAGACATTCTTGTTGAGCGACACCTCGTCCACGCGGTTAATCGTGTAATTGTTATAGTCGATGTTCAATCCCGTCTGAGGAGCACGGTCAACGGCTCCTTTCAGTACCAATCTACTGCCGAACACGCCACACAGGTCGGCACGCTGGATGGTGTTCATCGGTCGTCCGGCATAGATGCTGGTAACACCCCAAAGCGTCCATAAATCTTGCTCATCTTTATACATCAGGAGCCACTCACCCTCTTCAATCTGGTCATCCTTCTGGAATACCTTAGAACCCTTTATCCAATTCGATTGTTCTTCAGAAGAAAAACTATCCCAAGTAGCTTCTGTTACTTTCTGACCTCGCTTATAGGGCGTCCCTATGGTTTCTCCTTCCGGTATATAGGTATGAAGCGACTTACTCTCATAATAATCAAAAGTGTGTGTACTAGCTGTCACATATTTTAGTTTGTAATAGGCTTTCTGCCTGTCTGACAGTTCTTTATAATCATCCAATTCCATAGTCTCTGCCAGACTATAATAATCGGTACCATAGTTGTCGATATGTATCTCACGGAAGCCGTCAACCAGTGTCAGGTTACCGTCGCCATAAAGGCCTCCCATATCTTCGGTGCCGAGAGTGATGAGGTCAAAATTATAAGCATCACGCACTGAGACACCTGCGTTGCCATAAACGGTGACTGTATTGGCTGTGAGTTTATCACTACCCTCGGTAATGTTTCCACCGGCAAAGAGGGCATTGTGGATAATAATACCACTCTGGTCGAGTTTCGCAATGTCAGGAGACTGGTTTTTCAGTAGGTTCAAAGCTTCCACAGGCACATATTCTCCTTCCGAATAAGAGGCTTTGACTTTATCATCGGCAGTAAAACCACTAATGCCACCTGCACTCGTGACCTTACAATAGGGTTCTACGCTGACTTTACAATCATATGACAGACCTTTGCTAATGTCATTATCAATGTAATAGAAACCACCGCCCCCCGTTGGCATTCCATTTGCATCAATAAGATTGCTACTCTGCTTTACACCTATTTTAGTTCCTGTGGCACTATAGACATAACCCTCGTTACCACCACCAAAGACGTTGCCAAAACCATGGAGCACATTTTCTGGAGTACCAATCTCACCACCGTAAATACGCACATCAGTAGAGCCAAAGACATAACCCTTCGAACTCTTGTCCATGGTCTTTTCCTCTTCTTTGGTCATATAGCCTTCGCCGCCCCAGTTGTCGTAGCCTCGGCCACCGCCAAAGACATCACGCATCACATGGCCTCCCCACAATTCGACATGAGTAGAACCGCCCTTGTAGATTATTGCGTTAGCATTCTTAATGACCCCGTCTGGAGCCGGTGCATCAGCCTTGACGGTACCACGACCGATAGGACCAATCTCACCACCACCATAAAGGCCGCCACGGACAATACCACCATACATTTTGACATGGGAATGGTCGACGTAGCTGTTGGCCACATAACCGCCGCCAAAAACGTTGCCACCCTTGTCCAGAAGATTGTCGCCAGGTTCAACGTCGTCCAGCTCCTCTACATATTTGTATTCAGGATTCTCTTCACTGCCGGTATTCTTATACCGATAGCCGATATAGCCATTGTTGATGGTGACGTAGGCATCACCGAAGATGGCACCGCCTTCACCACCACCATAGACATTACGAGTGATGGAAGGGATGCCATCGGTATGGTCATTGCCATTCAAGTCACCAATGACAACATGGGCCTCACCATCAAGGTCATCAGTGTTGGGTGCACTAATCGCTCCTGTATGATCACCTTTGGGACCATGATGACCGACGCTGCCTCGCCAGCCACCGCCATAGACGTTACGTACAGTACCACCCTTGACATAAGCGTTAGCACTGGCTGTAAAGCCGGAGGGGTTATCAGAACTATAATGACCTGCCCCATGTACATCTTCTATCGAACCGCTTGTACCACCAGCGTAAATATCCTTCTTCACCTCGCCGCCAAGCAGGGCAATATAGGTAGTACCTGATACAATAGCCTCTTTACCATAGCCGCCGGCATAGGCATAGTTACTAACAGTAGCACCACGATTGATGATGACATTGGTATTATACCTGTTTTTCCAAACTTTCGCATCGTTTTCAGCAACGTTACTGAAATCGCGGTCTTCCATCTCTGCCGGTCTTACCAGCAGATTGAGCAAGTTGGTGTATTCACTACGCCAGTATTCACTTCCTTCACCTGGTTCGTACGGCTCTAGTTTCCAGGCGTATGCCCAGTCATCTTCGGTAAAATCTTTCTCATCATCTTCCGGCTTTTCTTTCGGCCACTTCTTAGGTTTATATTCTGGCTTCATATAGTTTTGGACACTCTCGGCATTAAATACCTTACCGCTCTGTCCACCGCCATAGACCTCATAGACCTTGGCACCTTTTTCCAGATTCACCTCGGTGTATTCAGACCATGTCTTACCACCTCGGCCTGCGCCATAGACGGTACCGTATGTCATCAGTTCATCACCTTCTTTCAACTTACCTATTTCACCATCGTATTGGATGACCTTCTTCTGGCGAAGCTCCGACGAGATGTTCACCCGACCGTAGAGGGTGCGACGCTCATTATTGTTACCGCCATAGATGGAGCCAGTATATCTCTCATTTGTCTTTGGGTCATAAGTCAACGCTGCTGTATGACTACGGTAGTTGACATTGGCCTCATAAACATCGCAAGGACTATATGTACCTGTACCAAATGCACCGCCAAAGATACTGCCTATGGCGAGTGTATCTCTCGATTCTCCAGATGGAGTAGCCGGCACATTGACTACCGTACGACGGGTGACGCCCTCCTGATAGCTACCGCCATAGGCTACAGCTAACTGACCGCGCACCAGATCGATAATGGCAGAATGATTGTCAAGAGCGGTCTTTTGCTCTGCTGTCGGATTGGCTACAGGTTCCACTTTATCCTTCATGCCAAGGCCACCCCAGGCACCGGCACCAAAGACAATCATGTTTTTGTAATTATCCATATCCTGCGGGATGTCGATCAGCACATAGCTGCTCTCCTGCATCTTGTTGCTGTCGAGGTCGCCCGGTTGTCCCTGACTACCGCCATAGACATAATTTACAACGTTTTTCTTACTTTCAGCTTTCAACTCGTTCGTACTGGTCGGTCTGAAGTTGACGAAGGCCCGGCCTAAATGAGGCTTTGTCTTGTTTCCTGTACGTGCATATTCCGTTTGTGAATAGTCGTAGGTACCGAAGTGACCACCAAAGATCGCATCAGCATGACCCTGGCGATACTCCATATAAGAAGAGGCCGTCAGCAAGTTGTCGCTGTATCGCATTCCGTCGGTTGCTGAACGTACATAATCCGTGCCAGAGAAAGTCTTTGTACCTTTGATCTCACCACCTAAGTCATTGCCGCCATACACGATATCGCGAATCCAGGGATAGCCGTCTACTGTGACAACGACACCATTATCATCCGTATAGGTATGCGTATAACCGACATACGTCTCGGTATGACCTAAGATATCAGCATCGCAAGAACCGGTGAAGGCATTGAAGATACGTCCGTTGCCCAACCTTACCACCGCATTACCCGCGATAGGTCCCTTAAAGCTACCACCATAGATAAACTCACTCTCAGGCATCTTCTCGTCGTTACCATCGGCCTTGGAGAATCCTGCTACAGCTCCCTTCAGGTTGACATAGCAACTGTAATCGTAGTCGTCGCTATAAGAGTATTTGTCTGTATGAGGCTCGCCATTCAACGTATAGGTAAATAAATAAGTACCGTCATCGGAAGGTTTGCCGATGACGCCTTCCTCACTGCCTCCGAACACCTGGAACACGTAGCCCTTGTTCATATTGATGGTCGTGCTACCCCAAATCTGAGTGGCAGAACCCTTTCCGCCGCCAAAAAGGTTGAGCGACTGGCCAAGCACGTCCATACCCTGCTGACCAAGCAAGACTCCTGTGTTACGCTTCGTGATGGTATATGACTCCTGAGTCAGGAGGTCACTACCATAGAGGCTTTCCTCACCACTTGTCTTCACCTTATCGAAGAGTTTGTCACGCTCCATGATGTTGGAGTTAATATTGATAATCACGTTGCCATTCACCACGCCACTTTCACAACAACCTCCGTAAATATTACCCCCCTTGAAGCGACGGGCTAAATCGTCTTCCCCTGCCAATCCTGTCGTAGCTCCTTCAGGCAACAAGTTTTTCTCATTTCCTATCCAAGTGTTCCACTCCAACTCACGATTGCCAATGGCATTTATATAATAGGTGTCATCCTCATTTCTCTTCCATCGTTTGGGTTCAATCAGCAGACCTGAGAGGTTCAGCAGGAGCTTGTTTCCGGTACGTCCATCGGGGTTTCCAAGCACGCCACCCTCGTATTTCGCGTTAAGCCCTGCATGTTCGGGAACGAACGCTGTATTGCAACCGCCCACCAACTTGTCGAATATAACAATCTTATGGCTGAAATTGATGTCGATGAGTCCGTTGAACTTCATACTTCCCACATTACCTCCACAATAGAACGAACCGACATAGGAACTGTATGGGGTATAGTCTTCAGGATCTCTTGGAGTGGTATCGAAAATGACGGAGGGCTTGACGGTCATGGCACAGCCATCCATATAACTTTCGAAAGTCCCTGAGTCTGTCAGATCTAAGCTACTGAAATCTGTATCCTCTCCATTCGCATCTTTTACTTTGCCTGCATATTTCGCCAATGTACCATTGGCAGAGGGATCCACCATGTCCTCACCATTGTTGCCGAGGAATATCTGATCAGCATACACGTAAGAACCCATCTTCAATTCCACCTTGCGATCAGAGACCTGAGTCAGTGGCTTGATGGTCGCACTGTTGCCACCCACATAAAGGGATCCTTCAATGACAGTAGGCTTGTTTTCGGTTCCCACCACGCGGATTGACACCTGCTCTGCATTAGGACGATGATTGTTAAGTGCCTCAACAGAATTTGAACCGGGATCATAATAGTAGTCACCCCATAGTTTGTCACCCTTCAACGCTGAATTATCGGTATAAGCATACGAGCCGTTACCACCGCCATAGACATTGCCATGGATGGTGGTCATGATACCCACCGTGTTGCCACCGTAAACATTGCCGGTGATGTCGTTGCCGCCATACACATTGTTAACCCACCCGCCAATCACACGTATTCGAGCTCCAAAACCGGCAGGTATCTTGTTGGGATTGGGGTTCAGCTGGATTTCGCTATTGGCCACATCCTTGCCATCCCTCTGTGGACGGACATCAGCCATACGACAACCGCCATAGGCATTAATAACCATCATCACATCATCGTCCTCAGGCTTGGCATTGGGGGTGGCGGCATCGATTTCAAGAAACAGGCCCTCTGGGCTGGTCATATTGCCCTGATTTCCACCACTATAGAGGTCGCGGATCTTTCCACATTTAAGGAACCAGAAGGGACGGATTTTCATCTCCGCAAGGTTGTTGCCGCCAAAGACACGCGCATAGTGGCAGCCACCCTCAAGGTTAGTCTGCGCGGAATTGATACCCATTTTGTCCAAGAATTCATTGGTCAGCAGATTATTTCCTGCAGCATCCTTGATGTCATTCACCACCTTACTCTGGTTGTCGATGCAGATGGAGGTGTTTTCCGTCACGGTGGCATTGTTGCCGCCGCCAAAGACTTGTGCTACAGTTCCACCCTTCAGCTCTAAATAGGTTTTACCAAGATCTGGTTTCAAGAAAGGCGTTGTGCTCGTTGCTATGGTGAGACCTGTCTTGCTGTCTTTTACCACATAATAAGTCTTGCCATCTATCGTTTCGGTAAGATCTTTATTGTCTTCTTTATATTTATAAGCACCGTTGCCCCCGCCGAAAAGTTTACCTATAAAGATCTTATATGGCTCTGTCTCTGGTCTTTTGCCTTCCGGACTGATACGGACGAAGGCGTTGAAGGCGTTCTTATTTTTTCCATCTTCGTCAGTGATGCCATTAACCACCTCTTCTTCTATGGCCTTTGGAATATCTGCCGAAGAGCCGATAGTGCCGGAGATATCGTTGCCGCCGTAAACGGCACCAATCAGGACATCGTGATGGTCAGCACCGATTTCGACAGAGGTAGAGCCGACGACGTTCGCCTGGCGGGCACCGCCATAGACACTGCCACCGATTTTAATCAGTCTTTCCGTCTGAGGCTCCTGATTCTGAGGCTCCTGAGACTCCTGACCCATCGTCACCGTAGCCGACAGCAGCATCAGCATTAACAGCATCAGAAGAAGTTGCCATCTGAGGCGGCCTCCCTCGCGCGTACCTAATATATAATTATATCCTTTCAATTTTCTATTCTCAATTATCAATTCACGTGTACCGTCGGATTGTCCAGATCTGGATCAGACAACATATACAGATAGGTGGGAGCAACGGTGAGCGTGAGCATCTTCCTCACACCGGGAGCCATGCCCGATACCTGAATCTTGTTCGTTGCTTTACAGTCTTCCCGGATCGGATTGCCGTGTTCCTTTGAACTGTCCCTGTCATAGACATCGTATGTGGTCTCGATGGAGAGATAGGTTCCATTGGCAGCAAACAAACAATGGGCACAATTGACCGTATTGGGAAGAACGGTATATACGGGGGTCGCTGCATTGGCTTCTGGTTCGACTACCAATTCCACATTGCCGCCTGTCAGCAATGACCACTCTTCTGGCGTGACAGGGTGCTCATCGTCACGATCAACCGCTGACGAATATGCGACCTGACCTGTCAGGCCCTTGCCGTTTCTTAGGCTCAACGTTGCGGTGACCTTATCACCATTTGCGACATAAGTAGACTTCAGTTTGACCTCTTTCAGGTGGATACAACGCAGGGCGTAATAGGTCTTGTCAACACAGAACCGCAGTTGCAGTTGGCTATAGAGATGACCCATCAGCAGATTGACATAGTTCTGGCTGGCTATGCCTGACAGGTAACCATAGTGTCCCTCGGTGGCCGGGGTAAACGTTACATTGTCTGTCACCCGTTGCACACCAATGATCACCCGGTAGTCCTCATCCGTAAAGACGGGCATACCTGACAATGTCAGTTCTGCACCGGCTGAGTAATCGCCGCCTGCAGGTTTGGCTATGCTGCTGCTTATGCCGTTTACTGTTTCTTTATTTGGCATATAGCCATAGATATAATATTGCGTATTCTCCTTGATGGCGAGATTGTTGCTGTTCCAAATGGTCTGGGTGTTGTCTTTATTGAAGGAGCCTTTAAAATCTGGGACAATTGCGTCCTTCGTCGTGACAAATACCCTGATATCGCCTTCGGTAACGCCGGAGGTAGAGCCCTCGCCCTCACGAGTAGCAGATGACAGACGCAACTGACTACCCTGAGGCTCGTCTTTAACGTTGCTGTTATCGCTGTCATCGGCACAGGCCACCACCAGGAGCAGCATCAGCATGCTGCCCAGCCATCGCACCATATATTTATTCCATCTCTTCACAATTCTCTTACCAATTATAAATATTGTCTGATTCAGGATTATCTTCCCAGTCCTTCAAAGCTACTGCATTCAATATCAGTTCACCGCTGCCAAGGAAGTAGCCGTAGACAATCCACGTATGATTACGTGTAAAGTCGCCGGCAGCATTCATCACAAAATCCGCAGACTTCGGTGTAGCATTCCCCCCTGAGCCCGCCGTATAAGATATGGTTCCCCTCAGCTGTTTATCCGACTCTCGCAGATAGAAACGTCTTACCTCAGAGATCTCAGCCGGCCTCGTTACATCCTCAATCGTCTGTTCCACAAGCCCGGCATCGATTTTGTTTTCGTATTGCTGGCCCGTCTCCGTGGTAAAGATATAACTGGCGGGATCGGCACAACTGTTGATGGCATCGCCGCTGACACCAGAAACAATGGGTGTATTAGTCTCAGACTCTGGCTCATAGACATCATTTTTGATATGAATCTTTTTCTCAGGATATATGCCCTCGAGGAAGAGATATTCACTCTTAGGCAGCATCTGATTGTCAAACTTGATGCTCAGGTCACTGATGACTGGAGCGACAGTGGACTTGCTGAAGACAAACCGGACCTTTGACACTGCACGCACCAACTTGACATTCTGGGTCTTGTTAGCAGAGAATACAGGGGCCGTTCCTGTGATTTCCTGATTGAGCAAGAATCCGGACATCGGCAGGCCCTCAACAGGCACCGAAGTGACGGGAGAGGTCAGGCCAAAGAAATCACCGCCATCAGATTTGTGTTCAATGAGGGCAGCAGTAAGCTGCTCAGGTGTGGACGAGCGTCCCAGCGACAGACCACAGTTAGAGGAAGCGACATTCGCTACCACATAAATATCCACATGGGGTTTATTGACGTTGTTGGCAAAATCGTCACTGATTTCCATAGAAACCTCCATACTGCCATCAAAGGCCAGGTTCGCCAGGTGGATATAGCTGACGGGTTTGTGGTCTTCATTATGTTCAAACACCCATACATCGAGCGTACTGATACGCTTCTCATCGGCAGAAGGACTAACCCAGCCATTCTCGGCACGGGTGATGATAGGACTCTCCGGGGCGAAGAGATAGATCTTGAGCACAGGCTTCTCCTTGGGCTCCTGCGCCCCATCGCCCGACTCCGAACTACAAGCCGTGAACACCAGAAGCAGCATCAGCATGCCACTCAAGTTCCATCGCTCCATATATTTAGTCCATTTCTCCATTTTCATTTTTTCACTATTCCATTCTAACTACTGTCGGGGTGACGGCAATCCAGTCAGGAGTGGTCTCCACACCTATCTCCAGGTTGCTCGTCAGCAGATTGGGCAGCACATTATACGCCTTAGCCAATGATGTGACTGTCATGTTCACCGTAGTGATATAGTCTTTGGTAAAGACACGACCGCGGCTTGCATCGTCGCCACCTGTACCACCTGCAGCCTCTACCTTTCCCGCCAAATAGAAGCGGGTATGGGGATAAACCGTACCGTCAATACACTTGAACGTCAAATCATTGCTGTTATTCTCAAACTCCAGGATAATGTTTACATCCTCACTATCAAAGCTCTGAAGCACCAACGTCTTGCATGCATTCTGCTGAGTGGTAGAAAGAGAGCAATCCTTCACTTGGCTATCATAGATAAATTTCACCTCTACATCTGAGTTGTTGCGTTGTGCAAACAGGTAGTTAACGGGACGCTGCCCGCAGACGATAATGCCCTTCAGGAGGAAATTTTGACCTATTGTAATATCTGCATCAGCGTCATCTTTAACGGTAGTACCGTTTGCTTTGAGTGTCACATGCAGTTGTGCGACGGCATATTGCACAGGATCCTTTAAAGCTATTGCCTTAGTACTGGCAGACACGTCGGTGCCATCGTTGAATTCAGTCAAGACCTTCTCCCAAGCAGTACGTGACTCATCTGTAGAAACGCCATCAAAATCCGTCGCATAAGAGTTCACCTTTGAATTTGATGTCTTGATCTCACTATCGACAAAATAGTATAATGCTGCCGGATAAGCAAAGCGCGAAACGGTATTGATATTATCAATAGTAGTGGTCTGCATCTGGGGTTGGAATGATCCACCGGACGTGCTCTCTACCCATCGCAAGGCTGCTGCCCCGTCGGGGAGATAGAGGTTACGAGGATAATCACTCGCTATATTTCCTGCGGCCGTTTCAGATGCAGTCTTGATCTGACCAAGAATGGCCGTTTCTACAGAAGTAAGGCCAGACGGGTTTTCAATGTAGCTCTGCGCCGCAGAAGCCAAAGCCTCCAGCCATTTCTTCACACTGGCGGCAGAACCTGACAGGTTGAAGCCATGATTGGTAAAGTTCTGACGGAGGTTTTTGAGAATGTTATTATTTGAGCCGATCCAATCTGGAAGATTAGCGACATTTGTCAGTGCCTCTGCCAACGGCATCGGTCCATCATCGCCACTCGGAACATCTGTGCTATTATAGATGGATTCCAGACTAAATGATATATTCTGCAACCCGCTATAGGTCATGATATTATTAAGGGAACTCTTAATCAAGCTACCATTATAGACTTTTGTGGGAATACTGCCAGACGGTGCATCCGCCACATCACCATACACCAAACAGCGATTTACCCCTTGTGCCATATCACAATAGCTGGAATGATAAAGAACAGATGCCGGGTTATCTCCAGCACCGGCCTTGCTGACAGGATCCTCCCAAGACACTTCCGATCTCATGGGTTCATTATCCTGCAAGGCAATAATACACAGACTACGAGTATTCGGCTGACGCAGGTTGACATTCTGCACCAAATCATCAACCTGACGCGTTTGCTTGCCAACAGAGGAAGAGAAGGTGCAGGCCAGTTCGACTCTGACAGGTTCACCATTCTCATTGAACCCGTCAGTGTCTTTACAGCCCGTCATGATGAACGCCATCAAAGACAACATCAATAATGCCATATGTCTTATCCTGCTCTTCACTCTATTCTTTCTCTTTTCAACTTTCCACTTTATAGTTCTGGATGATAAACTCCACCTTGTTGCCAGTCGAGGGTGACACTCACACCCACTTCAGGGGCATCGGTCTCAATCGTTCCATTTTTACCCACTCGCGCCTTGACAATCTTCAGCTGGCCAGGATTCAACATCTCATTGATGAGCAGCCTGGTCTCGGTATAGGTGGTTTCCTGGTGCGTGCTGTTTGGAGAAGGCACATACACACGGAATTCCCAAAGCGCCTCGTCTTCCGGCTGGGCGATAAACGGCTCTTCGGTCTCAATGATCGTTCTGGTGTGAGAAGACTCACGCGAGGGGAAGTTCACTGAGCAGAAAGCCACTTCCTGAGCATCATCCGACTTCGCAATCTTCGTAGTGCGAACGATGGGAGACCTACGGGGATACACGAAAGTGCTGTCACAGATGAGGAATCTTGTGGCAAAGCCCGTGGTATAGACCTTCATGCCACTGATATCATGGCCCTGGGTGTCGATGACAAGTGCCGCAGCGCAGTTCGCCATATACAGATGCACCTTGAAATTCTGGTCGATGCCCTCCAACACCTCCATCTTCTGACGGGCGGTGAAAAGTCCTGTGGTATGCGATGGGATGGTGTCGGGTTGGTCCTGGAACAGGACGGCGTGGTGACAGCGCTCGTCGTTCACCAAGTCCACCAAATTGTTGTTCACGAGATTGGCAGCGGCCAGATGCATGTATTCACGCATCGGCAGGTTCAGCGTATAGCTGGCCTGGTTGGCATCCATGATGTGCTCGTCGTGTTGCAAGCGCAGCGAATCTCCATGCGTGTCGTAGAACGACAGGTTCACGTCGTGGGCATAGTCGGTAAAGATGTTACTCAGAAAATCTTTTAACAGGACACCGAGCTCCATCTCGAGCTGCGTGTTCAACTGTGTCTCCAGCTGTGTCTCAATCTCCGTCGTGATATTCGTGACAAGCGTCAGATCATATTCAATCTTCGTGTAATCACAGTCGCCCTGATCCTCATCGATCATAGAGCATCCTGCGAGAACAGCCCCGAAGACCCACCCCGTAAAAAACTTCTCTATGATTCTGGAACGTCTCAACTTTTTCTCTTTTTATTTACCTTTTATGTCTTTTGATTTACCTTTTATGCTTTTCTCAATGTGACTGTAAACGAACCTGTGTCATATTACTCACCATTAAGATTTACATCAAATGTCAGACCTGCCTTCCATTTCAGGTCAACAGAGATACCAAAGATCATCTGGGTTGAGCGAAGATCAGGAATGGTAGAGTATGCCTTCTGTAGACAATTGGCATTCAAAGTAAATGTTGCTTCAGTCTTCGCATCACGAATAAACACGCGATTAACTCCGTATCCTGTATCACCAGACTTAAAACTAGTATGATTTCCCCAAGAAATCGTAGATCCTGTTGCAGGAGATGCAGGATTTAGCGAACCTATAAGATAGAATTTCTGACCAGCCTTAATCTTACCGCTCGCGCCATAGAAATCCTTATCGGCAGTCATCTCCAAGGCAATATTCACTGTAGATTGGGTTGCACCATCACCAGAAACAAAGTTGTCCAAAACTAACGTATAATTTGAAACACCTGTTGTGGTCAATGCCGTTCCGTCATCTGATATTTTGTCATAGATGACTTTAGAGATACCTGTACCTTGCGGCATATACTCATACTGAGCAGCATCAGGCTGACCACCAATTAACAAGCCATGAATCTTTAAGGTGATATTATCGAAAGTTTGATTAGGCGTTACACTACTTGTTACAGCAGCTGCATTATCTGTAAATGAAGTGCCATCATATAGTTTGATTGTAGAGGCAAGCTGAGCAGCACCATATGTAATATTGTCCTTCATCGCTACAGCACGAGTCGCTCCAGTTACTGCGGATTCCGTCCAATCATTACTTGTCCAATTCGTTGCAGTTGCCCAATCGGCTGAACTTGTAGGATAATTATTACTCGTCTTAGCTGCCGTCGTCTGCCACAGGCTAGAGTTACAATAATATGTCAATTGTGATGGATATGTATAGTTATTATATGCAGTAGAAATCGCAGCAGTACCCATTGAGCCCGTGTTAACATAAGAAAACACGCCATCCTCACATTTTATGACAGCCGAGCCGTCGGGCAAATTCTGTGTTTTCGGATATGGATTTGAATTGAACGTTACTCCATCAGTACCAGTCTTATAGCTTCCTGAACTTGGCCATGTGTATGTCGTAGCAAGACCTTCCCCTGAAGTAGTTACAGTGAAATAAGAGACTATTTTATCAAGCACTGCTTTAGCCAAAGTTTTAACCTCAGTATCACTATTAATCGTATATATATTATTTATAGCCTCAAATAAATCGTTAACCATATGAAGGACTGCCGTACTTGACCCCTGACGAACATCGCCAGAAGAAGAAGAAGTTTGGTTAATAAACATCTTATAAGCATCACCAAGAGCCTGATATTTGTCTGTTGCTGTTGATGTAGATACCCAAGTTTTACCATCATCACCAATCTTAGCACCAGCTATACCATTTAGGATTGTTGTCAAATAACCTTGAGGAGTTGTCACTGTTTCCTCTGCTGACACAATAGGCTGAAGAGCAAACTGTATGGTAGTACCCGTACTACCACTGACTGCCGTAGCACTTCCAAGGTTGTTGTTTAACATTCCTTTTGCAAATTCACTTCCTGCAGTACTAGAAAGAGCCGTTGCATAAAACAGGAAATTTCTTGTATCCACAGGAATGTAAAGCGAATACACCTTACTCGAATTATTCGTATTATCACCACTGAGAGCTGGTCCCGTGTATGATGTTAATGGTATTACATCTGACGTGCCAAATGATTTCCCAGCTGGCGTAGCGGTGAAACATATCAGTTTCATATTATCAATTCCTTGAAAAGCGTCATTTCCAACATCAGTAGGAGTCTGACGCGTCCTCTCACCTGGTTGCGTCACATTTATCACAAACTCCGTCTTCACCGTGTTTGTCTCCGGATCATAGTTCGGATTATCAACAATCTCATCGCTCGACGAGCAAGCGGAGAAAGAAACTGCGCCTGTTAGTGCTATCGCACTCATCAAGGCATAGATAAAATTTTTCTTCATACTTTCGAAAGTTTTATTTGTTATTATTCTATTTCCTATTTGTTATTATTCTATTTTCTAAAAAACTAAATTGTAGTATTTCTTATTCCTTTTTCCTCTTAATCTTGTGTTTCAATTTCAACACAGCGAAATTCAATTCAATCTCCGTTTCAGTTTCACTGGTAGAAAACGCATCGCCAAAGAGGTCCTTCCGCTATCTCACCGCTCTTCTGCATCAGCGACTTCTGTTCTGCCTCATCGCCTCCCTTAGCCATCTCACTTATGGTACGACTCAGCTCATGAAGCTTAACGAATGTATCAACTATGACAAGAGTAGTATCTGTTGCATAATCGCCTTTCAGAATTGTTGCCAGCATATAGATGCCACGCTCTGTAAAGGCTTTGTAGTTGTGCTTTGAGTACCTGCCTTTGCCTTGTGGAGACTCTAACATCAAAAATTTTGATCTTAGAATTGTAGATTCCTGATTATCAAGCTCTAGCACCCAGCCATTAGGGAATTTTCTCGGATTGTTTTTTACTGCTTGGTTAATCTCCCTGGTCTCAACACCGTAGAGTTCTGCCACAGCGAAGTCGAGGATACATTTCTTCCCCCTCACCTCCACAATTCTATCGCGGACGTCTTCGAATCGGATGATATTTTTCTTCTTTGGCATATTTTGCGGTGGAAATCTTTGATCTTAGAACTTTCAGTTGATAATATACACAACGTTGACGCCAAGTTGCGGCAAGAGGAAGATGCGGTCACCCTTACCGTAGTAGGTACCGCAGTGGTCACAGTCGTACTCCTTGAACCAGGCATAGCCGACGGCGACACCAGCCTCAGCCTCAATACGCCAAGTGCGGGAGAGAATCCAGGAGTAACCATATTTGCCACCGAGGGCGAAGAGGTCACCCTGCAGGCGGCGGTCCTTGACGGCGGAGTAGAGGCCAAAGGGGATCTTGGTGTTACCCACATTATAGTGGCTGTAAATGAAATCAGCCTCGTAATAACCCTTGTGAAAAAGGGAGTCACGGTATTTACGCGCGCGTAAAGAAAAAAGCGCATGACGCCACTTCTTATTTTTTTCCTTGTCAATGTCCCAGGCATTGATGCCCACCAACAGACCAACTGTCCAGGCTGAATCCACCCGGACATCCATGCCAAGGTTCGGCGTTAACGTTGCATCGTAAAGCAAATTAGTGCGTAATGCCACCTGCGGCTGCCGCTCCTCTTCACCTAAAGGTGACTGGGCTTTCGCAATCTGTTGCGTAGTCAGAAGGAATAGCATAGCTATTACTCTAACATGCCAAAAAGCCATATGTCGTATATTTTGTTTCATAACCATATTGCAAAATTAAGGATTTTATATCAAACTACAAAGGGATTCACCGATATTTTGCCCATATTTAACACAAATTAAACAAATATGTGTAAAAACGAAGCGAAATATACAAATATAAGGTAAAAAGCTTCTTAAAAAGTGGGGCGAAGCCATTTACCCCCCCCTTAAATTTTGTTAATATTAACAGTAGGTGTTTGAGGCCGATCAGACCACCCCTAACCCCTCCTACTCAGGAGGGGAAACAAATACCTTGTTAAACCATATTACTAAGAAAGGGAAATAATTTTACTTTTTTAGTTTGAAGGAATTCTCGATGCTGGAGAGCTCAGCCTGGAAAGCCAGATCCACTTTCAGGCGCTGCTCGATGGCGTTGCAGCTGTGGATGACCGTCGAGTGATCGCGGTTGCCGATGAGCTGTCCGATACGACCGGCAGGCATCTTCGTGTACTTCTGAGCCAGATACATCGACACCTGACGCACCTGAACATAGTCGCGCTTGCGGCTCTTGCTGAACACCTGACGCTGCTCGACATTGTAGTGGCGACATACCTTCTCGAGAATCTCGTCGATGGTGAGCGGATGGTTGTCAACCTTGACAGCGCGCTTGATGATGCGCTCGGCCAGACGCATATCGACATTCGTATTATAGACGATGGAATAAGCCATCAGCGAGTTGACCACACCCTCCAGGTCACGCACACTACCATTAGCCGTCTCAGCAATATACTGGATGACGTCGGCAGGAATCTTCAGACCGTCTCGACGGCACTTGGCATTGAGAATATCTTTACAAAGTTGCACATTCGGCTTCTCCAGTTCGGCAATCAGTCCACAAGCAAAGCGGGTAAGCAGACGATCCTTCATGCCCTGAAGGTCCACAGGAGGTCTGTCGGATGCCAAAATGATCTGGCGTCCCATGCGGAACAGATGGTTGAAGATATGGAAGAACGTGTCGAGCGTCTTGGGGGAGTTCATCCACTCCTGGATGTCATCGACGATCAGCACGTCGATGGACTGGTAGAAGTTGATGAAGTCGTTGGTGGTGTTATGACGCACCGAGTCGGTGAACTGCACCTGGAACAGACGGGCAGAGACGTAGAGCACCCGCTTCTGGGGATAGGTCTCCTTGCAGCGCACACCGATGGCGTTGATCAGGTGGGTCTTGCCACAGCCGGAGGGACCATAGACAAAGAAGGGATTGAACGTGCTCTTGCCCGGATGCTCTGCTATGGAGAGGCCAACGGTACGTGGCAGCTTGTTGGAATCGCCCTCGATGAAGTTCTGGAAGGTCTTCTTCGCGTCGAGCTGGGGATTCAGTTGCTGGGGCGTAGCAGCATCGAGTGTCGTAGGCGCCTTATTGGTGCCCTGAGGCTGCTGGATATCCGAAGGACCATCGCTCTCCACGGTGGTGGTCACGTTGTGCTGGGCCTTGACCGTAACGATACGGTAGCTCAGTTTCACGCTGGTTCCGAACACACGTGCGAGTACCTTACTTAACAGTCCCACGTAGTACTGCTCCAAGTACTCGTACACGTACGGACTCGGAACCTGCACCAAGAGCGTCTGCTCCGTCTCAGAGTACGACTCGAAGACGATTGGCGCGAACCACGTTTTATACTGCTGCTCAGAGACATTGGCCTCAATCAGATGGAGGCATTCTTCCCAAAGCGCCTTGTGACTGTTATTCATTAGGCGATCACTTATTTTTTCTTAAATTCACTTTAATACAAGACTTAGGCTTGTGTTTATAATTGCGATGCAAAGTTCGTACTTTTTTTTGAATTGTGCAAATCCCAAAAAGGAGTAATCGTGTGTACAAAATCGCGTAACTCCTTAGAAATTGAGGGGTTAGAGTGTTTCACACTTTTTTTATTCAAAACAGGGTATTGCAAATTTTAAACCCGCTGATTTTCAACACCTTATTTATCTTTCCAATTCTGATGCACACCTGATTTTCCTTGACGCCGACCTGTCTGAAATCTAAGAAGACAAAGGGGTTTCGGCCATCCCGTCCCAAATCAATGCAAGAACTTTACTATTTAGACAAATTCTAATTATTTGTCTTTTTTGCCGAAAACCGAGAAGTGTACGTAACGTTTTGGATGCTGTCTGAGATCAATCATCAAAGAGTCGGCATGTATCATCGTCGCATTCAGATTGTTATAGAGACTGGGGTCACGCATGAGCAGTCCGAGGGTGCCCTCGTTGCTGTTCAGCTTGGCCGTCATCTGCTCCACATTCCGCAGGGTGTTGTCCACCCTGTTCATCGTGGAGGCGAGATCCAGCTCGTTCAGATTCCGCGTCAGGTTGTTGGCATTGGCCAGCATACCGTCGGCATTCTCCAGCATCTGCGGCATGTGGCTGTTCAGGCTGGCCGTCAGACGGTTCAGGTCACGTGACGTGCTGGTCAGACTACCGGTGATCTGGTCGATGTTATGCAAGGAGTTGGCGATGGCAGGATCAGCCAACAGGGCATTGACGCTCACGAGGATGGAGTCGAGTTTGGGCAGCAGCGACTGTACTTGTGGGATGATCTCTGTGGCCTTGGCCAAAGCCCCCTGGTCCTGTCCGCCCACGATGGTGTCGCCAGGTGTCATGAAACCGGCAGCCCTGTCACCCAGTTTCAGCACCAGCTTGATATTGCCCAGGAAGTCACTGACAATGTCTGCCTTAGTCCCCTGTGGCACGTGCAGCTCGTTGTTGACACCCAGGACGGCCACAATATTCTCCTGATTGTCATAGTCGTAGATGATATCCTCGACCACACCGACTTTATAGCCGTTGGCATAGACGGGACAGGAATTCGACAGGCCACTGATGTCATTGAACTTCACGTAGTAGTTACTACCGGAAGAGATGGTCAATCCCTTGAGGAACTGCATACCATAATAGAGCACGATGACGCCTAAGATGGCCACCGCTGCTATCTGTATTTCCTTATTAAACTTCTTCATCTCTATTATCTTTATACTTTTTCACCTTTTTACCTTTTTACCTTTTTAAATTCCCGTATGGCCTCATTGACATCCACACGAACGCCATCCTTAAAGGCGATAACAAATGCCTGGGGGAACTTGTCGGAGATCTCGCGACGCAGGCGGTTGATGGCGTTGTAGTCGGTAGAATCGCCGACAGTGTACTTATACATGCCACCATCCTGATAGTGTCCAACGCCAGAGAGACCTTTGAATCGGGTGTCACCGGCTTTGATCAGGGCGGAACTGGCGAAGATCTGAACCTTAAAGACAGGTCCCTGAGGCTGGGGTTGGGGCTGGGGTTGAGGTTGTGACACCACGGGTTGAGCCACAGGCTGAGGCACTGGCTGCGGTTCAGGCACGACTTCAGGTCTTACCTCAGGCTTGGCCTCGGGTTTCACTTCAGGTTTTACCTCAGGTTTCACCTCCTGCTGTAGTTCTGGTTTCACCTCCTGCAGAGGCTCGGGCCTGACCTCCAACTGTGGTTCAGGCCTCACCTCGGATTGTGGTTCCGGTACGACAGGCACAGGAGCAACAGCCAAAATGGTTTCAGCTGCAGGTTTCTTCTCTTCCTTGGACTTTTTCTCCTTGGCTTTCTTCTCTGCCTTGGCCTTTTTCTTCTCTTCTTTGGAATCCTTCACTACCACAGGTTCGGGTTTCTGCTCTACCACAGGTGCAGGCTCCTTCGCTACCACAGGTGTGGGCTTAGACTTCTCCTGAGGCTGAACGGAGATGGTGGCACCACCCCCATGGTTCCTGCGGTAAGCCTGGAAGGCATTGAAAAAACCTCTGGCATACTTCTCTGCTGCTGCCTGGGAGTTCATAAAGGCCTCCTCGTCGCTGGTAGAGATAAAGCCGCACTCCACCAGACACCCCGGCATCGACGACAGACGGAGCACTGCCAGGTTATCCTGCTGGGCACCCATATTCTGACGTCCTGTCGCCTGACAGACATACCTCTGCATATACTTGGCCAACTCCACTGAGTTCTCCATGTTCTTATCCTGAATGAACTCAAACATGATATTGCTCTCCGGTGAGTTCGGGTCATAGCCCTGATAGGTCTGCTTATAGTCTTTCTCCAAGAAGATCACGGAGTTCTCACGCTTAGCGACCTCCAAGTTCTCCAGCACACCGGTCTTCTTTCCTGTCCTCTTACTCGTTCCCAAAGTATAGGTTTGGAAGCCACGCGCCACCTTACCCTTCGGCAGGGCGTTGATATGGATGGAGATGAAGAGGTCGGCCTTGTTCTTGTTGGCGATCTCCGCCCGACGGTAGAGTTCCACGAAGGTATCGGTCTTGCGGGTATAGATGACCTTCACGTCAGGACAATTCTGCTCGACCATCTTTCCGAAGGCCAGGGCATACCGCAGCGTCAGGTTCTTTTCCTTCACCTTACCCTTACCGATGGCACCCGTATCAAAGCCGCCATGTCCGGCATCGATCACCAGTGTGAAGGTCTTATTGGCAGCCTCCGTTGTTAAAGGTGAAAAAACCAAAAGGTGAAAAAGTAAAAACACCTTCACCATCAACCACACCTTATTTATATATATATACTTCACTTCAATTTTTTAATTCTTTAATTTTTAAATTTTATCATGACTCCCGCCCCCTCGCAGTCAGCTCCCATCGGGGGATTCTGCTTCATCAGTTCCAGGTCGATGGAGGTCACTTCCGGGAATGCTGTCGTAATAGCTTTCACAATACGACCGGCCACATGTTCCAACAACTGCGACGGGATGTCCATCTCCCGTTTGGCAAGATCGAAGAGCGTCGCATAGTTGAGGGTATCCGCCACATCGTCACTCTCCATGGCCTTGTCTATCGGATAACCCACCCTTAGACTAAGCAGGAAGTCACCGCCCACCTGCATTTCCTGAGGCAACACCCCATGAAAGGCATGGAACCTGGCATTCCTCAAAAAGACATATGACTCACTCTTCAACATCCTCTTCCTCGTCATGCACCCCGGGGATATATTTCTTCAGGGCACGCTCTACACCGGTCTTCCAGGTGTTGATGCTCTCGTCCTTCAGCGAAAGTGAACCCACCAGTCTGACCACATGCTCGAGTGGCATACGATAACGCAGCACACCGGAAATCAGCTTGGCATAGTTCCAGTATTCGGGATTGAACTTCTCCGAAAGACCTTCCACGGTGGTCTTGTAACCACGTTTGTTCTCAAACTGGAAGTCATAGCGCTTCGTGCCGTCGGGGTTGATCTGCTTGATGATTTTACCGTGTGTCACGGTCTTGGGCAGGATGATACCCTCCTCATCGTCCTGGAGACCCGTGAAGATCTCATAAGGATAACCGTCGAGCAGGCCGACGAGGGCCACCCATTTCTCCTTGTTGTTCTGGAAACGTACCACGTCACACTCCAACTGCTGCGGACGAACCTCCGTCACATCGGGACGACGGTACAAGGCGGTGTCTGTCAGTGCATGGTCTATCAGATCGGCGAACTTATCGGCATCATCCGGTTGCAGGGCTTTCAGACTCTGTTCCAACAGTATGGCGATCTTTTCCTCCGAGAGATCACTCCCTGTCTTGGCAGCTACAGACACCAATGCATTGGCGATGTGTCTGAGCATTTCTTTTTTCGTTTCTGTTTGCATATCAAGCTTAATATTCTGGGTGCAAAGGTACACATATCTTTTCTATTTTGGGAAACTTTCCCTGATTTTTTGAAGAAAAGTGTTCCGTTTTGGAAAACTTTCAGTACCTTTGTGCCATAATTTGTATAAATATGAAGACATTACTGACAAGAAGAACCATCCGCAAGTACACCGATCAGGATGTGAGTGAGGAACTGCTCAACCGACTGATGACCGAGGCTGCCCGTACCCAGACTATGGGCAACCTGCAGCTCTACAGCGTCATCGTCACCCGCAGTAAGGAGATGAAAGAGAAACTGGCACCCGCCCATTTCAACCAACCGATGGTGAAAGAGGCGCCCGTGGTGTTGACCATCTGTGCCGACTTCAACCGCACCAGTTTCTGGGCCACATGTCGCAACGCCGTACCTGGCTACGACAATTTCCTGTCGTATATCAATGCTGCCACCGATGCCCTGCTCTACACGCAGACGCTCTGTAACCTCATGGACGAGGAAGGACTCGGTTACTGTTACCTCGGTACGACGGTCTATCAGCCCCAGCAGATCATCGATATCCTCCAGTTGCCGAAGCTCGTGATGCCTGTGGCCACGCTTACTGTGGGCTGGCCCGACGAAGAGCCTCCCCTCTCCGACCGTCTGCCTTTGGAGAGTTTCGTGCATCAGAAGACCTACCACGACTATCTGGGCAAGGACATCGACACCTATTATCAATATAAAGAGGAACTCGAAGAGAACCGCCACTTTGTGCGTATCAACCACAAGGAGACACTCGCGCAGGTCTTCACCGATATCCGCTACACCCGCAAAGACAACGAGGCGATGTCGAAAACCCTCATCGCCACCCTCGTCCGCCAAGGTTTCCTACCACATACGATTTTGATGGGTCATATGTAACCAATTCTCCCCCTGAGTAGGGGGAGACAGAGGGGGTCTGATCAAAGGCATATACATAGGCTGATCAGACCACCCCTAACCCCTCCTACTCAGGAGGGGAAAAGATTACTCTACCACAATCGGCTTGTACTTCGGGACGAGCGCCTTCATGATGCACCAGCCGATGAGATAGGCCACGGCACAGATGCAGAACACCACCATATAGGCGGCAGGCTTGCCTTCGAAACCGAAAAAGGTGAAGTTCGCTCCCTGAGCAGCCGCCCAGTCGAAGAACCGGCCAGAACCCAGGTTGATGGACATCGAACCGATACCACCAGCCATCGTACCCAAACCGACAATTGTACCGATAGTTGACTTCGGGAACATGTCACCGATGGTCGAGAACAGGTTGGCACTCCAGGCCTGATGTCCTGCGCCCAGCAGACCGATCAGGATGGCGGGCCACCAGGCACTATAGGCACCCAATGGCTGAGCAAACAGTCCCAACACCGGGAAGCAGGCGAAGATCAGCATGGCACGCATACGACCTAAATAAGGATTCATACCTTTCTTATCGACGAAATACGTCGGCAGATAACCACCACCGATCGAGAGGATGGTCACGATGGCATAGAGGGTGAAGATCAGCGCGATACCCATCGCAGAGTCGGAGGTGTAGCCATACTGGTCGCTGAAATAGGCAGGTGCCCAGAACAGGAAGAACCACCACACACCGTCAGTCATAAACTTACCCACGAGGAACGACCAGGTCTGCTTGTATTTGAAACAGTCCAAGAACGGAATGGTCTTCTCTTCCTTCACTTCGCTGCGGTTCTGCACCTCGGCGAGGTCGTTGTCCTGCTCGATATAGTTCAACTCAGCCTGGTTCACACGCTTGTTCTGACGAGGCTTCTCATAGAGCCACATCCACAGACCCATCCAGATAAAGCCGAGGCAACCGATGATGATGAACGCCATCTCCCAACCCCAGGCACGGGCCAGCAGGGGAATGGTGGCAGGAGCTGCCAGCGCACCCACAGAGGCGCCACTGTTGAAGATAGAGGTGGAGAAGGCACGGTCCTTCTTCGGGAAATACTCGGCAGTGGCCTTGATGGCAGCAGGGAAGTTACCAGCCTCACCGACAGCCAGGATCAGACGACAACTCAAGAAGAGCCATACGGAGATCGTGGCGATGGCGACGGCAGCATCACCCGTCAGCTGTCCCAACTGAGCCACAGAGTCATAGCCCTCGACGGTCATGGCCACCCAGCCACAGCCGGCATGCAGCACTGCACCGAGAGACCATACGAAGATGGCGATGAGATAACCCTTCTTCGTTCCCATCCAGTCGATGAACTTACCGGCGAAGAGGTTTGCGATGGCATAGAACAGGGAGAACATACCAGTAATCGTACCGTAGTCACCATCGGTCCAGTGGAACTCTGGGGCGATGAAGTCCTTCCAGGTTAGTGACAAGACCTGACGGTCCATATAGTTAATCGTCGTTGCCAAAAACAGCAGCGCACAGATGACCCAGCGGAAATTGGACATCTTGGTTGTTTGTACAGGAGCCATAGAACTTAATTTTAACTAATAGTTTTTATTGAAACGAATGTGAATAATATGAATAATTTTGTTCACTAATTCAAATAATTATTTTTATTCGTGGGATTATTATTCACATTATTCATATTCGTTTCTTAATAATCATTTAATGTCGATGACGGGGATGTTGTCCTTGTCGTTATAGTAGAGGTTCTCACCTGCCATACCCCAGATGAAGGTATAGTAGTAGGTGCCTGCAGCAGCATGCATCGACCACTCGGGCGACATGATGGCCTGTTCGTTGTGCAGCCATACGTTACGGCTCTCCTGCGGCTGGCCCATCACATGGGAGATGGTCTGGCCATCAGGCAGGTTGAAGTAATAGTAAGCCTCGATGCGACGGCCATGGGTGTGAGGCGGCATCGTGTTCCACACAGCACCGGGATTGAGTTGTGTCAGACCAAGCTGCAGCTGACAGGGGCCCTCCTCCAGCACATCATTCACGATGAGCTTATAGACGGTGCGGTTGTTGGCTTCCTCGACGGTTCCCACAGGTCCCCAGACAGCAGCCTTCAACGAACCCTTACGTCCGTCGAGGGTGATCCACTGCGTCTTGTAATGCTGATGGGCAGTGGCGGAATTCAGGTAGAACTTGGCGGGATTCTTCGGATCCTTCGAACGGAACTGCACCTGCTTGTTCACATCCTGGTCCTTACCGATATGACCACGACCGACATAGAGGGCCTCCTTCGGTGAAAGGGCGTATTCCTTACCATCGACGATGACCACACCGTCGCCTAAGCCACAGTTCACGATACCGATCTCGCGGTTGTACAAGAAATACTTCTCCTTGATGGTGTTGTCTACATCCAGTCCCAGTTCCCAGAAGTTCTCCAGTGTCAGCGTGGTGTTCACGGGCATCGCACCGCCGAAGATGAACCGGTCGTAATGGGAGTAAGTGAGCAGGATAGAGTCCGGTGCCATCACCTTCTCCATGACAAAGCGCTCACGGAGCAACTTCGTGTCGTAGTGCTTCACGTCTTCAGGATGGCAGGCCGTCTGGAACTTCACGTGCTGTGCCCCAACGAACCTGTCGGCTTCCTGTGCCTTCGCTCCAGAAAGCGAGAGGGCCATCGCCCCCATAATCATCAGAAATGTCTTTTTGTTCATATATACTATTTTTAAATTAATATGCCATATTTATTTAAGAAACGAATGTGAATAATATGAATAATCTTATCCACAAATATGAATAATTATTTTTCGATGTAGGATTTGTAATTATCTTGGTTTAGGAGGATAAAATCATCAGGCTCTGGCAAATAAAGATAACGCTCTGAATGCAGACCGATTTCGCCAAAATTGAAGAGTATTCCTCTATGATGTTTCGTAATGCGCATATAGTTAAATAGCTGGGCTCTATGGTCGGAAACAATTTCTTCAACAGACTTTAATTCTATAATAATACCTTTATAATAGAAATCAGCATAATATGTTTTTTCAAGCAAAACATCCTTATACCGCAGTCGCAGTTCTTTCTCACGTTCCGCTTTCATCCCACGTTTGTCCATCTCCACAGCAAGAGCTTCCTGATAGATGGGTTCGGCCATACCACGCCCTAAAGTATTATATACCTCCATGGCAGCTCCAACCACATCATACATATCCATATACTCTTGCTTTGTCATATATCTATTTTCTATTATAGTTATTCGTGATTTAAATTATTCATATTATTCACATTCGTTTCTTAATTCTTCTGCGCATTGGTTTCTTCGGAAACGATGCGCTGGCGATTCCAAAAGACCATGCCGATGGTGATGAGTGTCAGCACCCCGGCACCAATCCATTTCAGATAAGCCACAGCCTTATAGATCACCCAGCCGAAGAGCGACGAGGCAAAGTCGAGGGCACCGGCCTGGAATCCCTCGGGAATCTTCGCGGCAGGATCCTGCGTCTGGGCATACACCGTCTGGGCAGCCTGCGTAAAGGCAGGAGCCATGTCTGTGACGAACCACAAGCCGATGCCCACGGCAACGATACCGACAATCAGCGTCTTCACCACATTTCCTTTCGTATAGGGCAGCACCATCACAAACACATAGAACATACCGGCCAACGATGCCAAGGGCAGGAATTCATTCCCCGGTAAGGCCACTGCCAATAGCAGTGCCAGCGGTATCAGGATCAAGGAAGCCACGAGCGTCGTGGGATGACCGATCACCAGCGCCGGCGACATACCGATATACACCTTCTTGCCGGCCCATTTCTTCTGCACCACCTCCTGTGTCTTCTCGGCAATCGGTTTCAGACCGTCGATAAAGAGTTTCGTGATACGCGGTATCAGCTCCATCACGGCACCCATCGTCACACCCAGGAACATCACTTTCTTGATGTTCAACTGTGCCACAGCACCAATCAGGGCACCCACGATGACACCCAGTACGATGGGTTCACCCAGCACACCGAACTTCCGCTTCAGTCCCTCGGCATCGATGTCGAGCTTCGAGAAACCAGGAATCTTGTCGAGCAGCCAGTTGATGCCGATGGCAAAGGCCGTAAAACTCTGACAGAACGGCTGCGGAATGGAGATTCCCTCCATATCATCGTAATAGCCCTGGAACTTCGAAGCTGTCAGGTCGGCCATCACCAGCGTGATAATATAGCAGACGATGGCGGCGAAATAGCCCCACACCAGACTCTGGTCCATCACGAAATAGGCCACAGCCCCGATAAAGGCGAAGTGCCAGTAGTTCCACAGGTCGATATTCACCGTACGCGTACATTTTGTAATAAGTAACAGGAAATTCACACCCAGACAGATCGGGATGATCAGGGCACCCACCGCCGTATTATACGCCACGGCAGCAGCGGCAGGCCAGCCCATGTCGAACACGCCGAGCTGCAAGTCATACAGCCTTGAGATCTCACTCAGCGGATTGCCGAAGTTGTTCGTCAGCAGGGCTGTCACGATGCCTAAGCCCACGAAACCGACGCCCACATAGAGACCGCTCTTCAGGGCCTTGCCGAACTTCATACCGATACACAGGCCGATGATGGTAAAGAGGATGGGCATCATCACCGATGCTCCCAAGCTGATAATGTAACTGAATACTTGTTCCATTTCAATGATTCTTTGTTATTCTGGTGCAAAGTTACGAAGAAAAAGAGAGAACACCTTGCATTTCACCATCTTTTTTTACGTTATCGTTTGCAAAATAGAAAGAACGAAAGATAAATATCAGAAAAAAGTTTGGCCGTTACGGGGGAAATCACTACCTTTGCAGACGTACTAAACTTTTCATGATGAAGAAATCAACTATTTTAGCATTACTGCTGCTGGTGTCATCCAGTGCCATGGCCCTCACCCCTTGGAAGAAGGGTGCTTTTGAGACGGGCCAGTACCGTAACCTCTTGGTCGAGATGGGCTACAGCCAGGCCGATGTCGACGCCAAGCTGAAGGAAGTGTTCAACGATGTGTTCCGTGGTCCCAACAAGGTCTATTTCGAGGTGGGCGACTCCATGGGCTATGTGTCTGACGTGAAGAACCACGACGCCCGCACCGAGGGTATGTCGTATGGCCTGATGATTGCCGTACAGTTCGGTGAGAAGGACATCTTCGACCGTCTGTGGCGATGGGCGAAGAAATACATGCAGCATCAGGACGGCATCCGCGAAGGCTACTTCGCCTGGAGTTGTAAGACCGACGGCACCCGCAATGCACAGGGTGCTGCCAGCGACGGCGAACTCTATTTCATCACTGCCCTCCTCTTCGCCTCCAACCGTTGGGGCAACGACACCGGCATCAACTACAAAGCCGAGGCACAGCGTATCCTCAACTGCATCCAGCCGAAGGAATACGAGCCTGAGCCTCGTCCGGCAGGCTTCCCCAGCTTCGGTCCTCAGCAGACGGGACCTCAGAAGATGTATCTGATTGATCCAGAGACGCAGCTCATCACCTTTACCCCCGATGGATTCGGACAGCGCTATACCGATCCCAGCTATCATATCCCCGCCTTCTATGAGGTTTGGGCGAAATGGGCCGATGACGGGCGTTCTGAATATTGGCTCGAGTGCGCTAAGAAAAGCCGTGAGTATCTGCACAAGGCCATCAACCCACAGACTGGACTGAATCCAGATATGAGCCAGTACGACGGCAGCGAGATGCAGATGCCCCGTTTCCCTGGAATGCCACAACGTCCACAGGGTGCCCCGCGTCGTAATGGCAGCAACAACTTCCGCTACGACTCTTGGCGCGTGCCGATGAACATCACCCTCGACTACGAATGGAGTTGTGCCGACGGTGAGTGGCAGCGCCAGTATGGTGAGACCATCCAGAACTTCTTCTATTCACAGGGTGTTGACACCTTCGTCGATCAGTATCGTACTGACGGAACCCTGCCCGAGGGCGATGAGATCCTGCAGGCAGGCGGTTTCCGAAAACTGCGCCACAGCATCGGACTTGTCGCTACCACTGCCGCTGCCTCGATGCTCTGCAGCCACGACAAGAGCAAGGAGTTCGTCGATGCCTTCTGGAACGCCAAGCACGAGCCTTTCGAGGATGGCTACTTCGATGCCTACTACGACGGCCTCCTCCGCCTCTTCGCCTTCATGCACCTCAGTGGAAGCTACCGCATTATCACGAAATAAGATTAATAAAGGCTCGCACAAACGTGCGAGCCTTTATTAATCTTGGAAGTAGACACGCTTGACACGGTTGGAGACAGCCGTGAGGACTTCGTAGGGGATGGTGTCGATGATGTCGCTGAGGACGGTGACAGGCAGGTGTTCGCCAAAGATCTCCACCTGATCACCCTCCAGACAAGGAATGTCGGTGACATCAATCATCGCCACATCCATACAGATATTGCCCACGTACTCTGCCTTCTGGCCATGCACCAGGCAGTAGCCATGACGGTTGCCAAGGTGACGGTTCAGACCGTCAGCATAGCCAATAGGAATAGCGGCAATCACCGAGTCGCGCTCGATTTTGCCTTTACGACTATAGCCCACTGTATCCCCTGCAGGAACATGACGAAGCTGTAAGATCGTCGTCTTCAAAGTCGATACCGTCGACAACATCCTGTTGTCACGCGGATCGACGCCATAAAGACCAAGACCAAGACGACACATATCCATCTGACGCTCGGGGAAATGCTCGATGCCGGCGGAGTTGTCCATATGGCGGAGGATCTTGTGTGAGAAGGCTGACTGAAGCTTCTGGCTGCCCTGCTCGAAAAGTTCAAACTGACGGGCGGAGAAGGCATCGAAGTCATCGCTGTCGGAACCCACGAAGTGACTGAACACCGAACGGGGAATGATGGCGTTCTGATGCTTTAAGCGATCAATTAGTTCGTCGATTTCATCGAAAGACCTTTGATCAGACCACCCCTCGCCCCTCCTACTCAGGAGGGGAGAATACCCGACATTAAAGCCCAGACGGTGCATGCCCGTGTCGAGCTTGATATGAACAGGCCAGCCCGTAATACCTTCCTTACGAGCTGCCTTGATGAGGGCATCCAGCAAACGGAAGGAATAGACCTCGGGCTCAAGATCGTAGTCGAACATGGTCTTGAAGGCTGTCATCTCAGGATTCATGATCATGATGTTGGCGGTGATGCCAGCCTTGCGAAGGGTGACGCCCTCGTCGGCCACTGCCACAGCAAGATAGTCGACACGGTGATCCTGCAATGTCTTGGCAATCTCCACAGCACCAGCTCCATAGGCGTCGGCCTTGATCATGCACACCATCTTCGTCTCGGGCTTGAGGAAGGAACGGTAGTAGTTCAGGTTCTCCACCACGGCGTTGAGATTCACCTCAAGGATGGTCTCATGCACCTTTTGTTCCAACTGTTCTGTGATTTTATCGAAACCGAAAGGACGGGCGCCCTTCAGGAGAATCAGTTCATCGTGCAGGTCGTTGAAAGCGTTGGAGGCCAGGAAGTGGTTCACATCGGCAAAGAACTGTTTGTTGGCGATTTGGATCCGGTCTGCCTGGGCAGAGAGTTCGGGGCCGATACCGATGAATTTGTCGATGCCACGCTTGACACAGAGGTCGGAGACTTGGGCGTAGAGTTGGTCAGAGGGCGTACCGGTTTGGAACATGTCGGATAGAATAAGAGTCTTGTTCAGACCACCCCTAACCCCTCCTGACTCAGGAGGGGAAGACACACGCCGATTCATGAAGTCGAGGGCGATGTCGAGAGAGTTGATATCGCTGTTATAGGAGTCGTTGATGAGGATGCAGCCGTGTTGTCCCTGCTTCACCTCCAGACGCATAGCGACAGGTTCGAGACGGGGCATGCGATCAGCGAGCTGGGCTGGTGTAAGTCCTAAATGGAGCGCGACAGCCGCACAGGTGATGGAGTTTTCGATGGAGGCCTCGTCGATGAAGGGAATGGTGTAGGTGTTTTCCTCTGCCTGATAGATGTAAGTAATGGTCGAGGAAGGAGGAAGGAGGAAGGAGGAAGGAGAATAGTCTTTACGATTTCCTGTTACCACTGATTTGACGAAGAAGGGGGCATTGGAGTCGGAACGGGACCAGGCGATCTTTTCGCCTTTGTACTGCATACGACGGATGCAACGGCTCACGATGTCGTTGTCTGAACAATAGACCATCGCCTCAGTGTCATGCATCAGTTCGAGTTTCTCCATACACTTCTCTTCTATCGAACGGAAGTTCTCCTGATGGGGAGCACCCAGACTGGTGAGTACGCCGATGGTGGGCTGAATGATGTCGCGCAGGGCAGACATCTCACCGGGTTGGCTGATGCCTGCCTCGAAGATACCCACCTCTGTCTGTTCGTTCAACAGCCATACGGAGAGAGGCACACCTATCTGGGAGTTGTAGCTACGGGGGGAACGCACGATCTTCTGTGAGGGCAACAGCAACTGGTAGAGCCATTCCTTGACCATCGTCTTACCATTGGAGCCTGTAATGCCGATGATGGGGATATCGAACTCATCGCGATGACGTTCTGCCAGGCGCTGCAAAGCTGCCAAGGGCGATGGCACCACAAGGTAGTTGGCGTCGGTTTCCAAGTCCCCCGGGTTGGGGGACTTGGAAACCACGAAGTTACGGACACCACGGCGATAGAGGTCAGGGATGTATTTATGACCATCGTTGCGGGCTGATGTCAAAGCAAAGAACAAGGTTTCCTCAGGGAAACAGAGTGAACGGCTGTCTGTCAACAGCCAACCTATCTGGGCATCGGTCTGTCCGATGCGACGCGCTCCAATGAGCGTCGTGATCTTTTCTATCGAATATTGCATTTAATCTTTGAATTTTTTAATCTTTTAATCTTAAAATGCAAAGGTAGGATATTTTTCCTTTAACGCCTCAACTTTTAACATAGTTTTATGCATAAAAGCCTTATATTCTTCCGATTCAGCATCGAAAGGCTTATGATTGAGGGCTGCTTTCAAGGGAGCCCACTCCTGAATGAAGGCCTTTGCTTCGTCGCTCAAGTAAGTCTCAGAGAGCCGTTGCCAGATGTATTCCACAGCCTGATCCGAGGGGTGCAGCATATCGGGTTTGTAGAAACGATAGTCACGCAGTTCGTCGTTCATAATCTCATAAGCAGGGAAGTAGGTTATCCTTTCCCCTCCTGAGTAGGAGGGGCCAGGGGTGGTCTGAGCAAGGGAGTCTTGAGGCAGATCAGACCCCCTCTGGCTCCCCCTACTCAGGGGGAGAAACAAGCGCTCCACAGCCAGGAGAAGGGTGGCTTTGGAGAGTTGGGAGGCGTGGTAGCCGTATTTGCGATAACGGATAGGACTGACGGTGAGGATGATGCGGACTGCAGGATTCTGCTCTCGCAAGAGGATGATGGCCTGCTGCAGGTAGTCAGCACAGGCTTCGACAGAAAGTTCTTCTTCCGTAAAGAGGAACTGGGGACGCTTCTCACAGTTGTCGACGATTTCATTGGTAGACCTCAAACGATAAACATGATTCGTGCCCAAAGTCAGAAAGACGGTCTTATATGGATCAGCCCCCCTCTGGCTCCCCCTACTCAGGGGGAGAAACAGACGCTGAAGCGTATGCAGAATACTGGCGGGGTTGTACATCACACCATAGGGATTGACCACAGCACGGAACTTCTCTTCCTGGAAACGATGACCTATCTCCGTAGCGAAACAAGACCCTACGAAGAGCATCTCTTCACAAGGGCCAATCCGGAAACCCGGATCCGGGATATCGACGATAGTACGGAAATCCATTAACTTCTGCTGACTTGAAGACCCTTCAGAGAAAGATCCATCTCCACGAAACGGGCGTTTTTATTCTGACGATGGTCAGAGAGGATCTGTTTGATGCGGGCTGCAGCTTCGGGATCCTTGGCAATCATATAGAGATAGCCACCACCGCCTGCTCCAGGGAGTTTATAGCCTAAACAGAGGTCATCGATGAGATCCGTCAGGGACGCCACGGCAGGAGGGTTCGTACCACTGTCGAGTGCCTGGTTCTGTTGCCAGGTCTTGCGCATCAGGAGGCCCATTCGTTGGAAGTCGTTCTGCTGGATGGCCTCATACATCTCCATTGTGTGCTCCTTCATCTCCCGCAACAGACGCAGTTCGGCGTTATCGTTGAGGAACATCCGACGAACGATCTCTGCGAGGATCTGCTTAGCTGTACGCGTGATGCCTGTATAATATAATAGGTGGCAAGGACGATACTCGGGTTGTGTCCATAGGTCGTTGGGTAACCAGCGCACCTGCGGATTCTGAGCGAATCCCCGTCCTGTCTGCAAGAGTTTCACACCACCCAGCACACCTCCGAACTGATCCTGCCAACCGCCTCCCGTGGTAAGCATCTGTTCGAGCATCAGCGTACGATGGCCTATCTCATTCTTGTCCCAGCCTAAGCCACAGAAGTCGTTGAGTGCCCCTAAGACCGTGGCAGCAAGGATGCTGCTTGTTCCGAGGCCACTGCCTGCAGGGATGGCAGAGAGTAGTGTCAGTTCGATGCCAGAACCAAAAGCCTCGAGCTTTTGAAGGAGGGAAGGAGTATGGAGGGAAGGAGTAAGGAGAGAAGGAGTATGGAGGGAAGGAGAAGAGTTACCGAAGCCGGCGAGGACGAGGGCTGCCTTGGGGATGGAGAAGGGTGAACCGACGTGCATAAAGTCCATCAGCTGTTCGGTGGTCTCCACTACCTCTACGGCACCGAGGTCGATGCTACGGAGCACAATGCGGTAGTCCTTCGAGGGTTTGACGTATGCCTGCAAGGGGGGCTGACCATTCAGTTCGATGGCCAGGTTGATGACGTTGCCACCCTCCATAAGACAGTAGGGAGGGGTATCGGTCCAGCCTCCGGCGATGTCGATACGAACGGGAGAGCGTCCCCAGACGATCTGATCGTCGGCGATTTGTTTTCGAGGAAGGAGGAAGGAGGAAGGAGGAAGGAGATTACTCGAGGTGATTCCATGGCGGAGCAAGGAGAAGGCCTTGTCACTGTCGCCACGGAACATGGCATCGTGGATACGGGTCATGAGGGGGGCTTCCTCAGGGAGAGGAGGCGGCAGGGGGATGTTTTCCTTCTGGAACTCCGAAGCGGCATCAGCAAGGTCGAGCTGATAGAAGACACTGTGGCGCCAGTTGTTAGCCAGGGCACTCCAGTTTTGTTTACAGAAGGCCTTGCGCTGAGCAAAGAGCCGACGCAGGTCTGCGCACTCTGCCAGTTCGTTGCTGTTCAGGGGTTCGTCAATGCGATAACGACGAATCTCGGGGGAGGAACTCGTGGTAACAGGCACGACATCAATACACTCACCTGGTGCCAGGGTGATGTCCCAATCGTTTTCCGGCACACCAGTGATGACATGGTCGTGGGTGAGATGCCAACGCTTGCCAATATGGCTGTTCTCGATCCAGATGTTGCGATTTTCCTCCGTGAAAGGAATCTCCATCACGGTATTCTGTACGAAGATAGAGGGATGTGGCTTGCGGTCGAGGTGCATGATCTCACGTTGGTCGTTCACGAGGTTCTGAAGCCTCAGCGTTGAAGAAATCATCTCCCGTGATGTACCGAAATGGTAGAACTCACCTCCTGCCAAAGGAAGAATCGCCACCTTCAACTGTCGCAGTTCTTCATCGACCATCGTTGGGTCTGTGCCGAGGCAACAGCCAAACTCGGAATAAAGGTCGTAAGTATTTAATTGAGAATTGAAAATTGAGAATGGAAAATTATGATTACACTTCTTCATCAGAAGAGTGACGGCACGGTCGGAGAGGAGCCAGACACCGATGTCGGTGAGGTAGAAATGATCGCGCTGGAGATCGGTGAGGGTCTGGACGGAAGGTTTCTGGAGCATCTGTTTCAGGACAGAGGGAGTCTGACGGCTACTGACAAAGACACCGTGGTTCTTCGCCACGGAGGCATCGAGCCAGAGACCATAACAGACGACATCAGCCTCAGGGATGGGCTGCAGGGGTTGCGTGGCACGGATGAGCACATCACCACTGACCACCATCGTATGGATGTTGTCGGGTGCCATCGCCATCATCTTTTCGTATAATGGCAACTGCACACTCAGCAGGTTCTGCGAGAGGCGCTGTCCCCGTTCCCAACGAAACACAGGCAGGGGCATCAGCACCTTACCAGAAACCGCATAGCTGGGGAGGCGCTTGCTCTGACCACCGGCATGAATCAGAATGCGCTTTTCTTGGCAAAGCCAAGAGTCAAACTCCTGACTCCCGACTCCTGACTCCTGACTCCTATAAGCCTCCTGCAAGAGCCAGGCGGTGCCACCACCACTGCCGAGACGATGACCGACGGGATCACAGGTGCAGAAGTATTCATCACGGGAGAGTCCTGTTACCTCATGAAACACCTCCACCAGATTCGGTGGCAAAGACAAGAGCTTTTTCATACGCGTCGGCGACGGTATTCCAGATAACCTGCCACTATCAGAATAAGGAGCAATGCGCCATAAGCCACATAAGCCACAGTCTCGGTGGTGTTGACAGACTTCGGGAAGAAGGAGAGCACCACCTCATGACGACCTGGCTTCACATTCATCGCACGGAGCACATAGTCCACACGTCCCAGTTCTGCAGGCTCTCCATCGATGGTGGCTGTCCATCCGGGATAGTATATCTCAGAAAACACGAGCACCCCACCCTTACCAGAGTTCACGTCGTAGGTCAGACGATTGGGTTCATAGGCGGTGATAGTGACCACACTGGCGGTATCCTGTTCGACGGCCTCACCCAACTGTGCCTTGAACTTCGCATCGGCCACAGCCTGATGGCGCAGGTTGATATGTCCTAAAGCATCTATCTCCTGATTGGCATTGTCCACATAGCTGAGCTGATCGACGAACCAGGCATTGCCATAGACATAGGGGTTCTGGATGGGCACAGTCTGTCCACCCTCCAAGGGGAAGATGAAGTATTTCGCGTTGAGCATGTTCAACACAGGGAAGATACTGTCGCCATTCACCCGTGTCATATCACCGCCTGCCTCAGAGACAGCCTTGAACAGCCGTTGCATCTCAGGATTGATATGACGCTCCACGAGTTCCTGATAACGACGCAGTTTGGCAGCATGATATCCACCGATGCTCTTATGATAGTAGCTGGTCTCGTTCTCGTTGAACGTGTTCGAGGCGAGGTTCAGCACACGGTAGTCGAGACTCTGGTCACGCAGAATCAGCTCATCCGCCTGTGTCTTCTGCTGCGGGGCCTCTCGCTCTGACTTCGGCACGAACATCTCGTCGTTCAGATAACGCTTGTTCACAATCCACAGGTCAAAGAGACAGAGCACGAGGATGCCTGCGACGGCATAGGTCTGTTTCAGCTTGCCGTAGTAGAAGAACAGCAGGATGCCCGTACCCATCAGGATTACCCAGAACGACCGCAGACAGTCGCTGGTGAACATCGCCTGACGCATCTCCGTCAGGTTAGCCATCAACGGTCCCACATGTTCTGCCGGCAGACTCTTCAAGGCGCTCATCTCACTGGTCGAGATGAAACTGTCGAAGAACATTGTGGGGAAGAGGGCAAAGAGCAGGCAGATGCCTGCGGTTAGAAGGAAAGATATCAAAATGTATTTCGGGAGTGCGGGGGTACGGGGGTGCGGGGGTACGAGATTACTTCCTGCCGCAGAACTATTCTCGCGCCCACGCGCCACCGTTCCACCGTACCACCGAAGAACTTCCCGCAGCGCCAACATGGCGAGGAGGGGAATAGTGAACTCGGCAATAACCAGAATCGAGGCGACGGTTCGGAATTTCGCATACATCGGCATATAGTCGATGAAGAAATCCGTCAGCCCCATAAAGTTCTTACCCCACGAGAGCATGATGGAGAGGATCGTCGCAGCCAGCAAGGCCCACTTCACGGGTCCCTTCACGATGAACAGGCCAAGGATGAAGAGCATCATGACAAAGGCACCGACATACACTGGACCTGACGTACCGGGCTGTTCACCCCAGTACTGACCTATCTGCTGATAGATACTCGTATAATTGGGATCGGCCTTGGCCATCGCTGTCTCATTCATGCTCAGGGGTACAGATGCACCACCCTTCGTATTCGGGATCAGCAATGTCCATGTCTCACCGATGCCATAGCTCCACTGGGTGATATAGTCACGCTCCAAGCCACTGTTCGTCTGGTTTCCGCTGTTTTTCTTCACCAGTTCACTCTTGCCGCGCATCGACTCCTGACTGTACTGCCAGGTGTGATAGAGGTTGGAGAGGTTGATGCACACACCGATGACACCACCCAGCGCACAGACTGCCGTTGCCTTCGCAAAACGTTCGAGTTCGTGTTTGTGGATGGCATCCACCAGCCAGGCGATGACGAGGAAGAAGATGATGAACAGATAATAATAGGTCATCTGCACGTGGTTCGCGTTGATCTCGAGTGCCGTGAAGACTGCCGTCAACAACAATCCCCAGAGGTATTTCCCGCGATAGGCCAGCACCAGTCCTGCGATCAACGGTGGCAGATAAGCCAATGCCCACACCTTCCAGATGTGTCCTGCGGCAATGATGATGAGGAAATAGGTGGAAAAGGCCCAGAGGATCGAGCCCAAGGCTGCCAGGTGCTGACGGAAGTCGAAAGCGCGGAGCAGGATATAGAAGCCCAGGAGATAGGCAAATACATACCACACGTTCTCCGGCAACCAGAGGTGATAGACATCGGCGGCCTTCGACAGCAGGTTGGTGGAGCCATACGACGGTGCCATCTGGTACGTTGGCATACCACTGAACAGGGCATTGGTCCAACGGGTACGTTCTCCCGTACGTTCCAGATACTCGATTCCCTCCTGTCCTGCTCCACGACCTGCGGAGGCATCATGCCGGTAGAGGATGCGTCCCTCGATGTCGGCAGGGAAGAAATAGGCAAATGCCAACACGGCAAACAACAGCACTGCCAACACGTCGGGCAGACACTTCTTTATTGAAGATTGAACATTGAACATTGAACATTAAATTTTAATTCTGCGTGCAAAGTTACTATATTTTTTCAACACAGAGATACAGAGACACAGAGAAAATAATAAAAAAAACAAAAAACTCCGTATCTCTGTGCCTCTGTGTTTCATTTTTATATATCTTTGCAGTCGAAATATGGAAGAAAACATCATTACCAGCGTTCAGAACGCCCGTATCAAGCATGTCGTGGCTCTGCAACAGAAGTCGTCGCTGCGTCGCGAGGAAGGTCTCTTTGTTGTCGAGGGACAGAGGGAGATTGAGCATTGCATTGAAGGGGGGTATGAGGTGGTGGAGGTGTTTAAAAGGAGTCAGGAGTCAGGAGTCAGGAGAGAAGTAGAATACATTGTGACGCCGCAGGTGTATGAGAAGATGGCGTATCGAGGAAGTACAGAGGGGATTATTGGTGTTGTAAAGAGCAAGGGGCATTCACTATCCTCACTCCTCATTCCTCCTTCCTCATTCCTCGAAAAAGACAATCCACTTGTGGTTGTCTTAGAAAGTGTGGAGAAACCTGGTAATCTGGGAGCAATCTTGCGGAGTGCAGACGCTGCCAATGTTGATGCCGTGATCGTCTGCGACCCACTGACGGATCTATATAACCCCAACTTGATAAGAGCCAGTATCGGGGCCATCTTCACGGTGCCTACGGCTGTCTGTACCTCTCAGGAGTGTATAGCCTTCCTCAAAGAACGACATATCAAGATTCTCACAGCCCAGCTACAGGACTCGTATGAGTATTACAATTACGACATGCGTCAGGCCACAGCTATCGTGATGGGAACCGAATCTACAGGACTTACCCAACAGTGGCGCGAGGCTGCTGACGCCCATATCCGCATCCCGATGCTCGGGCGCCTCGACTCCCTCAATGTCAGTGTCAGTGCCGCCATCCTCATGTTCGAGGCCGTCAGACAAAGAAAGGTGAAAAAGTGAAAAGGTAAAAAAGTAAATATGAAAATAGGAATGATTGTAGCAATGGACAAGGAGTTGAAGCAGCTCCGTCCATTATTTTCTGAAGATCAAGTGATTCTGCAAAAGAGCGGCATAGCCACTGTCAATGCAGCCATACAGACAGTGGAGATGATCCGCCAGTATAAACCCGACTGCATTATCTCCAGTGGATGTGCCGGTGGTAATGGTGATGATATCAACCTGCAGGATGTGGTGGTAAGTTCTGAGCTCACATACCACGACGTGTATTGCGGCAAGGCCATCGACGAAACAACGGTGTTTGGACAAGTACAAGGCTTACCCGTTCGCTATCAAGCTGATCCTTATCTGTTGGAGAAAGCCAAACTGACAGGAGCGAAGCCCGGACTGATTGTCACAGGCGACTGGTTTGTGGATACCAAGGAGAAGATGCGCGAGATTGTGGGGCACTTCCCTGATGCGAAGGCCGTTGATATGGAGTCGTGTGCCATCGCGCAGGTGTGTTATATATATAAGGTGCCGTTTATATCCTTCCGTCTCATCAGCGACATCCCTTTGCGTGACACCGATGCCTCACAATACCACAATTTCTGGGACACCGTCGCAGAGAAATCCTTCCACGTCACCAAGACTTTCATCGAAAGCCTTTAAGCATCGGCGAACTGTCGTCCGTCGCTCAGCGTGATCTGGAGCTTCTTGTACTCACAGTGGAAGTCATTCTTCAGACGGTCCAAGTAGCGCCGACACTCCCAGTGACACATCGGCAGGTCGTGTAACAGGTAGTTTCCACACGTTTCAGGCGTCGTGGCAGGAATCTCTTTCTGCGTAAGGATCCACTCCAGACACTCGATGGTCAGCTGGCGCATATCTTCTACAGAATAAGTGCCCGTCATGATGATGTACATGCCTGTCAGGCACCCCATCGGTCCTACATACACCACATCGTCCTTCACCCGAGAGTTACGGAACCAGGTAGCCATCAGGTGTTCGATACTATGGATGGCTGCCGGTGCCACGGCTGGCTCCTTGTTAGGTTCCGTGATACGCAGGTCATACGTCGTGAAGCCCTTATCCTCGCGCGACACATAGATACCCGGCTTCAAATGGGTATGGTCGATGGTAAAACTCTGAATAACTTCCATATCTTCCTATTAGTCTTTGTTGCTTATTGATGGAGGTTCATGTAGTCGGCAGGCGTCATACCCGTCTTCTCCTTGAACTTCTTCTGGAAATAAGTACGGTCGCTGAAGCCACAATGCTCTGCGACACTCTCGTTGCTCCAGTCAGGATGGGACACGATGACCCGCTTCGCCTCCTCGATGCGCAGTGACGTCATCCATTCACTGTACTTGCAGTTCTGTTGTCTGAGCCAGCTTGTCAACTGATATTGCGGGATACCAATCTCCGAGGCCACACTGGGCATATTCATACCGCTCTTCAGATAGCCGCCACACTCTATCCACCTTTCTACGGCATGTTTTATCCGCTGTTTGGTTTCAGAGTTATCGGACAGTTTGTCTGTCATCTCCGCTGCCACTTCTTCCTCTTTCCTCGCATTCTGATCGGCCTCCATCACACGATTAGCAGACGAACTAACTACGTAGAGGCCGAAACTGTCGACGAAGTAGAAGAAGCCACAGAGGGTAAACAATCCATAAAATGCGAGGGGTAAGCCATTGGATAATATCACAACAGGGGCGAAGAGTGCCATCAATGCCAGAAGGATGAAACTCAACCTCATCCATCTCAGCATACCGTATGCATCACGGTCGAAATAGCCGTCCAGGGCACGGTGCAGCTGTTGCATCTCATACATGTGACGTATGAAATAGTATAGTTGCATGGCCGCAAATAACAAGGTTGACCCAATCTGTGGCCACGACACCTGCACCTCTTTCGCCATCAACGGATGACCGTCTGTCGACAAACCAATATACAACAATGCCAAAGCTGGAATCCACGCAAAGAGGCCAATCCATCGGTCGAGCCATGTCATACGCCATTCCCGCAACAGATACAAGATAGCCAGCGACATCATCGCCGAACAGGGAATGAAGCACGCCACGTTCAGTGCCACAGCCTGGGCGACATGTCCCGTCGTGCGCAGTCCCAGTACCATCTGAGCCAGGAACTGCAGACCGAGCAGACCCGTACAGCCCGCCATCAGCCACCGTGCATGATTCAATGCCTCCCTGCCCACTGACCTGACGGACAGCGACATCAACTTCACGGTGAGAAGCACCATGAGCAGGAACCCTGTAAACTGCATTTGTGACATAACCGGTGCAAAGATACAAGAAAAATCTGAAATAACAAGCGAAAAAGTGTGAAATTTACCATAATTTTCACACCCTATTGGTGTATCTTTCACACCATTGCTAAATTTTTCACACTTTCATTCAGATATTATTCGTAATTTTGCAACTGAAATCATAACCACATCATAACCGAGAGATTTAAAAATTTAACCGAACCATTAAAACCATGTATTAGTTTCAATCGTAAAAAAGATTGTTTTATGATCGATCAATGGCGTGTTAGTAAAAAACTAGCACGCCATGTTCATTTTAGATGATGACGCATCGAAATCCGATGCGAACATCACTCTACCCTCGCTGGATATTATATTTCTTGCGCTGATCGTGGTCGAGGATGGTCTTACGCATACGCATCGACTTCGGAGTGACCTCTACAAGCTCATCCTGCTTGATGTATTCAAGACATTCCTCAAGCGACATCACTGTCTTGGGAATGATACGGGCCTTCTCGTCAGTACCTGAGGCACGGACATTCGTGAGCTGCTTGGCCTTGCAGACATTGACCACGAGATCGTTGTCGTGGACATGCTCGCCCACCACCTGACCAGCATAGACATCCTCACCCGGATCGATGAAGAACTTGCCACGGTCCTGCAACTTGTCGATGGCATAGGCAAAGGCGTTACCCGTATCCATAGAGATCATCGAACCGTTGACACGGCGCTCTATCTCACCCTTGTAAGGCTGATACTCCTTGAAGCGATGGGCCATGATGGCCTCACCCTGAGAGGCTGTGAGGACATTGGTACGCAGACCGATGATACCACGGGAAGGAATGTCGAACTCGATGTTGACACGCTCGCCCTGACTCTCCATAGAGGTCATCTCGCCCTTACGGCGGGTGACCATGTCAATCATCTTCGAGGAGAACTCCTCGGGCACATTGATGGTCAGTTCCTCAATGGGTTCACACTTCTGACCGTTAATCTCCTTATAAATCACCTGAGGCTGACCCACCTGCAACTCATAGCCCTCACGACGCATGGTCTCGACGAGGACGGAAAGATGGAGCACGCCACGACCAGAAACGATCCATTTATCAGTAGAGTCCTCGAAAGGCTCGACACGCAGGGCAAGGTTTTTCTCGAGTTCCTTCTCCAGACGGTCGTTGATATGGCGCGAAGTGACAAACTTTCCTTCCTTACCAAAGAAAGGCGAGTCGTTAATGGTGAAGAGCATCGACATGGTGGGCTCGTCGATGGCGATAGGTGCCAGAGGCTCGGGGTTCTCAAGGTCACAGATAGTGTCACCGATCTCAAACTTATCCAGTCCGATGACAGCGCAGATATCACCACAATCCACAGAATCTGTACGCACGTGACCCATACCCTCAAAGGTGTGGAGTTCCTTGATCTTCGTCTTCTCGAGAGAACCATCACGATGGGCGATGGTCACCTGCATACCGTCCTTCAGAGAACCACGATGCACGCGACCCACAGCGATGCGGCCCTGATAACTCGAGTAGTCGAGCGAGGTAATGAGCATCTGCGGGGTTCCTTCTATCTGCTGTGGAGCAGGAATCACCTCGATGATCTTATCCAATAAATAGGTGATGTTGTCGGTGGGTTTGCGGAAGTCCTCACCCATCCAGCCGTTCTTGGCAGAGCCATACACCACGGGGAAGTCGAGCTGATCCTCTGTGGCGTTGAGTGAGAACATGAGGTCGAACACCATCTCATAGACCTCTTCGGGTCGGCAGTTGGGTTTGTCCACCTTGTTCACCACGACAATGGGTTTGAGACCTATCTGAAGAGCCTTCTGGAGTACGAAACGCGTCTGGGGCATAGGGCCTTCGAAGGCATCGACGAGCAACAGACAGCCGTCGGCCATATTAAGCACACGCTCCACCTCACCACCGAAGTCGGAGTGTCCCGGCGTGTCGATGATATTGATCTTGACGCCCTTCCAGTTGATACTGACGTTCTTTGAAAGAATGGTGATGCCTCGCTCACGCTCCAGGTCGTTAGCATCCAACACCTGATTGCTGAGGTTCTGTCCCTCACGGAAGAGATTGCCTGCGAGCATCATTTTGTCCACGAGTGTCGTCTTACCGTGGTCTACATGCGCTATAATTGCGATATTTCTGATATCCTGCATACCTATTTAATATAAAAACGGCTGCAAAGGTACAACTTTTTTCGGAAATATTTGGTTTTTATTCAAATTATTCGTACCTTTGCACCCGCATTTCGGAAAATCCGGAGCATCTGACGACGTAAACCGGCTGGTGATTAGGCCAGAATCGCGTCTGAAGGATGTATTTGCAAACAACATTAATCACATTAAAAAATTATGTATTTAGACAAAGCCAAGAAGGAGGAGATCTTCGGTCAGTATGGCAAGAGCACTACCGACACTGGTTCTGCAGAGGCACAGATTGCCCTCTTCAGCTATCGCATCTCTCACCTGACAGAACACCTGAAGAAGAACCACAAGGACCACAACACCGCTCGTTCACTGACGATGCTCGTAGGTAAGCGCCGTAAGCTGCTGAAGTATCTCTACAATAACGATATCAATCGTTACCGTGCTATCATCAAGGCCCTCGGCCTCCGTAAGTAAGCAAGTTAAAAGCCTCGCATCTGCGAGGCTTTTTTTATGAGTGATTCCCCGCCTGCCGGCGGGGAATTCGCTATTCGAGCGTAATCTTCACGTTCTCTTGAGAAACGTTATTGGTAACGTTATGGAACACGGCATCCTCTTTAGCACGGATGGTGATGTTCTTCAGACGGATATTGTCGATGGGCATCTCTGGGAGGCCATTGAACTCCATAGCCCGACCTGCACCATTGCAGACGACATTCTCGATGAAGATATTACGGAAGATAGGCGTGGTCTCATCGACAGGTGCTTTCGTCGTATTGTCAGGTACGATGCCAGCAGCCTTCACCTCAGAGACAGACTTACCACTGTAGTACATATTGAACGTGATGGCATCGGTGATGATGTCCATCATCGAGATGTTCTGAATATAGATGTTCTCCACGATACCGCCACGACCACGCTTCGACTTAAAGCGCAAACCTACATCAGTGCCCAGAAACTGGCAGTTGGAGACCATAAAGTTGCGCACGCCACCACTCATCTCCGAGCCCACGACGAAGCCACCGTGACCAGCAAAGACCGTACAGCCGTCGACAACGACATTCTCACAAGGTCTGCCACGTTTCCGTCCGTCGGCATCCTTACCGCTTTTGATGCAGATGCCATCGTCGCCGGCATCGAAACGGGAGTTGACGATGAGGGCGTTCCTGCACGACTCGAGGTCGAGGGCATCACCATTCTGGGCGTAAGAAGGGTTACGCGCGAGTACATTATCTATAATAATATTCTCACACATCAGCGGATGGATGTTCCAGGCAGGGGAGTTTTGGAAGATGACACCCTGCAGCAGCACGTTCTTGCAACTGACGAGGCTGATCATCACAGGGCGCAGGAAACGATGGATGGCCTCCCACTCCTCATCGGTCTTAGCGGCGGGCACGTTGAGTTCAGCACCCTTCTCACCACGGGCATAACTCTCTGAGGGCACCCAGTAGTCATCACGCAACTGGATGCCACCAGGACGCTGGATGACGTCTTTCCACATACCTTCCGACACCTTCGGACGCTTAACGGGACGCCAGTACTGTCCATTGCCATCGATGACACCTTCACCCGTGATGGAGATATTCGTAGCCCCCACGGCAGACAGAGGTGACTGACAACGACGGGTGTCAAGTCCTTCAAACGAGGTCTTGATGATCGGATAAAGTGTCTCGTCGGCTGCGAAACGGATGACTGCGCCCATTTCAAGATGAAGGTCGATATGACTCTTGAGGACAATGGGACCTGTAAACCACACACCGGCAGGCACGATGAGATGTCCCCCACCCTTCGCCGTCAACGCCTCGACAGCCTGGGCAAAGGCATCTGTGCAGAGGCTGATGCCCGTAGGATCAGCACCAAAGTCTTTCAGGCATACCTTGTTGTCAGGGATGACAGGCGCCTTCACTTCCGGCATCTCAAAGGGCAGGTTCTCCGTGTATTTCTTATAAGGATTCTGGGCGTTCAGACAGAAGCAGACACACAGACAAAAAGACAGGAGAATCGCCTTTTTAGACAGAAGGACATAAGAACATATTCTTTTCATTTTGATTTGTTTTTAGTTATTCTGATTAGTTTTTATTGTTTGATCTCTTTGAGAGGTATCATCACGAAGTCTCGCTCATACATCAATGGATGGGGAATCTGGAGGTTGGGCGTTTCGATATGCAGCTCGTCGAAAAGCAGGATATCGATATCGATGGGACGGTCACGATAGCCTTTGCCCTTGTAGTGACGCCCGAGTTCCCGTTCTATCTGTTGGGTGACCTGGAGCACCTGCCGTGGCAGGAGTGTCGTCTCGCAGTAGATGGCACAATTGAGGAACTTGTTACCTGACGTGAACCCCCAGGGCTCTGTCTCGATGACAGACGACTGGCGGATGACTGGCCCTACCCGTTCGCCAATAAGTTCAATGGCACGGGCCAGCTTCGCCGCTCTGTCGCCCTGGTTAGACCCCAGTCCTAAGTATACTTTATGAACCATCCCCCTTTACTCCTTCTCTCCTTAATCATCCACAATCAAAAGCGCATCACCGAAGCATCCGAACTTATAGCCATTCTTCACGGCCTTCGTGTAGCACTCATACACATTGTCGTAGCCACCAAACGACGCCTGGATCATCATCATCGGCGACTCAGGATGATAGAAGTTGGCCACAAGGGCATTGGACATACCGAAATCGTACGGCGGGAAGATGAACTTATTAGTCCAGCCCTCGAACTCCTTCAACAGTCCGTCGGTACCCACGGCACTCTCTGTGGCACGGGCTGTACTGACACCTACGGAACACACACGGTGACCAGCCTCCTTCGTGCGGTTCACAATGTCACAGGCCTCCTTGTTGACGAACATCTGTTCTGACGACATCTTGTGCTTCGTCAGATCCTCGACCTCGATGGCATCGAAATTGCCGAGTCCGCAGTGCAGGGTAATATAAGCGAAGTTGATGCCACGGATCTCCATACGCTTCAACAGTTCACGGCTGAAATGCAGACCTGTCGCAGGAGCTGTGACGGCACCCTCATTCTTGGCATAGATGGTCTGGAAGATCTCCATATCCTCAGGCACAGCAGGGCGACGGTCGATGATATAACGGGGCAGTGGGGCTGCTCCCAGGGCGAAAAGTTCATGTTTGAACTCATCGTGAGGACAGTCATAAAGGAATCGCAGCGTACGTCCACGGCTCGTGGTGTTGTCGATGACCTCTGCCACCATCGGACCATCATCCTCAAAGAAGAGTTTGTTGCCGATACGGATCTTACGGGCAGGCTCCACGAGCACATCCCAGAGACGGAGGTCACGGTTCAGCTCACGCAACAGGAACACCTCGATCTTTGCGTCGGTCTTCTCCTTCGTACCATAGAGACGGGCGGGGAACACCTTCGTATCGTTGAAAATAAAGGTGTCTTCCTCATCGAAATAGTCGAGGATATTGCGGAAATCGAGATAGACAGGATTACCTTCTTCGTCTTTCAGGTCGTTACCTTCCTCATCCTGCTTGGTCATCTCGATCTTGCCACTCTTGCGGTGGAGAACCATCAGCCGGCACTCGTCGCGATGGGCGGTGGGCTCCAGGGCGACCAGCTCCTCAGGGAGCTTAAACTTAAACTGTGATAACTTCATATATTAATCAATATTTTTTTCTAACCATTGTGGAAAGTCATCGAATGTGAGGCAGTCCTCAATGCGGACATCACCAACACGGGTGCGACAGAGCGCTGTCAGGTAAGCACCGCTACCCAAAGCCTGACCGATATCTCGTGCCAGCGAACGGATATAAGTGCCTTTGCCACAGACCACACGGATGGACATCTGCATCGTCGAAGGGTTGAAATCTGTGAGTTCGAGTTCATCGATACGCACAGGCTTCGCAGCAAGTTCCACTTCCTTTCCCTTACGGGCAAGGTCGTAGGCTCTGTCGCCAGCCACCATACACGCAGAGAAAGCAGGAGGCACCTGCATGATATCACCGACAAAGCGTGGCAGCGTCTCAAGAATCAATTCACGGGTGATATGTTCCGTCGGATAGGTGTTGTCCACCTCGTGTTCCATATCGTAGCTGGGCGTCGTGGCCCCTAACTGCAGGGTGGCCGTGTATTCCTTCGTGTGAAGTTGCAGCGCCTCAATCTGTTTGGTGGCCTTCCCCGTGCAGAGAATCAGCACACCTGTTGCCAGAGGGTCGAGGGTTCCGGCATGTCCCATCTTCACCCGTTTCACATGGAGCCGTTTCGACACCAGATAGCGGATATGAGCCAGTGCCCCAAAGCTCGTCATGCGATAGGGCTTGTTAATACAGATATGGGCTCCCTCGTTGAAGTTCATACTATTTACAAACTCAGGAGAATCGTTGCGGCACCGATGATGGCACAATAGATACCGAAATAGATCAGTTTGCCACGCTTCACGATGTCTATCATCCACTTACATGCCAGGCAGCCTGAGAGGAACGCAGCCACGAAACCCACCAACAGAGGTACGGTGCCGATGCTGCCCATCACAGCCTCACCCTTCATAGCCTTCATCACGTCGAGCAGGGCCTCTCCCAGAATGGGTGGTATCACCATAAGGAACGAGAACTGCGCCAGCTTCTCTTTCTTATTACCCAGCATCAGTCCCGTGGCGATGGTAGAACCAGAACGCGACAGGCCAGGCAGCACGGCACAGGCCTGGGCAATACCAATCACGAAAGCATCTTTCCACGAGATATGTTCCTTTTGACGCGGACGGGCAAAATAAGAGAAGATCAACAGGGCAGCCGTCAGCAGCAGGCAACAGCCCACGATCAACAGGCCGGAGCCAAAGATTTCCTCCACCTGATCCTTAAAGAACAGGCCCACGATGCCGACAGGAATCATCGACACCACGATGTTCAGGAAATACTTCGTCTCTGCGTTCATTTCAAACTTAAACACCCCTTTCACGATCCAGCTGATCTCCTTCCAAAGAACGACCAGTGTCGATAATATCGTAGCCACGTGTACTGCCACAGTAAACATGAGGTTCTCCTCACCATCCTGCATGCCGAAGAGCGCCTGGCCGATAGCCAGGTGACCGCTACTGCTCACAGGAAGATACTCTGTAAGACCCTGTATAATGCCCAGGATCAAAGCTTCTATCCAATCCATCTGTTTATTTACGATTTACGGATTTACGATTTACGATTTTGGTTTACGGATGACCGCATAGATCATTGACACAAAGCCCAGGAGACATACCACCGGGGCTACCTTAATGCGACGTGCGCTGAAGATGTCGGGCTCATAGGCCGTATCCGTAGAGGCCGAACCCGCCATCAGCAGAAAACCAACAATCACCACTGCCATGCCTACAGCCAGCAGAATGAAGTTCGTCTTATCAAATGCAAAATTTCTCTTGTCCATCTATTATTTACGATTTACGAATTTACGATTTATATCTTATACAACTCTCCTGGGGGCATGCGGAGGAAACGGTTCACGGAGATGTAGGAACACGTCAGCGTGATGACCAGTCCGAACACCAGTACAGCCAATGCCGTGATGACCAGTTCCCGCCAGGTGATGATAAGTTGGATGCCCGGCTCGTAATAGTAGAGTCCATAAACACCACTTCCCAACACGATAATGGCAATCAGGGCAGCAAGAATTCCCACGAGCAGTCCCTGTTTCATAAACGGCCGGCGGATGAATCCCCACGAGGCACCCACCAGTTTCATCGTGTGAATGAGGAAACGGCGCGAATAGACACTCAGTCGCACTGTGTTGTTGATGAGTGAGAACGAGATGAACGTCAGCAGCACAGCCAGCACCAGCAACAAGATATTTAACTTTGCGAGGTTACGGTTCACGCTGTCCATCAGGTCCACCTGATAGGCCACGTCTGTCACCTTCGGATTCTTCCTGAGTTCCTCACCTATCCACACCAGCGAGTCGGCATTGGCGTAATCGGAGTGCAACTGCAACTCAAGCGTCGCCGGGAACGGATTCATGCCAAGGAACTCCGAAGGATCTGAACCCATCGCCTCTGTCTGTTCCTTCAGGGCCTGTTCACGACTGATGTAATGGATTTCTTTCGAGAACGGGCGATGAATGAGGTCTTGCTGGAACTGCTTGGCATCGCCCACGCTGACCTCGTCGTTAAGCACGACCGTCACCGTCAGATTCTCCTTGACCCACTGCGACAGGTTGCGCGATGTCTGCACAGAGAACACCACCAAACCCAGCAGCACAAGCACCATCGCTGTACTAATACACAAGGTCACCAACTGCACACCCTGCCGGCGGCCAGTCTTCTCACGTCGTCTTTTCATGTAGGTTTACGTACGTAATCTTTTGAATTCGGGTGCAAAGTTACAAAAATAACCGCAGATTACGCAGATTATACAGATTATTTTTCATTTTTCTGCGTAATCTGCGTAATCTGCGGTAAAAAAAGACTATCTTTGCAGCCATTATGAGTACAATTATTTATCCTTCGCCCGTCTTTGGCCCTGTTCACAGTCGCCGTCTGGGCATTTCTTTAGGTATCAACTTGCTGCCTGCCGACGGCAAAGTGTGTTCTTTCGACTGCATCTACTGCGAGTGCGGTTTCAACGAAGACCACCGTCCTACCCTGCCCCTCCCCACACGCGAAGAGGTGGCTGCCAAGCTGGAAGAGAAACTGCAGCAGATGGCTGCCGAAGGCCAGTTGCCCGACGTGCTGACCTTTGCAGGCAATGGTGAACCCACCTGTCATCCCCACTTCCCTGAGATCATCGACGATGTCATCCGCCTGCGTGACCAGTACTGCCCGAAGGCGAAAGTCTCCGTATTGAGCAATTCCACGATGATCCACCGCCAGGCCGTCTACGATGCCCTGATGCGGGTGGACAACAACATCCTGAAACTCGACACCGTCGATCCTATATATATAAATAAGGTGGACCACCCCAACGGCACCTACGATGTAGAAAAGATCATCGACCGTATGAAAGCCTTTAATGGTCATATCATCATCCAGACCATGTTCATGAGGGGGGAGGTATGGAGACAGGAGTCAGGAGTCAGGAGTCAGGAGTCTGTAGATAATACTGGGGAGGAGTATGTCGGTCCCTGGCTTGAGGCCGTCAAAGCCATCAAGCCCCAGCAGGTGATGATCTACACCATCGACCGCGAGACACCCACCCAGGGTCTTCTCAAGGCCACCCACGAACAACTCGATGCCATCCGCGACTGTGTGATAGCCGCCGGCATCCCCTGCACAGCCTCCTATTAAAGAACAAATCCCTGCCGGTTGGCAGGGATTCGATTGTTATTTACACATAATGCCGCGCTTGGAGTTTTCCAGGAAGCGGATGATGTTCTGGATCTCAGGACCATCGGGCACCTGGTCGCGAATCTGTTTGATGACATCGAAAACGCTCGTCTTACCGTGGAAGAGCAGACGATAGGCATTGGCGATGTGGCTCTGAACCTTCTTGTCGATCTCGGCATAGTCCATCACCGTCGTGTTGGGACCGCCATACTCCATCGGATTACCACCAGCAATGACGTAGGGAGGCACGTCGTGCGAGAAGGCCGTGCCTGCCTGAATCAGCGCGAGGTCTCCGGCACGGGTGTTGGCATTCTGAATGGCACCAGAGGAGAAGATGACACCATTGCCGATCTCGCAGTCGCCGGCAATCTTCGTACCATAACCGAACACGCAGTGGTCGCCCACCACCGTATCGTGGCTGATGTGGGTTCCTTCGAGCAGGAAGTTATGGCTACCGATCTTCGTCACGCCGTCGCGGTTGGTACCACGGTTGATGACGACATTCTCGCGGATGACGTTGTTGTCGCCGATCTCCACATACGACTTAGCGCCACGGAAGTTGAAGTCCTGCGGCAGGGCAGCGATGACGGAGCCCTGATGGATCTTGTTGCTCTTACCGATGCGCGAGCCGTCGCAGATGGAGACGAAGGGGAAGATGATGCAGTTGTCACCGATCTCCACGTCGTCCTCGATATACACGAAGGGGAATATCTTACAGTTGTTGCCGATCTTCGCCTTGGGAGAAATCTCGGCTTTGGGAGAAATTTCGTTCATTTCATTCACTTTTTTAGGAGTAAGGAGAGAAGGAGTAAGGAGAGAAGTAGAAATGACTTAAAGGTAATTTCTATCCTTGATCCCTTTATAATAGGCATTCAACAACCTACTCACTTCCTCAATACTCTGGTTCATATTATTATACTTACTTTCATCTATGTAATCGAGATCATAAGAGAGAAGAATATAGTATCTGCATTCTTCCAGACTGCCTTGAGAGATATTCAGGAATCGCAGTTTGTCTGCAATACCATCTTTTCTATACCCCTCAGCAATATTAGCGGCAATAGAAACTGCTGCTCTTGTAAATTGCGACCATAATCCATGGCGCTCGTATGCAGGAAATGATGCACAGGTTTTATAGACCATCACGACAAAAGCATGTGCCTTCTGCCAAGCGACAATCTCTTTGAAACTCTGCGTCATATTCATATCTACTTACTCCTTCTCTCCTTACTCCTTCTCTCCTTTTATCACTTAGCTCCGCCTCCGAGGGCCTGGTAGAGGTTGACGACGGACTGCATCTTTCTGAACTGGTCGCTGACCTCGTTGATCTCGGCATTGAGCAGGTTACTCTGGGCGGAGATCACTTCGAGGTAGGTAGTGTTAGATGACGACTCCATGAGCTTGCGGGTGTCCGCGACATTCTGCTTGAGCACTGCCACGCGCTTGGCGTCGAGCACCACCATGTCTGCATAGCCATTGTAGGAAGACAAAGCGTTAGACACCTCGTTACCAGCCTTGTAGACTGAATTCTGCCAGGTGTTGAAGGCCTGTTCATACTTATCCTTGGCCACCTTCAAGCCAGCGACGATCTGTCCGTGCTGGAAGATGGGCTGCACCAGACTACCCACCGCCTGCAAGAGCCACTTGCCGGGATTCACCAACCCATTGTTATTGGTGAAAGCGGCTGTTCCCGAGATGGTAATGCTGGGATAGAAACGGCTACGGGCAGTCTCGATATCATAGAAACACTGGGCCAGAGCCATCTCGTTGGCATGCACGTCGGCACGGTTGGCCAGCATCTGTATACCCACGCCAGTAGAGAACTCAGAGGGCAGGCTCTGATCTGCAAAGGTGCTACGGGGAATGGTCTGCCCAGGCTGTCCGATCAGCAGCGAGATGGAGTTCTCGATCTCACGGGTCTGGCGCAGAATGTCAATTCTCTGCGTCTGCACCTGATAGTAGGCGGCCTCAGCACTCTGCACGGCCGTAGAACGGTAGCCCACGCGGTTCTCATGCATAAACTTCATCTTCTCCCAGGTCTCCTTCGTCAGCTGCTCCATGTCGATGACAATCTCCAACTGGCGGTCGAGCATCAGCAGCGTGTAATAGAGGTTGGCAATGGAAGAGATGATGTTACACTTAACAACCGTCTGATAGTCCTCGGTGGCGATGAGCTGCATCTGGGCACTGCGCTTCACAGAGAGCAGATTGCCGAAGAGGTCTACGTTCCACGAGGCCGAGACGGGCAGCGTGTACGCCTTGGTGGCGGCGGCACCATCAAACGACTGGAGCGTCCCCTGCGGGCTCAAGGCGACAGAGGGCAGGAAGGCCAGTTTGGCAACCTTCAGGCCCTCATTCACCATGTGGACATTAAGGGCTGCATTGAGCAGGTCTGGATTGTTGTCGAGTCCCTGCTGGATGAGTGCCTGCAGCTGAGGGTCTGTGAAGACGCTACGCCAGGGCAGGTTACCAAACGTTGTGGTATCAGCCACAGCGAGGGTGTCGGTAATCGACACCGTGTCGCGCACCAGCCCCTTCGTATCCACCTCAGGACGCTCGTATTTGTTATAGAGTCCGCACCCTGACAGCAACGATACAGCAATTAAAAAATTAAAAGACTTAAAAATTATATTCTTCATACTCATTCCTTTTCAATTTTATAATTCTTTAATTTTTTAATTATTTCTCTAATTCGTAGTCCACAGGTTTTGCATGTGCATACTGAGCCAGCTCGGCTGCCACAGCCTCGTTCTCTTCATCCTCGAACTTAAGCGGACTGATCTTCTCCTGTAAGGACTGGAAGATAACGAACAGCGTAGGAACGACGAAGAGCTGCATGAGTGTACCGATGAGCATACCACCAACGGCAGCAGCACCCAGCGTCTGGTTACCATTCTTACCCACACCGCTGGCAAACATCATCGGCAGCAGACCGATGACCATAGCCAGAGAGGTCATCAGGATAGGACGCAGACGGGCTGCGGCACCCAGAATGGCCGACCACGAGATGGCCATACCCGTCTGACGACGCTCCAAGGCGAACTGCACAATCAGGATGGCGTTCTTGGCCAACAGTCCGATCAGCATAATCAGCGAGATCTGCATGTAGATATCGTTGGCATGGCCGAACATCATGGTAAACAGATAGCAGCCAGCCAAGCCGAACGGCACAGAGAGCACCACAGACAGCGGCAGGATATAGGACTCGTACTGGGCTGACAGAATCAGATAGATGAAGATGAAACAGAGCACGAAGATCAGGCCTGTGGTGTTGGAAGCCTTAGCCTCCTCACGGGTAAGACCCTGATATTCGTAAGAGTAACCTGTCGGCAACATGTCGGCAGCCACCTTCTCAGCAGCCGCGATAGCCTCACCGGTGGAATAGCCATCTGCCACCGTAGCCGTCACATTAATAGAAGTGAACAAGTTGAAGCGGCTGATGTTCGTAGGACCATAGACACGCTCCAGATTGCAGAACTCCTTGACGGGAGCCATTCCCGCAGGCGTGCGTACATATATATTATTAAGCGACTCTTTGGTCATGCGTGTCTCGGGCGAACCCTGTATCATCACACGGTAGAGTTTTCCGTAGGCATTGAAGTTAGAGGCATAGAGACCGCCATAGTAACCCTGCAGCGTAGACAGAACCGTAGAAGGCGAGATGCCAGTCTGTTTGCACTTGGCCACATCGACATGAATCATGTACTGGGGATAGTTGGGGTTGTAAGAGGTCTGCGCCATCTGGAACTCCGGAAGTTTGTTAAGCTCTGCGATATAATCCTTGACGATACCATAGAATTTCGTCAAGTCACCACCCGTACGGTCCTGCATCACGATGGACACGCCACTGTTAGCCGAGAAGCCGGGAATCATAGGTGGCTGGAAAGCCAGGATGGAGGCATCCTTGATGTGAGCCGTCTTGATGAAAATCTGGGCGATGACACCCGTAGCATCGAAGGGATCGATGAAGAAACGGTAGATACCGTCCCCCAGCCACAGACCGCTGATCTTCCACCAAAGACTCTTCTGGCGCTCTGAGAATGGCTTCAGCTTGATGATGAACGTAGCCTGGTCAGAGCCCGAGCCTGCGATAAAGTTGTAACCCTGAATCTGCTCACGACTTTGGATAGCGGGATCGGCAGCCAGAATCTTGTCCACCTCGTCAATGACCTGACGGGTACGGGCGACAGACGTAGCGGGAGGCATCGTGATAGTACAGAAGAGCGTACCCGTATCCTCGGAAGGCACCAGACCCGACTTGGCCGTGAACATGGTCGTACCCAACACTGCCAGACCGATAACCACCGTCAGAATGATAGCCACTGGTTTGCGGACCAGCTTCTCAATGATGCCCTTATATTTCCCCAACGTCGCATCAAAGGCCGTATTGAACGACTGATGGAAACGATCGATACGCGACATCTTCTTTTCGTGTCCCTCCTTGTCGTGAGGTTTCAGGAAGATGGCACAGAGAGCCGGCGACAGTGTCAGGGCGTTCATAGCCGAGATCACGATAGACACAGCCATCGTCACACCGAACTCACGATAGAACGTACCAGAAGTTCCACCTATGAACGATACTGGGATAAACACTGCTGACATCACCAGCGTGATGGAGATGATAGCACCCGAGATCTCGTTCATGGCATCGATAGAAGCCGTCAGCGGTGACTTATAGCCCTGATCCAACTTGGCATGCACGGCCTCGACCACCACAATAGCATCGTCCACCACAATGGCGATGGCCAGCAGCAAGGCAGACAGCGTCAGCAGGTTGATGGAGAATCCGAACACGCTCAGGAAGAAGAACGTACCCACCAGTGACACCGGCACGGCAATCAGCGGGATGAGCGTAGAGCGCCAGTCCTGTAAGAAGATGTAGATCACGATAAACACGAGGAACAACGTGAAGAACAGTGTGAACACCACCTCCTCGATTGAGGCATAGAGGAACTCTGTCACGTCGTAGTTGATCTTATAGGTCATGCCCGGGGGGAACAGTTTGGCCTGCTCCTCGAGTTCGGCCTTCACCTGTTTGGCAATCTCGTTGGCGTTAGAACCGGCAATCTGCTGTACCATACCCAGCACAGAAGGCAGATTGTTGTTTCTCATAGACACAGAATACATCTGACCTCCCAATTCGATCTTTGCCACATCCTTGAGTTTCAACGTCGTACCGTCAGCATTACTCTGAATGATGATATTACCAAACTCTTCCTCACTCTTCAGACGGCCTGTATAGCGCATGGCATACTCATAGGCCACGTCCGACTGTTCGCCAAAGGTACCAGGAGCAGCCTCGATGTTCTGCTCTGCCAGCACACCGCTGATATCGGAAGGCATCAGGCCGTACTGTTTCATCACGTCGGGCTTCAGCCAGATACGCATAGAGTAAGTTTTCATACCAGGCGACTGCACGTCACCCACACCTTGAATACGCTTGATGGCCGGGATGATGTTGATATTACTGTAGTTCGTCAGGAACTCATCATCGTAACGGCCGTCTTCAGAAGTCAGCGTAAACATCAGCACCTGTGATGTCTGACGCTTCTGGACGGTCACACCGATACGAGTTACTTCTGCCGGCAACAATGCCTGAGCCTGTTGCACACGGTTCTGCACGTTCACAGCACACATGTCAGGATTCATGCCCTGACGGAACAGCACACTGAGTTGTGCCGAGCCAGTACTGGCCGTCGACGAGATATAGTCCATTCCCTCCACACCGTTGATGCTCTCTTCGAGTGGCACGACAACGGAGTTCTTCACCGTCTCAGCATCGGCACCAGGATAGGTAGTCCACACCGCAACCGTTGGCGGCGCAATATCAGGATACTGCTCAATAGGCAGCGAAACAAGTCCGATAAAACCCAGCAAGACGATGAGGATGGAGATCACCGTCGACAAAACCGGGCGTTTTATAAATGTAGTAAAAGTCATATACTTAATTACGATTTACAATTTACACATTTACGATTATTTCTTCATCGCATTGACGATATCGCCGGCGCTCATGGCTTTAGCCTGTTCGTCGATCTTCTGCTGATACTTCTCCGGGGTGATGGGAACAATCTCCATACCGTCGTTCAGTTTGGTGATACCGTTGGTGACATACTTGTCACCCACCTTCAGACCCTCAGTCACGATATAGTTCTTACCATCGTTCTGCGGATCCACCTTGATCTCCGAGTACTTCACCTTGTTACCCTCGCCCAGCAGATAGACGAACTTCTTGTCCTGCACCTCTGAGACGCAGCTCTGGGGAATCACGATGGCCGATGAGTTGCTCTTCGGGATGACGATCGAACCGGAACCACCGCTCTTCAACAGCTTCTCGGCGTTGGGGAACAGGGCGATGATCTGCACGGAACCCGTAGCAGCATCGATCACACCGCTCATCTTCGTCACCTTACCCTCGTGATTGTAGATCGTACCGTCGGCCAGACGCAACTGTACGGATGGCATCTCACCCAGCGAGGCCTGCGTCATACTCATCGCATCCTTCTCGGTCAGTGAGAAATATACCTCCATCGACGAGTTGTTCGACACGGTGGTCATCACCGTCGAGGTATTCACGAGCGTACCAATCTTATAAGGCAGCGTACCCACTACACCAGAGGCCGGGCTCTTCACGTAGCAGAAGCTCAACATCTCCTTGGCATTGGCGAGCGTTGCCTGAGCGGCAGAAAGGCTGGCCTTCGCCTGCTCGTAGCTGTTGGCAGACGACTGGAGTTCGAAGTCACCGATCACGCCACTCTCAAACAATTTCTGCGAGTTCTCATAACTCAACTTGGAAGTGTTGCACTGAGCCTGGGCTGTATTCACCGAAGCCTGAGCCTGGCGCACCTGAGCCTGATAGGTCGCGTTATCCAGCACAAAGAGCACCTGTCCGGCACCCACCGTCTGACCTTCCTTCACGTTAATCTGGGTGATGAAGCCCTGAACCTTCGGACAAATCTGCACATCCTGCACACCCTTGATAGTAGCGGGATACGTGGTCTGCATCTGCATACTCGACGTACCCACAGCCTGTACAGGATACTCATTGTCGCCAAATGTCGGGCGACCACCGCCACCGCCACACGATGCCAACAGCAACGTTGCGGCAGCAAACATCAAAATCTTGTTCTTTTTCATACCTTTATTAAACTGATTTACTTGTTGAATCTAATACCTTTACCGAAAACTATTCTTATCAGTCACGGTTTTTCGAGGTGCAAAGGTACAAAAAATATATCTTATGATATATTGGATAAGTCAGATTTTAACAAAGTTTATTGGCTATTAGAATTGTTTCATACGAGACCCATCTGTTTGGCCTTCTCCATCAGCAGTTGCATCAGGGGTTCCCGTTCGTTCTCCACACGGTTGTCGAGCACCGCATCTTTCAGGAACTGCTTCAGTACGCCGACCTCCCTGCTGGGCTTCAGATGGAACATCTCCATAATCTCATTGCCGTCGATCACGGGCTGCAACAGACGGACGTAATCTTTCTCCTTCAGGTCGGCGAGTTTCTCACGGACCATACGGAAATTCTCGAGGAACAGCTTCTTGCGGACTTCGTTCTTCGAAGTGATATCGGCCTCACAGAGCGTCATCAGGTCGTCGATATCCTCTCCCGCATCGTTCATCAGACGACGCACGGCAGAGTCTGTCACCTCATCGTCGGCGATGGCGATGGGACGCATATGCGTGTCAACTAATTTCTGCACATATTTCATCTTCGCATCCATCGGCAGCATAAGCCGACGGAAGATGACTGGCACCATCTTGGCACCGATGATATTATGATTATGGAAAGTCCATCCTACTGCCGGATCCCAGCGCTTTGACTTGGTCTTTCCTACATCGTGCAACAAAGCTGCCCAGCGGAGCCAAAGGCTATTCTCCTGACTCCCGGCTCCTGCCTCCTGACTCCTGACTACATTCTCAAGTACCTCCAGCGTATGGTAAAAATTATTCTTATGTGCACGGCCGTTCTTTTGCTCGACGATATCGAGGGCAGAAAGTTCGGGCAGGATGATGTTCAGAAGTCCACAGCGCTGCAGATATTCGAAGCCGATGCTGGGATGCGGGGCGAGGATGATCTTATTCAGTTCGTCCTTGATGCGCTCGCCGCTCACGATCTTGATACGGTCGGCCATCCGTTCCAACGCCTCATAGGTCTCCTGCTCGATCTCGAAATTCAGCTGCGTGGCGAAACGCACACAGCGCATCATCCGCAGCGGGTCGTCAGAAAAAGTGATCTCCGGGTCGAGGGGGGTGGCGATGATGCCGTCTTCGAGATCTGCCAACCCGTTGAAGGGATCGACGAGTTCGCCGAAACGGTCTTTATTCAGACAGATGGCCATCGCATTGATGGTGAAGTCGCGGCGGTTCTGATCGTCCTCCAGCGTACCGTCCTCCACGATGGGCTTGCGCGAATCGTGGCTGTAGCTCTCCTTGCGGGCGCCGACGAACTCCACTTCGTATTCAACGCCTTTCTGACGAAACTTCACCTGCGCCGTACCGAAGTTCCTGAAAACCGAGAGGTGAGCCTTGCGCCCCAGCATCTGTTTCAGTTCCTCCGCCACCGCGATGCCGCTGCCGACAACCACCACGTCGATATCGTTGGAAGGCCGCTCCAGGAAGATATCCCTCACGTAGCCGCCCACGACGTAGCACTCCAGCCCTAAATGGTCTGCAGCCTCGCTGATCAGACGGAACACCGCCTGATCCAATATCTTTGCCAGCTCGTCGTCGGAGTATAGTTTCATCCTTCTTTCTTGTTTCGGGCTGCAAAGGTACGAATAAGCGAGCAAAATGCAAAATAAAACACAATTTATTTTCATTTTTCACTTTTTTATAGTACCTTTGCCACAAAATATAATAAGTATGACAAGACTGACAAGACAACTGATTCTCTGTCTGGCTTCCGCCCTGCTGCTCATCGGCTGTGGCGAGAACCCGCAGGAGCAGGCAGCACAGCTCGCCCAGCAGGCCACCGCACTCTGTGAAGAAGGACGGCTCGACGAAGCCCGACTGCTCATCGACTCCCTCCGCCGCACCTATCCCGACATCGTCGAGGCAAGGAAGGCCGCCCTCAGGCTGCACCAGGATGTGGAACTGAAGATCGCCCAGCAGGAACTGACGCGTACAGACAGTCTGCTGGTACTTGCCAACCGTGAACTGGAGGCCCTGCAGAAACAGGTAGATGCCCACAAGGCTGCGCTGACGGCAACCGCCGAAGAACTGACGAACCTCACCCGTACCCGTATGCGCCGCGACTCCATCCGCACGCAGTTTGAAGCCCTCGGTATGAAGATACGATACATCCGGCAGAAGCAAAATGAAGAGTGAGAAGTGAAATTTTCCACTTTTCTTTTCACTTTTCACTTTTTATTTGTACCTTTGAGCTCCGCTCGAAGATACTTTCGCTCGAAAATGAAAATAAATCGAATTTTATTTTGCATTTTGCTCGCTTATTCGTACCTTTGCACCCGATTATGGACTATCAGGAGAAGACAAATGCCCAATTTGAGCAGGCGCTGGCTGAATGCAGGGCCCTGTTCGAGAAGAAGCTTCACGACTATAAAGCCTCGTGGCGCATCCTGCGCCCGACGGCGCTCACCGACCAGCTTTTCATCAAAGCCAAGCGCATCCGTTCCCTCGAAATCAAGAAGGAATCGATGGTGGGCGAAGGCATCAGGCCGGAGTTCATCGCGCTGATCAACTACGGCATCGTGGGCCTCATCCAGCTCTCGAAGGGCTTTGCCGACACCGTCGATATCGACAATACAGAGGCGATGAAGCTCTACGACCAGTTCGCCCACGAGGCGCTGGAGCTGATGAAGCGCAAGAACCACGACTACGACGAAGCCTGGCGCGGTATGCGCGTGAGCAGCTACACCGACCTGATCCTGACGAAAATCGAACGTATCAAGGAGATTGAGAATCTGGGGGGCGAGACGCTCGTCTCCGAAGGCATCGATGCCAACTATATGGACATCATCAACTATGCGGTCTTTGGCGTAATTAAACTATCGGAGTGAGGAAGACAGCCGTCAACATCTGCCGGATGATACTCGCCCTGACGTTCATCCTCTCAGGATTCGTCAAGGCGGTGGATCCCTTAGGTACCCAGTACAAGATCCACGACTATCTGACGGCAATGGGACTGAGCACTCTGGCGTCCGACACGCTCACGCTGCCTGCAGCAGTGATCCTGGCGACCGTCGAGTTCATCCTCGGCATCTGTCTGCTCTTCGCCATCAGGCGACGGCTCGTGTCGAAGGTGGTGCTCGCGGTGATGATCATTATGACGCCGCTCACCCTCTGGCTGGCGCTCACCAACCCCATCACCGACTGCGGATGCTTCGGCGATGCGCTGGTGCTCACCAACTGGCAGACACTGTGGAAGAATGTTGTGCTGCTCTGTGCGGCCGTCATCGTGTGGAAATGGCCTACCCTCCAGCCGAGGCTCATCAGCGAACCGAACCAGTGGATCGTGGTCAACTACTCGGTGGCCTTCATTCTGTTCGTCATCATCGGACGGAGCCTCTACACCCTACCCCAGTTCGACTTCCGTCCCTATCACATAGGGGCAGACCTCAGGGCAGGTTGGCTGCAGATGATGGACGGCGAGGATTCGCCCTACGCCGACTTCTTCATCGAACGGACGGACGACGGCGAGGACATCACTGAGGCGGTGCTCAACGACAGCAGCTACACGTTCCTGCTCGTGGCGCCCCATCTGGAACAGGCCGACGACTCCCAGCTCGACGAGCTGAACCACGTCTATGAGTACAGTCTGGATCACGGCTATCCGTTCTACTGTCTCACCGCCAGCACGGGCAAGGCCATCAGCCGCTGGTGCGATATGACAGGCGCAGAATATCCGTTCTGCAATACCGACGACATCACCCTGAAGACCGTCATCCGGTCGAACCCGGGTCTGCTGCTTCTCCACAACGGCGTCGTCATCCGCAAATGGAGTCACAACGCCCTGCCTTCGGAAGAAGATCTCAACAGCCGGCTGGAAGATAGTCCGCTGGGGCAGCTGCCCACCGAGACCGTCACGAGCAAGATCCTCTGGATACTCACGTGGTTCGTGCTTCCGCTGGTACTCCTCACCCTCGCCGACCGACTCTGGGCCTGGACCCACTGGATCAGAAAAAAGAAAAGAAAGTCAGAAAACTCAGATCATTCAGAAAACTCAGATAATAACCCAATTCATAAAAAAGAAAGTAAAATGAGAAAGAAAATCGTAGCAGGAAACTGGAAGATGAATATGAATCTCCAGGATGGTATCGCTCTTGCAAAGGAGCTTAACGAGACATTGAAGGCTGACAAGCCCAACTGCGGTGTGGTCATCTGCACCCCGTTCATTCACCTCGCTTCTATCGCACAGTTCCTCGACCAGGACATCATCGGCCTGGGTGCTGAGAACTGCGCCGACAAGGAGAAGGGTGCCTTCACCGGTGAGGTTTCTGCCGAGATGGTGAAGTCAACAGGAGCCCAGTACGTCATCCTCGGCCACTCTGAGCGCCGTGAGTACTACAAGGAGACTCCCGAGATCCTGAAGGAGAAGGTGCTGCTCGCACAGAAGAACGACCTGAAGGTGATCTTCTGCATCGGTGAGAGCCTGGAGGAGCGCGAGGCCGGCAAGCAGAACGAGGTCGTGAAGGCCGAACTTGAGGGCAGCGTGTTCAACCTCTCTGAGGAGGACTTCCGCAAGATCGTCATCGCCTACGAGCCCATCTGGGCCATCGGTACCGGCAAGACCGCTACTGCTGAGCAGGCTGAGGAGATCCACGCTTACATCCGCAGCATCATCGCCGAGAAGTACGGTCAGGCTGTGGCCGACGACACCACCATCCTCTATGGCGGTTCTTGCAAGGCCAGCAACGCTCCCGAGCTGTTCGCAAAGCCCGACATCGACGGTGGTCTGATTGGTGGCGCTTCACTGAAGGCCGCTGACTTCAAGGGAATCATCGACGCCTGGAAGAAGTGAGACGACTCGCATTGACATTAGCACTGTGTGTCGGCTGCTGGCTGGCAGCCGGCGCGCAGTCTACCTTTACCGAACAGCTCCAGCAGAGCAGGATCGGCGAAGGAAAGGTGACCGTCACACAAGACAAGGTCATCGACGAACTCATCAACAACCCGACGGCAGCTCAGACGCCCAAGCCGACAACGACGCCTCAGACTACCACCACGACACCCGCCAAGCCGCAGCAGACCGTCAAACTGACGGACAACGACTTGACCGACGACACCTCACTGCCCGACTCCATCGACCTCCGCAAGAAGATGATGAAGAACGGCAAGAAGATCAACGGTTTCCGCGTGCAGGTGTTTGCCGGCGGCAACGGCCGTACGGACCGTCTGAAGGCTGAGCGCACAGGCGAGGAGATAAAGACGCTCTTCCCCAACGAGCCCGTCTATGTGCATTTCTACTCCCCGCGCTGGATCTGCCGCATCGGCAACTACCGCACCTACGAGGAGGCACACGACATTCTCCGGCAGGTGAAGCAGATGGGCTACCCCTCCGCCGTCATCGTCAAAGGGAAAATAACCGTTTACTATCCATAATGAAAGAGACAGAAGTCAGGAGTCAGGAGTCAGGAGTTGAGGAACTCGCTGCGCACTATCATCAGATCTTGACGCTGCTGGGTGAAGACCCTGAGCGCGAAGGACTGCTGAAGACGCCCATGCGTGTGGCAAAGGCTATGCAGGTGCTCACACGGGGCTATCAGATGGACGCCCACAAGGTGCTCACCGACGCTCTGTTCAAGGAGGACTACTCACAGATGGTCATCGTCAAGGATATCGACTTCTTCTCCCTCTGCGAGCACCACATGCTGCCCTTCTACGGCAAGGCCCACGTGGCCTACATCCCTAACGGCTACATCACCGGACTGTCGAAGATAGCCCGCGTAGTCGATATCTACGCCCACCGTCTCCAGGTGCAGGAGCGTATGACGCAGCAGATCAAAGACTGCATCCAGGACACGCTCAAGCCCTTGGGTGTGATGGTCGTCGTCGAGGCCCGCCACATGTGCATGCAAATGCGCGGCATCGAGAAACAGAACGCCATCACCACCACCAGCGACTTCAGCGGCGCCTTCAACCAGGCCAAGACCCGGCAGGAATTCATGAACTTAATTCATAATCATCAAATTTAGCAACTATGAACCCATCAGACAACCAAGGTTACAAAACTAACGAGAGCGTAGGAAAGATGTTCCTTCACAGCTGCCTCGGCAAATTTGTCATTTTAGCAATCATCCTCTTGGTGCTCTTCATCATCGCCGTTCTCACCAAACCCACTGACCAGGAGATGCGCGACGAGATGAACGACAACATCATGCAGTGCATGGAACAGAACGACAGTATCCGAGGCGACCAGATCGACGATTTCGTCCACAACATCGGCTTCATCTTCACCAAGGCCGACACCACAAAGGTAGGTCAGGAGTGGCGCGAGGTGTTCGACAAGTACAACCGTCTGGAAATCTTCAACCACTCGTTCTTCCGCACCGCTTATGTCTACAACAATGTCAAGACAGAAGGTACGCGCGTAGGCTTCGGCATCTACGGGATGGTGATCCCCACGGCCAACTTCAACGACTTCCTTCTCCGTATCGGCCCGATGCGCAAGAACTACAACCAGAAGCTCATCCAGCCCACAACCATCGGAGGCGACCTGGGCACGAACCCCAACATCCAGGAGTTCCACTACAAGCGTAACCCTGACGATTGATTAGGTAACGGACAAGAATATCATTCAAGGACTTCGCATCGGCATCCCCATAGCCTTGGGATACTTTGCCGTTGCATTCTCGCTGGGCATCATCGCCAAGCAAGCGGGACTGACAGCTGCTATAGGATTCGTTAGCAGCTTCTTTACGCGTGCCTCGGCCGGCGAATACGGCGTCTATACCCTCGTGGCCGCCCAGGCTGCCTACGCAGAGATCGTCGCGATGTGCCTCGTAGTGAATCTGCGCTATATGCTGATGAGTGCCGCCCTCTCCCAGAAGATCGCACCCGGCACCTCGTGGTTCCATCGCATTCTGATGGCCTGCTGTGTCACCGACGAGGTCTTCGGCGTATCCATCGCCCATCCGGGATACTGTCCGCCAGCCTACACCTACTCTGCCGCACTCATCTCCACCCTCTTCTGGGCATCGGGCTGTGCCGCCGGCATCATCGCAGGCGGCATGCTGCCCACCAACATCGTCGCCGCCCTCAGCGTGGCGCTCTATGGTATGTTCCTCGCCATCATCATGCCCCCGGCCCGCGACGACCGCCACGTGCTCTATGCCGTCGCTGCCAGCTTTGCCCTGAGCGGTGCCTGTGCCGTCGCCCCCGTTGTCAGCAGCTGGAGCAGCGGCACGCGTACCATCGTGCTCACCATCCTGATCTCGGCGGTTGCCGCCTGGTTGAAACCTGTCAAAACGGAGGAGGCCGATGGACAAGCATAGCATCATCATCTGCATCCTGCTGGGCATCATCACCACGAACCTGATCCGCGTGGTGCCGATGCTGCTGATCAAAGGTCAGATCACCAACCGATTCCTGCGCAGCTTCCTCTACTACGTGCCCTACGTCACGCTGGCCGTGATGACCTTCCCCAGTATGATCCAGACCACCCTGTCGCCCCTCTCGGGCATCGTCGCCCTGATCGTCGGCATCATCGCCGCCTGGTGTCGCCTGGGCCTCTTCCCCGTCGCCGCCATCTGCTGCGCCATCGTCTATCTGATGGACAGCCTGATCCTCTGACAGATCTCTTCCAGATACTTGCGGTCTGTATCATCGAAAGTGGCCAGCCGCTCGCTGTCAATGTCAAGCACGGCCATCACCTTACCGTCGTTGCCAAACACGGGAACAACGATTTCAGAACGCGACTCGCTGCTACAGGCGATATGCCCCGGGAACTGCTCAACGTCGGGCACGATGACTGTCTCTGCCCGTTGCCAGGCTGTGCCACAAACACCCTTTCCGCATGGGATATGCATACATGCGACCGGGCCTTGGAAAGGACCAAGCACCAACTCGTCGCCTATCACCCGATAGAACCCCGTCCACCAGAATCCCATCGTCTGGTGAATCGCCGCAGCCACATTGCTCATAACGGCAATCATATCCCCCTCTCCGTCAATCAGCGATGCAATCTGGCTGACCAGTAACTTATATTGTTCTTCTTTCATACTTTCCGTTATTTGTTTGCAAAGGTACACCTTTTTTATTATATAATCACAAAGACACGCTCAGTTTTTTCTGAACGTGTCATTATTTGTCTGTACAATCAGCCCCTGATTGCGCCAGTTCTTCAGCATCTGCTGCACGCTGTTCTGTGTCACACCGGCACCCTTCTCGATGACGCTCTGCTGCATGGCCTGTGCGAAGGTGAACTGCTGATCCAGCCGCTCATAGATCGAGTCGTTCTTGCCGCGCCTCATCCTGACGTCGTTCTGATTGCCCGCATAGTTCCGGCTGTTGACCGCATTCTCGATACGTTCCCGGAAGAAGAAAAGGGCATTGTCCATCAGCGAGTCGGCTATCACGTCGTACGTCTCCAGCATCTGTGCCGTCTGCGTCTTCACCAGCATCTCCTTCCAGAGCGTCGGCTTCTGCTTCAGCAGCGTCTCCGCACCGTTCAGCCCGTGCTTCTGGATCAGCAGCTCGCACACCTTGCAGAGCATCAGGCAGCAGGTCATCCGCTGTGCCGTCACACAGATGCGGAAGCGCTGGCGGGCTCTCGTCTTGTCATCGTTCTTCATCGTCTCCATGCGGATTCTCTCCAGCCACTCCCTACCCTTGGCCTCCAGCTTCGGCAGCACCACCTCACCCTGCATCAGAGGCAGCAGATGGGCTATCTGCCCGATGCGCTCCGTCTGCCGTTCGGTCAGCACAGGTGTCTTATCCTCCAGCCGTGCATAGGTGTTGTCGGGTGTGCGGGCAACGGCGATACGGCTCTGGAATCCGTCGGTGTAGTTGCGCACCACGCGGTAAAGGGCATCCGGCGTCCCGCAGAGGGTGACGTTCCACAGCAGATGCTCGATATGAACCCTCACCGCATCGGCACTCTTCGCCTCACGATCGTACCTCGAACCGTCATAGCTCTGACGCAGCATGACCGAGAAGTTACACATGTCCGACTTCCAC
>ONCZ01000012.1 GCA_900316445.1 uncultured Prevotellaceae bacterium | reverse complement strand
TCAACGATGTCAGGAAGACTGTCAACTTGTTCAGTAAAACGACTGTCAACCACATCAGGAAATAAGCAAAAAACTGTCAACCGAAATCAGGAAAAGACATGTCGCCGTAACGCCGTATCACCGTATCACCGTAACATTTAGTGATTTTTGAATGGAGAAAATAATCATAAATTATTTTATATTATATATATAATTGTAATTATATATATAATATAATTATGATACCCTTTGTTTTTCGCAATTTGAAGATAGCAGATGTTACGGTGATACGGTGATACGGCGACCTTATGCGTAACTGACAACAAGATGAAAAACCTTATGCAACTGTGTCACTGCGTCACAGTGTCACAGGCAAATGTACTACCACGAGCCTACGCCAACCCAAGCCTATTCTCTCAAAACTTGACTAGCCTAGAAGATTTTTTTTATCTTTTTTCTCAAAATCTTCCTTGGTTTCAAAAATATTCCTTATATTTGCACCAAAAATAGGAAACCATATGGAACAACAGACAGATATTCGTTGGATTCAGCGGTATGCAAACTTTCACAAGGCATGCACCCGATTGCTTGATGTAACGGAGGCAGACAGCCAGCAAGTATGAGATTCGGATTGAGCGACACGGTTATTAAGGAACTGCAGGATGTCTTCCGCCGTCATGCTAACATCAAGAAAGTTCTTATCTTTGGCTCCAGGTCAAAGGGCAACTACCGTGCGGGGTCGGATATCGACCTGGCTGTCATCGGCAACGACATTGACTACAACCAGTTGCTCTCCATCCTTTGTGAAATTGACGATCTGGAGCTCCTTTATTCCGTTGACCTGTTGGATTATCAGAAGAAAAGAGGAACACCCATCGGCGACCACATTGATCGTGTAGGCCAAGTGTTCTATGAAGCTGCATGATCCCCTATAAACGATCAAAATTGTGGGTTGATGATGTTCCTGCATACGTAGAAATATTCTCGGATGGTAAAATCCTATTATGCTATTGGCCATTACTTGGGATGTGGTCAACACAAATCGATTTCCCAGAAGAAGGGGTATGGCTTAGTCCAACAGAGATAGTGAAGAATATCACGTACAGATCAGATTCTAAGGGAATCGCTTCTGGATATACACAGAATGGCAATATCTATTATTTGAAGCAGAAGATGATGCCAGGTACTGATGTCGTCCATAGTAAAGTTTTGGTATTGATATATCCACCATCAGAGCAGGAAAGGGTTTCGACACTAATAAATATTGTCAAAGACTGGTGATTGTAGTGTCTGTCAATGAGGGAGAACAGAAGGTGAAGGTCGTGTTTTTTTGTTCAATATATTTGTTTATTTCACCAATATGTATTATCTTTGCAGCGAAAATGATAAACCTACCAGAATTATGAGAAAAGGATTGATTTTTAGTCTGATAGCTTTGCTGGCGTGGCCCTTTGTGGTGGTGTCGGCACAGAGCCAGGTGAACTTGAAGTTCGGCAAGCCGACGAAGGAGGAGTTGCAGATGACGGTCTATGAGCCGGAGCCTGAGGCTGAGGCCGTGGTGCTGTGTCGGCTGACCGATGTGGAATACACTGTGCAGATGACCAGTTATCTGGTGGACTATCACGAGAAGTGCCGCATCAAGGTGCTGAAACCCAGCGGCGCGCGCTTTGCGAAGGTGGTCGTGCCGTATCAGGTGAATATGTCGGTAGGCAATAACATCACTGGTCTGAGAGCCTCGTTTGCAACGATCCCGATGAACAGGGCCAGCGGCGATTCGTATTTCGGCGAAGAGGCTGGTTCGATGTCGGAAGGCGTCTTCGGCACCGATGGCGACGAGAGCGTGGAAAGCATCAAGGCGACGGCCTTCAATCTGGAAGGCGGCAAGACGGTGAAAACCTCCCTGAAAAAAATCGACATCGTGACAACCAAGATCGACGACCATAACTATCAAGTGGAGTTTACCGTGCCGAACGTGAAGGAGGGGACGGTGATCGAATACGAGTACACGATCCACAGCCAACTGTTCTGGGAACTGCACGACTGGTACGGCCAGTGCGAGATTCCCGTGGCTTTCGCCAGACTGGACATGAACATCCCCACCTTCCTGATATTCAACATCGAGGATCACGGCATCCAGCGCCTGACATACACCTGCACAGCCGGTTCGATGAACTATAAGGTGGAGAGCGACCCGCTGGCCAAGCCAATGAAGGTCACCACCAACCACTATGTCTACGTAGGCCGCAACATGAAAGGCATGCCGAACGACGGCTATACGTGGAACGTGCAAGACCTGTGGGCAGGCATCACAGCTGAACTGAGGACGTACCGCCTGCGCGGAATGGGGCAGATGGACTATGCCAAGACATGGGATCAGATAGAGGCGATGATCCTCGACTCTGACGATCTGGGCATACACCTGAACGACCACAGTCCGTTGGCCGACGAACTGAAGGAGGCCAAGATTGAAGAGGTTGCCGACCTGCGTGTACGTGCTGCAGCGGTGTGTCAGTTGGTGATGAGCAAGGTGAAGTGGAACGGCAGGTATGCGCTCAGCCCTGCGTCAACGGCAGAGACGCTGAAGAACGGCAGCGGTTCGAATGCCGACATCAACCTGCTGCTCATCCAGTCGCTCCACGATGTGGGACTCACGGCTGCTCCCGTGATGCTCAGGACGCGTGACTTGGGACTGTTGCCTTATAACTTCCCCTCGATCAGCAAGTTCTCGACGTTCCTCGTGGCAGTCGTCCTGCCAGGTGGCAGCAAGGCCTTCCTCGATGCCTCGTCTAAGCACGGTAAACTGAATGAGGTGCCTGAAGTGATGCGGGTGGAGAGAGCACTTCTGGTTCAGAAAGGCAAGAAGGGCGAGTGGGTGAACCTGCAGAAAGAGATTAAAGACTAAAAATATTGACAGCAATGAAGAAAGTGTTTCTTGGTTTGGTGCTGGCGATGGTGTCAGCAACGGGATATGCCCAGAAGGATGCGCGTATTCAGGAGATCCGCAGCGCGTATGCGAATGCGAAAGTAAAGATGTCGAAGGACGGCAAGGACGGTCAGTCGCCGAGGAATCTCTGGATCGAGCGCAACGACGTAATCGACAAAGAGGCGGACGTCACGGAGTGGGAGGGAACGACCATCTATTTCGACTCGGACACCGTGGACGGCAGAGAGGTGAACCGTCCTTACTTCATCGCGGAGAACTGGACAGCCCACCAGCACACACGGTATCGCGAGATGCTGATCAACCCGAAGGACAGCACGCTGATGTTCTGCTACAGGCGTGGCGAGACGGACGCGGGTTTCGTGGTGGAGTCACGCTATTATTACGATACGGAGGGACAGCTCATCGAGGAGAAGCACAATACACCAAACACGTGGAGCTCAGCCGAGGGAGAACAGGAGGAAGCCAAACGGTATATCGGCCTGTTCAAGACGGTGACACAGGGCGTTCTGATCACCCGTGACGGGACGATGACTGATGCACCCAACGGTCCTGAGAGTGCTGCCAGGCAGGTGGCGCAACGCACGAACGAGCAGCAGAAGGCCTATATCCGCAGTCTGTACTCCCAGTCGAAGAAGAAAGTGGCACAGGAGGCGCATGAGTATCAGAAGCGGGACGTCCATATCGTACTGCACGACCTGGGCATACTGTGGCCGCCGATGACCACGGAATACAAGTTCTATTTTGACACGAGGGTGGTGGAACTGCCGGATCAGAGGCGGCACGACAACTACTGTTATTTCATCTCGGAGCATCGCCAGCGGATGGGATTCGACAGTTATGTTGAGTATCTGTTTGACACGTACAGCCAGGATCTGCTGTTCTACTACTGCAAGTACGCAGAAGAGGACGGACAATGGGAGTGGCGACGCTATTACGACCAGCAGGGCAATTGCTTCGAACAGACTGGCAATAGTGCCGATGACGTACCTCTGGACAAGAACGACGCGAAGAACATGCTCGGACTGTTCTACAAAGTCATGACAGAATAAGACAACGGATTTCACAGATTAAACGGATTTATGTCATACAGATAATCTGCATCTAAAGAATCCGTGAAATCCGTGAAATCCGTTGTTGAAATATAGATTATTCGATTTTGTTACTCTCGCAGAGGAGGCGGAATTCGTGGGGTGTCATACCGATGGCGTCCTGAAACTTGCGGTTGAAGGAGCGAATGACGGTAAAGCCGGCCTCCTGGGCACAAGCAGCGATGCTCCACGAGGGTTGTGTCTGCAAGAGGAACATCGAACGCAGTATGCGCAGGTAGTCGAGATAGTCGTCGAGTGACTTGTGGAGGGTGGAGCGTCTGAAGAGTTCCACAATGCGTGTCTGGGTGGTGCCGACGAGCTCAGCCAGCTCCTTGAGTCCGAAGTCCGGATTAGTGTATGACAGATTTTCTTCAAGATGCGTCTCAATGACGGCCATCAGCTCGTCGTCATCGCGCAGGTCGGCATGCTTGAGCAGTTCTTGATGGCGTATGACCAGTTCCTTCATCATCTGTATCCGGCGGCGCACATCGTAGTAGGCATCGACCATCTGGCCGAGTTGCATGTTGCGGTTCATGAGTTTCAGGTTGTCTTCCCGAAGCATTTTGACTTCTGCCTCCAGTTCCTGAATCCGGGCTTCGTAGTCTTTATTGTTCATATAAGTGTTGATTTGATGGTGCAAAGATAGTTATTATTTACGATTTATGATTTACGATTTACGATTTTTTACACGGCGGCAGCAAATTTTTCACTTTTCACTATTCGCTTTTCACTACTTTTTCGTAACTTTGCAGCCGATATGGAAGAGAATCAGCAACAAGAGCAGTTAGTCTTGCGCACGGAAGGACTCATCAAACGGTATGGTAAGCGTACCGTAGTGAACGATGTGAGCTTCGACGTGAAGCAGGGTGAAATCGTAGGTCTGCTGGGTCCCAACGGTGCCGGCAAGACCACCTCGTTCTATATGACCACGGGCCTGATTGTGCCCAACGGCGGACATATCTACCTGGGCGACGAGGAGGTGACGAAGTATCCTGTTTACAAGCGTGCCCGTGCCGGTATCGGCTATCTGGCGCAGGAGGCGAGTGTGTTCCGCAAGATGAGCGTCGAGGATAATATCCTGTCGGTGCTGGAGATGACGGGCAAGCCGCGCGACTACCAGTTGAATAAGCTTGAGGAACTGATTAAGGAGTTCCGTTTGGGCAAGGTGCGCAAGAACAAGGGCGACCAGCTGTCGGGCGGTGAGCGCCGAAGGACAGAGATTGCCCGTTGTCTGGCCATCGAGCCGAAGTTTATCATGCTCGACGAACCTTTCGCAGGCGTCGACCCTATCGCTGTGGAGGATATCCAGTTCATTGTGTGGAAATTGAAGGACCGCAATATCGGCATTCTCATCACTGACCACAACGTGGAGGATACGCTCTGTATCACGAATCGTGCCTATCTGTTGTTCGAGGGCCGCATCCTCTTCCAGGGCTCTCCAGAGGAACTGGCACAGAACAAGATCGTGCGTGAGAAATACCTCACCGACTCGTTTGTGCTCCGTCAAAAGGACTTCCAACTGCTTGAAGAGGAACGCAAAGCAAAAGAAGAAGCTGAAAGCTAATCTTTTGGAAACGAATGTGAATAATATGAATAATTCTGTTCACGAATTAATATAATATTTTAACTCATAGACAGATTATTATTCATATTTGTGGATAAAATTATTCGTATTATTCAAATTCGTTTCTTAAAACTCTTAATATTTTTTAAATTCTTAATTCTAAATTCTTAATTCTTGATTTATTATTGTACTTTTGCACCCTAAAATTTGCACGTATAATATAATAAGGTATAAAGAAAGATGAAAATTACATTTGATTGCCCTGATAAAATCAATGGCGTTATGACTATGGTCATCGAGCCCGCCGACTATCAGGAGAAGGTTGAGAAGACACTGAAAGACTATCGTAAGAAGGCCCAGGTTCCTGGTTTCCGTCCAGGTCAGGTGCCTATGGGAATGGTCAAGCGTCAGTATGGCACCGCCGTGAAGGTGGAGGAAGTGAACCGCCTGATCAGCGAGAAGCTTTATGGCTATATCCAGGAGAACAAGATCCAGATGCTGGGTGAGCCTCTGCCGAATCAGGAGAAGCAGAAACCTCAGGATTTCGAGAAGGAAGGTGATTTGGAGTTCGTATTCGACATTGCCGTGGCTCCTGAGATGAAGGCTGAGCTGACGGACAAGGACAAGATCACGTATTATGATATCAAGGTTGACGACAAGCTCGTTGACGACCAGGTGCAGATGTACGCCTCTCAGGGTGGCGAGTTCAAGGAGGCAGAGACCTTCAGCGGCAACGACACACTGACTGGTGAGTTGCGTGAGCTCGACAAGAAGGGTAACACCAAGGAGGGCGGTCTTACCAACGAGGCTGCCATGATCATGCCCGCTTATGTCAAGGACGAGAAGCAGCGCAAGCTCTTCGACGGTGCGAAGAAGGGTGATGTCATCACCTTCAACCCGAAGAAGGCTTATCCTGATAACGATGCCGAGGTGGCTGCCCTGCTGAAGGTGCAGAAGGACGACGTGAAGGACTTGGACAGCGACTTCAGCTATCAGATCAACGAGATCCGTCACTTCCAGCCCGCAGAGATCAACCAGCAGCTGTTCGACCGTGTGTTTGGCGAGGGAACGGTGAAGGACGAGAAAGCTTTCCGCGAGAAGATCGCCGAGACGATTAAGCCTCAGTTGCAGGCCAACAGCGACTATAAGTTCCTGCTCGACCTGCGTGCCTATATGGAGAATAAGGTGGGCGAAGTGAAGTTCCCCGAGGCTCTGCTGAAGCGCGTGATGATCCAGAACAACCAGGACAAGGGTGCTGACTATGTGGAGAAGAACTTCGAGGGCAGCATCAAGGAGCTGAAGTGGCACCTGATCAAGGAGCAGCTCGTGGCTGCCAACGAGATCAAGGTGGAGGAGGCCGACCTGAAGGCCGTCGCCAAGGATGCCATCCGTCAGCAGTTTGCACAGTATGGTATGTCGAACGTTCCCGATGACGTTTTGGAAAACTATGCTGCAGAGCAGTTGAAGAAGCGTGAAAACGTCGATGGATTTGTGGATCGCGCCGTTGACCAAAAACTCGTCGAAAAGCTCAAAACTGTCGTCAAACTGACCAAGAAATCCGTCAGTTTGGAGGACTTTAACAAGACGATGCAAGAAAAATAAGTATTTTTAGGAAAAAATAACCACTTTATTAGAGCGGTTATCGACTTTTTTATGTAACTTTGTGTCCCAAACACAAGTGAAAGAAGTCGGTAACCGCTCTTTTATATTGAAAAAGGTATTAGAATTATGAACGATAGAAACGATTTTAGAAAGTATGCAGTCCGCCATTTAGGTATGGACGGACTGACCGTAGACGAAGTGATGAAGGCTCAGGCACAGTATCTGAATCCCTATATCCTCGAGGAGCGTCAGTTGAACGTGACGCAGATGGATGTGTTCTCCCGACTGATGATGGACCGCATCATCTTCCTCGGCACGCAGATTGACGACTACACTGCCAACACGCTGCAGGCACAGTTGCTCTACCTCGACTCCGTGGACTCGGGTAAGGACATCTCGATTTACATCAACTCGCCTGGCGGCAGTGTGACGGCAGGACTGGGCATCTACGACACGATGCAGTTTATCTCCTCAGATGTGGCCACCATCTGTACAGGCATGGCCGCCTCGATGGGTGCCGTGCTGCTCGTGGCAGGCAAGGAGGGCAAGCGCTCGGCACTGCCCCACAGCCGTGTGATGATCCACCAGCCCCTCGGAGGCGTGCAGGGACAGGCCTCGGATATCGAGATTGAGGCGAAGGAGATCCTGAAGTTCAAGAAGGAACTCTACACCATCATTTCAGAACACTCGCATACGCCTTACGACAAGGTGTATGCCGACTCAGACCGTAACTACTGGATGACTGCCGAGGAGGCGAAGGCCTACGGCATGATCGACACAGTGCTGAGCAGGAAGCAGTAAGAATACATGGCAAAGTTAAGAAAAGAATGTAGTTTCTGCGGACGGACCGAACGCGAGGTCAAACTGCTGATCACAGGACTCAACGCTTATATCTGCGAGGACTGTGCCCAGCAGGCCTATCGCATCGTGCAGGAGAATATGCCGAGATTGAACAGCAGTAGTGCCGCTCCCGCAGAAGATAAGAAGAACAAGGTGCCGAAACCGAAGGAAATCAAGGCCTACCTCGACGAATATGTCATCGGACAGGATGAGGCGAAGAGATACCTCTCGGTGGCGGTATACAACCACTATAAGCGTCTCGGTCAGGCACCTGACAAGGACGGCGTGGAGATCGAGAAATCGAACATCATTATGGTAGGTTCGACAGGAACGGGAAAGACGCTGTTGGCTCGCACCATCGCTAAGCTGCTCGATGTGCCTTTCACTATCGTCGATGCGACGGTACTCACGGAGGCCGGCTATGTGGGCGAAGACGTGGAGAGCATCCTCACCCGTCTTCTACAGGTGGCCGACTACAATGTGGAGAAGGCCCAGCAGGGTATCGTGTTCATCGACGAGATCGATAAGATCGCACGCAAGTCCGACAATCCTTCTATCACACGTGACGTCAGTGGCGAAGGTGTCCAGCAGGGACTGTTGAAGTTGTTGGAGGGAACGATTGTCAACGTGCCTCCAAAGGGTGGGCGTAAGCATCCCGATCAGGATTATATCCACGTGGACACAAGGAATATCCTGTTCATCTGTGGTGGCGCCTTCGACGGCATTGAACGGAAGATTGCCCAGCGCCTGAATACCCACGTGGTGGGATACAACTCCGTGCAGAATGTGCAGAAGATTGACAAGAAGGACCTGATGAAGTATGTGCAGCCACAGGATCTGAAGGCCTTCGGTATGATCCCTGAGATTATCGGCCGTCTGCCTGTACTCACCTATCTCAATCCGCTCGACAAGGAGGCGCTGCGGAAAATCCTGACAGAACCGAAGAACTCGATTGTAAAACAATATAAAAAGCTCTTTGAGTTGGACGGTGTGAAGCTGGAGTTTACGAAGGAAGCCCTTGACGTGATTGTCGAAAAGGCTATTGAATTCAAGCTTGGTGCTCGTGGACTGCGCTCGATCGTGGAGAACGTGATGATGGAATCTATGTACAATCTGCCCTCGCAGAAAGTAAAGAATTTTAGCGTGACGCCAGAGTATGTCCGTGAACAGCTGGCACAGTCGCGTATGCAATAGAAAAAGAAAAGCCTAATGACTAAACAGATATGAGTGAAAAAAGAAATCTGACAGAAGCCCTGAAGAAGTACTTTGGTTTCGACAAGTTCAAGGGAGACCAGGAGCAGATCATCCAGAACCTGCTGGACGGTAACGACACATTTGTGCTGATGCCGACGGGTGGTGGTAAGTCGCTGTGCTATCAGTTGCCATCCCTGCTGATGGAAGGCACGGCCATTGTCATCTCGCCTTTGATTGCCCTGATGAAGAACCAGGTGGACGTCATCACGAACCTCAGCGAACATGAGGGGACGGCCCACTATCTGAACTCGTCGCTGAACAAAGCCGCCATCGATCAGGTGAAGAACGACATCCAGGCGGGAATCACCAAACTGCTCTATGTGGCACCCGAGTCGCTGACAAAGGAGGAGAATGTGGAGTTCCTGAAGACGGTGAAGATCTCCTTCTACGCCGTCGATGAGGCCCACTGTATCTCAGAGTGGGGACACGACTTCCGACCTGAGTACCGCCGTATCCGTCCCATCGTCAATGAGATCGGCAAGGCACCCATCATCGCCCTGACGGCTACGGCTACAGACAAGGTGCGTTCCGACATCAAGAAAAACCTCGGGATGACTGAAGCCAAGGAGTTCAAGAGTTCCTTCAACCGCCCTAACCTCTATTATGAGGTACGTCCGAAGACGAAGGATGTGGACAAGGATATCATCAAGTTCATCAAGCAGCACCCCGGCAAGAGCGGCATCATCTACTGTCTGTCGCGCAAGAAGGTCGAGGAACTCGCTGCCGTGTTACGGGCCAACGAGATCAAGGCGGCCGCCTATCATGCCGGTCTCGACTCTGCCACACGAACACAGACGCAGGATGATTTCCTGATGGAGAACATCGACGTGATTGTAGCCACCATCGCCTTCGGCATGGGTATTGACAAGCCCGATGTGCGCTTCGTGATCCACTACGACATTCCTAAGTCGCTGGAAGGCTACTACCAGGAGACGGGACGTGCAGGACGTGATGGTGGCGAAGGCCTTTGCATCGCGTTCTATTCGAACAAAGACCTGCAGAAACTGGATAAGTTCATGGAGGGTAAGCCTGTGGCCGAACAGGATATCGGGCGCCAGTTGCTCGTAGAGACAGCAGCCTATGCTGAGACATCTATCTGTCGAAGGAAGATGCTGCTGCACTACTTCGGTGAGACCTATCCGAAGGATAACTGTGGCAACTGCGACAACTGTCTGCATCCCAAGACGGAGATTGAGGCGAAGGATCAGTTGGTCATCGCCCTGAAGGCCATCCTTGAGATCAAGGAGAACTTCCGTGCCGATTATGTCATCGACTTCATCACAGGTAAGGAAACCGATGAGATTCTTGCCCATCACCACGAGGACTTTGAGAACTTTGGTGCTGGTGCTGATGACGATGAGAAGATATGGAACCCCGTTATCCGTCAGGCCCTCATCGCAGGCTATCTGCTGAAAGAGGTGGAGAACTACGGACTGCTGAAGGTGACGGCTGCAGGTAAGAAGTTCCTGAAGTCGCCCAAGTCGTTTATGATTGTGAAGGACGCAGAGTTCACTGGCGACGAGGATATCCCTGACCACGAGGGAGGCATCAGTGCTCTCGACCCCACGTTGAGTGCGATGCTGCGTGAGTTGCGCAAGAAGGTGTCGAAGCGGCTGGAACGTCCGCCGTATGTCATCTTCCAGGATGTGTCACTTGAACAGATGGCCACCGATTATCCCGTCACGCTTGAAGAACTGAAGAATATCCAGGGCGTGGGCGAGGGTAAGGTGAAACAGCCTTATGCCAAGGAGTTCGTGGATCTGATCAAGAACTACTGCGAGGAGAACGAGATCGAGCGCCAGGTGGATATGCGCGTCCGTACGGTGGCGAAAAAGTCGATGCTGAAGGTGAAGATCATCCAGAGCATCGACCGTCAGATTGCCCTCGACGACATCGCCACGGCCCAGGGTATCGAGTTCGAAGAGTTGCTCGACGAGGTGGAGGCCATCGTCTACAGCGGTACGAAACTGAATATCGACTACTTCCTCGACGAAGTGATGGACGAGGATCATGTCGATGATATCTACGACTATTTCTGTGAGTCAGATACCGACCGTCTGAGTGTGGCCCAGAAGGAACTGGGCGACGAATACTCGGAAGACGAGATCCGTCTCGTGAGGATTAAGTTCCTCTCGGAAATGGCGAACTGACAGGTTCGTGGTTTATAGTTGATGGTTTATAGTTTATAGGTGATTTGCTCTATATTAACATAGTTAATAAAGTTAATTTATTCTAAGAGTAATCAACTATAAACTATAAACTATCAACTATCAACAAAAAAATTGTACCTTTGCACGCAATATTTTAAGAAAGGTATAAATTATGGCTTCATTTATTGCAGACAAGATCGTGATGGACGGCCTCACATTCGACGACGTCCTGTTGATTCCAGCTTATTCGGAGGTACTGCCCAAGACAGTAGAGTTGAAAACCCGTTTCTCACGTAACATTGAGTTGAACGTGCCCTTTGTGACGGCTGCCATGGATACGGTGACAGAGTCGCAGATGGCCATCGCCATTGCCCGTGAAGGCGGTATCGGTGTGATTCACAAGAACATGTCCATCGAGGACCAGGCCCGTCAGGTGGCCATCGTGAAGCGTGCCGAGAACGGTATGATCTATGATCCCGTGACCATTCCTCTGGGTTCGACGGTGGCACAGGCACTCGACATCATGTCAGAGTATCATATCGGCGGTATCCCCGTGGTCGATGATGAGAAGCACCTCGTAGGCATCGTCACCAACCGTGACCTTCGTTTTGAGCGTCGTCTGGATCGTCCTGTGGAGGAGATTATGTCGAAAGACCATCTCGTGACCACCCATCAGCAGACTGACCTGATGGCAGCAGCAGAGATCCTGCAGAAGAACAAGATTGAGAAACTGCCCGTTGTGGACAAGGATAACCGTCTCATCGGACTTATCACCTATAAGGATATCACCAAGGCCAAGGACAAACCTATGGCCTGCAAGGACGAGAAAGGACGTCTGCGTGTGGCAGCTGGTGTAGGCGTGACAGTCGATACCCTCGACCGTATGCAGGCACTCGTCGATGCCGGCGCTGATGCCATCGTCATCGACACAGCCCATGGTCATTCGAAGTCTGTGATCGAGAAACTCGTCGAGGCCAAGAAGATGTTCCCGAATATAGACATCGTCGTAGGTAACGTTGCTACGGGTGAGGCAGCGAAGATGCTGATTGACAATGGTGCAGACGCCATCAAGGTAGGTATCGGTCCGGGTTCCATCTGCACCACCCGTGTGGTGGCTGGCGTGGGTGTGCCCCAACTCAGTGCCATCTATGATGTCTATAGCGTGTTGAAAGGAACAGGTGTCCCCCTCATTGCCGATGGTGGTCTGCGCTACTCCGGCGATATTGTCAAGGCACTTGCCGCTGGTGGCAGCTGCGTGATGATGGGTTCGCTCGTCGCTGGTACGGAAGAGAGTCCTGGCGACACGATCATCTACAACGGTCGTAAGTTCAAGAGCTATCGTGGCATGGGCTCCCTCGAAGCCATGGAGCAGAAGCACGGCTCTAAGGACCGCTACTTCCAGGGTGACACGAAGGAGGTGAAGAAACTTGTGCCCGAGGGTATTGCAGGACGTGTGCCTTACAAGGGAACGGTGCAGGAGGTGATCTATCAGATGGTGGGTGGTTTGCGCTCAGGTATGGGCTACTGTGGTGCCGCAACCATCGAACAGCTCCACGAAGCGAAGTTCACCCGTATCACCAATGCCGGTGTCAACGAGAGCCATCCGCACGATATTACCATCACCAGCGAGGCTCCTAACTATTCAAGACCAAACGATTGATTTTATAAAACAACGAATTAAACGAATTTCACGAATTAAACAGATGAAGTTAAAGATGATACTGGCGGCCTGTCTGATGAGCACAGCCGCCATGGCACAGACAGATCCTGTGGTAATGACTGTCAATGGGGTGAATGTAACCCGTTCAGAGTTTGAGTATTCATTTAATAAGAATAACAGCGACGGTGTGATCGACAAGAAAGGCATCGAGGAATATGCTGACCTTTATGCCATCTATAAGATGAAGGTGGCTGCAGCCCTTGATGCCAAGCTTGACACGCTCAAGTCATTCAAGAATGAGTTTGTTGTCTATCGGGATATGCAGGTGCTGCCTTCGATGACGACTGATGCAGAGGTGGAAGCAGAGGCCCGCAAGGCCTACGACCGTGCGAAGGAGCGTATTGGTGAGAAGGGACTGGTGCTTCCTGCACACATTTTCCTCCGTGTCTCCACCAAGGCTAAGTCTGAGGAACAGGCGAAAGTCGCACAGCGCGCAGACTCCATTTGGCAGGCCCTCAAGCAGGGTGCAGACTTCGCCGAGCTCTGTAAGAAAGTGTCTCAGGACCGTCGCAGTGCTGCCAATGGTGGTGAACTGGCATGGATTGGTCCGGGTCAGGTGTATCCGGAGTTCGAAGAGGCCGCTTTTGCCCTCCAGACTGGAGAATTAAGCCGTCCGGTGCTGGCGCCAGACGGTTACCACATCATCTTGATGAAAGGCCGCAAACAACTTGAACCTTTCGAGGAACTCAAGGATCAGATTATGCGTTCGTTCGAGCAGCAGGGCATCCGTGAGGCCATCGGCCGTCATAAAGTCCAGAGTGTCGTGAACAGCGGTCAGATGACGGAAGAGGAGTATATTACCCGTCGTACAGACTCCTTAGGTGCTGTCGACTCAGATATGAAATACCTCATTCAGGAATATCACGATGGACTGTTGGTCTATGAGATCAGCAACCGTCAGGTGTGGGAGAAAGCCTCGAAGGATGAGGCAGCCCTCGACAGTTGGTTCCGTGCCCATAAGAAGGACTATGCTTTTACGGAGCCCCGTTTCAAGGGTATCGCCTACCATGTGAAGGACCAGGCAGATGTGAAGGCCGTGAAGCGTTGTGTCAAGGGACTGCCGTTTGGTCAGTGGGCCGATGTCTTGCGCCAGACGTTCAATCCTGACTCTATCATCCGCATCCGTGTGGAACAGGGACTCTTCAAGCCTGGCGACAGCCGTCTGGTCGATCATAAGATCTTCCGTACAGCGCTTGACCAGCCCGTTGAAGTCAACAAGGACTATCCTATCGACGCTGTTTATGGCAAGAAGCTGAAGAAGCCCGAAGATTATACCGATGTGCGCAGTCAGGTGGTTGAAGATTACCAGCAGGCACTTGAACAGCAGTGGGTGGCTGACCTCCGCCAACGCTATCCTGTGAAGATATATGATGATGTATTGAAAACAGTAAATAAACACTGATGAAGACAATAAGGAATCTGATAGTAACCCTGCTCGTAGGTCTTCCGTTCATCGGGGCTGCCTTTGCCGGCAATCCCGTCTTATCCGGGTTATCCGGAATCTCCGGAACTTTCAGGCTCCCTGCCGATAGCATCACCGCCGACACCACAGCCACCGACTCCGTCCACATGGGCACCGTCATCGACGAGGTCATCTGGGTCATTGGCGACGAGGCCATCCTGAAGTCCGACGTTGAGACATTCCGTATGCAGGCTGCTATGGAAGGCATGAAATGGAATGGCGATCCTGACTGTATGATCCCTGAGCAGATTGCTGTACAGAAGCTTTTCAAGCACCAGGCACAGATCGACAGTATCGAGGTGACTGACGCTGACGTGGCTCCAGAGGTAGAACAGCATATCAACTACTGGCTTGAAATGGTTGACGGCTCTCGCGAACGCCTCGAAGAGTACCGCCACAAGCCCCTGTCGCAGATACGCAACGACCTGCGGGAGGAACTGAAAGACCGTCAGATGGTACAGAAGATGAAGCGTAAGCTCGTTGAGGATATTGCTGTAACACCTGCTGAGGTGCGTCGTTATTTCAAGGACCTGCCACAGGACAGTCTGCCCTTCATCCCCACCGAGGTAGAGGTGGAAATCGTGCAGATGACACCGAAGATTCCTGTTGAGGAGTTGAACCGTGTGAAGGATGAGCTCCGTGAATATACAGATCGTGTGAATCGTGGCGATGCCACGTTCTCCACGCTGGCTCGTCTATATTCCGAAGACCCAGGAACAGCCCGTCGTGGTGGTGAGTTAGGTCTCTCTGGTCGTGGTATGCTCGACCCCGCTTTCGCATCGGTGGCCTTCAACCTCACCGATCCCAAGAAAGTGTCGAAGATTGTGGAGTCAGAGTTTGGCTTCCACATCATCCAGCTCATCGAGAAACGTGGTGATAAGGTCAACGTGCGTCATATCCTCCGTAAACCTGTCGTTTCCGAAGAGGCTATCGAGAAAGCGTTGGCCCGACTCGACTCTATCGCAGATGATATCCGTGCAGAGAAGTTCACTTTCGAGGATGCTGCCTCGATGCTCTCCGACGATAAGGACACCCGCAACAACAAAGGTCTGATGTCGAACAGTGATCCGCAGACAGGTCGTATCACCTCCCGCTTCAAGATGCAGGACCTGCCGCCAGAGGTAGCCAAGGTGGTGGATACGATGCAGGTGGGACAGGTGTCACACGCCTTCCAGCTGATCAACCAGCGAGGCAAGACCGTCTGCGTCATTGCCAAGCTGAAGAACCGTGTGGAGGGTCATAAGGCATCTATCTCTGAGGATTTCCAGACCTTGAAAGACGTGGTGCTGCAGCGTCGTCAGAACGACCGCATTCATCAGTGGGTGGTCGACAAGATCAAGAGTGTCTACACCCGTCTGAACGAAGACTATCGTGACTGCAAATTCGAATACGAAGGCTGGATCAAATAGCGCTTGCGCTAAATGATAAATGATGAATGATAAATAAAGGAGGATACTGATGCATAGAAGAGGATCTTTATGGCTGATGGTGATAACTTTATCATTTATCATTTTTCATTTATCATTTAGCGAAGCGCAGGCCCAGAAAGGAAAGACTAAGCGACCTGCCCGCAAGGCGAAGGTTCAGGACTCCCGCATCTATCTCGTCCACGCCGACGTGCTTCATTACGACCAGCGGATCAATGCCGATGCCACTATCCTCAACGGCAAGGTGCACTTCACTCATGAGGGTGCACGGCTCTATTGCGACAGTGCCTATTTCTACGAAGCCTCCAACTCCTTTGAGGCCTTCGGTAATGTGAAGATGTATCAGGGTGACACGCTCTCACTCTTCAGCGACTATGCCTACTACGACGGCAATGAGCAGATAGCCCGTGCCCGTTACAATGTCGTACTCAAACATCGCAAGACCGTCCTCTATACGGACAGTCTCGACTTCGACCGTATCTACGACAACGCCTATTTCTTCGAGGGCGGTAAGCTGATTGACGGCAAAACCACGCTCACCTCCGATTGGGGTGAGTACAACACCCAGACGAAGATGTCGGTCTTCAACTACGATGTGAAGATGAAGAACCCCGACTTCTTCCTCACGACGGACACACTCTATTACGACACTCACAACTCGATGGCCCATATCGTCGGTCCTTCCGACATCACCTCTGGCGACAACCATATCTATTCCGAGCAGGGCTATTATGACACGAAGTTGGAGCGTGCCAGACTTATGAACCGCTCCGTACTTACCAACAATGGTAGGATGCTTGTGGGCGACAGCGTCTACTACGACAGTAAGATGGGGTTCAGTCAGGCGTTCTACGATGTGGTTTATGTCGACTCCGTCAATCAAAACAAACTCACGGGCAACTATGGCGAGTACTACGAGAATACGGGTTATGCGATGTGTACGGACAGCGCTGTGGCCATCGATTACTCGCAGGGCGACTCCCTCTTCATGCATGCCGACACATTCAAGGTCGTCACCTTCAACATCGAGACAGACTCTGTCTACCGCAAGATCCATGCGTATCATCATGTCCGTGCTTTCCGTCAGGACGTGCAGGCCGTCTGCGACTCGCTCGTTTATATCTCAAAGGACTCTTGCATGACGCTGTACCATGATCCCATTCTTTGGAACAACGGTCAGCAGCTGGTGGGTGACCTCGTCAATGTCTATCTGCGTGACTCCGTCATCGATCATACCCACATCATCGGCAACTGCTTCTCCATCCAGCAACTGAAGTCCGATACCGCCTGCTACAATCAGGTGTCCTCCCGTGAAATGTTCTCCTATTTCTTAGAGGGCAAGATCCGTGAGGCTCGGGCGAAGGACAATGTGATTATCGGCTATTACTTCGAGGAGGGCGACACGCTGCCCATCATCTACAACTATCAGGAGACTTCCGAGCTCCGCATGTTCCTTAAGAATCAGAAGCTTGAGAGTGTATGGACGCCCAAGACCACTGGCACGATGTATCCGCTCAACCAGATTCCTGCCGAACGTAAGCGTCTGCCCGGTTTCGCCTGGTATGACTACATCCGTCCTCTCAACCGTTACGATATCTTCAACTGGCGCGGCAAGAATGACAAAAAAGGGAAAGACAAAAAAGAGATAAGTGAAGACTCGGCCATGCCGATCTCTACCGAAGAAACGCAGGAACCTGTTCTCGAAGAACCTCAAGAACCTGTTTCGGAAGAGCCTCAAGAATCTGCTCCTGCCACAGAGTAATCATCTATAAACTATAAACAGTAAACTATAAACAATCATGTCTGACATAATAAGTCTTCTCCCCGATAGCGTTGCCAACCAGATAGCCGCTGGTGAGGTGATCCAGCGTCCGGCTTCCGTCGTGAAGGAGCTGGTGGAGAATGCTGTCGACGCAGGAGCCATAACCATCCATGTCATCATCGTTGATGCTGGGCGCACCTCTATCCAGGTCATCGACGACGGGAAGGGCATGTCTGAGACAGATGCCCGTCTGTCGTTTGAGCGTCATGCGACATCGAAGATCCGCAAGGCCGACGATCTCTTTGCCCTTCATACGATGGGTTTCCGTGGTGAGGCCCTCGCCTCCATCGCCGCTGTGGCACAGGTGGAGTTGCTTACCCGAATGGCTGATGATGAGATAGGTACGCGCATCCAGATAGCAGCCTCGAAGGTGGTGTCACAGGAACCCGCTGCTGCTCCTGTGGGTAGCAGCTTTAAGGTGGACAACCTCTTTTATAATGTCCCAGCCCGACGGAAGTTCCTCAAGTCCAACGCCACCGAACTCAGCAACATCCTTCAGGCTTTCGAGCGCATCGTGCTCGTCTATCCTGACATTCATTTCATCCTCCATCATAATGGGGCTGAGCTCCAGAACCTCAAGCCCGCCAGCCTGCGTCAGCGCATTACCGATGTCTATGGCCGACAGTATTCGCAGGACCTTCTGCCTGTTGAGGTACAGACGACGCTCTGTAACATTACGGGTTTTGTGGGCAAGCCAGAGACAGCCCGCAAGAAGTGTGGTCATGATTTCTTCTTCGTCAATGGGCGATACATGCGTCATCCGTATTTCCACAAGGCCGTTGTCACAGCCTACGACCGCATGTTGCCTGAGGGCATGCAGGTGCCTTATTTCCTCTATATCGATGTCGATCCGGCTGCGGTCGATGTGAATATCCATCCCACGAAGACGGAGATCAAGTTTGAGAACGAGCAGGCTATCTGGCAAGTGCTCACAGCCACCGTCCGCGATGCCTTGGGCCGTTTCTGCGACGTGCCGGCCATCGATTTCGATGTGCAGGGCAAGCCGGACATCCCTGTCTTTGACCCCTCCCGCGATTCCATCGCCGCCCCCAAGGTGACCTACAATCCCGACTACAATCCCTTCCGCTCCCACAGCGAATCTCATTCCGGATCGGACTTTTCATCTGTCAACAAAAAGAATGTCCCCTCCGACTGGGAACAGCTCTACGACATCGCCAACGCCTCTCCTTTCTCCTCTGTTGAAGGAGATTTGCAATCCCCTTCTTTATTCCCTACGGACGATACTGCCTCCTCAGGTAATCATAATTCTCAACTCTCAACTCTCAATTCTCAATTCCAAACTCTCAATTCTCAATTCGATCCCTCCCCTCTCCACTACCAATACAAGGGCTGTTACATCATGACCGCCGTCAAGTCTGGCCTCATGATCATCGATCAGCATCGTGCCGATGTGCGCATCCGTTATGAGCGCTATCTGCAACAGTTCGAAAACCACGCTGCCGCCACCCAGCAGATGCTCTTCCCAGAGTCTGTCCGTTTCTCACCAGCAGAGTGTGTCATCCTTCAGCAGATACTCTCCAGCCTCTCAGCCATCGGTTTCGACCTCTCCGATCTTGGCGGCAACACCTTCGCCATCAACGGTATCCCCGCTGGCCTCGAAGGTATCAATCCCGTTTCCCTCCTTCAGCAGATTGTTACTAACGCCCAAGATCAATCTTTCTGCGACGACTCCGCCTCAGACATATCTCATTCCTCATTCCTCATTCCTCATTCCTCGGATATCGCCCTCTCCCTCGCTCAGAGCGTCGCCGTCCCCTATGGCCAGGTCCTCTCCAACGATGAGATGGAGCAGCTGGTCAACGAACTCTTTGCCTGTTCCAACGTCAACTACACGCCCAACGGCAAACCCATCTTGTCCATCCTTCCGCAGACAGATATCGAACGCCTTTTCGCCTAAAAGGGTTAAAAGCTGTTAATGTAATCATAATTCTCAATTCTCAATTCTCAATTCTCAATTATTCTTTGTACCTTTGCACCCGCAATTGAAAACACGGGCGCTTAGCTCAGCTGGTTTAGAGCATCTGCCTTACAAGCAGAGGGTCGGCGGTTCGAATCCGTCAGCGCCCACCCGAGTTAACATTAACTTTTATACTAATAAAAACCACAAAGTTATGAAACATTTCATTCATTCCGCCGCAGCTATTATGAGTGGCTTCGTGTGTCTTGTCAGTTGCTCCGAACAGGAGTCTGACCTCTTGTCCGCCAACCAGTCGTCCAACAATCAGCTCAGTATCGTCACCCACACCAGGGAAGGCGAGACGCCTATCGCCTCCGTCTACCTCTTCAATGGCAGCAACGCGTTTGTCCGCACCCTCCAGACGGATGCTGCTGGCGACTACAGCTCTGCCTCTGCTTCGGTCAAACTGCCTGCAGGCTCTTACACCATCTGTGCCATTAACTCCAGTGGGCTTTCTCATTTCCAGCTTCCAGATGAAACCACAGCCACACCAACATCAGTCATAAGCGTGGCCGAAGGCCAAACCATGGGCGATCTTTTGATGGATATGAAAACCGTCACACTCACCAATGGTGACAATGCCCCAGTTGATATGGAGCTGCAACGCAAGGTGCTCGAACTCTCTTCTGTCACCATCAGTCAGGTGCCTGAGGATGTCACAGGCGTAACGGTTTCCGTCGGCTCGTTCAGCTCAGCCATCCAGTTCAATGGAACCTATGTGGATACTGACCCCATCAGCTGTACCTTCAGCCTCACCCATAACACCACTACTGGTAACTGGGAATCTACGCCCCAACAACTTGTCTTCCCCTCAATAGGCAGGCCCTCCATCACCATCACATTTAATCGTGGCGAAGAAGATACCCATTCCTACACTTACAATGCCAGTGCCGCATTGTCTGCCAATAACAAATACGATATTACTGGCACCTATACTGAAGTATCCTTCTCTGGCACTATCACTTCCCAAGATTGGCCTGACGATCCAATTGCTATCGATTTTGAATTTGATGAAAGCAATATAGTAAACAATCCTAGTGGAAACGAAGGTGGCTCTAACTCAGGCTCAGGTGGCGAAACTTCTGAGGCTCCAGAAGCAGGCCAACTATACAATGACTACTATGTAGTCTCTGTTGATCCAGCAAACCATACGGCCGTCTTGCTAAGTAATAAATTTAGAAAAGATCTTACCCAATCGACCTATCAAACCTACATGTCAGGCATTCCAAAGCCTCAAGACTCAACAGGCGACTGGCGGATACCAACAGACTTGGAGTGCAAATCATTCCTTTCCAACCCTGCCACCCCTGGCATATTTAGTGATAGTAGTGAAAATTATTTCTGTTATGTGGAAGAGAATCTGAATTGGTGTCACGCCGTGAAATCATCTGATGGAACTATTACATTCACTCTCACACCTTCAGGCATTCTCGGTACAGTCTACCTCCGCCCCGTTATCAACATCTCTTACTAATCTCCCTAACACATTGGGGACAGGTCTGAGTATGCTTATCTCTGATAGCACAATCGGCCCTGTCCCCAGTGTGTTTTAGTCAGTGTTTTTGTCTATAAATCAACTTTTTTTGGTTAAAATGTGATTTTTTCCTAAAAAATATTTGGTAATTAGAAAAATATATGTAAATTTGCACCGAAAAGCAGGTCTAAGTGTGGGCATGCGGTAAAATTTGACATCGATGGAAGAGACTTCAGGCCAGTTGTACGGCCAGTCTCGAAAGGACGTTTTCAACACGTTACCTGTCTGTATAATCAAATCTCGCAAATTTGAATCTTCCTACAGCGGTGATGCAACGAAGCGTTCGCGTGGGTGAATTTCGTATTCCCCACGTCCTTCTTCCTTATATATATAAATAAGGTGTAACTCCCCATAGGTGGAGTGTGTCTTGGTATATATATGTTTGGATGTTTGAGGGCGTAGTGGGTTTATTATATCACTCGGCGTGGGCAGTGCTTTCGTTTGCTTATCTTTAGGAAGGGGCAATGCGAGAGCCTGATTATAGAGGTAGGCGATGGAGAGAAACTTAGCTCCACGTCTTTTTTTGTGCCCTAATCGGAACATTTCCATAATCAGAATGTTAATGAGAGTGACGACCAGCAGAGGGAGCAGCTGGCCGAAGGTTGATTTATGTTTCACTTTAAAGTATAGTAATAACATTTAATGATTATGGACAAGAAAACTTTTAGAATGAATGTAACTTCCGCCAAGGTGTCCGCGCAGCTCAGCTGTGTCCTAATGACGGAGGGGGAGGTGCCTGGCACCTGACGTTTACTCTCTCGCCTGCTCCCGCGGTCTCAGACCGTCGCAGGATTAATCGGAACATTTTTTATTTAATTACATTTTAAACTAAAAATTTTAAAAACAATGAAAAAAATCAAGTTATTCGCTCTTGCAGCATTTGCTATGCTGAGCATTAACGCAATGGCTGCCGAAGTTGGTACTAAGTTCGCTGGAGCCAATGGTGTTATGTATCAGGTGAAAACTGCTTATACTCCTGCTAATCCTGGTGCAGGCACTGATGCTGTTCCTGGTGAAGTGATTGTTGTGTCATATCAGTTTTCTTCCACTACTACTGCTGTGACAATCCCCAGCACTATCCAGAATACCAACAACGCCATTATTGCTGATGTACCTCTGGAGAATATCTACAATGTTGTCGGAATTGCTGAATATGGCAAAGACTACAACAATGCTGCTGATGCTGAAGTAACAGTTTTCCAGGGAGCAAAGTCAACATCAATCACTTTGCCTGCATCGTTGAAGACGATTGGCGCCAACTCGTTCAAGAACTGTGAGGCTACAACAATCGTAATCCCCTCAGGTTCAATGCTGATGACTATTGGTGCCAATGCTTTCGAGGGCTGTGCTAAATTGGCCACCTTTGCAACGGCTAATGCTACACTGCTGAACTCGATCGGCGCTGAGGCTTTCAAGGGTTGTGCTGCCCTGACCACTTTTACTGCTGGTGCTTATCTGGCTACAATCGATGCCGGTGCTTTCAAGGGAACTGGTATTACCACGCTCGACCTCTCCATCTGTTCAAAGCTTTGGAAAGCTGCTGGTACAGCTTCAATTGATCGTCTGTTCACTGACGATGCTGCTGCTCCCAACAACCAGTACAATACGAACGCAAAACTGACCAAGGTTGTGCTTCCGACCGCAATTGAGACTACTGCAACTGCTTTCGAGATCGCAGCTAATGCATTCAAGGGCTGTACTGCTCTGACGACTATCGGTGCCACTGCAAACACTTTCGCTATTCCTGCTTATGTAAGCGTTATCGGTGCCGGTGCATTCCTGAATACAGGTATTACTGTTTTTGATCTCTCTGCAAATGAAAAAATCAATGCATTCGATGCATGGTTCACAACGACTGTACCTAATACTTCTACAGCAACTCTGACTCAGGTTATTCTGAACAAGGCTTTTGACGGAAGTACTGCCGCAAAGACTTATACCATCGGTACTAACCTTAAGGCTGTCAGCACTCTTGCTAAGATTGGTTCTAATGATACCAATGGTGAGTATCAGCTTCCGAAGGGTGTAACTCTCGCAGCTGGTATGTTTGAGGGTACAGGCCTGACCAAGCTCGACCTCTCAAAGTATGACGCTGTTGATATGGCATTGCCCGCTCTCTTCGGTGCTGGTATTGCTACTCTGACTGAGGTCGTTCTGAATGAAAAGACCACCGAGCTGGATGCTGAGGCTTTCGGCAACTGTACTGCTCTTGCAACGCTCAACAACATCGCTAAGCTGAAGAAGATTGGTGACGGTGCTTTCTATCGCACAGCTATTGCCGAATTTGCTTTCGGCGCTCCTCTGCTTGCAGCAAATTTCGCAAAGCCCTTCACACCTGCAGCTCCGTTGGTGAAGGATGGTAAGGAACTTCCTTATTCTACCGCAGAGACCCTCAGCATTGATCTGAGCAAGTCTGAGAACATCGTTAGTATTGCTGCCAGTGCTTTCAAGAATATGGCTATGCTGACAAGCGTCAAGCTGCCCAATACTGTTACTATAATTAATGCAAGCGCTTTCGAGGGTACGGGTATCACATCGATTGATCTCCCCGCAGGCCTTGTTCAGGACGGTACGACTCCTGCAAACTGTGGTCTTCAGGACAACGCCTTCAAGGATTGTAAGTCTCTCGCCACAGTGACATTCGAACCTGCAGCAGCTACTGCCACAATCTTTGCATATAACGGAAACGAAGCTGCTGCTGCTGATCAGGCAAAGAACGTGTTCAAGGGCTGCAGCCTTGTGAACTTTGCTACGACGACTGAGTACTCAGCACTCTTTGACGAAAGTACTGCTAAGTTGACTTGTCCCGTCAATGTCGTGATGGCTAAGGCAACGAGCAAGACCATCAAGACTGCATTGGACAAGAAGACCCAGGGCTATGCCATGAAGGGATTCTATGATGCAACTAACGGATATAAGATTAAGGTTGACGACGTGACCACGGTTTACGAGGCTTATCTTGACGAGGGCGACGTTGTATTAAGCAGACTTAGAAAGAAGAGTGGTTACTACGAGATTCCTGCTGGTCTGGCAGTTATCGTAAGAACTTCTGAAGCTAAGGAAGTCACACCTATCAAGGATAACACGATTGCAGGAAGTGGTTCTTCACTGCTTGGCGTTTATGCTGGTTATGATAACGGAAATCAGCTCCAGAGTGTGGCTGCTGACAAGACTGCCAAGCCCGAAGCAAACTATGTCTATGCCCTGACCAACAAGACTGGTGAAGGTTTTGCCTTCTCGTTCTACACTGGCGCTACGTTCAACAACGGTAACATCTTCGTTATTTCAAAGAAGCAGCCCTCAGCATCTGGTCGTCTGAACATCGTCTTCCTTGACGAGGACGGTAACGTTGAGAGTGAGGCCACTGCTATCCAGAGCATCGAGAAGAAGGCTGAGAACAATGGTGTCCGCTACAACCTCGCTGGTCAGAAGGTCAACGCTTCCTACAAGGGCGTTGTCATCAAGGACGGCAAGAAGTATATTCAGAAGTAAGAATTAATTAACTAGATTAAATAACCCGCAATGCGGTGCAGGGGATTCTATCTCCCCTGCGCCCTTGCAAAAAAAAGAAAGAAGAAAATGGAAAAGAAATTGTATTTTGCTCCCGAGTCGGAGGTGATTCTGATTAAGACTTCTGGCATGATGCTGGTTGGTTCTACGTTACCTGACGATCAGGATCCTGACATCGGCGGCACAGGCGGTGGAACCCCCACTGATGACCCCGAAGATTTGGCTTAATCAGCAAGTCTGTCACACTTTCACAGGGAGCCATTCCCTGTGAGGTAAGCAAACTCATCTGGGGCGCAGGGCTCAGCCCCGCGCCCCAGATTATTTAAACAGCAAAGCAGCCCAGATGGTGGGCAAATGAATAGGGTTCGACTCCCTGCTTTGCGACAAGAATATATTTTTTAAAATGTTAATTGATACGGCGGTCCGTGAGGATAGCTTGTATGTGAACATAAATTTTTAGAATGAAAATCTTTTTACAGTTATTTAAACTGTTAATAAGAAGCCTTTAGTTTGTGGTCCGTGAGGATAGCCGAAGGCTGTGAACTGAAATTTTTAGTATGTAAATTAATTGAATGCTGTCGCCGGCCCGTGAGGGTCGGCGACAGTGCTATGGATGATAGAACGTTATACAAGGGCGCAAAAGGGCCAGCCCCCCTTTGCGCCCAAAAATCAAAGAATTTTTGTTCAAATTTTTAAAAATGCCTACATAACTACATTGCATTTGACGTAACTTGCTTATAACCAAATAGATAACAAACAAATCAAACTACATTCAAACTACATTATAACTACATATACCTACATGCAAACTACATGGATTTGGCCATTTTTAGGACTTTTAAGCCGTCTAAACCCTCATCTTCCTCATACCTTTCTCTGGCTTTCCCCAGTCCTCCCTCCAAAATTCTCAAGAGAATTTCGGACTTTACCCTAACTAAACTCCGACTTTACCCTATCCTTTCTCTCAAATTCTCTCGAGAATTTCTTGCTCACATCTATCCTTTCTGTCTCTCTCGTCACCATTTCCCAAGACTTTAGTGCCTATAAAACCTCGTTTTATGTAGTTTGAATGTAGTTATATGTAGTTATAATGTAGTTATTGTGTATATAAATATTTCTGTATATGATTGATTGTCAGGCATATATTAAACTATTAATGTAGTTATGTAGGTGTTTTGTTGAATTTGCTAATTATTTCCTTATAATTTGAATTGCCTTCATCAGCCCAAAGATTGCCATTTTGTATATCAGTATAAGTCAAAGTTCCTAAGCATGTGGTCATTTCTTCTTCACGACCTTACGCCTGTCTTTGATGTAGATCCCAGGACGGAGGGTGCTTTCGTTGACGCGATGGCCAAGGAGGTCGTAGAGCATGCTATTGTGAGGCTTGGTAATCGTGATGTCATTGATGGCGGTGGTGGTGGCGAGGGTGCAGAAGGAGAAATAGGTGGGCTCGTCGTGGTTCGCATTGCCGGCATCTTTCAAATACTTGCCCGTACCGACGTTCTTCAGGGTGAATCCCTTGCCGTCCGTGTAGTCGATATTCCAAACGGCACCGTTCTCAAAGTCCTCGCCGTTGCCTTTGGTCAGGCCGAGGATGAAACAGCACCAGCCCGTCTCCAACGGCTGAGCATTCAGATAGCCCGGCTTGCCCCAGATGTTGTACTCCTGATTGTCGGGGGTGATGAGCCTCAATAGGTATCCGCCTGCTACATCGCTCTGCTCCAAGCGGAAGAGATAGCCGGAGTTGTTGTCGTCGAAGGCTGTGGAATAGTCCTCGTAACCTAAGTTCTGGGCGTCGGAGCCGAAGAGTGCCTTGCCTTCAGCCTCGTTGACGATGGCAAACGTCTTACCCTCAGCCTCTTCCAGACTGGCGAAGCGCTCGTCGGGCAGTATCTGTGGCTTCTCGACGGGACCTGCTGCCTCAATGCTGTAACGGCTGCAGAACCTCCATATCTCGTCGCCCGTCTTCACGCCGTTGTCGTTGGAGATCCAGTGGCCCTTGTTCGCCATCTCCATCAGCACCACCTCGACGTCGTCGTTGCCCGGACCCCATACATGACGGGTGATATGAGCGGCGTTGCGGTATCTCTTAGTCACCTCAGCCGTCTCAGGACAGCCGTTGTGCTTGATCCAGACGTTCAGGTTCTTCTGCACATTCGCGAAGGTCACCACGTCGTCGCTCGTGCCGTGGGTGTGGATGATGGGTATCGGTCGCACATTGGGACTGGCCGTCGCTCCGCCCATGGGATAGCCGCTGATGGGGGCGAAGGCTGCGATGCGATCGGCGATCTTGTTCATGGCGTGATAGGTGAACATGCCGCCCATCGAGAATCCCGACAGATAGACACGTCCACGATCGATGTCGTATTTCTCCACCATCTCGTCGATGATGGCCAGCATAAAGTTGATGTCGCGATTGCCGGTGATGTCCCAGCTTTTGCTGATGCCTTCAGGGAAGACGGTGACGAACTTGGCCGTATCGGCTACCGACTGGATGTCGAGCATACCCATCTGGTAGGCAGCGTCCTGATTCATGCCGTGACAGGATATCAGCAGCGGACGCTTGGCACCCAGATCCTTGGGCACATAGATCTTATACTCCCTTTCCGTTCCTCCTACTTTCAGTTTCTCCTGAGCAGAAGATGGCAGCATGAGACATGCTACCATCGACATTATAGATAACAGTTTCTTCATTTGCAACTTACTTGATTTTTAAAATTGCCGGCAAAGGTACGATTTTCTATCCAAACAGCCATATGAATTTGTAACCGATAAAGTTAAAAAGGATTAATATCCAAGCAGAATCCAGAAAAATGCGTATTTTTGCAAAAGATGCATCGACATCTGATAACAAGAAAGCGAGTATGCCAAGTACGCTCTATTATAAGAAATATGTGAGACCATGTATCAACATAGCGTTAAAGGTCTTTGCCTTTATGGCTCATGTTGCTGCCCTGTGTGTGATCGTTGGTGCCGTTCTGGAATTTGGGTTTGCCTTGTCAGACCGATTGAAAAGCGAGTTTGGCCTGGTCTATTTCTGGGCTTGGAACATGTTTCTGATTGAGCGTATCGGTCGTCTGTTGCTGACGAAACGTGGAAAGAGAAAATCGGCATATAGTTTTTTAGGATGGACCATCAACGGGCTGCTGACGCTTACTCTGATTCCTATTCTGGTCAATTTCCTCGGCATAGACGATAGTATGGGCGTGATGAAGATATTGGACAACAGGGTGCTTCACCTGCTGATATTGTTCCTGATCTCTTTTATTGAACTGTCCGACGCTGTCATTACCTCTTTAGGCAGAAAGTCTAATCCTGCCCTGATGATGGCCGTCAGTTTCATGTTCATCATCATGGTTGGCTCTGGTATGCTGCTGATGCCCCGTTGCATTCAACAGGGTGTCCACCTCTCTTGGATAGACTCGCTGTTCACGGCGACCAGTGCAGTTTGCGTGACGGGACTTACGACCATTGACGTGCCCAGCACGTTTACCGGTTTCGGACAGCTGGTGATCATGATGCTGATTCAGGTGGGCGGACTGGGTGTGATGACCATCACCAGTTTTTTCGCCCTCTTCTTCATGGGGAACATGAGCATCTATAACCAGATGCAGGTGCAGGACATGGTGAGCTCGAAATCGCTAGCCTCGCTATGGTCCACGTTGCTTAACATCTTCGGCTTTACGGCATTTCTGGAACTTGCGGGGGCAGGGATGATCTTCCTGAATATACACGGCACGATAGGTCTGGACATTCGGCATGAGTTGTTCTTCAGCGTGTTTCATGCAGTTTCGGCCTTCTGCAATGGAGGCTTCTCCAACTATCAGGACGGGGTGGGGGCCTCTGTGCTGATGGAGGGGCACTGCTGGCTGTACATCATTCTTGCGCTGCTGATAATCTTAGGTGGTATCGGCTATCCCGTGATGGTCAACTTGAAGACTGCTGTAGCGAAACATTCGAAAGTATTATGGAAATGGATAAACGGTCAGCACTACGTTAGTCTGAGTATTCCCAACCTGTTCGACCTGAATACGAAAATTGTGCTGCGAACCACCGCCCTGCTGGTTGTCATCGGTACAATACTTATCGCCTTTTTTGAGTGGGACAACACGTTTGCTGGTATGCCGATACATGAGAAACTGACCCAGGCGTTTTTCAATGCCGTCAGTCCTCGTACGGCAGGATTCATCAGCGTGAATCTCAACAACATGTGCATCCAGTCTATCTTCATCTATACGGTACTGATGTGGATTGGCGGTGCATCGCAGTCGACGGCTGGCGGAGTGAAGGTTAATGCCTTTGCCGTAGCATTTCTCAATATCCGTGCCATCATCCACGGCACCACCCGTGTGGAGTTTTCTGGACGGGAGCTTTCCACCGACTCCATCCGTCGTGCCAATGCGGCAGTCTTTGTCAGTCTTATGGTGCTGGGCATCTTCATATTTCTCATCACCCTCACAGAACCGGATCAGTCCTTGAAGGCTATCGTCTTCGAGTGTGTGTCAGCCTTCGCGACGGTTGGTTCGTCATTAGGCCTTACCCCAGAACTGCATGACACCAGCAAGTTGCTGATTGTGGTGCTGATGTTCATCGGCCGTGTAGGCTTGGTGACGATGGCACAGGGACTGCTAAAACAGTATAAGAACCAGAATTACAAATTACCCCAAGACAATATTACCATATCATGAAGTGTATTATTATCGGATTAGGAACATACGGCAGGGTGATGGTAGACGAACTGTCTGCCCTGGGCCATGAGGTCATTGCCGCTGACAGCGATGCCGGCCGTGTAGAGAGAGTGAAGGATATCTGTGATGCCGCGTTTCAGATTGATGCCTGCGACGAGCTGGCCCTGACTGTACTGCCGCTGAAGAAAGTCGATGTCGTCATCGTGGCGATAGGCAGCAATCTGGGCGCTTCCGTCCGTGTGGTCGCATTGTTGAAGAAACTGGGGGTGAAGCACATCTATGCTCGTGCCAACGACTATGTGCACAAGAGCATCCTTCAGGCGTTCGACATCGAGAAGATCCTGATTCCGGAGGAGCGTGCCGCCCGTTCGCTGGTGCGCCAGATGGACCTTGGCGTGAAGACAGATCTCTTCCGTATCGACGACACGTATTGTGTGTATAAATTCCGCATTCCGGAGAAATTTGTCGGGCATCTTGTCAACGACCTTCATCTTTACGAGGAGTTTCATCTGAAAATCATCGCTGTCAAGAAAAAGACGAAGGTACAGAATTTCATTGGCATCGAGTATAACGCCTCTGTAGTTGTCAACACCACAGAAGACAATCTGCCATTGGAAGCCGATGACGTGCTAGTGTGCTACGGCAAGGAATCGGACTTCAGGAAACTCTGCCGACTATAGCGCATACAGCGCCTTTCCTATAGCAAAAAAACAGCGTGTAACATAATGCTACACGCTGAATGATAGTATCTTATAAATCTTACTTGTCTTACTTAACCTCCTCGAAGTCGGCGTCCTGAATATCGTCGGCTTTATTGCCACCTGCCTGCTGGCTTCCGGCTTGCTGCTGACCGCCCTGATAGGTGTCACCACCGGGCTGACCTGCGGCACCGCTCTGTTGGTACATCTGGGCTGAGGCCGTCTGCCATGCCTGGTTGAGGGCTGCAATGGCACTGTCGATGGCGGCCACGTCGCCAGCCTTGTGGGCATCCTTCAGTTGCTGGAGGGCCTGTTCAATAGCGGGCTTGTGCTGGGCGGGAATCTTGTCGCCGAGTTCCTGAAGCTGATTCTCGGTCTGGAAGATCATAGAGTCAGCCTGATTCAGCTTGTCGACGCGCTCACGCTCACGCTTGTCGTTCTCGGCATTCTGCTCAGCCTCGGCCTTCATGCGGTTGATCTCGTCCTGAGACAGACCTGACGAAGCCTCGATACGGATGGCCTGCTCCTTGCCAGTAGCCTTATCCTTAGCACTCACCTTCAGGATACCATTGGCATCGATGTCGAAGGTGACCTCAATCTGAGGAATACCACGACGGGCTGGGGCGATGCCTGTGAGGTTGAACTGGCCGATAGACTTGTTCTGTGCTGCCATCGGACGCTCACCCTGTAGTACGTGGATGGTCACCTCTGTCTGATTGTCAGCAGCGGTAGAGAAAACTTCGCTCTTCTTACAGGGGATGGTAGAGTTGGCCTCAATCAGTTTGGTCATCACGCCACCCATCGTCTCGATACCCAGTGTCAGCGGAGTCACGTCGAGCAGCACGATGTCACCTACACCGCCTTCCTTGTTCAGGATAGCACCCTGGATAGCTGCACCTACGGCCACCACCTCGTCGGGATTCACACCCTTTGAAGGCTCCTTGCCGAAGTAGTTCTTCACGAGGGTCTGCACGGCGGGGATACGGCTTGAACCACCTACGAGGATCACCTCGTCGATATCAGCTGTGGTCAGTTTGGCATCAGCGACAGCTTTCTGGCAAGGAGCCAGACAAGCCTGGATGAGGTCGTGAGTCAACTGCTCGAACTTGGCACGTGTCAGTGTCTTCACCAAGTGCTTAGGCACACCGGCTACCGGCATGATATACGGCAGGTTGATCTCAGTCGAAGTAGAAGAAGACAGCTCGATCTTGGCCTTTTCGGCAGCCTCCTTCAGACGCTGCATGGCCATTGGGTCAGCCTTCAGGTCGGCACCCTCGTCGTTCTTGAACTCCTGTACGAGCCAGTCGATGATAGCCTGATCGAAGTCATCACCACCGAGGTGGGTGTCACCATTGGTGCTGAGCACCTCGAACACACCGCCGCCGAACTCCAGGATGGAGATATCGAATGTACCGCCACCGAGGTCGAACACGGCAATCTTCATATCCTTGTTAGCCTTGTCGACACCGTAAGCCAGAGCGGCAGCCGTCGGCTCATTGACGATACGCTTCACATTGAGGCCTGCAATCTGGCCAGCCTCCTTAGTAGCCTGACGCTGAGAGTCGGAGAAGTAGGCAGGCACGGTGATGACAGCGTCGGTCACCTCCTGTCCGAGATAGTCCTCGGCGGTCTTCTTCATCTTCTGCAGCACCATGGCCGAAATCTCCTGCGGGGTGTACTTACGGCCATTGATATCGACACGGGGATAGCCGCCCTCATTCACTACTGAATAAGGTACGCGAGAGATTTCCTTCTCGGTCTGCTGCCAGTTCTCACCCATAAAACGCTTGATAGAGTACACGGTGTTCTTCGGGTTGGTGATGGCCTGACGCTTGGCAGGGTCACCGATCTTACGCTCACCGTTTTCCACAAAACCAATCACAGAGGGAGTCGTACGCTTACCCTCGCTGTTGGCAATCACTACAGGCTCGTTACCCTCGAAGACGGCAACGCAGCTGTTGGTAGTTCCTAAGTCAATTCCAATAATCTTTCCCATAATTCTTATTATTTTTTAATTAATACTCATTGTTAAATTGGACAAAAATCCGCAGATTGGGAGAGCAAACCGTATGCCAAAATGGCTTTTTGTATAAAAAAATGTCTTCTTCACGTCATTTTGGCACAAATTATTTTGTTATATTTCAAAATTATGCTAACTTTGCACTCAGAATTCTTTATTTTAACGATCGTAAGTAATGAAAAAGGCTTTTTTGACAACTTGTGTGGCGTTTCTCTTTCTGACAGCCACCGCCCAGGAGAATCCCTATATAGTGAAGACTCGTGGGGCCAAGCAGAAAGCGCAAATGGAGTTGGCAGGCGATTCCATCCTTAACCAATTAGAAGATGAGACGGCCCGTGATTTCATCAGTGACAATTTCAGGTTCTACAGTCTTTGCGACTGGCAGGAAGGTATGAAATTCATGGTGATGCCTGAGAAGTATGACCTGGTGGTGAAGACATTTGCCGACGCTGCCACAGGAAAGGACGTGAGCAGTATGTCGCTGCGTCACAAGATTATGATCTACAAGGGTCATAACGAGAGTTCCGACGGTCATCACCGCGTGAACTTCTATTGCCCGGACAACGACAGGGACTATTATTATGAGATCCCCAGCGGCTCGTTCGATGACTATTGCTATAACAAGCTGGGCGTGCCTACGCTGGCTTATTTAGGCGATGTTGACATTGCCCGTGAGAAGCTGATGGGCAGGACGATGTACACGAAGACGCAGTACTATCGTATCGATACCGAGTATGACGGTGACGGATTCATGGATGTGACTGTCGATAAGGACATGGAGGTGAAAGTGGTCGCCGTGGGTGTCGGCACGCGCGCTTTTCCTGTGAAGATCATCGTCGAGGACAAGGACGGTAATGAGTTCTATCAGAACGTGGCCATCTCGAAGACCAACTGTGGTATGCGTGACGACGAGTTCATCATGGACAACGCCAAATATCTGTTCGGCAACTCATTCGAGTTGGTGGATGACATTATGGACATTAACAGCTATAATTATAGAGCTTACATTGGGAAAGTTGTTCATACAAAATACCCCACCACAATGCTTAACGAGGCCACAAAGAAGGTACAGAATATTCCGCGTATGATAGGCTTCCAGATTGTATCCCTCAATCCGCATAAGAATGACACGAAGTTCACGGCTCAGTTCAAGCATTCCATCCTTGGTACCTATTTCTATAAGGATGTGACACTCGACCAGAAGAGCATATCGGGTACCTCAAAGGACTTTGAACAGGAGCCTGACGACTACTTCGCTTATCTCTTTGCCCCAGGCCCTGGAAAGAAGATTGAGACCACCGAGGGTAGCCGTGGCATGATCCGTATGGGTCACGTTAGTGTGGGATTCACAGAGAATGAGGTAATGCTGGCCGCTGGTGAGCCCGATGATGTTACTCATGGTGAGAATGGTATGTACACTTGGATGTTCAAGCGTTCGAACAACAAACTGCTGTTTGTGGACTTCAATGGTTCTGGCGTCGTGGAGAAGTATTACACGAAGGACGCGCCTAAGGCCAAGACTGCTGGCAAGGGTAGGGCTACCACAACGAAGAAAAAGAAGAGTTCATCTAGTTGGCAGAACGGCAAGGGTACTCCGCTTTAAAAAGCCATTGAATAATACTGACAGACTGTCAGAATTCGATAAAAAAGCCGCTCCCGATGAGGGAGCGACTTTTGTTTGAGGCGGATCAGACCACCCCGCCCTTCGGGCACCCCTCCTACTCAGGAGGGGAAGAAGATACTACTTCTCTTTGAGGGCTTCCATAATCTTTGCCTCGATTTCCTCGCAGAGTTCTGGATTGTCCTGCAGGAGATTTTTCGTGGCGTCACGGCCCTGACCCAGCTTGGAATCGCCGTATGAGAACCATGAACCGCTCTTTTTGATGATCTCATGCTCAACACCCAGATCGACTATCTCGCCAACCTTAGATATACCCTCGCCGAAGGTGATTTCAAACTCAGCCTTACGGAAGGGAGGAGCCACCTTGTTCTTCACGACCTTCACACGTACCTGATTGCCGATAGGCTGGTCGCCGTCTTTCAACGTTGTCACCTTGCGGATGTCCAGACGCACGGATGAGTAGAATTTGAGGGCGTTACCACCTGTCGTGGTTTCAGGATTGCCAAACATCACGCCGATCTTCTCACGCAGCTGGTTAATGAAGATACACGTGGTCTTCGTTTTTGCGATGGTCGAAGTGAGCTTGCGCAGAGCCTGGCTCATCAGACGGGCCTGCAGGCCTACGGCAGAGTCGCCCATGTCGCCCTCGATTTCCTTCTTCGGTGTCAAAGCAGCTACAGAGTCGATGACGATGATGTCGATGGCGCTGCTTCGGATCAGATGGTCTGCAATCTCCAGAGCCTGCTCTCCATTGTCGGGCTGGGAGATATATAGGTTGTCGATGTCCACACCCAGATGCTCTGCGTAGAAACGGTCGAAGGCGTGCTCTGCATCGATGAACGCAGCCACACCACCAGCCTTCTGGCACTCTGCGATGGCATGGATGGCCAACGTCGTCTTACCAGATGACTCGGGACCGAAGATTTCAATGATACGTCCCTTGGGATAGCCGCCGACGCCAAGTGCAGCATTCAGTCCGATACTACCCGTGGGAATCACGTCCACATTCTCAATCTTCTCTTCACCCATGCGCATAATGGCGCCCTTGCCGAAGTCCTTTTCGATTTTGGCCATTGCAGCCTGCAGCGCCTTCAGTTTCTGCTGTTGCGGAGTCAGTTGCTCCGTTGATTCTTCTTTCTTTGCCATAGCTTTAGAAATTTAAGAGTTAATACTATAATTCGAGGTCGCCGTCGAACACTTCGTGCCAGGGCAGACCTTGTTTGTTCAGTTGTTCCATGAACGGATCGGGATCGAAATCCTCCACGTTCCACACACCCGGCTTCTTCCAGAGACCCTTTACGAACATCATCGCGCCGATCATGGCGGGTACGCCGGTGGTGTACGACACACCCTGCATTCCAGTCTCCTTGTAGGCTTCCTGATGCTTGCAGTTGTTGTAGACATAATAGGTGCGCTCCTTGCCGTCCTTGATACCACGGATGCGGCAGCCGATGGAAGTCTCACCCTCGTAGTTCTCTCCGAGGTCCTGTGGATTGGGCAGCACGGCCTTCAGGAACTGCAGGGGCACGATCTTCACCTTTGCCGTGCCTGAGCCGTCAGCCAGTGGTGCCTCGTATTCGATCTCGTCGATGCGGCTCATACCGATGTTCTGGATTACATCGAGGTGCTTCAGATACTGCTCACCGAAGGTCATCCAGAAACGTCCCTGCTTGATGGTGGGATAGTTCTTCACCAGCGACTCCAGTTCCTCGTGGTGCAGCAGATATGACTCACGCGGCCCGATGTTGGGGTAGGTGAGGGGCTTGTGAATCTCCAGCGGCTCGGTCTCAATCCACTGACCGTCCTTGTAGTAGAGGCCCTTCTGGGTAATCTCACGGATGTTGATCTCCGGATTGAAGTTTGTGGCGAAGGCGTGGTGATGGTCACCGGCGTTGCAATCGACGATGTCTAAGTAGTGGATTTCGTCGAAGTGGTGCTTGGCGGCATAGGCCGTATAGACACCACTGACGCCCGGATCGAAGCCACAGCCGAGGATGGCCGTCAGCCCAGCCTGCTCGAAGCGGTCCTTGTAGGCCCACTGCCACGAATACTCGAAGTGTGCCTCGTCCTTCGGCTCGTAGTTCGCCGTGTCGAGATAGTTACAGCCACATGCCAGACAGGCGTCCATGATGGTCAGGTCCTGATAGGGCAGGGCGAGGTTAATCACGAGCTCAGGCTTATAGTCCGTGAAGAGCGCCTTCAGCTGCTCCACATCGTCGGCATCCACCTGAGCAGTTTGGATGTCCATGTTGTAGCCAGCTTTGTGGATGTCGGCTACAATCTTGTCGCACTTGGCCTTGCGGCGGCTGGCGATCATGAATTCGGTAAACACGTCTGCATTCTGTGCAATCTTGAATGCTGCTACCGTGGCGACGCCTCCAGCGCCAATCATTAAAACTCTTGACATAATATTATTTACGATTTACTGATTTTACGATTTACTATTGATTTCATCGGAGGTGATGCCGAGGGCGGCCATAAGGGAGTAGCCGAGGATCTCCTGACGGAAATTGCCGCCCGGCTTGGGCTCCATGGCGAAGACGGTAATGCGCTTCTCGTCGTCATCCACACGGTTGAGCGCCTCGCGTACCTTATTATATATATAAGGGTCCTCGGCGTTGGGGATCACCATCACCCGCTTCACTTCCTTTTGGGCCGTCACCAGCCGCAGGGCTTCTGTCAGATAGTCCTCGCTGTCGGCGATGGCCTCGATGGCGACGGCGCTGATGACGAACTCCCCAAGGGAGTCCTTGAACGCCTTGCCGTCGAGTTCGGCGGCATAGTCGCCTGGGGCAAAGTTTTCCAGCTGCGGCTTGTCCTTCTGGTGTGCCAGCACCACGAGCGTCTCGTGCGCTCCCTCCTTCAGACCGCCGTCGAGGGCTACGCAGTCTACCCACCTGGCCAGATCGGCTTTGGGAATGTGTCGGCCCAGCATCCGCTCGAAGTTCACGATGAGGTTGAATGCGACCTTGTCTACATAGTCCGCATCGACGAGCATCACGTTTTCACTCCATTTCGTCTCCTGTTGGTTGTTGTTCATATCTGAGGTGCAAAGATAAGATTTTTTTAGAAGTTAAAGAAGACAAAGGAGTTAAAGGGAGTTAAAGGCTATTACTTTTCACTCTTCACTTCCCACTTTTCACTTCTTTTTACTACCTTTGCAGTCAAATTAAGAACAATTTAATAACTCAGATTCAAAATGTCAACATTAACGATTGCTATTGTCATCGTCTTCTGCATCGGCTACCTCTGCATAGCCCTTGAGAGCCTGACGAGGGTCAACAAGGCAGCCATTGCCCTGCTGATGTGTGTGTTCTGCTGGACCCTGCTAATGGTGGGCCCCGCTGCTTATTATCCCGCTATTGACGAGGGTGACGTCATCCATCACATTGCCGAGGTGATCGAACACCATTTGGGTGATGCCGCAGGCACGCTCTTCTTCCTGATGGGTGCCATGACCATCGTTGAGATTGTCGATTCCAACGGTGGTTTCAACTTCGTGCGCGACACCATGAAGACCCGTTCCAAGCGGAAACTCATGTGGCGCGTCGCTTTTATGACCTTCTTCCTTTCAGCCATCCTCGACAACCTGACGACGTCGATTGTGATGATTATGGTGCTGCGCAAGCTCGTCCAGAGCCGTGGCGACCGTCTCATCTATGCTGCGCTGGTGGTCATCTCGGCCAACTCCGGAGGTGCCTTCTCACCCATCGGCGACGTGACCACCATCATGCTTTGGATCAAGGGTGTCATCACGACTCAGGGCGTCATCACCGAGATATTCATTCCCTCGCTCGTCTCGATGCTCGTGCCGGCCTTCATCCTGCAGTATCAGCTCAGCGGCAAGTTCGACAAGGAGAACAATCTGCCCAAGGCCGATGTGAGCCAGTTCACGAAGGCCCAGCGTGACATTATTTTCTGGTTGGGCGTGGGCGGTCTCTGCTTCGTGCCCATCTTCAAGACCATCACCCATCTGCCCCCGTTTATGGGCATCCTGCTCGTTTTAGGTGTGCTCTGGACGGTCACGGAGATCTTCCATTACAACACGGCTGAGGACGACACGATGGCCAAGCGTGTGAGTGATCTGCTGTCGAAGATCGACCTCGGTACCATCATGTTCTTCCTCGGCATCCTCATGGCCGTTGCCGTGCTTCAGGAGGTGGGTGTGCTGGCTATGCTCGGGCAGACGCTCGACGCCACCTTCGAGGGCAATCACTACCTCGTGACGGGCATCATCGGTGTGCTCTCGTCTATTGTCGACAATGTACCGCTCGTGGCTGGTTGCATGGGCATGTATCCTGTGCAGGCTGCCGGTGACCTGGCCGTCGACGGCATCTTCTGGCAGCTGCTGGCCTACTGTGCCGGTGTGGGCGGCTCGATGCTGATCATCGGCTCTGCCGCCGGTGTGGTCGTCATGGGTCTTGAGAAGATCACCTTCGGCTGGTATATGAAGCGCATCACGTGGGTGGTCTTCGCAGGCTACCTCGCCGGTATCTTCATCTATTGGTTGGAGCGCACATTCATCCTCGGATAAACTTTTGTGACTTGGTGACTTTGTGACTTTGTGACATTAAGGATGTTTGTATAGTACAATCAGAGATTAGTAGGTATATAGTATAATATTTATATTATTATATATTATATATTATTTATATATGTTAACATTCTACTCCATCTGATTTCCGTATGAGGAATATGTAAGATGCTTAATGTCACAAAGTCACAAAGTCACGAAGTCACATATTGGTAATTGTATGGGCGTGCTGCCCGCAAAGAAACAAGCCTTGAGAGTCAGACTTTCAAGGCTTTAAATTTTGAATTTGAAGGCATGAAACTCTCGGTTTCAAGCCTTTAATGTTGGTGTGTCGTAGCCGGGGAGGTTGATGATCTTGCGCTCGCAGGGGATCCAGAACCAGAAGGTGGAGCCATGGCCCTCGCCCTCGGAGGTGACGCCGATGTGGCCGTTGCAGCGCTCGACGATGTTCTGACAGATGGAGAGTCCGAGACCGGTGCCCTGCACGAAGTCGTTCAGCTTGACGAAGCGCTCGAAGACGCTCGCCTGCTTGTCCTTGGGGATGCCGGCGCCGGTGTCGAGGCAGTAGAAGGTCAGTCCTTCGGCCTCTCCGCTGCCGTCGAATGTCGTGCGACGCTCCCAGTGGTAGCCTACCTTGATGAAGCCCTGATGGGTGTACTTGACGGCATTGGTGACGAAGTTGGTGAGCACCTGCTGCACACGGCCCTTGTCGAGCACGGTGGGGCATGTGGGGTAGGGGTTGTCCTTGATGAACTCCACGCCCGGCTCTTGCACGCGCTGGGCGAGCGTCTGGCAGATGTCGTCGAAGACGGACGAGACGTCGCACTCGGCGGGCTTGATGGCCAGTGCCTGACCCATGGACGAGGCTTCGAGGATGTCGTTGATGAGTCGCATGAGCATGTCGCAGTTGTTGCGGATGATGCGGATGAACTCCATACGCTCCTCCTTGGTGTCGATGACGGGCAACAGGTCTGAGAAGCCCACGATGGCGTTGAGCGGCGTGCGTATCTCGTGGGTCATGTTGGCCAGGAAGGCGCTCTTCATGCGTCCGGAGTCCTCGGCACGGCTGGTCTCGCGCTTCAGCCGCTCCTGGGCATCCATGAGGAAGGTGATGTTTCTCGCGATGCCGAAATAGCTCGTTAGCTTGCCGGCCTTGTCGAGGTTGGGAATACCGCTGATGGCATACCATACGGGGTGCTTCTCCAACGGTGTGTAGCGGTAGTGGTGGATGGCATCGTAGGGCTGTCGTGACTCGATGCAGGCTTTGATGTCTGTCAGTGCCTGTTCCATGCTCTCCTCATCGACGCCTTCGAAGAACTCTTCGAGGGTCTCGCTGAACTCATTCTTACGTGAGGAGTGAGTGTATGTGATCTGACCGCTCTCAGGATAATAGTTCCAGATGAACATCTGGCTGTTGTCGAGCAGGTACTGCAGACGGCTCTCGTATTCGTTGATGGCTGCGTTGGTCTTCTCCATCTCCTTGTTGTGGTGCAGCTGTTCAAGGTAGATGTTGCGCTCGTCGGTGATCTCACGGGCGGTAGAGACGTAGTATTTCACCTTGTCATGGTCGTCGCAGACGGGTTTGAGGCGGAGCTCGATGTATTTGTCAATGCCGAGCTGGGGGAATACGGCATGCTGGCATACGTGGAACTCCTCGCGGCTGCCGCACAGGTACTGGTCTTTGACGAGAGCCGTATCGAAAATCTTGGTCTTGAAGAGCCATGCCTCAGACGCCTCGTTCACTTCACAAAGCTTGCGCATGTTGTCGTTCATGTCGATGAGGTTGCCTTCGCTGTCGTAGAACGCCATGGCGATGATGTTGGTCTCAAAGATCTTCATGTATTTCGCGCTGAGCTCGCTGTTGATACGCTCGTCTTCGATCTGCTGGGTAATGTCGCGGGCGGTGTTGGTGATATAGCGGGGCTTGAAGTCCACATATTCAAGGCTTGCCAGTCCGCTGAGCCAGATCCAGTTTGGATCTTTCAGCGAACCGATGTTCAGGCGTTTGGTGTAGCGCGCCTGCTGGAGTTCTCCAGAGATCAGCAAATCGACTTTCTTCTGGAAGTCTTCCTGGTCGCTCTTGTCGATGCGGGGCAAGAAGACTTCCCTTACCAGCTCACCTTCGGGCAGCAGCTCACCGTGGATGTTGTGGATCTGGCCTGAGACGACGTCGATGGTGAACACGTAGTATTTTCCCATGTTCAGTGCCTGTTCCATCATCTGGTTCAGGTCTTCCGTCTTTCGCACGGCCTGGCGCACACGGTCACGCACCAGACGGGCCATGAGCAGGCCGATGATGACGGCGACGATGGCTCCGGCGAGCACGATGAGGGCTACGGGTGAGGTGTCGTCGTGCTGACGTTCGGGATGGAACCACTTGTCGCGCAGTGTCTCGAGGTTACCGCTCTGTTCCAGACGGGCGTATTCATCGTCGATGGCATCGATGAGTTCCTTGTCGTAGCCCACAATACGTATCTCGCCGTCAGGAATGTCGATAGAGCCTGTGATCAACGTGTCGATGGCCAGTTCCTTCTTCTTCCAGTTCAATGGCCCCTCGCCCCAGATGAAATAGTTGTAGCGCCCCTCGCTGATGCCTGCCAGGGCTTCCTTGGGCGAGCAATAGATGATGGGAACGTCCAAATGGCGCTCGTCCACGATGCGGTTGGCAGCGTAGTCGTCGAGTTTGAGCACGAGCGTGTCTTCGGGGGTGAAGTCGGCGAGTGCCGTCACCTTCCTGGCTCCTGCGGAAGAGACGATCTGCACCTTGTAGTAATTCAGGATATTGGTCGAGCGGATGTAGGGCCTTCCGTGGAAACGGTAGGAGGGGTCGATAACCAGGTCTGCATCGCGGCGTTCGAAGGTCTGCGCAGCCTCGCTCCACTCGCGGAGAATGATGCGGTAGGGAATGTCAAGTTTCTTGAAGATCGTCTGCAGCAGCTCCACGTTATAGCCGGCAGGCTCGCCTTGGTCGTTGCTATATTCGTATGGCGGGAAATCCCAGTCGCTGGCAATGATCACTGGGTTCTCCTTCGTATAGCTATAGTCAATCTGGGCAGAGGCTGGAAAGGTGAAAAGGTGAAAAAGCGAAAGGGTGAAAAGTATCGGCAGATACTTTCTCCACTTTTGCACCTTATTATATGTATGATATATCTTTTCTTTCATAATTTCTACGTCCTTTCTATTTCAAGTGCCTTGCAGGGGATGGAGAACCAGACGGTGGTGCCTTTGCCCACTTCGGACTTGATGTTGATGGTGCCGTTGAGCCGTTTGATGAGCTCGTGACAGATGGCGAGTCCAAGGCCGGCACCTTGATTGGCAGTTGTCACGAAGCGGTCGAAGATGTTGCCTAAGATGGACTCGGGAATACCGCAGCCGGTGTCCTCCACAGAGACGATGAGGTTGTTGCCCAGATAGTCGAAGCGCACATTGACGGAACCCTTTTCCGTATGTTGCACGGCGTTGGTGACGATCTTGTCGATGATGATGCCCACATTTGAGCTGTCAACCTCGAGGATCAGCTTGTTGAAGAGGCCGCTGACGGTATATTCGACGCCGGGCTTCTGCATGGGTGCCCAGACAGACTCGCACCATTGGGTGATGGTCTTTGAGAAGTCGGTGATGCGCTTGTTGAACTCAATCATCTCTGCATCGAGTCTGGATATGAACAGGATGTCGTTGATGAGTTTGAGCAGCTTGGCGGAGTTCTCCTTGATTTCCTGAATGAACACCACTTCGTCTTCCTGGCTGTGCTCCATCTGGAAGAGTTCTGCGAAACCTACCACCGTGTTGAGCGGCGTGCGGATTTCGAAGCTCATATTGTGGAGGAACGCATTCTTCACCACCTCTACCTCCTGGGCTCGCAGCGTCTCTGCCGCCAGCTTCTCCTCGATGGTCTTGATCTCACTGATGTCACGGCACATGCCGAAGTATTCCTTAATTTCCCCATGACTGTTATACGTGGGAATGAAATGCAGTTGCAGGTGCAATCGTCCACCTCCGCCCCGTTTGCGCAGGGTTGTTTTGATATCGGCGTGGATGGGCTTGGTGGCCAGGCTGTCCATGCTCTTGATGATGTTCAGCGCACGGCGCCGTGAACTGTCATCAACGTAAGTGAGGGCTCGCGTCTGTGTCAGCGTGAACTGCACATTGTTAGAGTCGCTGTAAACGGTCAGCGTGTGCGTCTCAGGATTGTAGCGCGCCATACGGATGCCGCCCACGCTCATCACGTAGTCAATGTTACGGATGTAGTTGTTGATCTCATCATTGCTTTCCTGCAACTCACGGGCGTTCTGCTTAATCTGACGATAAGACATGGCCACCTCGGTCACATCACGGCCGGTGCCGTAGATGTTCAGCAGCTTACCCTGACTGTCACGCACGGGTACTAATTTCAGTTCGTAGAACAGCTGCGAACGTCTCAGATGTTGTTGCAGTGAGCGTTGGTCTTCGGAAGAGGGATAGATCTGAGTGATGTGCAGTGGCTGGAACGTGTCGAGGTTGATATGGTCCACGCCTAAGACGCTTGTCAGATGGATGTGCTCCTTCATCAGGTCCTTTCGGTTCATGTGGATTCCGTTGAGGGCCTTGTCGTTCATATCAATGATGTAGCCATCGGCATCGTACACCACCATGTCGATCATGGCAGAGTTGAAGACGGCCTGGTAGCGCATCATATTGTCTTGTATGTGCTGCTGCCGCATCTGCTCATTGGTGATGTCGACCCTCGTGCCGAGGATGTCGATTGGCTTGCCATTGCGGTCACGGCGCAACACGCCGATGTTTACGTTGTAGTCACGCTCCACGAAGTGGTTGCTCTTTTGCTCCCTGATTTTCATGGTGATGTTGGCAGACTCCTTCCGTCTGTTGGTGATGTCAGAGAGAACCTCGCGAAGGGCGTCGTAATCGTTCTGGTTGTAGCGGTTCACCAGTTCATGCAGATGGCGTGTCTGTTGCGTCTTGCCAAACTCGTCAAGGAATTCCACCGTCTGGGCCATCACGTGATAGACCCATAGGCCGATCTCACTGGAACTGAGCACGAGCGACAGACGGTCATTGCTCTGGCGGATCTCACGGGTCATCTGGTGCTCACGGACACGGTAGAAGGTGTAGTAGGCGAGGAAGATCAGAGCCAAGGCTGCCAATACGGCTGCAATGTTCCACACCCATGCCGGGATGCCTGAATCGGCATGCTCGGGATAGAACCACTTGTTGCGGATGCCTTCCAACTGGTCATCGACACGCAGTTCGGTATAGACGCTGTCTATCTGGTCGAGCAGGCGACGGTTCTTAGACATGAACTTGTATTCGCCGGCAGGGATGTCGATGGGGTTGATGACCAGATTATCGGTCTTGTATTTCCGCATGAGCCATTTCAGCGACATGGTGTTCCAGATGATGACACCTTGTTCGTCGGAACGCAGTTTCTGGATGGCTTCCTTCATATCGTCGTAGGCCTTGATGTCTTTCGTCCAGCCCTCATCCATAATCATATGGTGGCTGAAACTGCCTTCGTGGACGATTACCTGATGGCCTTTCAGATCCTTGCCCGTTCGCAGTACCACATTGGATGACTGCGGTGACACTACACTATGGGTGAACAGCTGGATGATGGTGTTGCTGTAGAGGGAGTTGCCTCTGGAGAACGAGGCATCCATACGGAGCATGAGGTCAGACTTGCCACTCTTCAGGTCGGCTTGTGCCTCGAGGGTGGGCTTCAGCTTGACGATGTAGGGGATGTTGAGCCTCTTGAAGATCATCTTCAGCAGGTCGATGTTGTAACCGTCAGGCTCGCCGTTCTCGTTGAGGAACACGTAGGGCCACAGGTCCCAGGCATCCTCATAGACCAGCGGGTGCTCATCATCGAACACCCTGATGCTGTCAGGCTTCTGCGCCGAAGCGGCTGAAGAAGTGAAAAGAGAGAAGTGAAAAGTGAAAAGTATCGGCAGATACTTCATCCACTTTTGCACCTTATATATATTATATGTCTTTTCGTTCATAATAATTTTCACCTTTTCACTTTTTCACCTTTTCTCGCATGGAATGCGAATCCAGAATGTCGATCCGTGGCCTTCACCTTCCGACTCGACACCAAGCTCACCATGGCAGGCATCAGCGATGGCTTTACAGATGGAGAGCCCGAGACCCGTGCCTTGGATGAAATCGTTGAGCTTGACGAAGCGCTCGAAGATTTTTTTCTGGTGCTCCTTGGGAATGCCTGCACCAGTATCCTCGCAATAGATATACAAATCTCCTGTCTCCTGATTCCTGACTCCTGACTCCTCATACCTGTACCCCACCTTGATATGTCCCTCGTGGGTATATTTTACGGCATTGGTGACGAAGTTGGTGATGACCTGATGGATACGGGCGTCGTCGAGAACGGTGACGAAACTGTCGTAAGGGTTCTCCTTGATGAATTCCACACTTGGCTCCTGTACACGCTGCTTCAGTGATTCGCAGATGTCGTCGAAACTCTTGGCAAAGTCCACTTCTGCAGGCTCGATACGGATGCCGCCGGTGTCGAGCGACGAGATGGCAAGGATATCGTTGATCAGTCGCATAAGCATGTCGCAGTTGTTCATGATGACATGGATGATCTCTTGCTTTTCCTCTTGGGTGGAGAGCATGGGCAGCACGTCTGAGAAGCCGACGATGGAGTTCAGCGGCGTACGTATCTCGTGGGTCATATTGGCCATGAACACCGACTTCAGACGTCCCGAATCATTGGCCCGTTCTGTTTCCTGCTTCAGCCGTTCCTGCTTCTCGATGAGGTCGTTGACGTTTCGTACGATACCGTATGTGCCCAGCATCTCACCGTTCTCGTCGAAGTAGGGCACGCTGTCGATGAAGTTCCACTGCATCTCATTGCCTTCGTGGAAGAGCGGGTGCATTTTCGTGAGATTGGTGCGCTGCACGCTGAAGTAGGTATCGTAATCCACCAGCCCCTGACGGAAAGGACTGTCAACGAAGTGCTCTATCAACTCATCGAAACTCATCGTGTTGACTTCCGTAGTCATTCCTTTATAGAAGGTACAGGTGCGCTCGGCCCTTGAACAGCGGAAGAAACGCATGTTACAGGTATCCATCAGATACTGGATCTCGTTCTCGTATTGCTGGATGGCCTCGTTGGCTTCGCGGATGTCGCGACTGTTCTTCTTGTTCTGCAGATAGAGTTCACGTTCCTGAGTGACATCACGGATAGAGAAGGTGATGCAGTAGAGCTCGCCGTCGTCTTTGTAGATGGGGTGAACACGCATCTCGGTGTAGCAGTTGACACCACGCTCGATGATGATACTCTTGGTACAGAAATATAACTCTTCTACATGACGCTTGTTCAGCAGATCGCGGAAGGTCGGCATGTCGTACAGAGAATTTTCGTAGTAGTAAGGATCCTTTTCCGATTGGAAGTTCAGAATCTCACGCATCTTCTTGTTGGTCGTGAGCAGACGGCCTTCCTTGTCATAGAAAGCCAATCCCGTGAGTGACTGCTCAAAGATGCGGCGATACTTGTTGGCCATCTCCTGTTCTTCTTTCTCCAAGAGGATCTGTTCCGTACGGTCTGTCAGTGTGCAGAAAATGTGGATGGGTCGGATGCCTGCTGCATTGGCATACTCGGCAATGCCCTGGTCTTCCATATAGCGCCACTGGCCAAGCCTCTTCTCGCCGCTTATGTCCCAACGGAAGATACACTCGTCCATCTCTTTCTCACCCGTTGCCAGGCGTTTGATGAACTCCCTGTAGATATGACGGTCGTCAGGATGAATCAACTCAAAACTCTCTTCATAGTCCATGCCGTCGTCAGGCAGGAGATTTCCATGAATGTTGACGGCATGCCGCTGACGGATATCAAGCATCAGCACGTAGTTCTTGCCCATATCGAGCGTGTGCTGCATGATGGCTGAGATCTCTTTTATTTTGCCGACTCCCTGACGGACACGCAACAGACTGATGCGGTTGACAGCCCAGGTTATCACGGAGACAATGAAAATGACGACAACCATCAGCACTGATGAGACATCGAGTGGGATGGCAGCTAGTATCTTGATATGTGATAATAGTATGGTCATGTTCGTGTAGCCTGGTTATACGATCATCTCTGTCTTTTTCTCCATAGCGGTCATCTCGCAGGGGACGATGACGTAGACAGCTGTGCCCTTGCCTTCCTCCGACTGGACCTCTATTGTACCACCCATCTGCTCGACCAGCTCTTTGATGATGGCCATGTCAAGTCCCGTGCCTTCACGCTGGTTGTTTTCGTCTCTGACGAAACGGTCGAACACGTGCGGCAGTTCTTTTGCACTCATGCCTTTGCTGGTATCTTCGATGGTGATGTTCAATTCACCGTGGCGGTAGTCGTATTTGGTGCGGATGGTGCCTGTCTTTGTGGCACGGGCGGCGTTGACGCATAACTTCTGGATCACCTCGCCCATGTTCTGTTCGTCAATCTTCACCATCAGGCGGTTGTAGGGATTCTCCACCTGGATCTTCACGTCCGGATTCAGCGCACTCAACCCCATGTAGCAGTAGCCTTCGAAGAGTGTAGCAAAGTCTGTCTCCTGATAATTGAATTCCACCATCTTCGCATCCAGGCGGGAGATGTAGAGGATATCGTTGACGAGGGCCAGCAGTTCGTTGGTGTTGCGCTTGATCTCTTCGGAGAACACGGGTTCGTCCTCCGTGTCGTGAGGTTCGTTGAAGAGATTCGCAAATCCGATGACGGCATTCAGGGGTGTACGGATCTCATAGCTCATGTTCAACAGGAAGGTGTTCTTCAGCTCTTCCGTCTCTTGGGCCTTCTTCGTCTCCTTGATCAGCTGGCGCTCCGTGTAAACCATCTCCGTGTCATTGCGCAGCATGCCGAAGTAATGGCTGATGCGGCCGTCTTTGCCCTCTACAGGCACCATACTGAATGTGAGGAAGATGGTGCGGCCCTGCTCGTCGTGGAAACGGGTCTGTACGGTTGCCATGAAATTGCCTGGAGTGCGATGGTCCATACGGAGCAACAGTCCACGGGCCTTTCGCTGGTCTGATGGTGCCAGCAGTGAGGCACAGCGGATTTGCGAGAGACTGTATTGCACCTGATTCAGGTCGCTGAAGATCTTCAGTTCGTGATTGTCAGGGTGGTAGTTGACAAGTCGCACACCGCTCACTTTCAGTGAGTAGTTGATGTTGTTGATATAATTCTGGATGTCCTTGGTGCGTTTTTCGAGCAGCAGGGCGTCCTGTTGCTGACGGTGATGCGAATCGACCATATCCGTGATGTCACGCCCGGCGGCAATGATGCCAAGCAGTTTCCTGTCATTGTCGCGGATGACAGACACGGCACACTCATAGTAGAACTTGCCTTTGATGGTCACTTCCGGTATCCGTTCGTCTTCACGTTTCGTGTGGTCGATATCGGTGATCGACGACATCTGCAGGTTTTCTATATGGTCGAAGTCGAGATCCCTGTATGATGGGATGTCGGTAATCTTCACCTTTCGCTTCATCAAGGCTTCACGGCTGTCGACGCCAAAGGTCTCGCAGGCCTTGTCGTTGATGTCTGTCATGTAACCGTCCGCACCGTAATAGATCATATCGACCAGCGATGAATTGAAAACGGTGTGATAGCGCAGGGCCAGGTTGCGGGCTTTCTCCTTCCTCATTCTGTTGTCCGTGATGTCACGCTGGGAGCCTAACAGGATTTTAGCCTTGCCTTTCTTGTCGCGCTGCAAGATAGTCAGGTTGACCTTGTAGATGCGGGGGGCGGATCCGTCTTCAGGCTTGCTGCCTCTGATCACGATGGGCTCGGGATTCTTATTGCTGTCGGCCAGAGTGGTGACAGCCTTGTGCAATTGGGTGAACTCGTTGCTGTCGAAGAACTGCGAGAAGTCGATGGGCACATAGGTCTTCTCTTCTTCTCCCTTGATCGACAATAAGGTGTAGAGATGTTTGGTGACATCGTAGGTCCATACCTGTGTCTTGTTCGAGGTGAGTACCAGACCTAATTGTGTGTTTAGTTGCTGTGCCTGAGCACTCACTTCCCGTTGGCGGAAATAGAACAAACGATTGGAGAAGATCATCACAAACACGCTGATCATCAGTGCGGCCACGAAATAAGCCGAGAGATGGTGCGTGTCAGCAATCGTCTCCATATTCTCTTTCTGGGCAAACACCGTGAGGCTGATGGTTAGGAGCGTCGCGACGGCCAGAAGTCTTTGTCTGTTACTACTGCTCATCAGGTTTCAGGTAGTTACAGTTGGCAAAGATAGGGAATTTTAGTTAAATAACAAAATAAAAGTACAAAAAAAACGCAAACCACCCTGTTTTTAGGATGATTTGCGCCTTAATCGGGAGAAAATCGTGCTTTAAAGCGGGTATTCGTCGAAAGCGTAGAGTACCGTTGAGAGGTAGCGTTCGCCAGTATCAGGCAACAGGGCTACGATCTTCTTTCCCTTATTATCCGGACGCTTGGCAATCACTGAGGCACCAAAGGCAGCTGCTCCAGACGAGATGCCCACCAACAGTCCTTCCTTCTGGGCCAGTTCACGACCAGTGCGGATAGCGTCATCGTTCTCGATATCAAGTACTTCGTCGATGAGTTTGCCATCGTAAGTCTTGGGAACGAAGCCAGCGCCTATGCCCTGAATCTTATGGGGGCCACTCGGACCGCCGTTGAGAACGGGTGATGACTTGGGCTCTACGGCGATGATCTTCACATTCGGATTCTTCTCCTTCAGGTACTTGGCCACACCAGAGACAGTACCGCCAGTGCCTACGCCTGCTACGAAGATGTCAATCTCGCCATCTGTCTGCTGCCAGAGCTCAGGGCCTGTAGTGGCATAGTGCTTGGCGGGGTTGGCAGGATTCTCAAACTGTTGCAGGATGATGCTGCCGGGAATGCTGTCGCGCAGTTGCTCTGCAGCCTTGATGGCACCAGGCATTCCATCTTTTCCGCTCGTCAGTCTAACCTCAGCTCCATAAGCCTTCACCAGGTTACGACGCTCGACACTCATCGTCTCAGGCATCGTCAGGATGAGCTTGTAGCCCTTGACAGCACTGACGAGTGCCAGTCCTACACCTGTGTTTCCACTCGTCGGCTCGATGATGGTGGCACCGGGCTTCAGCAGTCCTTTCTGTTCTGCGTCTTCTATCATCGCCAAAGCGATGCGGTCTTTTACACTGCCGCCAGGATTGAAGAATTCCACCTTGGCGATAATCGGAGTCTCAAGTCCCTTGGCCTCTGAGAACTTGGTGAGTTCCAGCAGAGGAGTGTTACCGATAAGCTCGGTCAGCTGTTTTGCAATCTTTGCCATAATCTTTCTGTTTAAATGTTTGTTGTTTAATGTTTCTGGGTGCAAAGGTACGGCGATTTCCGGGGTTACGAAATCCCACACGTGGGCTATTCCGCATACCACAAATATGGTATTCTGCCCCATTTTACCCCTACACCTTATTTATATATAGGGGCGAAAAGTGAAAAAATGGACAAAAAGTTTGGCAGTTTCAAGGAAAATACGTACTTTTGTCAACAGAAAGCTAAAACTTAAAGTATATGATTGACGTTAAAGAAACTTTGAAGAAAAGTGAGGAGCGTATGGAGATGGCTGCCATGTTCCTCGAAGATGAACTGAACCGCATCCGTGCTGGTCGTGCTAACGTGGCTATCCTTGATGGCGTGCGAGTGGAGTCTTATGGCTCGAAAGTGCCTTTGAACCAAGTGGCAAACGTGAGTGTTCCTGATCCTCGTACCATCGCTATCAAGCCTTGGGACCGTAAGGAGATCCGTAACATTGAGAAGGCTATTATGGATTCAGACGTGGGCATCACCCCAGAGAACAATGGTGAGGTGATCCGCCTGAACATCCCTATTCCTACTGAGGAGCGCCGTCGTGATCTGACCAAGCAATGTGCCAAGATCGCAGAGAAAGCTAAGGTGGAGGTGCGCAACGTGCGTGGCGACATCAAGGACAAGCTGAAGAAGGCCATCAAGGACGGACTCTCTGAGGACAATGAGAAGGATGCCGAGTTGGAACTCCAGAAGATTCATGACAAGTACATCAAGAAGATCGACGATCTCCTGGCTGCAAAGAACAAGGAGATTATGACCGTGTAAACATTGTTGTTCCTGCCGCCAGGCGGGAACATCTTATTATGAAAGGACTTGTCATTAGGAATACGGGCAGCTGGTACACCGTCCAGACAGACGATGGCCAGTTGCTTGAGTGTAAGGTGAAGGGGAATTTCCGTCTGCGAGGCATACGGAGCACGAATCCTGTGGCTGTAGGCGATCGTGTCTGTGTCTCTGAAGGGAACTTCATCACAGAGATTGAGGATCGTCGCAACTATATCATCCGGAAGAGCATCAACCTTTCTAAACAGAGTCATATCATTGCCGCCAACGTTGATCAGGCGTTGCTTGTCGTTACAGTCAACCGTCCTCAGACGAACACCACATTCATTGATCGCTTTCTTGCTTCGGCTGAGGCTTACAGAGTACCAGTGGTGCTGATATTCAATAAGTCAGATTTGCTTGACGACGACGAGAAACACTATCAGCAGATGTTGATTCATCTCTATGAGACGGTCGGCTATGAGTGTCGTGCTATCTCTGCAGAGACGGGTGATGGCATCGATGCGCTTTTGCCTATGCTGCAAGGGAAGATAACGCTATTAAGCGGCAATAGCGGGGTGGGGAAGTCCACTATTATCAATCGCCTTGTTCCAGGCGTCAACCTGCGTACGGCGGAGATCTCTGATGCCCATCAGATGGGACAGCACACTACCACATTCTCAGAGATGATCCCCTTGGGTGAGGGATGGCTGATCGATACCCCAGGCATCAAAGGCTTCGGCACGTTCGATATGGAGCCGGAAGAACTCACTTCATATTTTAAGGAAATCTTCCGTTTCTCCAAAGACTGCCGCTTTTCCAATTGTACCCACACCCATGAGCCTGGCTGCGCCGTTCTTCAGGCTTTGGAGAATCACTACATCGCCCAAAGCCGATATCAGAGCTATCTGTCGATGCTTAACGATAAGGACGAAAACAAATATCGCGAGGCCTATTAACTGGCCTCGCGATATTTACTTGACTACCACTTTCTTTCCTCCGACGATATAGATACCTCGTGGCAGACCTTCAGTCGATGTGCTGCCTGATCGAACCTTGCGGCCGTTGAGATCGTAGACGTCCTGAGGCTTAGTGCCGTTTGCCGGGATGATGCCGATGCCGGTAGCGTCGAAGAGAGCAGTGACGACAAGCTTCTTGCATTGAGGCATGTCAATTTCAAGTCTGTTCCCCTGGTAATAATCCGAAGTCCCGTTTGCCGTAACTTCCCATCCTGTTACATGGAGGGTAGACGCTTCGCCTGGCTCAAGGGTGATCTTGCGCCCGACAATGAATTTGCCGTCAAAGGTACCCTTGGAGAGTTCGACGCCATTGAAGAGGAAGTGACCTTCGGCAGCCTCCTCCATGTCTTTGTTGACTGTCATAGGTGCCAGTGTGCCCACCTGATAGTAGTCGCAGAGGCTCTTGCGGTAATAGTCTGTGCGCTTGCTCAGCCAGTTACGGACATTTTTAACCTCGTTTTCGATGTTGTCTTTGTTGTTGCCTCCCCACCATCCCCAAGGACTGGGCGGGTTCAGCTCGTCTCTATGTATAAGCAGTTCGTCTTTGACAAGTTCGTACATCGGATCCCAGATGGCCCGCACTCCCTTTTCGTTGAGGAAGTCACCCATATAGACAAGGCTGCGGTCGATAAACTCGCGATTGAAATCCGGATCCTCCATCAGGTTACGGAAAAGCAAGGTCGCCTCTTTTGTGTTAGCCCATTTCCTGTCTCTGTCGTAAGTGTGGTTGAAGTCGTAGAGCCACTTGATGGTGTTGAACTCCACTTCTTTTCCGTAGAGCCCCAGTCCGAAATCGGTGTCCTTGGAGATCCAGCGCCACTTGCCGTCCTCAGTCCTTGGACGCCACATGACGATGTTGTTGCCAGGGAAGTCCTGATTGTTGAAATAAAGGTTCATGGCCATCAGGTTGATATACTCCTTCCAGTCCATCCATTTAGCGTATTCTGCCAGTGTGTGGCCAGTCTCCGTATAGAACTTCACGAAATCATTGTAGTTTTCTTCGTCACCGGCCTTTACCTCGCCCACCATCTTACTGTCCTCTTGGGCAATCTCGATCATGTCGATATCCTCAAGCTCGTTGTAGTTGGTGAAGATGTTGTCGTCATTGCTACGCTCACGGATATTCAGCATGCAGTGGTATTCGCCGTTGATATAGACGACTGCCGGCCGCCAAGCCTGCCAGTCGAGGTCGGCGTGCTCAGCCATAGCGCGCTGCATGATGGCGTCGCGCATATACAGGCCGTCAATATCATTCCCCGCATTGCGCAGCATGATACTCTTGAAGTTGGTAATTCCGGGCTTCTGGTCGGGGAAGAACTCATATTCAAGGCGCTTGGTGCCAAATCGCTTGTTGGCATAGATGGCCATCGACTTGCGAGCCCAGTCTCTCGACTGTCCACCCATGACACGGGTTTCGCAAATCTGATTGAGTACGCTTGCCTTATCGGGTTCGTCGAACAATTCGAAATTGATGGGGCGACGCCAGTTGTTCTGGTTAGCCTTGCTGTTATTCTTGAAAATGCCTTCTTTTGAACCATTCAGGTAATCATCGTTGGTGGTGATGGATATCACGGGAATGGTCATGTCGCGGTCGAGGAAGATATACGACTGTACCGTAGAGCGAGGCGAGAGCCATCCGTCGCAGAAGAGCTTGGCGCGAATGGCATAGCTGTCGTTTATCGAGATTTCCTTTGTGTAGAGTTTGCTGTCCTTGGTAGGCTCCTTACCGTCTGTGGTATAGTAGATTTGCGTACCCTCTGGTGCATCTTTCGGCAGAGAGAGGGCGAGAGAGATCTTTTTGGATGAGGTCAGTACATGGCCAGGCTCGCTGAAGACGGGTTCGCCAAGAATATGCTTTTCGTCGCACACTTCTCCACAGTTGGTGGTGCCAGGCGTGGGCGTCAGTTGATAGCCCCACTCGTTGCCGCCGTCAGTCTTGCGGCCATAGGCGATATTGGGAGCCGGCATCTTAGGTAGTGCAGCAGGCAGACTGTCTGCCACCTCGTTGCCCTTGAACAGATAGACTACACAGCCTTTGCCTGTTTCCAGACGGAAATCGGTGTGGAGTGACCACTCTTCCTTATCGCAGTAAACAACGATGAATCCCTTGGCATCAATGGTCTTATTGGGCAGTTGCCACGCATTGCCTTCCTTGATACCTATCTGATACTCTTTCAAGTTGATGGACTCGTCGCTGTTGTTATAGAGCTCTACCCACGAGTCAGGGAATTCATGCAAGTCATCCATGATGCAGTCGATGTTCGATTGCATCAGTTCGTTGATAACCAGTTTTGACGTGGTTTGGGCGTCAGCGTTTGTTGTTAGAATGGTTGTCGTCAGCAAGACGAGGATACACAAAAAACTGTTTCTTAGTTGTCTCATTTTGATGGTTCGGTAAAAATTCGGGTGCAAAGGTATAAAAATAATTTGAAATGCAGACAACAAAATAAGAATTATTAAGATTATCTGTACAGAGTGACGGTGCCTCCGTCACTCTGTGCATATTTTCGAAGCAGTTCTTGGATGAAGTGAGCATTCTCTGCGACGCGCTGCTCATTGCCGTCATAACCATTGATGAGCACCACAAGGTGAGTGGTCGCCATCGTCATCTTCGTCCGTTCATGGTCGCTGGTAGGTGTGCCCACACCTCCCTCGGCATCACGATAGACGGGTAGTCCTGCGATGTTGAGCATGCCTCGTCCGATACCTTCATACGGTTCCCCCTCACGCCCCACACCCAAGGTGAGCGTATCGCCCACGAACTTATCGGCATCGAAACCTCCGATGCTGTAGCCATAGGCGATGGAGGCGAGGTTGATGAGGTCTACAAGGGTGTCGATCTGATACAGTTCCTTGCCTTGCAGCATCCTTCGGATAAGTTGTTCGCTGGCAGGACGATAGCGCGAAGGGTCCTTGCCGCAGGCTTTATACACCCTTCGGGTAGCTGCGATGCTGGGCAGATCCTTCAGACTCTCTGTAGTCAGCTCCTGACGGAAACGGTCTTCCATCGTATGAATCTCATCCCAAAGTTCTTCTGAATAGGGCGTATTGGCGACTTGTGCCTCGACGGCAGCCCCCACAAACGCAGGGCAAACCGACTCAATCTCTTGTGATACGATGATGTGCATGTTCTCCTTCTCTCCTTACTCCTTCTCTCCTTTAATACAGATATCATATCTCGACATGAACGAGGCTCCTGGCTGCAAGTGGTTCATCAGAGGCTTGTCCTTGAACTCACCCTTGAAGCTGCGGGGATCGCCAATGCCGTACCAAGGCTCGATGCAGACGAAAGGTGCCTGCTTGCCGAAAGGACTCCAGAAGGCGATGACGGGAGTGCGGAAGGTGACAATCACCTCTGGATCGCCACCAGCACCTAATAGTTCTGCGCGATGTAACTGGCATTTGTGGATTTTGATGGAGTCGTTACGCCAGGTGTTGTCTGTGAACTCCATTATGCCATTCTCTGCCTCGATGAATGGCACTTCATCCATCTCGTGCGAACCGTCTCCATAGCTGTGGAGGGCATCCATCGGCTCCTCATTGTCAAGACGGATACGGCCATACTGGTTCTCGCCGGCCTTCATGCCTGGAATGTTGAAAGCAGGATGGCCGCCTATCTGGAAATGGATCTCTTGGGTGTCAGTATTATGGACGTGCCAGATGACACCTATTTTATTATTATCAAGGACATAGCTGACGCTGAGAGTAAAGTCGTAGGGATAGACCTGCTTTGTCTCTGCTGACGATTCGAGGGCGAAAGTGATCTTGCGATCGCCTTGGGCGATGAGCTTGAAATCGGTGTCGCGGGCAAATCCGTGACGAGGCAAGTGGTATTCCTTTCCATCGACAGTATAAGTGTCGTTATTCACGCTGCAGACGATGGGGAACAGAATGGGTGAGCGGCGAGGCCAGAATGCCGGATCTCCCTGCCACAGATATTCCTTACCGTTTGCATCCTTGATGCTCTGGAGCTCGGCTCCTTTCTCTGATACGACGATCGAGAGTTGTAACAAGACAGTTTCCACGAGGATGAGGCCGACGGTTGCCAAGATGGGAATGGCAGACGGTGAACTCATGCCTAGCATGGTATAGGCCAAAGCCAGAGGTATCAACAGGAATGTGATGCCTGTCACCCTAAGTAGCCGGATGCATTGTTCCACCTGACGGATGTTCCTGATTTCGAAGGGCATATTGATGTGTCGTGGGAAATAGGCGCATACCATACAGACGACGGCTCCTATTGTCAGGAGTACACAGGGAATGGTGACTCCTGTAGGCGAACCGTATGCATTCGGCTTCCCTGAAGCATCGAAATGGGTGGGCACGATGTCTGGCGCACGATGAACCATCCAAATGATCAGTCCCCAGACGATGAGGGCCGTCAGGACAAACACGATTTCAAAGACGGTTGCCTCTGTGGTGCGATGCACCTTAATCTTCTTGATGTCAAAGTTGTTCTGTTCCATTGCTTTGCTTTTTCTTGGGCAGACGCTTGGCTTTGCGCAGAGCCTCGGTGATGATCCATTGCAGCTGGCCGTTGGTGCTGCGGAACTCGTCTGCAGCCCAGGCCTCTATAGCGCTCATCGTTTCAGCGTCGACGCGGAGGATAAAACTCTTGGTGCTCTTGTCTGCCATAGATTAATGATTCAGCGTTCCTGTGTTTACGACAGGTTGTGCAGACTCGTCGCCACAGAGCACCACGAGCAGATTGCTCACCATCGCAGCCTTCTTGTCGTCATCGAGGTCGACGATGTTCTCGTTGGAAAGCTTGTCGAGCGCCATCTTCACCATCGAGACGGCTCCCTCGACGATCTTCTCACGGGCGGTGATGATGGCCGAGGCCTGCTGGCGACGCAGCATCACAGCTGCAATCTCTGGGGCATAGGCGAGGTAGTTGATGCGGGCCTCAACGACCTCGATACCTGCAAGCGCCAGACGTTCGTCAAGCTTCTGCTCCAGTTGTTCGTTGATTTCATCGGCACTTGAGCGCAACGTAGGTTCCCCAGCCTTTGAGTCCTCATCGTCGTAGGCATACTGACCAGCCACCTGACGCAAGGCTGCATCACTCTGCACTCGTACGAAATTCTCCAGAGCGTTCATCAGTCCTTTCGTGTCTGAGCCGACGGTGTTGGGATTGGAGGCCATCGTCTGGGAGTCCACCTCGAAAAGTGCCTTATACGTGTCCTTCAGCTTCCACACGAGCACTAAGCCTATCATCACGGGATTGCCCGTCTTATCGTTCACCTTGATGGGCTCGGCGTCGAGGTTGCGGGCTCGCAGCGATACTTTTTTTGTGCCGTAGAAGGGGCAGATCCAGTAGAATCCCGTCTTTGAGAACGTGCCGCTGTACTTGCCGAACCATGTAGTCACTTTGGCCTCGTTGGGCTCCAGCATCATCAGTCCGAACCACATTATTATATTTATAAGGAGCAACACCAGACTGCCGCCCAACTCCCAGCCGCCATAATTGCCGTCGCTGTTGTCGAGCGTGATGATGCTGTACACAATGCCAGCGATGGCCAAAACCATCACAACGATGTTGATGAACAATGCCAGAAACCCGTTCATCACCGTTCCCTTGAATGCAAATTCTTTATTCTCCATAATGATTAAGTTTAGAATGATATCAATTTGATATCGCAAAGATATGAACTTTTTCTGAATCCGCAATGGATTTTGCTGAAGTTTTAACATGATTTAAACAAAAAGGACTTTTGGGATGCAAGATGAGGTTCATGTCCGAAATGGTCACAGTCACAAGTGTGACCATGTGACCTTTTTGTTTGAAGAACAAGTAAAATGTCTTTACATATTTTTATTCCTTCCTGAAAACTCGGAGAAAATGCCGTTTAAAGTCGGAGTTTATAGGCATGAAAGTTCCACTTTAAAGGCAGTAAAGTCCGAGTTTAAAGGCATGAAAATCTGAGATTCGTAACTTCTTGTAAATCAAATAGATACAAAGGTGCTTTGTTTGAGACGCTTATGTTTGAAAATAATTTACACATTTCCTTTACTTTCTATCCTGATAGGTCACATGGTCACATTTGTGACCGTGACTGTTTAACATGTTTTATCCCCATTCTCTTCGTTAAGTGGGATTTTTTCACTACCTTTGTGCCCGAATCTATATGTAATAGTCAATATGCGAAAAAGATATTTGCTTCTGATGATAGCCCTGATGCCCCTGATAGCTGTGGCACAGGACATTGCGGCCACCATTCCGGTTCCTGCCCAAAAGAGCGGCAATTTGTTCCATATGGCATCCGATTCTGCCAAAGGGAAGCCCGTGCTGCTCCAGCCCTTCTATTGGGTGAAGACACTCATCGACTCATCGGCTGTAGCCACCGTCGACCGCAGTTATATCGAGCAGCCCAAGAAATCGTGGTCTGTGGAAGCCCGTACGTCGGTAAGTCATTCTTCCCTGAATATGGAGGCTGACTGGTCTTTTGAAGATCTCCTTGATGGCCGTATTTCAACCGATACAGACAATGGTTACCCTGTGTCTTTGGGCGTCTGGGCTGGCTACAGAGGCTATGGTATAGGTATCTCCAAGCAACTGGGCGGTGAAGGCTCCACATTCTCCTTCGGAGCGATGGGCGGCAGCTTTGGCATCAATCTGCGTATCAGCACCTATCGTTGCCATACACCGTATGTGGCATACTCGTTTGCCTCAGTAGGCGAGGTGTCTGCTGGTGGTGAGAAAGTCCCGCTTGACGATCCTGTCCGAGTCCGTTCGCTTTTTCTTGACGGCTATTATATGTTTAACGGCAAGCACTTCTCTTATGCGGCAGCCTACGACCAGTCGCTTATCCAGCGCCGTTCTGCCGGATCGCTTGCGGCTGGGGTGATGTACTATCACAGCAGCGTGGCTTATGATGAAGACTCGTGCTGGCCGCTGATACTGATGATGAGAGGAATCGGTAAAATGAAGTTTACGCAAGCCAACGTGGGTGTCGGCTATGCCTACAACTGGGTGCCAGCCCGAGGATGGCTCGTCAGCGCGATGTGTATGCCGATGCTTACCTTTTATAATAAGACGAACGTCTATTACTACGACACTCAGGACCATAATGGGGTCAGCGTTTATGAGGCGGCTCTTTTTGACAGCGAAAATTTCGACTACGACGGCAATTATAAAGTTGTTGAGGAGGATGAATATTCTACAAACAACCGAGTGACCTGGAATTTCGATGCCCGTATGTCGCTGGTTTATAATTGGAGCAATTTCTATCTCAGGGTATATGGTCATTACAACCGCTTCCGTTATAGCAATGACGAAGGCGATGGGCGATTATCAGACTGGACGGCCTATGCCTCATTGGGATTCAGATTTTAAGAATAATGTGGACTGAGGAACTGAGGGATAAGAAAATTGCCGTGCTGCTTTCTGGCGGCGTCGACAGTAGTGTCGTGGTGTATGAATTTGCACGCCTCGGCCTCCATCCTGATTGCTTTTATATCAAGATAGGTCCTGAGGAAAAGGAGGAGTGGGACTGTTCGTCAGAGGAGGATCTTGAGATGGCTACGGCTGTGGCACATAAGTACGGTTGTCGGCTGGAGGTGATTGACTGCCATCGTGAATATTGGGATCAGGTGACGAAATATACGATGGATAAGGTACGTTCTGGCTTGACGCCCAATCCTGATGTGATGTGCAATCGTCTGATAAAGTTTGGTGCTTTTGATGAAAAATGCGGACATGATTACGATCTTATAGCCACAGGCCATTATGCCCAGACGGAGATTGACGACGAGGGCAGGAAATGGCTTTGCACCAGTCCTGACCCCGTGAAGGATCAGACGGACTTTCTTGCCCAAATCTATGACTGGCAGCTGAAAAAGGCGCTCTTCCCCATTGGGCACTATGTGAAAGATGAGGTGCGCCAGATTGCAGAACGCGAACATCTGGTGAATGCCCGCCGTAAGGATTCGCAGGGTATCTGTTTCCTGGGGAAAGTGAACTATAACGACTATATCCGTCGCTATCTTGGTGAGCATCCAGGCGATGTGATAGAGTTGGAAACGGGTAAGCGCATCGGAGAGCATAAGGGGTTGTGGTTCCATACCATCGGACAGCGTAAGGGTATGGGTTTCAGCGGTGGACCTTGGTTCGTTGTAAAGAAGGACGTTGAGCGGAATATCCTCTATGTGTCTCATGGTTACGACCCTGACACGGCCTATCAGCAGGACTTTAAAGTGCATGATTATCATTGGCTCACTTCAGACAGACTGCCGCAGGAAATTACCTTTAAGATCCGTCATACCCCAGGCTATCTGCCTGCTACGTTGGAAAAGACGGGCGACAATAGCTATGTGGTTCATGCAAAGGAACGAATACATGGGGTGGCACCAGGACAGTTCTGTGTCGTTTACGATAAAGACCATTATCGTTGTCTGGGCTCTGGTGAGATTACTATATAGAGAGTTCCTGCTTTTTTGTTTAGAAAGCAGGATCTATATTTCTTTACAAAATCTCTTAAATTGTCAGATTGGCCATTTTCCTCATTCACTAGGGAAATTGCAAGAAAATTAATTTTTTATATATAAATATGTATTTTGACCCTTTTATTTTTGGTCATGTCGGGAAAAATGTGTAATTTTCCCGTTATAGAAAGTCGATTCCTATATAATCTGCGAGCCTTCAGCTCTCCGGCGGAGGGGGTAAGACTGCCTATATCCTTGATGGTCAGAATGTTAAATAACTTCTGGTGGGGTGTTCGCCTTGCCGGAGGAAGGGAAGAAAATGCAAAAGAACGATAAGATTTGGACGGTGATTCGCACCTTCAACAGACATGAAATGATGGTGAGTGACTTCCTGAAGCAGGAAGGCTTGACGTGCTTTATCCCGATGCGATACTCAGAAAAGCAGGCTGGTGACGACCTTAAACCCCATCGGGTTTTGGTACCAGTCATTCATAATTACGTGTTTGTTGAGCTTGAGATACCCATGAAACAATTGGTTTCCCTGCTCGCCAAATGCGCCACCCCCCTTTACATTCTGAAACATCGGGATACAGACCGTCCGGTAGAAATCTCCAACAGAGAGATGATGGAGTTCCGAATGCTGTGCGATCCTGCTTTTGAACAGCGGGTCAGCATTATCCAGCAGGAGAATGAGCCGGAAGTCGGAAAGGAAGTCGAGATCATCCATGGCCCCTTTGCAGGTGTTCATGGCAGGTTATACAGGAAACAAAAGAAATACTGGTTCGTAAAGACTATTGCTGGTGTGAGTGTCGAGTTACGCATCACCCGTTGGTTCTGTAAACCAGTCTGAGGCTTTGATGCCATTCTGTTTGGAAATAATTATTATAATCGATTATGAATAAATTTGTTTTGACTATGTTGCTCTTGTTCAGTGCGGTGCTGGCGCATGCGCAGGGCATGAGTGACGCTCAAGTGTTGAAGTACATCCAGAGGGAGGTGAAAGCAGGAACCTCCCAGTCGCAAATTGCGATTAAGCTGATGCAGCGCGGTGTTGACATGAAACAGTTGCAGCGTGTGCGACAGCAGGTTAATGCTGGGCAGGTTTCCTCACAATCGACATCAAGCACCAGTGGCGGTTCTGTTGACGGGAGCAGCCGTCTTCGTAAAAGCAATGGCTCGGTGATGGTTGATGCCCAGGGTAATCCGCTTTATTCTCCTACCAACGCCTTTGCCATGGGTGCAGCAGGAGAGATAGAGGATATTGCGGAACGACCGAATGTCTATCTGCCTGATAGTATGAGCACGATGATAAACGGCAAGCGCGTCTTTGGCCGTGACATCTTTAACAAGCGTATGCTGACTTTTGAGCCGACCATGAATATCGCCACTCCTGCCAATTATGTTGTTGGCCCTGGTGACCATGTAAACATTGACATCTATGGTGCCTCCCAAAAGTCTGAGTCGTTGGAGGTCTCACCTGATGGAACCATCACGGTAAGCGGCTATGGCCCTATCCATATCGCAGGACTGACGGTGACAGGTGCTAATGCAAAGATTAAAGAACAACTCGGACAACGCTATAAGAGTTCAAGTATCAAAATGACTGTAGGACAGACCCGCACCATCATGGTCAATGTAATGGGTGAGGTGACAGCCCCTGGTACATATACGCTTTCTGCCTTCTCCACCGTGTTCCATGCTATATATATGGCAGGTGGTGTCACAGGCGTTGGTACGCTTCGTAACATCAAAGTTTACAGAGGCGGTCATCAGTTGACGGTGGTTGACGTATACGATTATATCCTTAATGGCAAATTGACTGGTAATGTCCGTCTGGAAGACAATGACGTTATCGTGGTTGGTGCATACGACTGCCTCGTTGACATTACGGGACAGGTCAAACGTCCGATGGCTTATGAAATGCGTAAGGGTGAGAGTTTGGCTACATTGCTTAAGTATGCTGGTGGTTTCTCTGCTAAGGCATATAAGAAGGGCATACAGGTTAATCGAGTTTCGGGTGAGCATTATTCTGCCCATAATGTTCCCGAGTTTGACATGAGTAGTTTCAAACTTATGGACGGTGACTCGGTGACTGTTGACTCTATTCTTGAACGTTATACGAACACTGTGCAAATCAAGGGTGCAGTCTTCCATCCTGGTATGTACGATTGGGGAACCTCGAATAGTACCGTTCGTTCTTTGATTGAAAGTGCAGGTGGTTTGACTGAGGATGCTTTCTCTGTACATGCAGTACTCCATCGCATGAAGCCAGACCGCATACGCAAGGTGCTTTCTGTGGATGTTGAGGGCATCATAGCTGGTACCGTGGCTGATATGCCGTTGGAGAATGAGGATATTCTTTTTATTCCCTTCCGCAGTGAGACGCTCAATGAGCGTATCATTACAATCCATGGTGAGGTTCAGATGCCTGGTGTCTATGAATATGCAGAAGACGAGACGATAGAAGACTTCATTTTGCAGGCTGGTGGCTTGACAGATGCTGCCTCAACGGCTCGTGTAGACGTATCAAGACGCATTTCTGATCCTGGAGCAACACAGGCTTCTGATGAGATCGCCAATATGTATTCGTTTACGGTGAAAAATGGTTTGGTAGTCGATGGTGACCGTAGTTTTACATTGGAACCATACGACGAAGTATATATACGTCGCAGCCCTGCCTATCAGCCACAGCGGAATGTGTTGATTGAAGGCGAAGTCCTTTTCCCTGGAAACTATGCTCTGACAACTAAGAACCAACGCATCTCTAATCTTGTGAAAGCTGCAGGAGGGGTGACAGATCAGGCATATATCCGTGGTGCTCGTATCGAGCGTGTGATGACAGAAGACGAAAAATTCCGTAACCGTCAGGTGTTGGACTTGGTTCGTCAGAAAGGTCAGAACTCAGGATTGGATATGGTGATGCAGGATGAAGAGGCTGCTGATTACGATATCAATCAGGCGCGTGACAGTGTGGAGAACGATACGGTACGATATTCTGTTGGTATCGAGTTGGATAAGGCCCTGGCTAATCCGGGCTCTGACTATGATGTTACTTTGAAGGAAGGTGACCGTCTGATTGTGCCAGAATATAACGGAACGGTGAAGATCAACGGTAATGTGATGTATCCGAATACGGTGGCATATAGTGATGGTAAAAAATACAAGTGGTATGTGAATCAGGCTGGTGGCTTCGGTAGCCGTGCCAAGAAATCCCGTACCTTTGTAGTCTATCAGAATGGTACGGTGTCGAAAGCCAAGAAAGCCAGGATAGAACCAGGTTGTGAGATTATCGTGCCATCTAAGACGACGACCGCCAGTGAGGTCATTGGACAGGTTGGAGCCGTCGGAACCTCTATGGCTACGCTCTTGACTTTGTTGATTTCTGTCGTCAATTTAGTGAAATAACAATTTGGATGAGATATGGAAACGGTGCAACATAAGAAAAAGAAAGAACCCATTATTGACTTCGCTCGTCTTTGGGCAGCCTTGGTACGGCGTAAGAAGACCTATTTTAAGGTGATCCCCACTGTTATTATGGCGGTATGGATCATCACATTAGGAATTCCTGATTATTACAAGTGTAAGATTCAGTTGGCTCCAGAGGATAACTCCGGTGGCAGTGCCAATACATTGGCCATGCTGGCAAGCTCTTTTGGATTCAATCTTGGAGGAGGCTCACAAGGTGGAGATGCCATTAAGCCGATGTTCTTTCCTGACCTGATGAATAACATCGAGTTCAAGACGGGCTTGTTCAGCATACTGGTGCAGCGTCCTGAGGATAAAGCCCCCATGACGTACTATGAATACTTAAGGGATGAGCAGAAGGAACCTTGGTGGGTTTCTGCAAGAAAGGGCCTGATGGAGTTCCTTTCCAGTCGGGAGAAAGAGAAAAAGGGATACGAGAAAGTGAATCCGTTTGAATTGACGCCAGAGCAAACGGCCATTGCTGGTATGATCAATACGAAAATCATCTGTGACATTTCCAATAGTCTGAAAACTCAGGAGGTGCTGGTCTCCATTGAGGTGACCGACCAGGACCCGCATGTGGCAGCCATGCTGGTGGACTCTGTGAAAGAACATTTCCAGGAACTCGTCACGGAGTACAAGACCAAGAAGGCGAAGCGTGATCTGGAATTTACTGAGAAACTCTATTGGGATGCAAAAAAGGATTATGAGCGTGCCAGACGTCTCTATGCAGAATTTATTGATAGTAACCAGGATCTGCTTTTAGAGAGTGTCCGTCAGAAGCAGACCGATCTGGAGAATGAGATGCAATTGCTCTATAACAACTATAATGCTGTCGGTACCCAATTGTTGGCCGCAAAAGTACGGGTTCAGGAGGAGACACCTGCTTTCACGACCCTCGAGCCGGCGACGGTTCCTTTGTGGCCCGCAGGTCCTAACAGGAGCCGTCTTGTCGTGTTGTTTACCATCGTTGCATTGTTCTTTACAACGATTTGGGTGTTGTTTGATGAAAATGAAATCAAGCCTTTGTTAGGTTTGTCAGATAAGGAAGAAGAGTAATATGTTAAATGGTAAAACCGTTTTAATTACCGGTGGAACAGGTTCCTTTGGTAATAAGTTCGTGGAGACGATTCTCCGCGACTATCCCGATGTGAAAAAGATTGTGATCTACTCCCGTGGTGAGTTGAAGCAATATAACATGAAACAGAAGTATCCTCAGGACAAGTTCCCGATGCTGCGTTACCTGATTGGAGATGTCAGGGATGGAGAACGACTCAAGATGGCCTGTGAGGGTGTGGATGTGATTATCCATGCTGCAGCTATCAAACAGGTGGATACGGCAGAATATAATCCCCGTGAGTGTATCAAAACCAATGTCAATGGTGCTGTTAACGTCATTGATGCAGCTATCGCTTGCGGAGTCAAGGACGTGGTGGCATTGTCTACAGATAAGGCCTGTGCGCCTATTAACCTCTATGGTGCCACCAAACTGACATCCGATAAGCTGTTTATTGCAGCCAATAATATCAAAGGTGGGCGCGACTTACGTTTCTCAGTGGTCAGATACGGTAATGTGATGGGTTCACGCGGCTCGGTAATTCCTTTTTTTATTAAATTAAGGGATGAGGGAGCTAAGGAACTGCCGATTACGGATAAGCGAATGACACGTTTCAATATTTCCTTGCAGGAAGGTGTCGACCTGGTCATGTGGACTCTTGGTCATCATCTCGGTGGAGAGTTGTTCATTCCTAAAATTCCCTCATACAAGATTACCGATGTGGCAACAGCTATTGCACCCAATCTGAAACAGGTAGAGGTGGGTATACGGCCAGGCGAAAAACTCCATGAGGAGATGATTACGGCCACAGATTCGCTGAGTACAATCGATGTCGGGAAATATTATGCTATCCTTCCTTCGATTGTTTTCGATGAACGGACGCATGAGGACTATCTGAAACACCATCATGCCCATTTTGTTCCTCAGGGATTTTATTATGCCTCCAATAATAATGATCAGTGGGATACAGTGGAAACATTGCGTGAGAAATTCAGACAGGTGATTCCTGGTTTTGAAGTGAAATAAGGCCAGACAGGATATCATTGGAATGAAGAAATTATTCTATTGTGTCAGCTCATTGCATAGTCCCCACGCAGGGGTTATGTTGAACAAGATGCTGTCTGACCGGAAGAAAGGTGTGGAGGTTGTGATGGCTTATTGTAACCGAGCCTTGCCTTCATGCTTTACCAATATCCATGGAAACACGGGCATCTGCAAAGTCTGCAGACATATGCATCGGCAGATCATTCATAACTATCTGCCTGATATTCAGGTAATACCCATTTCTGCCAAGCAGTTCTCCCCAAGCAAGACGGATTTCTCCTATGATGACATCTTTGATTTGAAGAAGATTACTTATAGAAATGTCAACATAGGCTTGTCACTCCATTCTTATTACGTGACCATTACGAGGAAACCTTCTGGTAAGGTCACACCAAGTCAACGTGCTTATTTTGACCAGTTATTGTCGGCGCTTTGCTCCTTTGTCGACTATGCGTATCAGTTGGTAGAGGAGGTTCGTCCGGATGTTATCTCTATCTATAATGGCAGATTGTTCGAGAATCGCCTTTTTTATGAGATTGCTGTTGCAAAGGGTATTCATTTCGAGTCTTTGGAAGTCTGTTGGAGAATCAACGAACCAGCCTATCGTGTAGAATTTGAGGGCGATTTGCCACTCGATATCCATCAGTTGACGCGTATGTGTCATGATATATGGAATAACTCCAAACGCTCAGAAGAGGAAAAGATTAAGATCGGATCATCGTTCTTTATCAATCGCAGAACAGGAAAACCGACAAATGACTTTATTTATATCGGTCAGCAGGTTAAGGATAAACTCCCGGATGAATACAATGAGAATGAGCGTAATATTGTCATTTATAACTCTTCAGAGGATGAGATAGTGTCTTTGGGAGGGGATTGGGACGAGGGGAACTTGTTCGAGACCCAAATGGAGGCAATTCGCTTTGTCGTAGACCATCTGCCGGATAATTCTCACGTTTATCTTCGGATTCATCCGAATCTGAAAGGCTTGCAGGCTTCCTACCATACTGATTTATACAAATTGCAGAGTAGCCGTCTGACAGTCATTCCGCCAGAAAGTCCTATCAGTTCATATGCATTAATGGATATTGCCGATAAAGTACTCGTGATGGGTTCTACGATGGGTGCAGAGAGTTGTTTCTGGGGAAAACCTGTTATTAATCTGCACAAATCAGAATACTTTTATCTGAATGTCGGATATAATCCCCAGACGAAAGAGGAACTTGTACAGATGTTAGGTGATAAACTGACACCAAAACCAAAGGATGGTGCCTTGAAATACGGCTATTATTATATGGCCACCGATGAACGGATACAAACAGATGACGCTGTTCCGTTTAACTGGTTTACCGTGTCTCTCTTTGGCAAGAAGATTCCCGGGTGTATTGAGTATCTGAAACTATTCGGATCCAGTGCATTGTTCAAGGCTGTCTATCCAAGGTTCGCAGATCATTGTACCAAGTTCTTTAAAAACACGGTTTCTTTCCCGGAATAAGAGATGAGTACCATCAATAAGATCGCAGACGGTGTTATCTGGACTATCGCCAGTAAGTTCTTGAGCGCAGCCTATGCTTTTGTGGCTGTGCCCATCTTGATCGGACTCTACGGTAAGGCGGATTATGGACTGATAGGATTGGCATTGTCTATCAATATCTATATGACATTGCTGGACCTTGGGTTCTCAAATACCAACCTCAGGTATTTCTCCAACTATCTGGCCAAGAACGATATTGAGAATGTCAGGAGACTGTTTGGTACCAGTATTACCTTTTATGGCTCTATCGGCATTATCAATGCGCTGATCATCTTCGGAATCTCTTTCTTTGTCGGTGATATCTTCCAAGTGACTCCCGAACAGGTAGTAATTCTGCGGAGCCTCTTGTATATCATCGCCCTGAATGCGATATTCAATTGGTATACCAGTTGTTTTGGACAGCTTATCCAGGGAGCGGAATACGTAGACTTCTTCAGTAAGATCAGTTTCATTGGCAATCTGCTGAATGTCGTGGTGCTTGCGTTGACCTTGATCTTCAAGTTCTCCATCGTGGAATACTATGCCGGTTTGGTCTTCCTTGGGCTGATCTACAGGACAATACTCTCAATCCGGAAGATCAAAGCCATCATTCCCGACATCTCCTTCCGGCCTCATTTCGACAAGAATCTGTTCAAGGAGACTCTGCCTTACAGCATGAACATCTTCTCTGTCTCACTGTTGACCTGGGGTGCCTTGCAGTTGCAGCCGATTCTGTTGGGAATACGGTGTAATTCAAGTGAGGTGGCTGATTATAACATCATTTTTTCCATATATACATTCTTAGGCTTTATCGGCGGCTCATTCAACTCGGCGATTTTCCCTTCTGTGACAAAGGCTGTTACGTTGCATAACAGAGAAGTGATTGAACGTGTTGCCTATCAGGGTACGAAGTATCTGGTCATTGTGATCAGTTTTGTGACTTTTGGATATATCAGCGTGTCACCGGATGTGATGCACATGTATCTGGGCGATTCCTTTATGTATCTCGTACCGTGGATGGACTTCTATTTCATTAATCTTCTGGGAAGTCATAATGCCGGCATGTCTGCCATCATCTATGCAGGAACGGATATACGTCTCATTACCCGTTATTCTGCTTTCTCATACATCACGATGGTCATTGTGTTCTGGTTCCTGATACCTTATTATGGTGCCAGAAGTATCGCCATCTCTGGAACGCTCTGCAATCTCATGCAGATGTCGTTCTATTATTTCTATTATTGGCCAAAGAAACTGCAGATTAATTCGCGTTTTATTTTCTTCCGCGACTTACTGCCCTTTATGATGATGGGCATCTTGGTGACATGCGTTCTCAGGATGTTCACAGTGAGCGACTCTCACCTCATCCAGTTCTTGGTTAAAGGCACGTTATTCGTGCTGATTTTCTCGTCGATAGTCTATATGATGATTGAGCGGAAAGACAGGGAGTTCTTTGGCTGGTTTGTCAAGGTGAAGTTACTGAGGAGACCCGAAGCATGAAGAATCCGGTTGTCTTGGTCCTCATGTCCACTTACAATGGGGAGCGCTTCTTAAAGGAGCAGATCAATAGCATCCTTTCCCAGGAAGGTGTGGATGTCCGCCTGTTGGTACGTGATGATGGCTCAAAGGACAATACGTGTTCCATTCTTTCAGACTATGCTTCCGCGCATCAGAATATCGAGTGGAAAGCTTGTGAGAATGTAGGTTTTGTCAAGAGCTTTTCTGCTTTGGTCAAGATGGCTATGACGTCTGAGATTCCTGCAGATTACTATGCATTTGCAGACCAGGATGATATCTGGATGACGAAGAAGCTCGTGACGGCTTGCTCAGTCTTGTCCTCAAAAGACTCGTCCAAGCCAAACCTCTTTACCTCCAATTCTATGCAGGTGGATGCAGAGGGAAAAGAACTGGAGTTGTTCCACAAAGGGCCGGAACCGAAATTCAGGAAAGGGAATGTACTCGTTTTCGGCACAGAGCAAGGTTGTAGTATGGTTTTCAACAGAAGAGCGATAGAGCTTTATTCGGAATGTGAGCCACAGTTGACCTGGCATGACCGTTGGTTGTATCATATCTGTTATTTCCTTGGAAGCGTGACCTATGATCACCGCCCCTTGTTCTATTACCGCAGACATGAGAATAATGCCCTGGCAAATCATCATGCCGGTAGTTTGGAAGGAGAACCAAGCAAGATCGTCAGGGTTTACCGGATTTTGTTCGTGGAGCCACCAGTGACTAATCATGTTGAAATGGCCAAAGAGTTTTATGACCATTTCGCTCCAAGGCTCAATACGGCAGACCGTCACCTGTTCAGACGCTTTATTGTCTGTAGGAAGAGTATTGTTTCTAAGATATATATGTTGTTCTCGCGTCATTTTATATATCCATATTATGATGCGAATGAAGGTCGGCTGTTGAAATGGCTCATCATGGCGGGCCGACTATAAGGTGAATACGATGGAATCGAAAAAGATACTTGCAATTGTTGTGACGTACTATCCGGAAAAGGATCTGCTTGTTCGGAATGTCCAGGCATTCATTGAACATGTGGACAAGGTCCTGATTTGGGAAAATACGCCTTCCCCTGACAAATTGCAGTACAGATACATCACACATGAGAAGGTAGAGTATTATGGTGATGGTATCAATAGCATATCAAGGGCATTGAACTTTGCATGGGAATATGCCAATGAGAACGGATTTGACTATATGCTGACAATGGACCAGGATTCGTATTTTGAGAATTTTGATTACTATGTTGGCAAGACCGTCTTATGCAAAGATGCACCCGATGGCATTTGGACACCCCAGATGAACAGGGAGACCGTTTCTGCCGAATATGAGGAAATCGACATCCCTATTACCTCAGGTATGCTCGCCTCTGTCAAGATTGTCAATGCCATTGGTGGTTGGAATGAGTCATATACGATTGCTTCTGTCGATGATGAGTTCTTCTTACAAGCTCATCAGTGTAAGATCAAGAAGTATAAAGTCAAAGATGCTTCTTTGTTACAACGCTTTGGTATCACTCAAGTTGTGACGGTATTCGGTCATAAACTTGAACTCAGGAACTATGGACCGCAGAGACTCTATGATATTTACAGGAACAACATCATCCTGATTCGTAAATATCCGAAAATTGACTATCTCAGAAAGAACTTCTTCCATTATTGGCTGAAAGCCATTGTCCTGGTGTTCTTGTTTGAGAAGCAACGGTTTAAAAAGACAGCAGCCATTTTTAGGGGAATTATTTCTGGACTCAGATATAAGAACGAAGAACTGAGGAATCTTGGAATCGCCAGTTTGAGGAAGGATACGACCGTTTTGGTTCTGATGTCAACCTATAATGGTGAGGCTTATCTGAGAAAACAATTGGATAGTATTCTCCATCAAGATAAAGTGAAGGTTCATTTGATGGTGAGGGATGATGGCTCTACCGACCATACCTGTGACATATTGGCAGAATATGGTGAGAAGTATCCTAATATGGAATGGCAGACTTCTGAAAACGTTGGTTTCGTAAGGAGTTTCTCGATTCTCGCAGAGAAGGCTTTATCATTTCCTGAGCCTATCGATTATTATGCCTTCTCCGATCAGGATGATATCTGGATGCCTAATAAACTGAAGACGGCTTGCCGCTATTTGGAAGAATTCAATCAGGATACACCTTTACTGTTCTCCTCGAATTCCCTGTTCGTGGATGACAGCATGAGGGTGTTGGGCACCTTCCACCGGGAGACGCCTCACTATACGAAGCAGAATGTGATGATCTATCCGACGGAGCAGGGATGCAGTATGGTGTTTAACAGAAAAGCACTGGAACTCTACGATGCCAATCCCCCCAAAAATGCCTGGCATGACAGATGGATGTGCCTGATTTGTAATTTCCTCGGCAAGTCGGTCTATTGTCAGAGTCCGTTGTTCTACTATCGCATCCATGGCGGAAACATGATTGGAAAGAAGCAGAATTTTCGGGACAGGATTATGGACGATATCAAATTCTTCTTCACCTCGGATGCGAAGAACTCGCAGATGGTGGAAGAGTTCTATCAGGCTTATCAGTCGAGGCTGAGTGATGAAGACCGGGATATCTTGAATGTCTTTCTGCATTATAAAGACTCTTTCAAGAACAAGTGGAAGATTGTCATGTCGCCGGAATACCAGCGTGCTTCGAACTGGCAGGAGAGAATGAGAAAGGCTGTCCTTTTGTTGTTTAATAAGATATAGCATGAAACTCAGCGTCATCATTCCTGTTTGTAACGTAGAACAGTACATCGGGCCTTGCCTGGAAAGTATCTATCGGCAGGGACTGTCCGACAAGGACTTTGAGGTCATTGTCGTGAACGATGGTTCTACGGACAACAGTATGCAGGTCGTTGAGGACATCCGGCTTCATCACCATAACATCCAGATCATCCATCAGGATCATGCCGGTCCTTCCGTATGCCGGAATGAGGGTATGGAGATAGCCCAGGGTGAATATGTGTTGTTCGTGGATTCCGATGACCTGCTGATGGATAACGGTCTCACTATCTTGCTGAAGAAGGCACTGGACACTGCTGCAGATATGGTGGTGTCTGATTTCATGCGGTTGAATGATGATGAGATAACCTCTGTTTATGATTCCCAGCTGACAGATACTCATGTAGTTGATAAGACAGGACTTGATTATTATGTGGAGGATTATGATCCCGGGGTGGGGAGTTTCATCTGGCGCATCTTGTATAAGAGGACGTTCCTCAATGAGAACCATATCAGACTTGAACCCGGCGTGTATTATGAAGACATCCCGTTCTTACAGGAATGTTATCTGAAGGCGCAGCGTGTCATCGGCGTACACCTATTATATTATATATACAGGATCCGGCAACGTTCCTGTACCTATACCTTTGCCATGAAGAATGCATTGGACTATAATACGGCTATCGCCAACTCGTGGAAACTGACAGAAATGGATAACCTGCCGGAGAGGGTGGTCACTCAGCAGAAAAAGAACATCTATCTGTTCTTTAACTATGCCGTTGACTGTATCATTGGCGTCTTTAGAGATCCGTCTGAAAGGAAAAAGATTGTCGATGATATGATCAAGAAGGTACCCGACTTACGTTTCACGGGCGGGGTGGGGCCTAAGGTCGTCTCGGCTCTGTTCAGAGCGATGCCCTATACATACATCCGGTGGCGCTTGTTCAACACCAAGGTGATAAACTGGTGTCATGCACGGTTAAGAATATAATGGTAATGTTATGAAGGTTCTTTGGTTTTCGGTAACACCGCTTTCTCTGAATGCAAAAGAGAATACAGGAATAGAAGGCAAGGGGTGGATCTCGTCGTTGTTGCAGATCGCCCTCGGCATCAAGGACCTGAAGTTAGTGGTCGTATACGGGAACCAGTCACCTTTTAAGAAAGAAACAGAAGAAACAGATCGGCTCAAGATCATTCCTATCAATATCTGCCGGTATGGGAAAAGGCAGATTATTAAGGATATGATGACTTCGCGTGAAGTGGACGATTTCGTCATCTCTGAGTCGTTGAAGATTATTCAGGAGAACAAGCCCGATCTGATTCATATTTTCGGGGCAGAGTGGTGTTATGGTATGTTGGCCAGTCATGTGACTGTCCCGGTGGTTATTCATATTCAGGGATTGTGGTCGCAGATCAGGAACAGTCTGTTGTTGCCAGGACAGAGTACGCTCTTCGATAGGTTCAAGCCTGAACTATGGAATCATCCGTTAGGTTTCTTCGCCAGATATCAGTATTACAACCTGTCCATGGAACGCCATCGGCGTGAGGAAGAGATTCTGCGACGCAACAAGTATTTCATGTGTCGGACACGATGGGACCAGTCTGTTGTAAGGTTTTACAATAAGAACGCCCGGATATTCCACGTTGATGAGGCTTTGCGCCAGGAGTTCATCGCGTGTAAAGACAGGTGGCAGCCCCATGCAGAGGATAAGAAACTGGTATTGGTGACAACGGGTGCATGTTATTCCATCAAGGGGCCTGATGTGGTCTTGAAGACAGCAAAACTCATCCGTGAGAATACCGGCTATCAGGTCGAATGGAAATGGATTGGTGGAATAGATGAGGATATAAAGGAATTCGAGAAACTGACAAAGGTAAAGGCTCAGGAGGTTGGTCTCAAGATGATGGGCATCCTGAATGCCACAGACATGATCAGGGAATTGTTGTCTTCAGACATGTATGTCCATACGTCTTATTCTGACAATAGTCCCAACGCCGTTTGTGAGGCCCAGTATCTGGGCATGCCTGTCATTGCGACCGACACGGGAGGAGTCATCTCATTGTTCAGTGAGCAATATGATAAGAATATGATGGTTCCCATGAATGATCCTTTCTATCTGGCTTCCAAGATCATCGAACTTCATGAAGACGACGCCAAGGCAAAGTGTCTCGCAGAAGATAATTGGGCCATCGCTCACCAGAGACATGATGCTGAGAGGATCTCAAAACAGTTAAAAGACACATATCTCCAACTATGCGAATTGTAGATATTCTATATTTCCTGTTTTTGGTGACATTGTCATTAGACCCGACGGGCTTCCATTCTCGTTTGAAGGATTTGTTGTTCGTTGTGCTGGTGATCTATGGAGTTATCTATTGCCTGAAACGTCGGCAGTATCTGGCCCCTATCAATAGAATTACGTTATTGACAATTCTCTTAATACCGTTATGGGGAATGTTTATAGCCTATATTACGGGAGAACTGAAGGATTCTGCTTATGCGATGAGTCAGGTGAGGTCCATGTTATATATCTGTATTTTCTTCTTTATTGTGACCATGAAACTGAATGTCCTATTAAAGGCCGTATGGATCAATGGCATCATCATGGCTACAGTCACCTTGATACTATTCTTATTGTCACAACTCGGAGGCATATTCTTAGTAGCCATCTATGATTACTGCAATGCATCGGATAACTTCACGATGGCCTATAACCGTAACTTCTTGGGCTACTCAGTCAACGGACTATTTTTTAAGGCAGGTTCACTCATCATCTTCTCATTTATCTATAATCTTTATCAGTATAAGGGAAAGTTCAAACTGCTTTTCTCCATCATCCTGTTCCTCTCACTGATGGTTGCCGGTTCCAGAACCCCCATGCTGGTACAACTTCTAATCCTACTGGTCTATTTGTATGACAAGAACATTATTGGTAAGTTCCTGACACGTCTTTCTGCATTGGCATTATTAGGCATGTTAGTGATGTTGACCTATATGCTGGCTACCCAGAAGAACGAGAAGTCGAACGAAGTGAAATATGAAAACTTTGAATCCTATGTAGAGGATATCGGTGACAAGGGTCACCCCATCTGGGGCGCAGGCTTAGGCAGTGACTTTTTTGCCAAAGGCCGTAATATGAGGCTGACTTATACAGAACTCTCCTATATGGATATCTTACGCATGTATGGCCTGCCGGTGGGACTGTGTTTTATATTCCTGTTCTTTGCCCCTTTTTTCTGGTTATGGAAATATTATCCCCGTTCACAGTTCTTAAAACGGTATAGTCAGGGATATGTGCTTTTCCTCATACTCTCAGGAACTAATCCTCTCTTGTTGGGATCGATAGGTCTTACTGCCCTTTCGATGTTTATGGCGATAGTCAACAAGACGAAGGAAGAGGAATGTGGAATGTGGAAAGAAGAGGCGGAGGAACCCCTGGTGGTTGATAATTGTTTGTTGAGATGAAAAAAGTAACTATATTATTGTCTTCCTATAATGGGGAGACGTATCTGGATGAGCAACTGGAGTCGATTGCGGCTCAGAAGGGTGTTCTGACGGATATCCTTGTGCGTGACGATGGGTCTTCTGATCACACCTGCGACATTCTGGATCAATGGCAGCAAAAGGCAGACCTCAAATGGTACAGTGGCGAGAATATCGGTCCGGCACGTAGTTTTATGGACCTTCTTCGTCAGGCTGGTGATTCATGTTATTACGCCTTTTCAGACCAGGATGACTACTGGCTTTCCGACAAGTTGAAAGTCGCCGTTGACAAACTGGAATCTTATGAAAGGCGACCTGCCCTTTATTTCTGTCAGACAGAACTGGTTGACAAGAACCTGAATCGTGTCAGTAGTGTGATCATCCATCCGCGATTGACTTTCGGTGAGTCTTTGGTGTATCAGTTCGTGGGAGGCTGTACGATGGTGATGAATCGTGCCCTGCGTGATATCATTCTCAAATACGATCCCAAGTACCTGAGTATGCATGATGTCTGGATCTACGATGTGGCCCAGGCCATCGGTGCCCATGTGGTGTTCGACCATACCCCTCATATCCTTTACCGTCAGCATGGTGGCAACGTGACAGGCCAGTCTACCTCCGTCATGACGGAATGGAAACACCGTACAGGTCGTTTGGTGAAGCGTGACTTGCATTCCCGTTCGAAGGTCGCACAGGAGATCTATACAGGCTTCTACAACATGATGCCTGAAGAGAACAAGAGCATCTTGTCAGATTTCATTGCCGGCAAGACACATCTGAAACAACGCTTGCATCTTTTTAATGACCGTCGTTTCCGTTGTAGTGACAGAGAGACCTATCACAATTTCCAGTTGGCCGTGCTGATGAACATTTATTAGAGGAGAGAAGGAGTAAGGAGAGAAGGATAGATGTGTCCACGGATATCGGTCATAACGATTACATATAACAGTGCAGCCACACTTGAGGAGACCATCCGTAGTGTGACTTCGCAGGATTATCCGGCTCTGGAGTATGTGATCATTGACGGGGGATCCACCGATGGCACACTTGATATCGTCCAGAAGTATAAGGATCAGATACAGGTTGTCGTTTCAGAACCGGATAACGGTATCAGTGATGCCTTTAATAAAGGAATCTCCCGAGCGACGGGTGAGATCATCGGTATCATCAACTCTGACGACATCCTGCTCCCTGGCGCTTTGCAGGAAGTGGCAGCGGCTTATGATCCTCAGGTGGATGTGTACAGCGGTTTGATCCTCTTCTGGAATGAGGAGACGAATGAGACGTTTCCCAGTTATCCTGACGTGACTTTCGACACGCTGAAACTTCAGTATAACGTAGCCCATCCTGCCCGCTTCGTGCGAAAGGATGCCTATCAACGCTATGGCCTATACCGTTTGGATCTGCGTTATATGATGGACATCGAACTCCTGGTCCGGTTTTATAAGCAGGGAGCAAAGTACCTGCTCGTGGAGAAACCGCTTGCCAAGTTCCGCATCGGAGGTACCACCAATGATCCTATCTACAAGAAGAAAGAAGACTACCGGGCCTTTGTCCAGAGTTACGGAGGTACTGCATGGGACTTCCGTCGGATATGGTTACAGGCCGTCATCAAATACAATCTCATTCAACTGGGATACCGTCTCTTTGGCAGCAATTTGAAGTTCAAGATACAGCATAACTGGCTTTTAAAGCGCCTGATACCGCTATGAAGATTATCCGTGCTACTACTGTGCCCATGACGCTCGACGTCTTTTGCCGGGGGTTGTTGAAGAAACTGGGCGAGAAGTACGAGGTGGTGGCTCTTTCCTCCCCGGGTGAGGAGATGCAGGCCATTGCCGAAAGGGAAGGTGTACGTACCATATCAGTCCCGATGGAACGGCACATCTCCCCATGGAAGGATCTTGTCGCTTTATATCGTCTGATACGGGTGTTCCGTCAGGAACGGCCTACGATGGTACATTCCATGACACCGAAGGCTGGTCTGCTCTGTATGGTCGCTGCCTGGTGGACGAATGTGCCGGTACGGGTACATACATTTACAGGTCTGGTCTTCCCTACGGCAAAAGGCTTACAACGGAAACTGTTGATGCTGACGGATTCCATCACTTGCCGCTGTGCTACCTATATTATTCCTGAGGGCGAAGGCGTCAAAAAGGATCTGCTCAACTATGGTATTACCACAAAACCCTTGCGTGTGCTTGGTTTTGGAAACATACGTGGTGTCGATATGCATTATTACAGCCGGAGGCCTGAGGTGATAGAGAAAGCTCAGACATTGCGTGATGGCAAATGTTTCACGTTCCTCTTTGTAGGACGCATCGTGCATGACAAGGGCATCAACGAGTTGTGTGAGGCTTTCGACCAACTGTCCCGGGAGAACAAGTCTGTACGTTTGTTGCTTGTCGGATGGCATGAAGACAGTCTTGATCCTGTCTCTGAGAAGGCACATGACATTATGACATCTAATCCCGCTATTACCTATGCTGGAGATATACACGGTGATGACCTGTTGGCCTACTATGCTGCAGCCGACTGTTTCGTGTTACCCAGTTACCGTGAGGGATTCCCTAATACCGTCCTTGAAGCCGGAGCCATGGGCTTGCCGAGTATTGTGACGGATATCAACGGCTCCCGTGAGATCATTGTGGAGAATGAGAATGGATACATCATTCCGCCTCAGGATACAGATGCTCTCCTGACCGCTATGCGACGCATGATGACTGAAAACAGAAGACGTTCCTATATGGTTTCCCATGCCAGGAATATGATCCGTTGCCGGTTTGAACAGGGCTTTGTGCGTCAATGCCTTTTCGATTTCTACGATGTTATTCTGGGAGGAGAGAAGGAGTAAGGAGAGAAGGAGTAGTGTAGGTATGTATAGGCATTTTCTGAAAAGATTCCTGGATTTCTGGATAGCACTCATCGTGTTGGCTTGCATCTCGCCTTTGCTGATTGTGGTCACCCTGTGGCTGCATGTGGCCAACAAAGGAGCGGGGGCATTCTTCTTGCAGGAACGACCGGGCAAAGATGGCAGGATCTTCAGGATTATCAAATATAAGACCATGACAGACGAGCGTGACGCCGATGGTCATCTGTTGCCAGACGAACAACGACTGACCAAGGTGGGTCGTTTCGTACGTTCCACTTCCATCGATGAGTTGCCCCAACTATTAAACGTATTGAAAGGGGATATGGCTTTAATCGGACCACGACCGTTGTTGGTGCAGTATCTCCCGCTTTATTCCAAGGCACAGGCCCGTCGCCATGAGGTACGTCCTGGCATCAGTGGTTGGGCACAGTGTCACGGCCGTAATGCCATCTCGTGGACAGAGAAGTTCAAACTCGATGTCTGGTATGTAGACCACGTCTCGTTGAAGACGGATCTGACTGTGGCCTGGCTGACTATCCAGAAAGTTCTGAAACGTGCAGACATCTCTGAGGAGGGACACGCCACGATGGAGGCCTTTAATGGGAATAATTAGTAATCGTAAATAGTAAATCGTAAATTGAACAATATACTGATTACTTCGGCAGGCAAGCGGGTGGTGCTGGTGCAGATCTTCCAGCGCACGCTGCAGGAGATGTCCCTCAATGCGAAGGTCTTCACGACCGACATGCGTCCGGGAATGGCTCCTGCCGGTATCATTTCCGATGGGTGCATCCCCGTCCCCCGTTGTACGGCCGACAACTATATCGACAGCCTCCTCGCCATCTGCCAGGAGAAACAGATCGGTGTCATCATCCCGACGATTGATACCGAATTGCTGGTGCTGGCAGAGAACCATCAGCGGTTTATGGATCACGGTGTTCGCTTGGCAGTGCCAGACAAGGAGTTCATCCGGATCTGTCGTGACAAACGTCTGACGAAGGACTTCTTCTTGCAGATGGGAATCGCCGTTCCTGCTTCTGTTGACAAGAACCATCCTTCCTTCCCGATGTTTGCCAAACCTTACGACGGTTCCCTGAGCACGAACATCCACATCATCCGGAATGCAGAAGACCTGACGCACGATATCCTGACCGATCCGAAACTGATCTTTATGGAGTACATCGACCGTCAGGAGTATAAGGAATTCACGGTCGACATGTATTACGGCTTGGATGGTTGTGTGAAAGGCATCGTCCCTCGTGAGCGGATTGAGATCCGTGCAGGGGAGATCAACAAGGGCATCACGCGTAAGAATGGCATCGTCCCTTTCCTGCTTCAGCGACTGGGTGTCCTGAAAGGTGTCCGGGGCTGTGTCTGCCTCCAACTGTTCTATCGTGAGAGTGACGGCGACGTGAAGGGTATTGAGATCAACCCGCGTTTTGGAGGTGGATTCCCGCTCTCCTATTATGCCAAGGCTAACTATGCGGAATATCTGATCCGTGAGTATCTCCTCGGTGAGACCGTAGATTATTCCGAGGCGTGGCTCGACCGTACGCTGATGTTGCGTTACGATAATGACATCATCGTCTATGACGCAGAAGAGTAGGGTGGTGGTCTTCGACCTCGACGATACGCTGTATAAGGAACAGGACTATCTTCGTTCCGCCTATCGTGAGATTGCCGCCAGGATAGAATCGCAATATGGACTTGAAGGGATCTATGATCAGATGCTCAAATGGTGGCAGGAGGGCGAGAACGTATTCCAGCGCCTTGTCAGCTACTGTCCACAGTTCACTGTCAACGACTTGCTGGCCATCTACCGTTCGCACGTCCCTGCTATTCGTCTTGATGAGGAAACCAAGTGCCTGTTAGACCGTTTGCATTCATATGCAGTTCTGGGTCTCATTACCGACGGACGGAGTCTCACCCAGCGGCATAAGATCGACGCATTAGGGCTTTCAGCTTACATGGACGAAAATGACATCCTGATATCCGGGGAGACGGGCTTTGAGAAACCCTCAGACGAATCTTTCCGGCATTTCATGGAGCGCTATCCCTCGCGTACCTATTATTATATAGGAGACAATCCCGCCAAGGACTTCATCGCTCCTAACCGTTTTGGCTGGACAACCGTCTGTCTGCTCGACGATGGCCGGAACATCCACCCGCAGGACTTTAGTCTGTCGCAGCAGATGCTGCCACAGCACCGGATCTCACAATTCTCTGAAATTGAAAACATCATCATATAATGGCAAATAGAATCTATTTGTGTCTGGCCCACATGAGTGAGGCTGGTTGGGAACAAAAGTATATCCAGGAGGCTTTCGACACGAACTGGGTCGTTCCACTCGGACCCAATGTCAATGGCTTTGAAGAAGACCTGAAGCAGTATGTCAGGAGACAGGAGTCAGGAGTCGGGAGTCAGGAGTCAGGAGACAGGAGACATGAGGCTGGAGGCTGGACGAAGGAGGTCGTAGCACTTTCCTCAGGAACGGCAGCCGTCCATCTTGGACTGTTGGCATGTGGCGTAGGTCCCGGCGACGAAGTGCTGGTGCAGAGCTTTACCTTCTGTGCCTCCACCCATCCGATCAAGTATCTGGGTGCCACACCTGTCATGATCGACTCCGAGGCGGAAACCTGGAATATGGATCCTCAGCTGCTCGAACAGGCCATCAACGACCGTATTGCCTTGACAGGCCGTAAACCGAAGGCCATCGTGCCCGTCTATCTCTATGGCATGCCTGCCAAGATCGATGAGATCCTGGCTATTGCTGCCCGTTACGACATCCCTGTAGTGGAAGATGCGGCAGAGGGTTTCGGTTCCAGGTATAAAGGACGTGTCGTTGGTACCTTCGGACGTTTTGGCATCCTGTCTTTCAATGGCAACAAGATGATCACTACCTCTGGTGGCGGTGCGCTCATCTGTCCTGATATGGAGGCCCGTAACCGTGTGATGTGGTACGCCACCCAGGCCCGTGAGGCATATCCCTATTACCATCATGAGGCGGTGGGATACAACTATCGTATGAGTAACATCTGTGCCGGTATCGGACGTGGACAGATGACCGTCCTTGATGAGCATATCGCCCATCACCGTCATATCGCCGCAAAATATCGTGATGCCTTTGCACATGTCGAGGGAATCACCTTCCACGACGAGCCGAGTGACATGCAGTCTAATTTCTGGTTGAGCACAATCCTGCTCGATAAGAACCTGCATGTTCGTGGCGAGGAGCATGCCTATGAACAGCCTGTCAGTGGTGCCGTCGGTGGTGCTGCAGGACTGGTTCATAGTGGTGGCCCTGTCCATACGGACTGTGAGCCGAATCCTAATGTGGAGGCTATGCGTGTGGCCCTTGATCAGGCAGGCATTGAGTCACGTCCCCTTTGGAAGCCCATGCACCGTCAGCCGGTCTATCACGATGCCCCTGCCTATGTCAACGGCGTCAGTGAGGACCTGTTCCACAGAGGCCTCTGCCTTCCCTCCGGTCCGATGGTCTCCGATGCCGATGTCAATCGCATCATCGCCACCATCCTCTCCGCCATCAAGTAATCATCAAGTAATCATAAAGTTTAAAGTTCAAAGCTCAAAGCTCAAAGTATAACATGAATTTCTTCCGTAAACTGGCAAATTGGTATTTCCGCCGTAACTCACTGCCCTATTGGAGCATCTTCGTGCTCGACATGCTTATTCTGTTGTTGTCAGGATTCGTCAGCTTCTGGATCTTCAGCAGCTGGACTGAACTGACCACCCGCACGGCTACCCTCTTGGCTTCGTTGTCCGTCTATGTGGTCCTGAGTGTCTTTGGCATCCGTTATTTCCATACGTATGCCGGCATAGTGCGTTACTCATCGTTTGTCGACCTGATGCGTGTGTTCTATGCCAACCTGGTGTCTTTGGTGCTGGCCCTGGGTGTACATTACTTCATGTTCTCTGCCCCCAGCCAATATTTCGAACCTTTGACGGGTCGTCAGATTGTCCTCATGTTCGTCATTGCCACGCTGGTCATGTGGGCCATGCGTGTGCTGGTGAAGACGGTCTTCGATGTGTCCACAGCCGACAACAGAGCCCTGCGCGTACTTATCTATGGTGCCCAGAGCGGTGGTGTCGGACTGGCAGAGAGCATCCGCACGCAGACTCCCCGTCGCTTCATCTTGAAGGGTTTCATCTCCCACAACCGTCGTCTGCGTCACAACGATCTCGTGGGTGAGAAAGTGTTCACGATGGAAGACGACCTGCGTAAGGTGGTTGAAGACTATCATATCGGAGCCGTGCTCGTGTCACCATATCGTACCAACGACTTCCGTAAGAACCAGGATCTGCAGGACCTGCTCATCGGTATGGGCGTGAAAATCTTCATGGCCCAGAATGCCATCGAGGTCGATAGCTACATGCAGGACGGGAAATCTGTCGATGATGAAGACAAAGCGGAGTACAGCGATATCCAGTTGAAGGAGGTGTCTGTTGAAGACCTGTTGCCGCGTGCAGAGATTAAGGTCGACATGAAGTCGGTGGGTGAATTGCTCAGCGGTCGTCGTGTGCTCATCACAGGTTCGGCAGGTTCTATCGGATCCGAGATGGTCCGTCAGATTGCCACTTGTAAACCGGCGTCGATGATGCTGATCGACCAGGCAGAGACCCCGCAGCACGACCTGCGGCTGATGATGGCCAAGGAGTATCCCAATATCGATGCGCATGTGGTGGTCACCACCGTCTGCAGCATGTCGCGTATGGATGCCATCTTCAACCAGTTCCGGCCAGAATACGTATTCCATGCTGCCGCCTATAAACATGTGCCGATGATGGAGGACAATCCCTCCGAGGCCATTATGAATAATGTTTACGGCACGAAGATCATTGCCGACCTCTCCGTGAAGTACGGTGTCCGCAAGTTCGTGATGGTATCTACCGACAAGGCCGTTAATCCCACCAACGTTATGGGATGCTCCAAGCGTATCTGTGAGATCTACGTCCAGACCCTCGATCGTGCCATCAAGACCGCCCAGTACGGAGGTCACTCCTCACTCATATCTCCTCAATCCTCGATTTCGGTTCCTGTCACCCAGTTCGTCACCACCCGCTTCGGAAATGTGCTGGGATCCAATGGATCCGTCATCCCGCTCTTCCGTGAGCAGATCCGTAACGGCGGCCCCGTCACGGTCACCCACCCGGATATCATCCGTTACTTCATGCTCATCCCGGAAGCATGTAAGCTCGTGCTGGAGGCCGGAACGAAAGGCAACGGCGGCGAAATCTTCGTCTTCGACATGGGGCGTCCCGTCAAGATTGCCGATTTGGCCAAACGAATGATCAGTCTTTCGGGTGCCAAGAATGTGAAAATTGAGTACACGGGCCTGCGTGAAGGAGAGAAACTCTTTGAGGAAGTCCTGAACGACAAGGAGACCACCAAGCCCACCTTCCATAAGAAGATCCGTATTGCCGAGGTTCGGCCCTACGACTACGATCAGGTCTGTCAGGACATCGACGAACTCATAGCCGTCTCCAAGAAATACGACGATATGGAGACCGTACGTAAGATGAAGCAGATTGTGCCGGAGTACAAGTCAAACAACTCCGTCTATGAAGAACTCGACCTGCCTGTGAAGACGGTAGCGTCGAAACATGTTGCAGAAATGTCGTGAGATATTTATATAGGAATCGTTTTTTAGTGATCCCCCGTCAGTCTTTTCTGACGGGGGATTCTTTGTTTCAAAACCTTGTTGCGGCATGGCTGACGATAATAATAAAGAAGGTGAAATACTTGCAAATAACACAATTATTTTGTAATTTTGCAGTCGATATTGAATAACTGACATTATTAATTGTAATAAACCAAAAACCATGGAGTTATGAAGAAAAATATGAGAATCTTGGTCGTTTCGGCAGTGATGATGCTTGGAACGACGACTGTGCAAGCACAGTTTGGTAATCTCGTTGGCAATCTGAAGAAGGTCAAGGAGACGGTGGAGGACGTGAACAAGAAGCGCAACGGCGACATTGAGTTTACGCGTGGCGGTACAGTGCAAGGCTTCTTCCGCACGAGGACGGGGGAGTTCATCCTCGACAAGACACATCCCGACGGTGAGCGCAAGGGCAAGAAGGTAATCTTCAAGGTGGAGAAGAACGGCGACGTGATGTACGACGACGGCAGAAAGGTCGGCGAGGTGCTAAAGGACGGTACTGTGAACTTCCACGGCGAACAGGGTTATCTGAAAGTGCAGGGCGACGGCTCGGTGATGATGGACGGCGAGAAGGTGGCTATGATCAACGACAATGGTCAGGTGTTTATCTACGATGTGCTCATCGGCACTGCCAAGGGTCTCGACAAGAAGTATGCGGCATTGCTTTATTTGGGCATCTATCACAACAAGGAGTCGCTGGCCAAGTCGAAGGCAGAATTGGCCGAGGTGAAGCGCAAGCAGGAGGCAGAGGTCAAACGTCAGCAGGAACTTGCCGCACAGCGTAGGGCACAGGCTGCCAAGAACCCCACGAGGACTTCCGGCAGTTCGAACGGCAGCACACAGCAGAAGGTGCGTGAATACTCGATTGAGAAGGGCAGCGCTCGTGGGTATGTCGACGAGAACGGGGTGGTCTATAACTGGTCTCATACGAAAGTGGGACAGTTGCCCAAGGGCAATGGCGACATCACCGACGGCACGGGGCACAGGATTGGCAGCGTATGGTCTGGCGACATCAAGGATTCGTCGGGCAACCTGCTCTGCTGCGTCACCTCCGGCGGATCCATCTCCGTGAAGGGCTCTAACGCGACGGTGGCCGAAGTGAAGGCTAACGGGCGTATCGATATGTCGAAAGACTCCAAGACCTTAGGCTACTGTAATTGCAATAACCACGTGTGGACGGCCGCAATCATCTTCTGCAACCTTTTCAAATTCTAATGCGCTAGATGATTGTTAGGTGATTACTCTTACTGCCGGTCAGAAGGTGTCCACAATCAAGTCTGTTGTGCAAATGCCTTGTATGGGTTAAAGGAATGCCTTGTACGAGTCGTGGAAGGCATCTCCATATAGGTATGCAAGGCGTCTGAACAACCTGTACAAGGCATCTGAACGAGTGATGCAAGGCATCAGAACGGCAAATTAATAAGAGGCTGTGCTATTTCGGCACAGCCTCTGTTGTTAATAGTCAGGAAGAGGCTACTGTATGATGATGCCTCCGTTAGGCTGGATGGTGACCTTGGCGCGACCCTTCTTGTCAATCTTGAGGGGGATGACCGTGGGCTCGCCGGAAGGCTTGTCGACGTAGTAGCGGAGGGTCTTGCCTGGGGCAAACATCGGCAGGTCGAGGGTGAGCGTCAGAGGCTCTTTGAGGGCGTTGAGGCCGGCAATGTACCATTGGCCGTCAGTGGTCTTACGGGCGAGAACAACGTAACGGCCGGGATAGCCGTCGATGAAGCGTGTTTCCTCCCAGGTGGTGGGAAGGCTGCGAAGGAAGTCGAGTTCGAATTCAGGCAGTTCGCCGAGGTTGTTCGGCTGCATGGCGACACATTGCACGGAGGTCTGCATGATGAGGCCTGAGGCAAGTTCGAAGATGTCGGTCGTTTTGCGGGTGTGCCGGCTCTTGTTGTCTGGCGCGAGGTGTTTGTTCATGATGATGCCTCCCCAGTCCATTGAGGCTGTGGCATTGCGGCAGAAGGGGTGGAGGGTGAGGTCGAAAGGCTGCTTGATGGCGGCTCCCTCGTTGAAGAACACGTTCTCAGAGGCCAGCACAGCCTCTGAGGCTACGAAGTTGGGATACATCCGTTCCCAGCCGCGAGGTACTGTGCAGCCGTGGAATACGACCTGCAGTCCGTAGCGGTTGGCGTCGCTGAGGATGTCCTCATAAAGCCGCATCGTCTCTTGCTTGTCGCCTCCGAAGAAGTCCACCTTGATGCCCTTGATGCCGATGGACTGCATCCACTTCATCTCCCTTTCGCGGGCGATGGCCGTCGACATGCAGTCACGCGGTCCTTGCGGGGCATCGTTCCAGAAACCGTTGCTGTTATACCATAATAGGAGGTGCACGCCCTTCGACTGGGCATACTTCGAAAGTTCCTCGATGCGGTCGCGGCCAATCTGTGTGTCCCACCAGTTATCCACGAGGCAGTATTCAAAACCCATAGCCGAGGCGAGGTCGATGAACTTCACCTGGTCGTCGTAGTTGATGCTCTTGTCCTGCCAGATGAGCCAACTCCAGGTGTAACGGCCTGGTTTGTAGTCTGTTGAAGGCTCGTAGAGAGGCTCAACGAGGTCGTAACTGATGGTGGTCTCGGCGATGGGCTTGAGTGTATGGCCGAGGGTGATGGTGCGCCAGGGGGTCTCTCCGGGCAGGGGGATGGCGGCGAAGTCTGTGCCGTAGCCGTTGTTCTCGCCAGCATCAGGATAGGCAACGGTGTAGCCTGTGCCAGCCTGGTAGTCGGAGAGATGAGAACCGCAGTAGTTGCTTCCAACGCCGGTTTCGCTTAGGAGAATCCAATAGTCCGAGGAAGATTTTTTTTCTAAGGAATTTTGGAATCTAGGATTTTTCTTACCAATGCCTTGCACTGGATTTTCTTGATTCCAAGATTCCTTAGAATAATGGAAGAGGGCAGGGAAGATGTAGCCGTGACCGTACTGCGAGGGAGCGTCCATCGGAGCATCGGCAGAGTAGCCTTCCTCGTAACTGGGCTTGGTCTGTTCCCAGCCGGTCTCAGGACCGATCTGTGGAGAGATGAAGGTGGTGGTGCCGTCAGGGAAGTTGAAACTGCTCAGTTCACTTTTGATTCTCACGCGCTTCATCTCCTTGCGCCCTATGTTCTGGCGGGGAATGGAGTAGCGGAAGGCAATGTCGTTGTTGCTCACTTGGAAGATGATGCTGAAGCGCTGATGATCCTTGTTCTCAATGTCGATGACGGCCTTCGTGGCCTTGTAATCATGAGAAGAGGCCTTGGTGCCGCGCATGGAATAGGAGGAGTTTACAGTTGACAGTTGACAGTTTACGGTGGAGAGGTCGCGGGTGAAGTCACCGATGCTGGTCTTCAGGCCGAGGGCTGACTTCTCCATCATTTGCTGTCCGTCGAGGGTGGCATCGTAGTACAGCCTCCCTCCCTCGCAACTGACGTTTACTACCAACTGCCCGTCGGGCGATGACACCTTTACGTTCTCCGCCTGACAAATAAATACAGTGGCAAGACAGATCAAAAAAGAAACTATTCTATTCATAGATTTGAGTGTTATGTTTGTATTGTCACACAAATATTACAGATCTCACAGAGATTTAAGCACTTGGAAGGACACTTGCGTCCTTATTTATGTGAAATCAAATAGGACCGCATTATCTGTCCAAGGATCGTGCATCTGTAAGGCAGAGATGGTCCACATGTGGTTGACACTCCCCTCGATGGCAGCCTGCAGGGCGCGGGCCTTCAAGTGACCGTTGGCCAGAATCATCACCTCGCGAGCGGACATCACGGTGCCGACGCCAACCGTCAGGGCGTGGGCAGGCACATTTTCAGGACGGCCGCCAAAGAACCGGCTGTTGGCAATACGGGTGTCGGTGGTGAGGGTCTTCATGCGGGTACGGCTGGAGAGTGAACTGCCCGGCTCGTTGAAGGCTATATGACCGTCGGGGCCTATGCCACCTATGAACAGGTCGACACCACCAGCCTCCTCAATCATGGCCTCGTACCTGGCGCACTCCTCGTTGAGGTCGGGAGCATTGCCATTGAGAATGTGGATGTTCTCCTTCGGACAGTCAATGTGGTCGAAGAGGTTACGGGCCATGAAGGCATGGTAACTCTCGGGGTGTGTCTCGGGCAGACCGACATACTCGTCCATGTTGAAAGTGATGACATTCTTGAATGACACCCTGCCGGCACGGTTGGCTTCGACGAGGGCATTGTACATGCCAACGGGCGAAGAACCTGTGGGGAGGCCCAGAACGAACTTGTGGTCGGGAGTGGGGTTGAACTTGTTGATTCGCTCAATGACATGGTTGGCTGCCCATTGGGACAGTTTCTGATAGTCAGACTGGATAATTACTCTCATAATGTTATTGTTTTGTTTGGTTCGTAATTCTGCTGCAAAAGTACAAAATAAATTAGGAGTTCATGGAGTTAAAGGAGTTAAAAGGAGTTAAAGGACATTACTTTTTTCCAATTTACCTTTTTACCTTTCTACCTTTTTACTTTTATTTTGTATCTTTGTGCGCAAAAAATAGCAAGGATTGAAAGAATTTGTCATATCGCAGGCCAAGGCCGAGACTGCTGTGCTGGTAGGACTTGTCACCAAGGAGCAGGATGAGGCTAAGACCAAAGAATATCTCGACGAGTTGGAGTTCCTGGCCGATACGGCTGGGGCTGTCACAGTGAAGCGGTTTACGCAGAAGGTGGGTGGCCCGAACCAGACCACGTATGTGGGCTCAGGTAAACTGCAGGAGATCAAGCAATACATCAAGAAATGTCAGGACGCGTATGATGACTGGTTAGACGCTCAGGATGCCTCACTTTTTGCTGAGGGCTTGCTCGACGAGAAGAATGCCCCACAGCCTGTGGGAATGGTGATCTTCGACGATGAACTGAGTGCAAAGCAGATCAGGAATATCGAGCAAGAACTGCAGGTGAAAATCCTCGACCGTACATCTCTTATTTTAGATATTTTCGCCATGAGGGCCCAGACGGCAGAGGCCAAGGCCCAGGTGGAACTGGCGCAGCACCGTTATATGTTGCCTCGCCTTCAGCGGCTCTGGACTCACCTTGAGCGCCAGGGTGGTGGTTCCGGCTCCGGCGGCGGCAAAGGGTCGGTGGGCTTGCGCGGCCCAGGTGAGACGCAGTTGGAGATGGACCGTCGTATCATTCTTCAGCGTATCACCCTGTTGAAGCAGCGTCTGGCAGAGATAGACAAACAGAAGACCACCCAGAGAAAGAACCGTGGCCGTCTGA
>ONCZ01000014.1 GCA_900316445.1 uncultured Prevotellaceae bacterium | reverse complement strand
AAGGTACAAAAAAATCCGCACATAGCCAAATATTATACAGACTATGTGCAGAATTCAAGTGTTAAAAAGGGGCAGGTGGGACTTTTTCAGTGCCCTCCAATTGGGTTCCCTTTTTTTATGCTAACTGCTGGATGGCGTCGCGGCATTGCTCCATGAGCCAACGAGGGGTGGAGGTGGCTCCGCAGATGCCGACGCTCTGGATGCCTTCGAGCCAGGAGGGGTCGATCTCGTGAACATCTTCAACGAGGTGGGTGTTGGGATTGACGCGCAGACACTCGTTGTAGAGCACCTTGCCGTTGGAACTCTTACGCCCGCAGACGAAGAGGATGAGGTCGTGACGGGAAGCGAACTGCGAGATGTTCGGCATACGGTTGGCGACGGAGCGGCAGATGGTGTCGAAACTCTTGAAGGTGGCGGAGGGCGAGATATGCGACTGGATGTAGTCGATGATGCGGTGGTACTCGTCGAGCGACTTTGTGGTCTGGGAATAGAGGTAGATGTCGCGCGTGAAGTCGAGACGCTTCACCTCGTTGAAGTTCTCGATGACGATGGCGGAGGAGTCGGTCTGTCCCACGAGGCCCAACACCTCAGCGTGGCCTTTCTTACCGAAGATGACTATTTGGCCCTCGCCCATCTCATACTGTTTCTTGATGCGTTTCTGGAGCTGGAGCACCACAGGGCAGGTGGCATCGATGATCTCGATATTGTTGCGACGGGCGAGTTCGTAGGTCTCAGGGGGTTCGCCATGTGCACGGAGGAGCACCTTCACGTCGTGGAGTTCACGCATGTCGTCGTGGTTGATGGTGACGAGCCCCATGTCTTTCAGGCGCTCGCACTCCATACCGTTGTGGACAATATCGCCGAGACAATATAAGATGCCTCCTTTTTCAAGTTCTTCTTCTGCCTTGCGTATGGCGGTGGTCACACCGAAACAGAAACCACTGCCGTTGTCGATTTCGATTTCCATATTTTCTTATTTTTGTTTACAGTTTACGGTTTACAGTTTACAGTTGAATACTTGGCAAAGCCACTTCCTGCCTATAGATGTAATCATCTGTAAACCGTAAACTGTAAACCGTAAACATACATTCATCGTTTCAATTGTTCAAAATAGAGGTCAAGCAGGTCCTGGGCGGCGATGAAGGAAGTCTTCTGGCCGGCGAGGACGGACTGCTCGGCGGGAGTGAGCTGGGCACGGATGGCGGGATTGTTGTAGAAGTTCAGGCGCAGCTGCTCGTTGATGGTCTCGTACATCCAGTATTTCGACTGTTCGTTGCGGCGGTAGTCGAAGTAGCCGTTGGCACGGACGAAGTCGATGTACTGGTAGATCATATCCCAAACCTCCTTGATGCCATAGCCGTAGAAGCCAGAGTAACAGAGCACCTTCGGCGTCCAGCCACTCTCAGGCATGGGGAAGAAATGGAGGGCGTTGCGGAAGTTCGTGGCAGCCATCTGGCAACGGTCCACATTGTCGCCGTCGCACTTGTTGATGACGATGCCGTCGGAGATCTCCATGATGCCACGCTTGATGCCTTGCAGCTCGTCGCCAGTGCCAGCCACCTGGATGAGCAGGAAGAAGTCTACCATCGAGTGACAAGCTGTCTCGCTCTGCCCTACTCCAACGGTCTCGACGAAGATCTTGTCGAAGCCGGCAGCCTCGCAGAGGATGATGGTCTCACGCGTCTTGCGAGCCACACCGCCGAGGGAACCTGCGGAAGGGCTGGGACGGATGAAGGAGTCGGGATGCTGGGCGAGCTTCTCCATTCGCGTCTTGTCGCCGAGGATGGAGCCTTTGGTGCGCTCGCTGGAGGGGTCGATGGCGAGGACGGCCAGACGGCCTCCCTTCTCCTTCAGCACATGGATGCCGAACTCGTCGATACTCGTCGACTTGCCAGCGCCAGGCACGCCACTGATGCCCACACGGATGCTATTGCCGCTATAAGGCAGACACTTGTTGATGACCTCCTGCGCACGGGCCTGGTGGTCGGGATTGACGCTCTCGATGAGGGTGACGGCCTGCGAGAGGATGGTGATGTCGCCCTTGAGGATGCCTTCTACCATCTCGCCGACGGAGAGTTCCCTGCGGCGCGCACGCTTGAGGTATGGGTTCACGATCGGTGGCTGGTTGACACCGCTGTTCACCTGCAAGCCTGCATATTCTGAACTGTTCTCAGGATGTTCCATATTTTTTTCTTTTGTTGTTTATAGTTTAATGTTTATAGTTTATAGATGATATGTTCTATAGGCAGAAAAGCTTACAGAAAAAGATACAAAATTCACAATGGCTTGCATAGTAATCATCTATAAACTATAAACTTTAAACTATAAACATTAAACTATAAACTCATTACTACTTCTTAATATTAATCACTACTTTGGCGTGGTCTGGATCGTTGGTGATCATGAGGATACGCGGACGACCTTTGACCTGGGCGAGTTCCTCCTTATAGCCTGTAACGTGGAGCATCGTGGACTGGCCAGGCTCGATGTCACGGTTGTCGAGGGTGACCTTCATTCCACCCGTGTACATCTGCATCGACGAGATGGTGAGCTTAGACTGGCCTTCGTTGGTCAGCTTCACGTCGATGGTCTTCTTCTGATGCTTCTGGAAGTCGGTGAAGTCGAGGTTGGTCTCAGAGATCAGCAGCTTCGGTGCCTGAGCACGGCTCACACCCTCGAACTGTTTCAGGTCGGGCAAGAGGGTGATGGTCATGTCGACGGCATTGCTGGCACTGACCTTCTCGCCCAGCTTCTGGGCGAGGAACACCTTTGTCTTCGTCAGTCCGTAGTCACGCAGAAGGTCAGAGTGCAGGGTGACGGTGATGGTGGCAGCCTTGCCTGGCAACAGCGTCTCCGACGAGTAGGAGGCTTCGAGATACGACGGCAGGTGCATCAGTCGTGGTTCCATCGTCTCCAGACTGTTGTTCAGGATGTGGATCTCCTGCACGGGGGAGTCGCCCTTATTCACATCGTCAAACTCGAGGACATCCTTGTCGAGCAACAGGTTACCCATTGCCAGCGGATAAGTGCCCGTGTAGTCGAGCAGTTCGGCCAGAACCACACCCTTCATCGTGAGATAGACAGGCTTCGCGGAGCCATTGCTTGTGATGGCGGCCATCTTCTGGAAGTGGCCAAGCTGACGGGCGTCGTAGGTCATCGTGATGGTGAACTTGTCATTGGCCCCCACCTCTCGAGGGTACTCCACAGTAGTACAGCCACAGTCGGGTTTGATGCTCTCGATGACGAGTTTGCGATGGCTTTTATTCCGCAGTTGGAATGTAGCGGTGATGGGTTGCTGATAGCCTGTACGACCACACTCAATGGTGGACTGTGTGACAACAATTTTCTGTGCCTGGGCCGATGCCAGGCCTAAGAAAGGAAACAGTAGTATAACAATCGATCGTTTGTTCATATATTATTTTTGTTTAATGTCTAATGTCAATGACGGTGCAATGCCACGGAACTCTGGCGCATAGGCACACTCGACGGTACAAGTACCCGTCTCGTAGAGGCCGGCACGGTCGATATAGTATTCACTCTCGATGACGTGGGTACCCTTCGACAGACAGTCGAAGTAGTAGTTCGTCGTATAGTCCTTCGGCGTGCAATAAGACCCCTGATGCCAGCCGCTGAGCTGACGGACAGACTCGAGACAGGCCGCACGTTTGTCAACCACCTGTACGAAGTCGTAGTCACGGTCGGCAGTGATGGTAATGCGCATCTTCACACGGTCTCCGACCTTGCATTGAACATTGAACATTGAACATTGACCATTATTCTCGGCTGACTTTTGCGCAGCCGAATGGTCAATGGTCAATGGTGAATGGTCAATGGTCAATGGTGAATGGTCAATGGTCAATGGTGAATGGTCAATGATGAGCTCGCGCTTCACGGTGATGCCAGAGGCGGAGGCGGCGATGTTGTGGGTGGTCTGCACGAACTGGGCATAGACGGCACCCCAGGATGTACCCTCGCTGGTCTTATCGACAGTGAGCGTCTGACTGGAGGCAGGGATCGGAGCCTTCACATAGCCGATGGCAGCTGTGGCCTTCGGAAGGTCGAGGGGCTTATCATCCACCTTCACAACAGCATTGTCTGAGGTGAGTGTGAGGCTGCCACCCTGCAGGAAAGCATAAACGGCGTTGACGCTGTTGATGGGCGTGTCCCAAGCCTGGGTGCGCTTCTCCTGAAGGAGCCAACGACGCATCTCGTCGAGCGTCTGCTGGTCACTGGCAGCCAGCCGTTGCAGGGCCTCGATGGCGACGGTCTGTGTGGGAATCTTATAGTCGTACCACGAATAGCCGGCGCGTGGCGTGTCGTAGTAACGGCCGATGTCCTCACGATACACAGTCCACTCCTTCAAAGACTGGGCGTACTCAGCGGCACGCTTGGGATCGCTCTTTGAGAGAATGACAGCCGTAAGGGCCTTCTCGTAGATTGACTGCGACTTGATCTCCTTTTTCAGGAGTTTCAGGAGGTAGTTGTTGGCACGTACCACTTCGTCAGGGAGCGTGCGGCCGTCGAGGGTGGCGAGATAGAGCCACTGCAGGGCCTTGAAGCTGGGGAACGACACCTCGTGGCCTTCCTTCTCCCACTTTTTCATTTCCTCGACCTCCTTGACGATCTCCTGCCCCATAAAGCCGAAGGCATCCGTGAGCATCTGTTTCGTCTCTGTCTGTTCGCCAGCCATCTCGTTGAGACGCACGAGCATCTCACTGACGGCTACAGTCATGTAGAACGAGCCAGGCATATCCTGCCACCACGACCACGAGCCGTCTGTGCGCTGCAGCTTGTTGAGTTTCGCCACAGCATCACTCAGGCGGTTCTGCATAAGGTTCTCATCGAAGAAGTCTGCCAGGCGCTGTTTCTGTTCTGTCTCGTTATCGGCATCGAGCACCCAGGGCGTCTCGTTGAGCAGGAGGTCTTTCAGATCCTGGTTCTTAGCCAGGGCACTGGTCAATGAAGTCTCCTGACTCCCGACTCCTGACTCCTGACTCCACAGTTCAAAAGCTGTCTTCGCCTGCGGATTCTGTTGGAGGATATAGCGTCCGAGGGAGTTGGCATAGAACGAGGCGGCCTGCGAGATGGCATTATCGTCGCTGGGTGTGCCTACGGTAGGCAGGGCCTGGATCATCAGCCACGCAGGCTGGTTGGTGTATTCGAAGGTGAGCTTGCTGCCCTTGGCATCGGCAGGGATGAGCGCGGCCAGATCGACCGTTGCCGTACCAGGCTGGTGCTGGGTGATGGGCATCGTCACCGTCACACGTTCCTGACTGGGCAGGAGCGGCAGATAGTGCTGTTCGCCGTCGGAGAAATCCTTGCTACTGACGGTCATTTGACAAATCAGGAGTGAAGGAGTAAGGAGAGAAGGAGTAAAGGTAAAGGTGACGGGGGTGGTATCGCCAGCCTTCAGAGTGACGTTCTGCGACTGCTCATAGACCACGGCGTTGGTCTCAGGATTGAGGAGTCTCAGCTGTGCCTTGCCCGTGAGGTTCTTCTCTCCCGTGTTGAAGATGCGGGCAGAGATGGTACCCTGGTCACCGTCGCGGAGGAAACGGGGCACGTTGGGCTGGATCATCACGTCTTTCTGTGCCACAGCCTCGCCCACGATCGAACCCACATACATATCACGGGTATGAGCCAGTGCCATAAGCCGCCAGGTGGTCAGGCTCTCAGGCAACGTGAACTTCAAAGCCACGCGTCCCTCGGCATCTGTCGTCAGCTGGGGATAGAAGAAGGCGGTCTCGTTGAGGTTCTCCCTCACCTGCACCTGTTCGCTCCCTGTCTCCTGACTCCCGTCTTCTGACTCCAGACTACTGTCTACTGACTCCTGACTCCTGTCTCCTGACTCCTCATTCTTTGCATAAGCCATCGGCGCCTCCATAGCCACCATAGCATCTTCATAAACCACACCGTCTTCATCATCAGCGACTCTCGTCATAGCTTTGCTGAGCACGCCACCACGGGAGAAGCGACGGAAACTGTGATAGTAGAGATTGGGGAACACACGGGGATCGAAGTGGCTGAACACCAGTTCTTTCACAGTGTAGGAGTTCCAATAGTTGGAGGACATATTGCTGATTCTGGAACGACTGGGATATACCCAGTTGTTCGTGGGCAGAGGCAGGTCGAGATAAGGCACGAGCGACCACGAGTGGGCCTGCAGCATATCGAGGCTCTGATCGTAGAGCGTCGCCATCAGCTGGGCATCGACGGGGTTGCCTTTGCAGTCTTTCACCGTCAGTGTCCACTCCTCCTGCTGACCTGGTTTCAGGCGGTCACGGAAGGTAGTCCACGCCAGCGTGAGGTTCTTGTTTGGCAGCGGGCGCTGGATCTTTGCCGAGTGGGTGTAGCACTTACCGTTCTTCACCCAGGCGAAGGTCAGCAACAGGCCGTTGTCATAAGACTCATCGTAGGCGAGCTTCAGGTTGAGAAGCTGGTTGTTTCTGTCGACGGAACCACGCTTGATCACCTTATTGCCGGAGAAGATGCTATAGACAATATGCACTTCCTGATCGGAAGAACCCACCTGTATGGTGACAGGCGTGCCGTCGTTGGGGAAGCGGGAATCAGACTGGTAGAACCAGTCGTCGGTCTCTGTGGCAGGACGCTTGTCGTCGAGTGAGAAGATGACGAACTCACGCTTCAGGCTTTCCCCTCCTGAGTAGGCGATTGCGTCTTCATGGAGCAATCTTCTGTCAGGGGTGGTCTGAACAGTAGCCTCCACAGTGTGCTTGCCGCTGGGCAATTGATAATTGACAATGGATAATGGACAATTGGTCTTGGTCTTCTGCCAGTTGCCGCCATCGATGCGGTATTGCACTTCGGCATCGAGTTTCTGACCTGCGGCATTCATCAGATAGAAGGTCATCACAGGCTTTTCGTCGATGAGCATCTTCTCCTCAAGGTCGATACTCAACGCCTGTTTCTTGTTGCCCAAAGGCAGTGAGAGCTGGCCGCTGTGTGTTTCGCCAGCGGTATCCGTCACATCGGCAGTGACCACAAACTGATAGTACATCGGATATTGCGTCTCAGGCATCTCCAACGGCATCGTCACATCAAAGGTACCATCGACACCTGTGATGGCCTCGCCCTCAAAGATCTCGTCGCCGTCGCTTCTGTAACCCAGGGTAGCCGTCTCCCAATAGCGGCTGTAAGACCACCACCAGAAGGCTGTGCGACGCACCACCTTATAACTCACCTTAGCCCCCTGAACAGGCACGCCGGCATAGGTCATAGCGTTGCCCTTCACCGTCAGTGTGTCGCCAGCGGCATAGGCCTGTTTCACCTCAGGGAATTCCACACGGAACGTAGGACGCTTGTATTCCTCCACACGGATGTAATGGTTCTGACCGTTCACACGGATGCAGAACGATCCCGTCAGGCCGGATGAAGGCAAGGTGAACTCACAGGAAGAGGCACCATAGTCGTCTGTCATACCCCGCTGTTCAGACACCACCTTGTTATTCGCATCGCGCAGTTGGAAGTTGGCTGACACACGTGACCGTACCGTCTGTTCCATTCCGTGCTCCACCTGATAAAGGATGGCGTTGACGAAGACCTTCTGACCTGGACGGTAGATGGCACGGTCTGTATAGATACAGGTCTTATAGACCAGTTCCTCACGGTTATAATAACTGTAATGGTTGTTCTCACTCAACACAGGACAGGCTTTGTCTGTGTCTGTATAAGTAAAGACCTCCCTGCGACGACTGACATTCTGCGTCTTGAAAAGGTATTCGCCCTGAGCGTCTGTCACCACGTCGAACACATCAAAAGCAGCATAGGTGGTGTATTCCTTGATGTGCAGATGGGCACCTGCGATGGGCTGGCCTGTCCTGGAACTGACCACCACATAACGCACGCCCTCTGGACTCGGCTGGTCTTCGGCGATGGTATAGACATCCGTCACGAAATAGAGGCGACGGACGATCTCCGTCTTGGGATTCGACTGGAACTCCAGCATATATACACCCACGGGCAGGCCCTTTATCGTGAGAGCGTCCTCGAAAAATTCAAATTCTCTCCTGACTCCTGACTCCTGACTCCTGACTCCATATTCCCGCGTTGCCTCATAAACCACCTCGCCCAGCAACGGCTTGATCTTCTTGTAACCCTCGGCGTAATCAGGCGAGATGTCGATATCGCCCTGAGCATTCACCTTATAGACGGTCAGTGAGACAGAACGGAGGTTGCGGATGTCTGTCAGCGACACCTCCTGAGACTGCTCCGGCAATACCACACGCTGGTCGAACGTCAGACGGAACTGGGGATTGGTCAGTTCGCGACGGTTGTTCTCAAACGTGTTCTTCATACGTGGCCAGCTGCTCCCCCACTTGCCGATGGCTTCATCGATATAGGCCAGTTTCTCGGCTTTCTGGTCGTAGGGGATGTCACGATAGCGCGCCATAGCCAGTTCGCCACACTCAGGCAGGTCTTCGTATTCCTTGATGACGGCGTCGAGTTCGTCCTTCGAGCCATAATAATACAAGCTGGCTGCGGTAATACAGGCAGCACGGCGGTTGCCCACCTTTTTATAATAGTCATACATCGCCTGGTAGTTCTTGTGGTTGTCTACCTCGAAACCTACGACGTGCAAGAGGTCGTTGTGGAAGATACTGGCATCGACACCCTTGATGACAAACGGACTGTAGTCAGCGTCCTTCACCTGTGCGAGTTGTTCACAGAGTTCTGGTGTCAGCACAGGCTCTTCGATGGACATACCCAAGCTGCTGTTGCGGCTAAAGACACGATGGAGTGCTGTCTGATAGACCGTCTTGAGCACCACGTCTGTAGTGGCCTCATAACGCTGCTGGAGCCGACTCATGGCAGGTCTCAACGAGTCTGGGGTGATGTGTGCCATCACCTCGGCACTCTGCAACTCAGCCGTCAGCAACTGACCGTAGTCCTTGCCTTTCTCGGCCTTCGCCACGATCTTCTGCAACAGTTCGTACTCGGTCTGTGGAAGGTCCTTCTCATTGGCCTCTTCCACCTTCTTCCATAGGGAAGAATAAGACTCTCCAAACAGGAAAATGGGTATCATCATCACAAGCAATAAAGTGAAACATTTCTTTGTCATTGCACCATACTTTTGGTTTAACTATGCAAAGGTAACGAAATAATTTCAAAATCATTTGGAATTTATGAATTATTATATTATCTTTGCATCGATATTACTTTTGGATATTACTTTGCAACATGATAAACGAACAGTTACTACATCCAGGAAGCATCGTCGTCATCGGCGGCTCCAACAACGTCCACAAGCCCGGAGGGGCCATCGTACGTAATCTTCTCAACGGGGACTACCAGGGTGACCTGCGTATAGTCAACCCGAAGGAGGACACCATCCAAGGCATCAAGGCTTTCCACGATGTGAAGGACATCCCCCAGACAGACCTTGCCATTCTCGTGGTGGCGGCGAAGTATTGTCCTGACTATGTCGACTACCTCTGTGCAGAAAAAGGCGTCAGGGCGTTTGTCATCATCTCCGCAGGTTTTGGCGAGGAGACGAAGGCGGGAGCAGGACTCGAACAGCGCATCCTCGACACCTGTGAAAAGTATGAGGCAGCTCTTATCGGCCCCAACTGCATCGGACTGTTGAACCGCAATCATCACAGCGTGTTCACCCTGCCCATTCCGAACCTTGATCCGAAGGGTGCAGACTTCATCAGTGGCAGTGGTGCAACAGCTGTATTCATCCTTGAGAGTGCTGTAGCTAAAGGACTGAAATTCAATTCCGTATGGAGCATCGGCAATGGCAAGCAGATTGGCATCGAAGATGTGTTGCAGTATATGGACGAGCACTTCAATCCTGAGACCGATTCTATGGTGAAACTGCTCTATGTCGAGAATATCGCCAACCCAGACAAGCTGCTCTATTATGCCAGTCGCCTGATCCGCAAGGGATGTCGCATCGCAGCCATCAAGGCAGGTTCGAGCGAGAGTGGCAGTCGTGCTGCTTCCAGTCATACGGGAGCACTGGCATCCTCCGATGCTGCCGTCGAGGCCCTCTTCCGCAAGGCTGGCATCGTGCGCTGTTTCTCACGTGAGGAACTCACCACCGTGGGTTGTATCTTCACCCTTCCACCGTTGAAAGGCAAGAATTTTGCCATCGTCACCCATGCTGGCGGCCCAGGTGTTATGCTCACGGATGCCCTGTCAAAAGGCGGACTCAATGTTCCAAAAATCGAGAGTCCTGTGGCAGATGAACTGAAGACCAAGTTGTTCCCTGGTTCGTCTGTCGCCAATCCCATCGATTTCCTCGCCACTGGCACACCAGAACAACTTGGACAGGTCATCGACTACTGCGAGCACAAGTTCGATCAGATTGATGCCATTGCCGTCATCTACGGCACCCCTGGCCTCACCCAACTCTATGAGGCCTACGATGTGCTCGATCAAAAGATCCGCGAATGCAAAAAACCTATCTTCCCCATCCTGCCCAGCCTCCATACAGCAGGCCCGGAAGTCGAGGAATTCCTCAAAAAGGGTCATGTCAACTTCAGCGACGAGGTGACGCTTGCCACAGCCCTGAGTCAGATCATGAAGACTCCACAGGCATCGCCCTTTGAGGTGGAGCTCTATGGTGTCGACATCACGCGTCTGCATCAGATCATCAGTGGTATTCACCAGGAGGGCTATATCTCCCCCGACTTAGTCCGCCAGATCCTCTCCTGCGCTGGCATCCCGTTGGTGCCAGAACTCGTTTCCGCCTCAAAAGACGAACTCATCGCCTTCGCAGAGAAGACGGGCTATCCCGTTGTGGCGAAGGTCGTCGGACCCGTGCATAAGAGTGATGTGGGTGGTGTGACGCTCAATATCCGCACAGCCGAACATCTTGCCCTTGAGTTCGACCGCATGATGCAGATACCCGATGCCACAGGCGTGATGGTACAGAAGATGCTGAAGGGTACGGAACTGTTCATCGGTGCGAAATACGAGGAACGCTTCGGCCATGTCGTGCTCTGTGGACTGGGTGGTATTTTCGTCGAGGTGTTGAAGGATGTGTCATCTGGTCTCGCTCCCCTCTCCTATGCCGAGGCTTATTCGATGATCCACTCCCTGCGTGGCTATAAGATAATAAAAGGTACGCGCGGACAGAAAGGCCTCAACGAACAGAAGTATGCGGAGATCATCGTGCGTCTCTCCACCCTCCTCCGCTTCGCCACGGAAATCAAGGAGATCGACATCAATCCCCTCCTCGCCGACGACCAAAACGTCATCGCTGTCGATGCCCGAATTCGCATCGGGTAATTTTCAAACAAGGGTATAAAGGACTAATCAGAGACCTAAAAATAGTACAATTATACAAAAAAGCGTTACGCAAATTTGTATAATTAAAGAAATCTTATTATCTTTGTACCCGGTTTCATACAGATAGTCGGTTCTCTACGCACAGGTATAACGCTTGATGCCTTAGGTCAACCGAGCTGGAATTTGGAAATTGGAGATATTCAAACACCCAAGGTGTCGCTGGATGAGATATTCCAGTATCTGAGTACAGCTGACAAACCTTGCATTGTGGCCATTGACGAGTTTCAGACTATCATGGACTATCCTGAGCAAAATGTGGAGGCGCTGCTCCGTACCTATATTCAAGACTGCAACAATGCCTGGTTCGTTTTTTCCGGTTCTAAGCGTCACATGATGGGCGAGATGTTCTCTTCACCAGCCAGACCATTCTACCAAAGTGCCTCCACGATGTCTTTAAAACCGATTCCCCTAGATTCTTATTCTTCATTTATCACATACCATTTCGAGCAAGGTGGACTGCAAATAGAACCAGAGGCCATTCAATATATCTATGATAAATTCGAGGGCACCACATGGTACATACAAAAAATATGCAATGAACTCTATGCTATGGCCAGCCCTGATAGTCCATGTGATATCAAAGAGGTTGACATTGCCATCAACTATGCTGTCGAAGAGAAGGATGACACCTATCAAGACCTGCTGACAAGATTGTCCGCCAAGCAAAAGGCTTTGCTTATCGCTTTGGCTCGTTCAGGAAAGAACGCTCAGCCTACAAGTGGAGATTTTATCAAGAAATATCACCTATCCTCTGCAAGTGCCGTGCAAAGAAGCCTGTCTTCTCTGCAAGAAAAGGACATTATAACAAACGAAAACGGGAAATACTACATCTATGATTATTTCCTCTATTACTGGCTGACCAAAAAATAAATCAATAGCAAAAAATGGCATCCTAAGACCTTTATACTACAGGATTAGAAGTATGCTGAGATCATCGTGCGTCTCTCCACCCTCCTCCGCTTCGCCACAGAGATCAAGGAAATCGGTATGCAAAAGGCCAAAAATGTTACGCCTCGATGAAAAGTTTTTTCGGTTCACTCTGCTTCACGTGAATCCCAAAGCCTATGAATGACATCGTCCACTATCGTAGAATCAACTTCCCTAATCCCATCCATCGTTATTTGCAGATACTCCGCTCTGTAGTTCAGAAGAAATATGGACTCCCTCAACTCCGAAATGATAGAATCCTTATCTGCCAGCTTCTTCTGATAATTGACAAAACCGTGTTCACTATGGAGATACATATCTCCCACCGCCCCCACGATCATCAGAACAGCCATTATCACCAATATGCTAAACAGGAACCTCTTCATTTCTTTTCTTAATCATTAAGACGATCGGATTATATAAAGGCACAAGAACCCACCATTTGCTGATATCTGCATCCTTACACCTTTTGGCACAAAGGAAAAGATGCACTATGATGACAAGAGCCAGCACCAAAGGCAAGACATCACGCAGCAAAAATATCCTCTCAATGCTAAAGCCTGGTTCACCTATCGCTTCACGATAAGGTTCCAGCCATTTATCTTCCTCAAACAAATAGTTCCAGATATTAGGTACGCTTAGATAGCAGATGAAGCCAAACAATGCTATGCCCAATACGCTTGAAATCGATAATGCCCAGACTACCATCATAAACAACATTTCATCGAACGAGTGGACCCTTGGAAAAGGCATCATCATAGGCCATTGTATGATCGCAAAAACAACAAACCAAATACTAAAAGACTTTCTACTCATGATTATAACTCATCCCCCGTGTATATAACTTTACCTGAGCCATTGAACTCTTTACGTATTTGTAAAGTGATCCAAGTCTTGTCATCTTTGGAGCCACGGCTAAAGGCTGCAGCAATCAGCATTCTGTCATCACCCAGATTCTCCTTATACCTTTTTCTCAGTTCCTGTCTTATAAGAGAGACATTCCCTTTGCTCCTTTTCTCAAAATCATTAATAAGCTCAACCGTTGACATTTCCTTGAAACGCTCTTCTCGTTCACCAATCCGATCCATATATAGAATGTTGAATATGGCCTCCTTTAAGACTTTCTTAGTCCACTTGCAGTTGAACAATCTGACAAGTTCATCGTGTTCAAGTGTCTGCAGCATATCCACACACTTCCGCAGTTCTGCCTCGTCCCATTGCACATAATAGAACTTCTTCGCCTGTTTAACAATGTACTCTAAATCTGTCATAACTTTAAAATGGAATTTGGTTGCAAAGTTAGGCTTTTACCTCTTTGCAACCAAGCATTTTTGCCCCACAAGGCTTGTGGAATTGCGATTTTACTCCCAGACCACTAAGTCGCGAGGAAGGGCAATCCTCTTAGCCTCGCCACGCAGTCCATCAATATAATATTTTCTGGCCATATGGTCATCAAACTGTCCGACGAACGCTCCTCGAATCCTAGCACACTTCTCGTTGATGGAATTAAGCAACGGGTTTGTCACGTCCTCAATACTCTGTAAGGCTCTATCCGTCAATCCCCAAGGCTTCACCTTATTATATATATGTGCTAATTCTTCACGATAGTCAGGCAGATATTTGAACATTATTCCTTCTGGATGATTCAAGAATAGCAGATACACAGCCTTTACCAATGGTTCCATCTTGATCTCCATATTGTTATAGTCAGGAAGTAAAAGCCTATAGTCTTTCGTTATCACCAAACGACTCAATCTGTCATCAGGATGTATCAGCTGTTCCAAGATATATTGAGAAATGCCCCTCTGCCTTAGCTTGGCAATCCGTTCCTTTACCTCCTCAATTAAGTCATCTATGTTTTCTTCGCCTAACTGGGAGTTGAAGTGGTCATCAGCTCCACTGCTAATAGGAGCTCCAAAATCATCATGTCCTCCCCTCTTTTCCAACAGTCGTTCCTGCTGGCTCTTCTCTTCGAAGATCTGCTTGCCGATTCGATGCAACTGATCACCTATAGGCTCAGTGCTATTAGAAGAGAGTGGATAGAAACGGTTGATGGCCTTATCTTTCCCATCCCCACCTCTATGAATGTTCTCAGTGCGGATAAACCCATGCTTGATACGCCCCTTTTCTCCAGGATGCTCCAAATATTGCAACAAGAAATCATTGCCTATCGTCGCCTTTGCCAATTCCGTATCCGACAGATAAGGCGCACGATATTGGAGCACTTTCTTGTCAGCCAGCCGTTTCATCAACAAGGGAAGATAGACAATGTGGAATCCTATCATCTGTCCCCATCCCTCAAAAACCTCCGGCTTTGTCTCAAACAAATCCGTCAGTGCCTTATCTTCCTCACTGGCCACATAGACCAGTTCTTTGGGAGCCAGTTTCCCTTCAAGTTTGAATTCTATTCGATTGTCTTCTTTAGTCTCAACCTTAAGGGAGTCGATAGGAGATATTGGAGTATGACCTTTATCGACTTTCTGTCCTTCATTCCTTTCCCAGAAGAAAAGCGCAATCAGCCCAATGGCAACAATGACATCAACGACATTCCATATCTCTCTTCCCAGCGCCACCTTCGCAAACGGTTGGAACAGCAATGCCAATGTTACGAACACCCATGTCAATCCCTCCTTCTTGGTCATATAGCATCTGTAGGCATATATTCCAAACACTACCGTCGCCAAGAACCTGACAAGGGTATAATATCCGTATGGCATCGGAGCCAGACAGATCAGTAACACGGCTGCCAGATAGAGCGGGATGTATTTCATGGAGGTACTTCGATATTTAGTTTCTTACAATAATAACCTCCGCCCTACGGATTAATCGTTCACCTCGTTTGTAGCCATTCTTTTCTATTGATAATACGATATCATTTTCTTTTTCGCTATCTGGTTCTGTTTCGGTGACTGTACATAAATCCTCATTCAAAGACTTGCCAATAATATCTATTTGTGATACCCCATGTTTGGAAAGAACAGACAATGCAGTTCTCTTTGGTTGTAGCAATCGTTTAATGACTCTTTGGATGTTATCATCTTCAGGAAGTTCCATCTCCCTAATTTTAGTTTCTGCTTTTTCATAAACATCAACAATACTGATGATATCATTCAGCAAGGCATCAACTTGTCGCTCATGGTCAAGTAACAATTCTTCTATATCGTTCCGCTTTTTAAGATTCTCTTTCTTTAATAGAGTGATCTCTTCTTGTACTAAATTAAGTTCATCGATTATCTTCATAATGAGTTGTATTTATTTTCGTCTATAGAATTAATATCAATAGTTTCCGAATTTACCTTTGCTTGTAAAGGGACTAAGTCGTCAAACGGATCAAAAATAGGGAATGTAAAGTCTGCCGCTAACCTTGAGGCAGGCTTTATCAATTGGTTTCTTGCCTGAGCAATTTCCGTATTTGGAAATTGTCTTTTTCTCATGGCCATTGTCATAGCCTTTAGTATCTGAGGATTACTTGCGTCCTGAGGTACCTCAAGTATATTATATGGATTCTTCATCTGAACTATATTTTTTAAAACCCGAAAATGTCAGTAAGTGAATTAGAATCAGAGACTCCTCCAAGTGATTTGAAATAATCAAGGCCTTCTTTAATGGCTCTTCCGTGGGAAGTTAAGGAGGCGTTAGGATTATATCCCTGTAATGCTAATTTTGCATCAGCAGGAATCTGATTCCAAAATGAGTAATAAGCATCTTTTAAATGACCACGATGACCTCTGAATGTGGAACTCATGTTATTCTTCAATTTCTCTAAAATCGTTTTTACTGATGATCCACCATACTCTTGATCAATAATATATTTCCTAATACAAACAACACATAATTGAGATAGGATTTCACAAACAGCATCATTATTAGGGTTGCTTGAATATAAAGAATATAATTTTTGTAATGCTGCAGACTCTGATAAAGATTTTGTCTTTGTTAACTTTTCTACGATATCACCTAATTCCTTATCAACCTTAGCTTGTTCGTTTTCCTTATTTAGCTGATTATAAAGAGGTGCATCAATAGTTCTTATCTGGTCAAGTATCTTTGTTACAGCCCTTGAACTATCAATAGAATTATCCCGTGCGAGCATTTCGAATAAAGTCTTAAGATTTTCTTTTACTCTTGTGTTGTTTTTGTCCAATATGAATATTGACAAGATATAGTCTGCTGCTGAAGACTTTTTCATGGAATTTGAATTAACTTCGCCAACAACATATTGCATTACATAATTTGAGAACACAAAAGATAAAGTAGTATCTTTTAGAGAACTACATACAACAAGATAAAAGCTGTAATTATTCTTAAAGACAGACTTATCCTTTGCAGAAAGAGCAGAGACCTTACTGTTAGAGTAAGATTTCAAGGCGGAATATAACTTCTTAAAACGCTTTATTAGTTCAATCTTTGATACCAAGAATGCCTGTTTTACATCATTTGAATTCAATGAATCTATTGCTGAAATACAGTCCTCTGAATATGATTTAGCCTTGTTGTAGTCTGTGTATATTGCTTGGGGCATTTGATATATTGCCCCAACAGAAAGGAGATCTTCCCAATTGTCATATTCCTGTTTTCTATCTTCTTCTAAAGCTTCTGAAATGTCTTGGAATAGGCCTTCGTCTTTATGAGCCAAATACGGAGCAACTAGACGACATTTCTCATCCAAGTTCAATGCAATGAATGAATCCATAGCGTCTTTTTGCGATGTAAAGAATTCATGATATTGTTGGTTATCACTAATCGCAGCCTCAAATCTGTCCAAAAGTGCACGCTGTACATCCTTAATAAAAACAATGTTGTCATCATCTGAATCATCGAAATTTACATTATTTGGTAATGCTCCCATTGAATCTTCATTAAAATGACCATAAGCTTCATATAACGAAAATGTATATGAATCGTCCCAAGAGGTATAATCTAAAGATTTGACGAATAGCTTTTCTTGATAAATCGCCGTTAGCCAAATCGAAATAACATCTTTAAAATTAGCAGTTGTCATTTGCTTCGACTCCGCCATATTTAAGCATATAAGAGCAATATTCCTAAGTGCTGTATAATCATCAAGGAAGTCTTTATGCTCTTTTATCATTTTTTCAAAAGCTATATCGTATCGTTCTTCATCAAATAATTTGTAAATTGCGTAGTTCTTAAGTGTATTTCGATACTTACTCAAAGTAGTACGTGGCAAATCTAATACTGGCCTAATAATTTCTGCATATTCTAAAATGTGATTGATAAAAAATACGGCATCGTCAGATGAAAGTGTCTTGTTCTTTACTGACTCCAGTTTGTTGTTGAAATCATCAAGCTTAGCCAAGGCTTTGATTATTCCACCTTGTTCACATGCTTTCTTAAGATAATCCTCATTAGGTAAGAATTCTGTTAAAACAGATAGGGCTTCTTGATCTTCTCCAGATTTAAGTAGAATCAATGCAAAACGGTAAGCAATATCATCTTTCTCCGATTTATATGCAGCTGCTGCCTTTCTTAAGATGGTATAAATGCGCTCTCGATGTTCCAGGACATCAGAATTGTTCTGCATTTTAAGTTTACATATAATAAACCTTATTGCAGATAGAGTTGGTGTTCGTTTAGCTTCAAGAACATTTATCTCTTTATACAAATTTGATGCGTTAGATAGATCGCTTGCAAGTTCGAGTTCTCTGGCAATATGATACTTTCTTTCTATCAGTTGTTTCAGAACGATTGACCTTTTCTCCTTAATTAGGGTCGCATCAAATCCTGCATTATCAATTTCGTGAATGAGACTTTCTAAATGCTTTACGGCAGACTGATTGTCAAAATTCTTGCATTTTTCTATTTGTAAATGAATTTTCTCGTCCCACAAGTTTTGATAATCCGGATTTTTGACAATAGAAGAAATTCCAAATCTTCGAAGTTCGCCAATTGCATCAATAGCTTTATTTAATTTTTCTTCAATAGACTTCTCGATTTTAACTTCATGTAAACGGAGATTCGCAATAGCAAACGCGGCTTTTTCATATCCTTTTTGAGCTAAATCTAATAATACAGTATAAGATTTGTCTATGTCTCCTCCACTATAATAGGACTGAGCAGCGAGTGCAAAAGTGTCAATTATGCTATTTAAAATAGCCTTTTTCTCGGAACCAGAGTAAGAAGAAAGCGAAGATTGTGCCTGATTGAGTTTTTCAATTCTTCGGTCTATGTTTTGTTCCTCGTTCGCTAAATTACAAAATGCTTGAGCTTTAATTAGTTTCGCATTTTCGCATTTACTAATAATTGAATCAGATACTGCTATTGCCTTTTCGTTATCGTTGTTGTCAAGAAAGTGTTGTGCACAAGATAGTTTGTCTTCGATCATGAGAGAAGAATCCGGAAATAGTCTTTGTACATGATCGAGGTAAGGCAAACGATCTTCAAATGGCATCTTTGACGTCCATAAATGGGCCTTTTGTGTATAGTAGGACTCAACATCATATCCAAGGCGATGGACCTTTTCAAGAAGCTTTAGTGACTCACTACTATCAAATGCATCATATAACCATTTAATGAAGTTATTGAATAGATTTGGTAAAGAAAGATATGATTCATGTTTTTTAAAAATGACATTAATAAGTGCATCTCTCAAAAAAGAATCTTTTACAGATTGTAAAACATCCATAACGACAACATCATCTGATGAAACCTCCCAGCATGACATAAAAATGGAAACTGCGTCATTAGCAGAAACGTCCTTACGGAGGATAATTTGTTTACCATAAGACGAAACGACAGTTTTAAAGATGTTGGGAGTTGCTTCAGAATCGATACCCTTAACTATGTAAACAGCATTATCCAAGCACTGTGGATCAAAAGAATTGTTTAGTATAATGCATAGCAACAGATTAGAAGCATAATAACGTTTTGATGCTTCCAATTGTTTGCAGAATTGCAACGTGGATTCTTTTGCTCTTATCCTTGCCTTACAAATAGCCCATTCACCTTTAAATGCCTCAATCAAAGAATAAAAAGAATCACTCGTTACCTTTGTGACTGTTATACGCTCGAATAATAACTTTATCTTTGCTTCAGCACATAGGATAACAACGTCTTCAGAAGCAAATTTAGTTTCTTTTAAGGCAGAAGTTAAAGAGACGCAATCATTGAAAGAACCTTGTTCGAAACATATAATAGACCTTTCTCTGAGATGCTTAACATAGCTCATGAGAATAGCATCAAAGGAAGGAGCATCATAAACATTTATTCCCTTATTCTTGAGATCAACGGTCTGTTTATACAATGAGATATCCCTCGTAACATCCACGGATGAAGACAATGAGAGATAATACTCCGCCAATTTGGTTGCTGCAAACGGATGCTTGTCAACTAAAGAGATATATAAATCCTCTGCTTCAGAATATCTACCTTCGCTAAGCAACCTACCAGCCTTTTCTAGCTTGTTGTCATAATACAGATTCTGAAAGTATGATATTATGCCCATATTTGCCTTTACTTGATGTTGTAAATTTTAATAATCTGTCCTGGATGTATTTGTTTCCATGTTGCAGTATTATTATCCCATAGTTCATTAGCTTCTGCTATTTTTTGGGATATGTCGTCCCAATCCTTACGATTTCCATAAAACTTACGAACAATCCTCCAAGGAGAATCATTGGGAATAACAGTATATTCAATATACTGAGAACCGGATTGCAATGTAGTTGTTTGATGCGATTGTAGTTGAGCCGACAATACGCTAATTGAGTCTCTTAATTCAGAAATGACAGTATTTGCATTCACTAATTGTTTTTTAGAAGCATTAATCTCTCTATTGCTATAGACACAAGCTAAAGCACCTATCAATAGTACCGCCAAAACGAGCAGTACTATTGAGATCACTTTGTTTTTTCTATCTTTATCTCCAGAATTGTTATTGCTATCAGCTATAGCATGAAGAGTTTTATATACTCCTAAATCGCTATTGCAATTTGGGCAAATAACGGTTTCATGGAGATAGTCTGGAATACCAGACTTACCACATACTGGACATTTACACATATCAACAATTATTAAGACCGACTAAGAGTTTGAATTATTTGCCAACGAAGTTGACCATATGGGGCCAGGTAATGTACCACCTGAATTAAGTAAATCTTCATTTTCACTCTGTATTCTTCTTACAGCTGAGATGTCGCCAGTCCTTAATGCCTGCATCATTTCATCAAATGCGCAATTGGCTCTTGCTGCATCTTGAGGAGTCTTGGCATTGTCAGCAATAATCTTATACAAGAATACATTCAGAAGTATTCCATATTGATTGGCTATGTCTTCAAGTTCTTGGTTCAACGACTCTTTCTTGAATTTATCCGTTGACGAACGTAACTGATTGAGTTTGTCCTTCATATCAGAATAATCTGAAGGATCTATGTACTGTCTGAAATTATTAACAAGAACCGTTGCCAGGATTTCACCCAGATGGTTCTCTTGTTCTTCTGGTTCTGTAGCAAATTGTTTGGCAGTTTTTACCTGCTGCTCTAATTCCAGCCATTTGTTGTCGTCAGACTTTAACCTGCTTTTTTCTATTATGTCAATTATGCTTTGAATTTTGGAGATAAAAGTTGACTTTTTGTTGTCAGAAATATTATCATCAGACATAACATCCTCTATCGAACTAGAAATCTCACTTAAGCAACTAGAGTCCTTGTTCCCACGTCCTAATACAACTTGCGATGTTTTACCAGTACTAACAACTTTAACTTTAACCTTAAATGTCTCGTCTTTATCAAGATTAAATGTAAAATTCAACCTACTACTAGCTGGTAGACTTTCACTGATTGTAAAGAAACCTGATGTCAGTTTTTCAAAAGTACCGTCTTCTGCATCACTAAAGAGTCTTACTTCAACTATTTTTTGATCATTGACTGTTGTATTGAACTGTCTATTGGTTGGATATGGTAACGGAGTCTGGTCAGCTATAATCTTTTCTAGTTCTTTCTTTCCATTTTTTTGCAATTGAATATAGTAATTATGTTTTGCTGTATAAACGATTGGCCCATCTGATGGGACTTCGTTCTCGTCAAAATCTCCATCCTCATCATCTTTCCATTTTGTAACGTCCATAGAAGCTGCTAAAATAGCAGCGCCCTGCGCTATTGCAAGCATGGGCTTTTCTGAAGATAACACTTTCTCCTCACCAAATTTTTCTACCAACATTCTTTTAACAAGAGGAATACAAGAAGAGCCTCCTACTAAAAGGATGTTAGACAGGTCATTGACTGAAATACTTGTTTTTGCGAGCAGTTCCTCAATTAGATCGATAGTCCTTTGAATTAATGGTCTAATTAGACCTTCAAACGTGTCTCTTGTAACAATTATATCGTCTATAGGATCACCATCTTCATCTTCAAGATAATTTGATACAAAGATTGTCGCGGATGTACTTTGACTGAGCGTCTTCTTGGCATTTTCAACGTCGGCCTTAAGCCCTGCGGTAAACTCTTTTACTTCCTTTTCCGATTTGTCATCAAGAAGATCCTGAAGATTTAAATTGTTATTATTTTCTATTTGCTCTTTTACGTAATCTGATAAAATTGCGTCAATATCGTCGCCACCCAACCAGCGGTCTCCACCTGCACCTGTTTCTACGAACTGGCCACCAACAGCAGTCAAAATAGAAAGGTCAAAAGTACCTCCTCCGAAATCATAAATTAAAAGCGTTTTGTCTTCATCTGGTTTTAGGTTGTCAAATCCGTATGACAATGCTGCAGCAGTAGGCTCTGCTAAAAGTTGAAGTACCTTCAATCCCGCAAGTTTGGCGGCCCTCTTTGTTGCCGTTTTTTGCTTCTCATTGAAATATGCAGGTACAGTAATAACGGCATATTCTACATCTCCAAGCTTATTACTTGCATCATTTTTTAATGATCGAAGGATTTCTGCGCTTATTTGCTCTGGAGTATATTCTTTTCCGCATAATATGATGGCTACGGAATCTTCTGTGCCACCAGACAATTTATCAATACCGAAAGGGTATGAAAGCTCATCAGATTTCATCTTTTGGACATTTGCATCATTGATGGATGCACCCATTAATCGTTTAGCAGAAACGACAATATTAGGTGCATGACGCTTCCAAGAATTATAAACTGAGTTACCGACAATAAAGTTACCACTTCTGTCAATTGCAACACAAGACCTACACAAATCTTCTTGATTTGCTCCTGTCTGAATGGTTCTTACTGTTACATCTTTAAAGGCTACAACAGAATTGGTTGTGCCAAGGTCTATACCAATTGCTTTTCCCATATTATTAATATTTTAATTTTATTACCAGTTTGTATAAAAATTTTCTTCGTTGTTATTAGTTGAAACTGTCTCATTTTGTTCTGATTCCAGTTCTGCCATTTCATTCTTGACAGTAAATTTCCAATTCTCAAATTCCGTTTTCTTTCTTTTCATTTCAGACTTTAAGTCTTCTATTTCTTTTCTGAGAGAGTTTACCGACATATCCATTTCGGAAACCTCTTTCTCTCTATTTCTAAGGCGCTGACGCATATCGTCCAATTCTATCTGCTTATTGAAACGGTTATCTTTCATCCGTTCGTATTTCATTTCTAATACCTCAATTTTTGAACAAATAGCATCAATTTCTGTTTTTCTTGCTCGATAGTCATTTTTGATGCTTCTATTGCGCTTTTTTAACTTCATTCTTTTCCTTATGTCTGCATCATCAGAATTGTTAAATGACACTATGCCTGCTATAGATATGTCATCTTTGCTGCCTGATTGGCTTAATGAAGGAAGGTAACTTTCAAGTTCTTTTTCCACATCATCCCCATCAACACACAGGCCAATGATTTGTTCATAGAAATCTTGAAGATTATCATCCGTTCTAAGCGACCCATCCAACCCGTCAGAACAAAGCATTACAGCCAAAGGCGCGGCATCATACCCATTAAAAGCATAACGGAATTCTATTAGAGGATTGCTGTCGCATAGCGAAGTCGTATAGTTCAGGAAGCAAGCGCAGTCATATGGAACAGGATTACTCCAATTCAAAGACTGGTCACAGCACATAATCCTGCCATCTCCTATATGAAATGATAGCCAATAATCCTTAGTCTGAAGAAATGCTAATAAAGTACAGCCATAAGCTTTTTCGATACCTTGCCCGTTAATAGTTTTCTGTTCCTCCTTGGTAAATGGATGAGTATGGACGTCTTCTTCAATCTTTGAAATCCACGCTTTGTAAATCTGAGATATAAGGTCCATAATAATAGATTGTTGTTGGGGGCACTTATTTTCGGATTCTAAAAAAGCCTGAGCTTGTAGCGCAAGAGCCTTTTGATCTTCACTCAGTTCGTCAAATCGAAGCTTATTTCCATCTGCATCAATAAATGGATTCTTTTTAGGCTGTGCAGTTATAGAGAACGATAAGCCTGTAAAAGTTGATGATGGTATACATCTGACAAAGTCCGAGAGCAGTTGAATAGTTATTTCTGTTGCTATTTTCGCCCCAACGTCACTTCGGATATATGTGCTTCCGCCATGCCCATCACAAACAACTAGGATCTTCATCTCCTCATTTTGGAACACATCGGAATAATCCTGACAAGGTTTCCCAGACAAGATATGGCTTGCGCCTTTTATCGACTTATGAAATATTTGGGAATCACGCATAATTACCAATTTGTCCAATCATCAGATCCTTTATTGTCATCTGCATCAGTGCCTACATCAACTTTTTTTAATGAAGAGTCTTTTTTAATAGCTTGTTTTATATCTTGCATTACCTCGTCTTGCCTTGATTCTGGAGCATCTGTTCCTACAGAAACTCCTTTCGAAGCAACCTGAGAGGCTGTTACTGACACAAGATATATCATCTTTTTCAGGTCATTGACATTATGAACTGTCAAAACTGCTTCACTATGGTTGTTAACGAATTCTTTAAGAATGTCTTTATTAGCATCGTCACCTATAGCAACAGCTATCTTAATTGCAGCTTTATACCAATTGTTTTCTTTTAGATGTTCGAGTCCGTGTTTGGCATCATCAGTTGGGACACCATCAGAGAATAAAATCATGACAGGAGCACAAGATGCATTTGCTTCTTGCATAAAGCCTGATGTTTGTGACAACTTTTTCAGAAGTTCTTGATAAGCTGCTCCCAGACTAGTAAGACCATTTGCCTCAAGGTCGTTCCATTCAAAATCCTCGACGGGAAGAGGGCGCGGATACATCCAATCACAACCGCTCGCAAATTGAAGTGCTGCAACTTTAATTTCTGTATCAGTGTTTTCTGATGAAAGTTGTGATAGCATCGGGAGGGTATCGCGAATAGCAACATTTAGGCTTGAAATCTTACCTCCAGCCATACTTCCAGATGTGTCAATCAAGAAGAAAACTGTAAGAGTCCTTCTTGGGAGTTTGTCAACAGGTGCATTTAATTTTCCCATAATTATCTTGTTATTAATCCATTTATACCCATCTTAAACTTTATCTTCATTTCATTTTTTATTGGCATTCCAGATTCTGGAGTAACATTATGAGCACTTCCCACTGGGTCTAATGCCTGCCATGTAAAAGAAGAATAATTCTTTATACCAAGTTTTCCTGTAATAGCATTAGTAACAACTTCTCCAACCACAGCGTTTAGATCGCCATCAATTGGCAATTGTACATTATAGATTTTTTGACCCTCAAAAAGAGGAACGCGATACTTGTCTATTTTCAAGACCATCGGTTTAACAATAGAATGTTCGCAGTCAATACATGTTTGATTTGATATATCTGGTTCTATAAAAGTTTCCTCTCCACAGTGTGGACATTTCCCTAACGTTGAACGCAACTGAATCATACATGTCATCCACTCACGATCAATCACTCTTTTCTCAGGGAAAAGAATTGACTGCTTACAGAATGCCTGAACGAAAAGATTCTCCATGAACTTGGGGAATAATCCCCATCTTCTGATAACATTTGTGTGCAGACCGGGAACTGGTCTATTGGAGCAATCTTGAGGATCCATAATAAAAACTGCTTTATGGCCAAACAAATCTTTTTCCAATTCTTCAGTCATACATCCGCAGTTAGCAAACTTCTTTCCTTCAAAAGGTCGATTGAAATAGAAAAGGATAAAGAGGATGACGGCCATTGAAAAATAGTCAGAATAACGGTTAGGCATTGTTTTTTTGTCAACAATCTCAGGAGCCAAATATCCTGCCTTCCCTATTATTCCAAGATTGGTTCTGTCTGGTGCGACATTATCATTGTCACAAATTAGAACATCCCCATTTTTCGGATTGATAAAGAAATTTCCGTCATTCATATCTTGATAGCTTAAACCACGGATATGTAGTTTTTGGAAGGCGTCACATATATTTATGGCGGCATTGATGTTTGCAGTCATGGATGAGAATTGAGTCTTTGCTAACATAAAATCCCCAAACTCTCGAAATCCGCGTGGCCTTAGTCGCATTACATAGCCAAAGCTTCCAAACTGCCTTTCTGTTATCGCCAAAGGCCAAAGAAAAGCTTTGCTAGGAGGGCCTGCATCCGCATTCTTTTTCAAGTTGTTATAGAAATCAGAAGAATAATCTTTTATGTACCATTTGAGAGCATAGTCTCCACCACAATAGTCCACAAGGTATACGATACCTTGACCTCCTCTGCCTAATTCTTTATCAATCGTGCAGGTTTTTCCATTTAACAGCTTTATCTCTGTTCCTTCTTGTAATTCCATAGCCATAACTTAGAATCCTATTTTTCTACGTTCTTCTTGCTTCTTACCTAAGGATGAAGGTCTTTTGTTAATAGACTCCTCAAGCATGGTCTGATCGATAGGAGAATCTTTAAATGCAGCAACTAATGCAGCATCATTAACAATAAATGCGATATCACTAGAGGAATAATTATCTGTTTTCTCCGCTAACACATCAGTATCAACGCCAACACAAGGACGCTCTTTTAAGTATAAGTCGAACATCTTTTTCCTAGTTGCTTTGTCTGGAGCGCCAACCTCAACATGGATGTCCATTCTGCCTGTTCTTAAAACTGCTGGGTCAATTAGATCCTTTTGGTTAGTTGTTCCAATAACAAAGATACCCCTTTGTGAACAATTGTTCATTTGACTTAGGAACTCATTAACTTCAGGATTCATTAATGAACTGGATTCGCTGCCAGAACGCTTTGGAACCATGGCATCGAATTCGTCAAAACATATTACCGACGGAGCTTTTGCCTCTGCTTCAGAGAAGAGCTGAGCGATTTTGCCTTGAGACCCATGAATATATGTGCTTCCAACATCAGATGCCTTTATGAAAATGTAATTTAATGATGCTTCTTCAGCAAATTTCTCCGCAAAGAATGTTTTGCCACAGCCTGGAGGGCCATAAAGAAGCATGCCGTTTGGCGGCGTTAATTTATATTTCTTAGCTCGCTCTGGATTCTTCAATAAAAAGAGCACTTTTTGCTGAAGCATCGCTTTTATATCATCCATACCTGCTACATCTGCAAAGCCATTACCTTCTTTCTTGGATATCCCATAAGAACCTTTCCTGTCTTTTACATCCACATTTGCATGTTCCGATTTTACGCGGCCAGAAGATATTTGAGGACAATATTCCTTCTCCAATGCATCTAAGAGTTCGTCAGCGGTTGATATCCTACAGTCAGGATCTGGTGATAAGCAAATCTTCAATAAAGACTGAAGCCAAGAAGGGCATTTGTCGAGCCCTCCAGAAAAGCTGAGTCGGTTTGACATCACATTTTTAATCGCTGTTGAATCAACTATGTGATTCTCATCCGTTTCAAAATACCAAGGAGCTTTACCGAACAGCATAGCGTATATTACTGCTGCAATAGAAAAGATATCTGAACGATAGTCAAAGACCATGTCATATGTTTCGGGAGCACGGAAGAAGTCTGTCAAATCTGATGTTTCGAAAGAAAGACTCCCTCTGCAAGGTTCTGACACATGGCCGAGGTCAATGATGGACGTCTTTTGAAATTCCCTAGGATTAAATATGATGTTTCTTGGGGTTATATCGTTATGAATGAGTCCTAAAGAATGAATATGTGATAGGCCTTTCAATGCATATTTAATAATCTCTAAAGTCATCTCCAATGGGAAAATACGACCTTTGGTGAGTGGATCAGCAACAAGACTTCCGCTTATGTAATTAGTTACTAAATACGGATAATCATTCCCTTCCTCAGAATAGACTCCTTTCTCAACATAACTGATTACATTGGGATGGTTCATTTTCTCACAGTAATCAATTTCTGTTATTATGGAATCAGTATTCATAATTTCATTTGGAATCCTCTTAGTGTCATAGATTTTTAAGAAATATGAGATACCGGACGAATCGATGACAACATATGATTCATTAAATTGACCATCTTTAATAAAAGAATGTACAATATAATTGCCAATTTTTGAATTATCTTTTAATATCATAATGCTATGTCAAAAAGTAAACAATATTTAAAATAGTTAAAACTATATCATAAATAACAATGGATAGGTCATCATTTGAAACGTATTCGATTTCTCGGGAGAGTTTTACATCTACCAAAATTAATTCCTTGAACTATATAATACTTCATACGTCTCAGTGCTTATTGAACTCCCAAGTTTCAGCTATAGTTTCAGGTGAATATTAAAAGACGTGGGAGTCACTACTTCTCGCTTATCCCATGTGCAGGCTCTCGCATTGCCTCTCTCTTAGGATAAGCAACTCGAGTTAGCCCACGCCGAAGTATATTGTAATGGGATACAATACACCCAACGCAGACGTTTCGGTTGCGCACCTTCGAAGAGAGTTCTAATTTGCGAGATTAGCACATCGAAGATAACGTTCGTAAACGTCCTTTTTTCAACATGTTACGACCCCTCTCGCCCTTGCGGACTAACTGAGTCAAGTGCAAAGATAAGAAGAATTCTTGAAACTTCCAAATATTTTTGGCAGAAATTTCAATAATTTTGTTTCCACAAGGCTTGTGGAATAGTTATGTGTCGCAAGTTTGATACAATTGCGACACATATTAATATATTAGAAGGGTTCGATTTTTTGTTTTGACGAACGCTTCTCAGGGCTTATTTCCCATCGGTGGCCAGTCTTACCCTGATGACGGGTCTGATTACCTGGTTTTTCCTAAAGAATAAGGATTTTGAGAAAAAAGATAAAATAAATCGAGATTTGTTTGGAAGATAACGGAATAATTTGTATCTTTGCAGCGTCAGAACATTGGTTTTGACTATCCGGTAAGTTTCCGCGTGGGAGCAAGACTTGATCGACACTACTCCAGTTTTAAACAAAGAGTCACTTCACGTGACTCTTTTGTCATTTTGTATAGCGGCGGATAAAGGTACGAAAGAAATTAGTATCTTCCAAACTTTTTCTCGTAACAGAGATTTGTTTCTTTCCTTTATAGACAAGCACCTCACGCGCATAAAGGTTAAGCTCAAAATATCGCTTGATACTGCGTGCCAATGTGCCTGGATTGTAATCGGCAGTCATGTGGAGGAGAACACGGTTCGTCTGACCTACAGAGTCTGACAGCCGATTCTCTACAGAGTTCTTTCCTGTAATGGTTTTAAGATCAAACAACTTATACACTCCTTTACGCTCGAAAATGAAATCTGCCGTTCTGATTCCTTTGGGATTAGGCAGTATAAAGACACGATAGCCATGCTCTACAGCCTTGCGCGCTGCATTGATCAGATTATCGAAGTCATCACTTTGTTCACTGATGGCACTGTAAATATTAGTTTCTCCCTCTACGAGATGGAACTCTCCATAGTAGATTATTAGTTTCAGTTGGTTAATAAACTTGGCACCTTTCAGATAGTGTAGCTCCTGCAACTCGTCAGCCATACCTCTCCATGGGGTCTCCGCTACCATCAACAAAGAGCCGTCTTCTTCAAACGGTTCAAATTCAAATATTTTGTCTTCAATGATAGCCGGTTCCATAATTATATGCAAAGGTACAAAGAATTTTGGAAACAAATGAAGATTTTGAGAAAAAAGATAAAATAAATCGAGATTTGTATGGTCGAGCACTACGGCTTTCATTTTTCTAATCTTTCTGAGCCAGCAAACTTTTGATATACGCTTCGATGTCCGAAGAACTAACGTCGTATATGGGTTGAAGTTGCATGAATTGTTCGTCCTTTTTGAACAGTGTCCCATTCGACAACATGGCCATAAGGCCTTTGCTCTTTAGCTTATGGCCGGAATGTTCAAGTGCCTGCGGAATCAAGGTCTTGATGTCAGCACCGTTCTTGAGGATGGAATAGATGTCATAGTAGTCACGGAACTTACTACGGCGCATCATGGCTTCCATCTTCATGATACCAATAGACTCGACGTCTGCCAGACGAATATTATTCATATAGGGAATTCTGTATCTTCGGCCAGCCGATATCAAGCGTATCATCCTTGCTCTCTTTCCATCGCATGAAGTCCAAGTCCTCACTCTGACGCGTTTTCAGTTGTATAGACAGGGCTGTCCCTCCCACCAACACAAAGGGCTTAATACATTCCAATCGAGAGATGGCCTCGATGAGTCTGCCTGTCTGCGGTGCCAGTGCTTGTGATTTCATGCTGCCAGTCTTTTATTGAGTTGACGTGTGGCCATTGCCTTCACATAGCTGCGTGGGCGCTTGGCATGGAAGTAGTACCAGGCAAAGAAATAGTTCAGATTATAGTAGCGTTCTCCCTGAGCCACTACATTCTCTATCCAAGCCTTTTTCATCTTCTTATAAGAGAAAATGCTGAAGAGCATATTGATTTCATCGATGTCAAGATACAGCATGACCAACTCTATCAACACGTCGTCGGGCATTTCGTGGATAGAGTCGTTGTCATAGCTCCACAAGCAGTGCTCCTGCTTGAGTTTCTCTATGAGATATGGTTTGACAGATACTTCTTGTTTCATCGATTCCATTTATATCATGTTGCAAAGATAGCAAAAAAATAGCAAACGAATCATCATTTGCTGAAAAATTTGATTTTTTATAGAGAAAAACTGACTTAAAGTTAAACAATCTTAAGAAAAGGGAGGAAATTGCAATTTCTTGATCTGCGCCGTGACAACATGTTGTCACCATCGCTCATTTTATTTACTTTAATTTTGCAGGCGTGTCCGTGTGGGGCACGCCTAAATTTTTGTAAAACAAATTAATTCATTAAAATCATGTTAAGAGATGAATTGACAAGCGATGTTGCAGGTATCATCCTGGAGTATCTGAGAAGTGTGAAAGGTCGTCTGACCGAAGTGAGTAACCTGAGCGGTATCAACCGCAGAGAGATCAACCGGAAGGGGTTGGCGAAGATGCGTATGAGCCGTCTGATGAGACTGGTCTATACCATGCAACTCGTCATGCCGCCCTACAAGTCTGAAGCCATGTGGCAGAAGATCCATGACAAGGTGCGCGAATATGCTGACTATTACGATTACATCCTTTTGGACGAACGCCGATGAACGAACAGCATCTTCAACTCGTTAAGGGGAGTCTGCCTCAGAAGAGACAGGCTCCCGCCTCCTCGCTCAGAATCGAGTATTCCGAGAAAGACATTGAGACTCTGTATGCCGAGAGAATTACGGATGAGACTGTGCTGCCTCCCATGACACCGTTGTTTAAGATAGAGGGAAGCCCATGCTTCTATCGTGGCGAGCTGGTGGCTGACTGCGGAAAGGCGAAATCGGGAAAGACGACGTTTCTGTCGGTGTTGATGACGGCAGCGGTTAGTGGGAAATGTCTGGGGATTGAGAGAGCAACACAAAAGGAGGGTGATCAGACCACCCCACCCTGCGGGCACCCCTCCTACTCAGGAGGGGAAAGGCTGCGCGTGCTGTGGATCGACACCGAACAGAGTCAGCAGAGCACGCAGGAGATCATTCGTGAACGCATCATGCCGATGGTGCAGGAACAGGGTGAAGACGGATGTAATGATTTGTCAAGTTATTTATATGCCTTCAATCTGCGCGGCATGGGCTATGAACTGAGACGGAGAATGGTCAGTGTGGCAGTGCAGACCGTCAAGCCGGATCTCTGCATCATCGACGGCATCAAGGACCTGATGACCAACATCAACGATGCCGACCAGGCGACGATGATCATGGAGCAGCTGATGGACCTGGCCAAGGCGGTGAAGTGCTGTATCGTCTGCGTGCTCCACCAGAACAAGAGCGAGAGTGACCGTAACATGCGTGGATCCATCGGCACCGAACTGACCAACAAGGCCTTCGAGGTATATCAGTGTGAGTTCCTCGAAAGGCGTGAGATGTTCAAGGTGACACAGACACTGTCACGCAAGAAGCGCATCAAGGAAGCCATCGGCTACCGTCTCAACGAGAAGGGACTGCCGGAGAGCTGTGAGCTGCCACCGGAACAGCCACGTGATGACAACGGGAGATGGACAAAGGCGGACTGCGACCTCGACAGCGAGGAACTGAAGGCACTCTTCAACAAGGCGATGGAAGGCCGTACTCAGCGCCCCTTCAACGAGGTGATGGCCGTCGCCCTGAAGAAGTGCGAAGTGCCCGACGTGACGACCTACTACATGTATCTGAAGGAAGCTTTGGAGCAAGGTATCATCAATAAGGTGACAGAGCCCGACACCAACAAGCAGTGGATCGAACTGACCGACGAAGGCATGCTGCCCTTTTAAATATTTAAATATAAATTTATATATAATTTAATTGCCCCTATAAAGGGGCAATATTTAAATTTAAATTTTAAAAGCATGAAACTCTGTGAATTGCCGTGTTTTTCGTTTAAGGCCATGCGGCAGAGGTTTGCGGATCAGACCCCCTCTGGCTCCCCCTACTCAGGGGGAGAAAGGAGGCAGCAGCTGGCGGATCAGAACCCATCAGGGGGAGAAAAACGGCCGATGGTGGAGCCGACGGACGACAGCGACTTCTGCCATACGGTCGTCGAAAGCGGATGGCTCACGACAGAGCAGATGACGCATGCCGCCATGCACTACCGGCTGGGACGCAGCAGAAGTGGAAAGACCATCTTCTGGATGATCGACGAGTGGGGCCAGGTGAGGGACGGCAGGATCGGGGATGCCTGGGCATCGATGATGCTCCATCAGCGGGCACCCGACCTGCTGAAGGGCATCCCCACCACCCACTGTCTCTTCGGGCAGCACCTGCTTCTGCAAGAACCCGACAAGGAGGTGTGCATCGTGGAGTCGGAACGGAGTGCGGTGGTGCTCAGCGAAGTGATGCCGGAGTGTATCTGGCTGGCGACGATGTACCCGATGAATCTGAACGTCACGTCGTTCGAGCCGTTGCAAGGGAGATGTGTGATGCTCTACCCGAGGACGGATCCTGTGGGTGACCACTATCTGGCCTGGCTCGAACTGGCAGACCAGGCACGGCGCATGTATGACATCCAAGTCGGTGTCAACGACCTTCTTGAGGAGAAAGCCACTCCCGAACAGAAGGAACAAGGCATTGACTTGGTTGACTTTTTGTTTTAACTACGGATTTTAAATTTCATAAGAATGACAGAAAAAGCTCTGAGAGAACTATTACAGTTGATTAACCAGCCGTGGGAGCCCGTGAAACCGTTCGAGATACGCTCCTACGGCAAATCAGAACTGGCCATGCTCTACTTCCCTGATGCCAAGACGAAGAAGGGGGCGATGAACAATCTCAACTATTGGATTGACTACAACGGTGAGTTGCGTGAGAAATTGCGTGCCCAGAACTCACCGCCCAACGCCCATCGCTACACCCGGCGCGAGGTGGAACTCATCGTCGAATATCTCTGTGAGCCATAATGACCTCAATAAGCACGAAACGTCACTAAAAGTAACAGCCGACTTTTCCCATATTAGTATCTTTGCATTGTCAAAGCAAGGTCGGACGAGGCCTCGAGAAACTACGGCACTTTCTCCCAGAATAATCCGTTTATTCCCTAAGAAAAAGCCGTTCTTTCTTCCCGACTGCACCGCGACACGAGAGAGTTCTTTTAATTTTTTAATCTTTTAATTTTATAATTTTTCAACTATGGCAAGAGAACGAATTACCTTTCCTGTGAACCTCCGTCAGAACACCAATGACGACAGCACTGCCTTCGGCAAGTGGTTCCCCGTACCCTCCTCAAGCGAGCCCATGTCGCTCAAGGGTTTCGCCAAGCACCTCTCAGAGCACGGCAAGCTGGCCAGCTATGATATGCTCGTGCTGGTGCTCCAGAACATCGTGAGCTGTCTCAAGGAACTCATCCTGCAGGGCCAGTCGGTGAAACTCGACGGCCTGGGCACCTTCCGTCCCACCATCGAGGGCAAGGGCTCCAACGATGTCGAGACGGCCGTCAGCCTGGGAGCCAACGTGATTATCGAGGGCATCCACCTGCGTTTCAGTCCCGAGAACGCCAAGGGTGAGAAGCTCACCAGCCGTGCGCTGAAGAACGAGTGTGCCTTCGAGTTCAAGGATGTCCTCATTCGTAAGGAGAAAACCGTCGATGGCAAGAAGAAGGTCTATTTCGAGAAGATCGCAGTCTCCGACTACGCCCTCTCGCAGACCGAAACCACTCCCGGTGGCGAAGGCTAACCTCTAACCTCACACAGATCTCACAGATATTCACAGATTATGGACACAGGCGTCCTTCCCAAGCGAAAAGAATATCTGTGAGATCAGTGAGATCTGTGTGACAATAAAAAAGTATCAATCGAAATTATTGTATCATTATGAAATTTTTCAAGAACATTCCCGCCGAGAAAATCGGCAACTTTATCCTGACGGTCATTACCGCCTTCGTATCAACCTTCCTCATGCAAAGTTGCATGAAAGTGTAATCACCTAAGCGTCTCTGTTAGAGATGAATCGCCCCAGCCTTGCGCTGGGGTTTTTATTGATAGTGCTTGCGGTCAAGTTTGCCGTTGTAGGTACGGGCGATGGTATCGACCTGTTCGTAGAGCATGGGGACTTTGTAGGGTTCGAGACGGTCAGCTAAGAAGCGAGCGAGGGTACGTTTGTCGAGAGTCTGACCTGGAGGGGTGACGATGAGGAGTTTGAGGGCATGGCCTGTGACAGGATGACTGGCAGAGATGCAAATGCAGTCACTGACCAAAGGACTTGACATGGCTACCTCTTCCACCTCAATGGGTGACACCTTGAAGCCTCCTACATTGATGACATCAGAAGCGCGACCAGAGAGATGGAGCATACCTTCTTCGTCGATGGTACCGACATCGGAGGTGAAGATGGTGTTATCACGAAGGACGGTGGCCGTCAGTTCCGGATCACCCACATAGCCACTCATCAGAGTATCACCCTGACAGGCAATAAGGCCTTCAGGGGTGATAAGCACACGGGAATGAGGCATAGGACGACCTAAACAGTTAGAGAGAGGCAGATCAGACCACCCCTCACCCCTCCTACTCAGGAGGGGAATTTTATTGTTATAGTTATAGGTGGCAATGATACCCGTCTCTGTAGAGGCGTACGTATTATAGAGGCGCGTGTTGGGCAACAGTTCGCAGAGACGGAGCATATCTGCCTGAGGCAGAGGGGCTGCGCCTGATTCGATAAAGTCAAGTTTATCAGCATAGGAGGCCAGCTTATCAGGGGCAAACTGGAGAATCATCCGGATGGTGGCAGGCACGAAGAAAGTGGCGAATTTCAGTTTCGAGGAGTGAGGAGTGAGGAGTGAGGAGTGAGAATAGTCTAAAGCATGGAAAAAGGCATTGAGGTCTTTCATGCCTTCGATGATGAGGATGGTGGCTCCCAGGATGATGCAAGGCCAGATCTTAGAGAGACTGCCGATGTGGTTGAGAGGTCCATTGACCACGAAGACCAGATCATGGGAAAAACCCTGACCAGCAATCAGATTCTCTGCATCAGCGATGAGGGCGCGATGACTGACCATCACACCTTTAGACTGGCCCGTAGTGCCTGTGGTATAGAGAATATCTGCTATTCCGTCGGACGCCTCACGCAGGCGGCCACAGACTTCCTCGAACAAGGCATCAGGCATACCATGCTCCAAAGGGGCAGACACGCCTCCAGCGAGATGGACGGCCATGTAGGTGACAAGGAAGTCAATGTCCTGCGAAGAACGGAAACAGACCACTTCATGAGGACGGAAATCGTGCGAACGACGTTCCACCTCCTGCCACAACTGGGCATAAGTCAGCGACTGATCCCCACAGACAACAGCAACCTTGGACGAATAGCGCTGGGCGTTCTGATACAGGTAATCCTCTAGTGTCATAGTTTGGACTGGACGAGGGCGACGAGACTGTCGAGGGTACGGAGATTGCGGGGAGTGGCGTCAGTGGCGTCAAGGGTGATGCCATAGGCATCGGAAAGGGTCATGAGGATGGTCGTGACACCAAGAGAGTCGAGCTCACTGAACAGGAAGTCGCTGTCGAAGTTGACAAGCGGCAATACATCTTCCAACATTTTACGAATATCTTCTTTCATGACGATGAAATTTTTAAACAACGGATTATACGGATTTAACGGATTTTTTAGAGAAGCGGAGCCAGAGGCGGAAGGCAAGAGGGGGAATGACGAAGGCCATGAGGACTACGGAGAACATGCCCACGATGGTGACCTCAGCAAGGGAGTGAAGGGCTGGATGACGGGCAATGATGAGGGAGCCGATGCCAATGAACATGATGAGTGCAGAGAGCATGATCGCCCTGCGATAGGAGGCAAGCATGGGACGATGGTGCTTGTACTCATAGACCGTACCCTCTGTCATGAAGATGGTATAGTCGTCGCCCTGACCAAAGATGAAGGTGCTCAGGATAATGTTGATGATATTGAACTGAATGCCCAACAGCGCCATGATACCCAGTATCCACAACCAACTGACAGCCATGGGCAGGAACGATAATAATGCCAACGGCAGACTGCGGAACGAAGCCCAGAGGAAGAAGAACACGATGCAGGCACACGCCCAGCCGATGTAGTTGAAGTCGTCGGAGAGATGAGAGGCGATGGAGGAGAAGAGAGAGGAACTTTTGTTTATAGTTGACAGTTTATAGTTTATAGATGATAAGCTGGCAAGCCCTTCAGGAGAGGGAGAAAGGAGGGAGAAGAAGGGATCGAAGGAGTCGGGGGTGAAACCAGCGCGAGTGGCCTCATCACGAAGGGAGAGGGAGAGTTGGTCACGATGGGAGGATGTCCACGACTGCCAAAGGTGAAGGCGCGCCTGTTGGGTCTCTGGCGTAGTGGGGATACGACGGTTGAGTTCCTGCTGGCGCTGGGAGTCAGTAGGCATCAGCTGTTGCAGGAGAGCCATATCGGAACGCTGGACAGGCGTCATATAGTTGATATGGGTGAGATCGGCATCGAAAGCGGTATGAAGGCTGTGATAGCCGAAGAAGGCCGTGAGGATAGCCAAGGCTCCGATGAGCCAGAGTTTTGTGTTTATAGATGATAGTTTATAGTTTATAGATGAATACCTTGTAGGATTCGAGTGGCTTGCCTGCAAATCATCTGTAAACTGTAAACCGTAAACTGTAAACCGTAAAAGCTGCGGGAGCCAGATGAGCGTGAAAAGGATCGTGCCGATGAGGAGGAAGGAACTGAAGAGGCCGAGGTCGCGCAGGGCGGCAGCACGAAGGGGAACGAGGGCGAGGAAGGCACCAACGGTGGTGATGTTGCCAACGACGAGGGGTTTGACGATTTCCTGAAGGGCCTGACGGACGTCAGAAGTATGCCCAAGATGGGCGATGAGGTGCAGGGGGTAGTTGACGGCGATGCCCACGATGATCGAGGAGATGCCGATGACGATGACAGACACCTCCTGATGTACCCACGACAGACAGGCGATGGCAAAGACCCACCCCCATCCTATCGTCAGCGCAATCAACAGGATATGCCTCAGACTACGCAGGAAGAACCAGAGCAACAGTAAAATCAGCACCGCCGCGATACAGACAGAGAGTAAAGAGTCTGTCTTGATCTGCGAGGCATTGGTGACGGCGATGACAGGGGCGCCGCAGAAGCGGATAGTTAAAGGAGTAAGGAGAGAAGGAGTAAGGAGAGAAGGAGTAAGGAGAGAAGGAGTCAGGAGACGGGAGACACTGTCGGCCTTGGTATTCAGAAGATCCAAAAGGCGTTCGTTAGAGGCGGTCTCGCTGCCGCCATAGGGGGAGTTTAAGAGCACGAGAGCACGACGATGGTCTGCCGTGAGCAGACAATCGTCGTAGATATCAAATCGCGACAACATAGCCGTATCTCGCATCAACGACACCACAGGCGAGAAGAGACCTAAGGGATCGTGAGTGATGTCATTTTCCATCATACTCCCCATACCCATCGGCATCAACAGCCGTTCCTTGGCTTCCTGCAATCGCGAGGCTATGAAGTCTGGTTGCTGTAACAGACTGTCCATCCTTTGATAGTCCGCAGCCTCCAACAGGTAAGGCAACTGACGATATGCCTCCTCCTGTTGTTCCTCCATCTGCGAGAAGTCCGTCTGTACGGTCACACCCTCCAGTCCGTCGATGGCGTCAAGGAAAGTCTCCACACCCTCCACAAGCAGATCAGGATCATCAACGGTGCTGTCGCGTTGTTCGATGATGGCGACGATAAGACTGGTCTGCGCCTGACGGTCGTAATCGTTGAGGGCTTCGCGCTCCTTTTCGTCGAGGGGCAGGAAGTCACGGATGTCCTCCCTATATGAGAGGCGTGTCACAGACAGCACCATCAGCAGTGTCACCACCGCCAACGATGCCAGACACCACCAGCGGTGGCCGCTCATCCAGTCATAGATCCTCAACGCCAGGCTTATCATTTCCTCTCTACGGGATTAGAATAAATGCCCAGGAAGATATCCTTCAGCTGGTCGAGGTCGCAGTCGTCGTACTTCTCCAGCTTGGCCAGTCTGTACTCGAAGGCCTCACGCTCTTCCGACGTATAGAAGCCACGGAAGGCCTTGCTGCCATAACGGATGTCGTGGGCGATGTAGTTGTTGGGCCAGAGACGGTAGCCTGCGATGATACGACTGTCGATGAGCTGTGCCACAGCCTTGTGGTACTCATTGTTCGTCAGGTCATCATACTGCATCAGCTCATCCTCCGCGATAGGCTCACAGAGTTCGAAGTGTACCCTACCCTTCTGCTGCAACAGTCCTGTGAGGATGCTATTCAGGTCTTCACCAGGCTTCTTAATATATTTGGAGAACTGCGACTGATAGAGTTCCAGCGCCTTGAGGATGTCGCACGACTCCCACTCATAACTCACGGCCACAGGTACGATGTTCAGTTCACTCAAAGCCTGGATCTTATCGTCCGTCCTACTCATACAGAACATCTTGATGATGCCTTGGTCCGTAGCGTCCACACCGTCCTTCGTTCGTCCGTTGCGCTGGGCGATCCACACGCTCTGGTGCTTCTCCAGAATGGCGTGGCGGATATACTCCGACAGATGGAGCGAACTGCGATAGAAGTCCTTGATGCTGCCACCAGGGCGCTCCACCTTGAACATCTTATTGCACTTGCCGATGTCGATGACCAGCTGACTCGACATAAGGTTCGCCCCAAAGGTGATCTCCGTCGTGTCGAAGCCCTGCGTCACGAAGTAATACTGCAACAGGCTCGAGTCGAGCATGATGTCGCGATGGTTGCTGACGTAAAGGTAGTTCTTGTCGGGGCTCAGGCGTTCGATGCCGTCACACGTGAACTCACTGATGCTCTCTTCAATCACGCGCTCATTCACACGAGCCATCGTCTGCGTCTGGAAGTCGTGCACATTCTGATAGTTGGCTATGCGCTGGCGCACCTCTTCGATCGGCTCGCCAGGATAGACATACGATGCCAACAGCGGGAACGAGGTGCTCGCTGCGATACGCTTCATCGCCTCAGGAAACTCCTCCGCGTTATACGGCCGAATATCATCGAAGTTATTCATTTACGATTTACATATTTACGATTTACGATTTATTTTTTTAAACAACGAATTTCACGAATTTTCTACAATTCTTTTACCCAGGCGAGGAAGGCCTGTTTCCACTGACGGCACTCAGGCGAACCCTTTTTCTCAGAGGCGCCAAAGCCATGACCGCCCGTCTGATACTGCAGGTACACATGAGGTATGTGGCGCGCCTGCAGGGCAGAATCGAGGAGCACAGAGTTGCGATAGTCCACCACGGGATCATCCTTACAGTTCACTAAGAACACGGGCGGACAGTCGGCAGGCACATGCTGCTCCAACGACAGGCTGTCGCGAAGCCTTGCGTCCTTCACCTTGCTCTCACCCAGCAACGCACGTCTCGAACGTTTGTGGACACAGTTCTTCGTCATCGTCACCACAGGATAGACGGGCACCACAAAGTCCGGACGCTCCTGAGGACGGAACCACTCTGCTGCCGACATCACCAAATGACCGCCAGCCGAGAAGCCCATGGCCCCAACACGATGAGCATCGACACCATACTCCTTGGCATGCTTGCGCACATAGGTCAACGCCTGACGGAGGTCGTCCTGAGGATCAGGATAGCGGTTGCCACGAAAGAGGAAACGAAACCTTGTGATGAAGGCAGGCGTGTAGGCCGTACGATAGCGCAGCACAAAGGCCGAGATGCCGTTCTGTTGCAGCCATCGCGCCACCATGTGACCTTCTGTCTCCATATCATGCCAGAAGTAGCTACCCCCAGGGCACACCACCACGGCTTTGTTCTCCGTACCTGGCACGAGGTAGGGCGTCATCTCCACATTCATACTCACATCCATCCCTTCCCAGATATTCACCGTCTGACCAGTCTCAGCAAAGGTGAGAAGGTGAAAAAGTGAAAAGGTGAATGATAGTATTATTTTTCTATATGTAATCATCTATAAACTATAAACTTATAAACTATAAACTTATAAACTCTCACAACTTCTCTATCACTTTATTCAGTCCAAGGATGGCCTCACAGGTGTTGATCGCCGTCAGAGGCACCCCACAGAAGCCGTGCAGGTTGTTGTTCTGTCCTGTCAGCAACAGGTTGCTCACCTTCGTCACCACAGGCAACTGCGAGAGGGTGATGTTCTTGCAGTCCTTGCTGAAACCACAGATGGCACCATCCTTCACGCCGTAGAAATCACGGATGGTCAGTGGCGACGAGGCATTCACCGCCTCGATAGCCTCACGGAAGCCAGGATGCAGTTCCTCCACCAGCGCCAGCAACTCGTCCGTCCGCTGCTGTTTCCACTGTTCGTAGTCCTCACCACGACGGCCTACGGTGGTGTTCTCCCAACGCCTCACCATATCAAACTGCATAGGCGCCGTCACCAGCACTTTGTTCGACCACGGTCCCTGGTTCTCCACCGGTGGTGTCATCAGCAGGAATCCCATCGGCCACGAAGCCTCGTCGTGACAGAAGTTCCAGATCTCATCGTAGCGCTGGGTGAAATACTCAGAATAGTTGATATAGGGGAAGCATCCGTCCTTCATCTTGATATAGAGCGAGAAGGCTGAATAGCTGTTGGGGATCTCGTTCATACGGTCGCGGAAGGCTTTGGGGAAGGCTTTCTCGTCCATAAGCTTCAGCAGGGTACAGGGATGGATGTCGGAGATATACCAGTCGGCCTCGTACTGACGGCCCTTCGCAGTCTTCACATACGCCACCCTCCTTCTCTCCTGACTCCTGACTCCTGACTCCTGACTCCTGTCAACCTCCACCCATGTCACGCCGTCGCCAGCCACCACCTCACCGCCATATTCGCGGATCACGTCAGCCAGCAGTTCTGCAAAATGGCTGCTGCCTCCCACGAAACGACTGGCACCGTTGATGTAGAGCACACTGATCACGGCATGCACATAGGCTGGTGTGTGTCCTCCCTTGCCGCCATAGAGCGGGTTCATATAGGCCACCACACTGCGCAGTCGCCTGTCGTTGATATACTTGGCGATGAAGTCGTCAGCCGCCATGAGGAAGTCATCGGAGTGGTTATAGAGATCTTGACGCATCGGACGGAGATAGAACAGGTCGAGTTCCTCCGTCAGTTCAAAGAGGGCGTCAACATAACGCTTCAAGTTCTCCCGTTCATGGGGAAAATCCTTGGCCAACGTCTCGACATAGGCCTCCCTACCCTTCGCGATGGTATAGTAACGCTGGTCTTCCGCGAAGTAGAGACGGTCAGCGCAATCTGGATCTACATCCTTCACGCGCACCTTGTCTGCAATACCCAGGTATCGGCAGATGCGCCTGATGTTTCCTCCTGGCTGCAGGCCTCCCACGACATGCATGCCTGTGTCGAACTCTTCGCCGAAGCGTATGAACGTCTGCAGACCGCCGCCGATGGTAGCGTTCTTCTCCAGCACGGTCACCTGCAGTCCCTCCTTTGCCAGGATGGCACCACAGAACAGTCCACCCAGACCTCCACCTATGATAATGACCTTTTTCACTTTGAACTTTGAACTTTATGATTACTCCTTACTCCTTCTCTCCTTACTCCTTCTCTCCTTACTCCTTCTCTCCTTACTCCTTTAAATCCCCAGCGGCCCTACGATTTCCGTACACGTCACGATCGTCCCCACCAGCACCCCTAAGATGCCATGCGAATTGATGTTCTGTCCCGTCTGCAACACATTAGGCACCCTCGTGCGATGGGGCACCCTGCAGGCAGCACCCAACGACACATCCTTCGCAATGCCGTACATCGAACCACCCTCCGTACCTGTATAGTCCTGATAGGTCAAAGGCGTCGAGGTGTAATAGTCAGCGATGTTACTGCGCAACCCAGGGAACTCCTGTTCCAGTGCCGCCAACAGCCGTTCCGCTTTCTCGTGTTTGAAGGCCTCGTAGTCCTCGCCACGACGGCCCACGCTCGTACCTTTCCATCGCTCCACATCCGCCATCTGCATATACGAGAGTATCACGCCCGTCTTGGCAAACTGAGGCTGCGGCTCATAACAGAGGTGCATATAGAGATAACCCTTCGGCCAGGAGGCATCATCGTAATGCTCACAGCCCCAAGGCGAGTCCTGCAGATAGCCGTAGAAATTCGAGTTCAGATAGGGCACGGTATTCTCCTTGAAATGCAGATACACGGAGAATCCGCCTACGGTCTGCGGAATGGCGTTGATGCGTTTCCTGAAGGCTGGACGTATCAGGTTCGTGTCGAGCAGTTCCAATGTCCGCATCGGATGCGCATCAGATATCACAATATCCGCTTCCAAGTATCGGAGGTACGGGGGCACGGGGGTACGGGGGTACGAGGATACTTCTGCAGCAGACATATCTCGCACCTTCGCGCCCCCGCGCCCCCATACCTCCGTATCTTCAAACTCCACCCCAACCGCATGACTCTCATCACACACGATTTTCGTCGCCTTGCTCCTTGTCAGCACCCGTCCACCATAGCGACTGATGGTTTTCACGAGCGAGGCTGCCACCTGGTCGCTCCCACCCACGATACGATAGGCACTCTGGTTGTAGAAGTCCATAATGAACGCATGCGTGGCGAAGGGTGTCTTGTCCTTCTCCGCCGCATAGAGCGGCAGGTTACCCACGAGCACCTTCGCCAACAACGGGTCGCTGATGGTCGAGTCGATCACCTCGTTGATGGTGCGCATCTGGAATTCAAGGTTCACCGCCGCGTCCGTCTCCACATGATTCAGCGAGTGCATCGACGAGGCACTGGCCACCTTGTCCACCAGGTCGAAATACCTCTCGAGGGCGTCGTGCTGCTGGGGGAAGTAACCACTCATCTGGTCGATGAAAGCCTCACGGCCGTTGGCGAAACGGAAGTGCTGGCCGCAGAGCGACACGATGTCATAGCCCGTCGGATCGAGCTGCGACAGGGTGATGTCTTGTCTGACCTCGAGGAACGACAACAGACGGTCGAGCGTCTGCCCCTCACTGGCACTGCCGATGAAGTGCATGCCCGTCTCGAACTTTCCACCTCTGCGGGTGAAGCACTGCAGGCATCCGCCCACCTGTGCCCCCTGTTCCAGAACGGTCACGTCGAAGCCCTTACGCGCCAGAATCACTCCGCACGACAAGCCTCCAAGCCCACTACCGACTATCACCACTTTCTTCATTGTACCTACTCCTTTTCTCCTTACTCCTTCTCTCCTTCTATTCTATTGGCTAATGCCTCGTATCTCTCTTTATAGCGCCTGCGCATTTCCTTTGCCTGCGCCATATGGTCACCCATGGCACGGAGTTCCTCAAGGCTCACAGGCTCGTCCACCTCAATCCTCACAGGCCCCTTCTGCAGGGTGTATGTCTTCTTCTTCAAAATCTTCCCAGGGCCGTAGAGACACATAGGCAGGATGTCAACACCCAACTGCTCCGCCAGCCAGAACGCCCCCTGATGGAACCGTCCGATCTGACAGTCCTTCGAGCGCGTGCCCTCCGGATAGACGGCTATCGAATAGCCCCGCTCCACCAACGACCGCAGCTTCGGCAACAGCTCTTCCAGGCCCTCCCGCACCGGATAATACTCCGCATGGCGGATCAACAGGCCGTACGACGGATTGTTCCATACCCAGTCGTTGGTCAAGAAGATGATATCGGGCGTAAAGATCAGCTGACAGAACAGGTCGAGATGCGACTGGTGGTTACAGATGACTACCCGTGGACGATCGAAGAGCGAGCTGACTCCTGTCTCCTGACTCCTGTCTCCTGACTCCTGTCTCCTGACTCCATACGAGAACTTCACGCCAGGGATGCCGTGTGTCAGCATCACAAACCGCGAAGCCCTGTAGATCAGCTTATGCAGCCACCTGTTTTCTGGCTCCTTTTCACCTTTCCACCTTTTCACCTTTAATATCACCCACACTGCCGGTTTGATCACCACGAACATAAAGAACAGGAAAAACAGCAGCGCATACACCGTCCTCACGTATTTCATCACCCACCGCCAGAGTCTCAGCGGCAGGCCATAGACCACGGCGAGGAAACACAGCACCGTATTCAGTACCGATATCCTCGCGAAGTCCTTGCCCGGACGAAAATGACTCACACGCTCCTCCTTCGGCGGATAATACACGTCGACGGGGATCTCGACCAGTTCCACGCCGTGCCACGAGGCGAAAACCAGCAGCTCCAGCTCCGCCTCATAGCGCGAGGTCAGCAGACTGAGGCCGTGGAGCCGTTTCAGTGGATAGAGCCTATAGCCCGTCTGCGTGTCTGAAAGCTTCCTGCCCGTCTGCACCCAGAACCAGAAGTTCGAGAACTGATTCGCAAACCGGCTGCCCTCCGGCTGACCTTCCAGGCGATTCTCACAATGGGGACCGTCCCCATTGTGAGATTGTCTGCTGCCCACGATCAGCGACCAGGGATGCTCGCGGTTGGCCTGAAGGAACTGGCTGATCTCCTTCGGATAGTGCTGTCCGTCGCCGTCGAGTGTGATGGCATAGGCGAACCCCATCTCCATCGCCTTGCGGAAACCGGCCTTCAGCGCCGCACCCTTACCGCTGTTCTTCGTGAGTGTCACCAATGTGATGCCTTTGAAACCACTGAGGATACTGGCCGTCGCGTCCGTACTGCCGTCGTTCACCACGATCACATCGTCGCATTCCGCCAGCGTCTCCTCCACCACCCGGCCGATGGTTCCGCCGTTGTTATACGTCGGAATCACCACACAGATCCCCCTGTTCCGGAGTACTTCTTTTTGCCGATTCTGGTCTATCGTTGACATAATCGGGCGCAAAGGTACTACATTTATTTCAATCACGCAACACATTTTGCAATTTAATTCAACCAAAAGTTATGCTATTTTTTTTGCAATAACACAGAAGTTGGCCCAACTTTTTTGGAAATAAAGTTAAATCCACTGAGATTTCCATATTTTTTGTTACCTTTGCACCCGATATGAAACAACAGCCACTGGTCAGCTTTATCCTGACGTGTTACAACCTGCCTCTGGATATGCTGTGCGCGTGTATCGACAGCATCCTCAGACTCTCGCTGCGTTCGGCAGAGCGGGAGATCATCATCGTGGACGACGGCTCGGACAACAGTCCGATGAACAGTCTGTTGAAATACGGTGACGAGATCATCTACCTCAGACAGAAGAACGGTGGTGTGAGCGTGGCCCGAAACACGGCACTGGCGATGGCGAAGGGTGAATACATCCAGATTATCGACGGCGACGACTTCCTGATCCAGGCACCCTATGAGCACTGTCTTGACATCATCCGCTACAATAAAGATGCCGACGTGGTGATGTTCGACTTCACCCACGACGACAGTCAGGGTGCCAACTCGTTCAATCCCCCGAGGGTGAAGAGCGGCACGGAACTGATGCGCAGTGAGAATATCCGGGGGACAGCCTGCTGTTACCTGTTCCGTCAGAGCGTCAGAGGACAGCTGAGCTTCACGCCCGGCATCCACTACGGCGAGGACGAGGAGTTCACACCCCAGCTGCTGATACGGGCAGAGCGCGTGTATCTGACCGAGGCGAAGGCCTACTACTACCGCGAGCGAGAGACATCGGCCGTCCATCAGACAGACACGACAAGCATCAGGAAGCTGTTGGACGACCACTTCACCGTGATACGCCATCTGCAGAAACTCGCCGACACGATGCCACAGAGTGACCGGCTGGCCCTGCAAAGGCGCGTAGCCCAGTTGACGATGGACCACATCTACAATACGATTATGCTCACACGTTCGGAACAACAACTCGACGAGATCATCGAGACCTTGCGCCAGAATGCCCTCTATCCCCTGCCCGACCGTGACTACAGTACAAAGTACGTCTGGTTCCGGAGGCTGACGAACAGCCGTCTGGGACGGAGGATCCTGCTCCGTACACTACCCAAGATGAAGAAGGAGAGATGAAGGAGGTAATGATTTCGGTCGTTGTCGTGACCTACAACCAGGCAGGAACCATCGGACGGACACTGAACTCCATCTTGATGCAGCGGTGTCACGTGCCTTTCGAGATCGTCATCGGTGAAGACTGTTCGACCGACAATACCAGAGACATCTGCCAGATCTACGCCAAACAGTATCCCAACATCATCCGCCTCATCTGCAACGAAAGGAACAAAGGCATCGTAGATAATTATTACGACTGTCTCCTGGCGTGTCGTGGCAAGTACATAGCCGACTGTGCGGGCGATGATTTCTGGATTGATGCGCAGAAGTTGGAGAAGGAAATCACGGTGATGGAAGCGCACCCGGAGGTATCGATGGTCATCACCAACTGGCAATACTTCGACGAACAGACGCGGAGAACCAAGCCCAGCCAACAACAGCGGTATGCCCCCATCACACCCGGTCAAGACCTGTTAAAGGCCATCATCACCCAACAGAATATGAGCGTGTTTCATCTCTGCACCGCGCTCTACCGCACAGACATCTTCAGAAAAACGTATGAGAAAGATACGGACCTCTTCCGCAATAAAACCTATGTGAGCGAGGATATGCAGATCGCCTTCACGATGGCCCTGAACGGTGACATCGCCTATCTGCCGGACGTGACACTCAATTACAGTCTTGGCGATGGCAGTGTGTCGAATGTCAAAGACAGTGAGAAGGCATTTAGATTTGTGCAGAGTTCGACAGAACTCACCTACCAACTGGCCAATCAGCATCATTTGGATATCCAGGACTTTATGACCCAGCGCATCTTCGAACTGGGAATGCACGCCTTCCGTTCACATCTGCCCTCACTCGCAGAAGAAACACTGGCCTGTGAGCAGAAGTGGCAAGTGGCAAGAAGTTTCAAGAATAAGTGTTTGTTTGCAGTGATGCGCCACGACTGGCTGTGGCAGGCTGGACTAGCCCTGCGAAACGTATTCGTCAGGCTGAAACAAGCAGTTCGTTGAAGAGAGTAGTCAGCCGACGACCAATCACTTCGGGGGAAGCCAACTGTCTGACAGATGCCGAGACAGACACGCCATCAAAGTCTTTTTGTTCCATCACCTGACGCATAGCATCAGACAATGCCTGAACGTCATCAACGGGTACAATCGTACAACCATCCGCAATACGCAGGCTCTGGGGCACACACTCTGTAGCCACCACAGGAATGCCCGTACTCATAGCCTCCAACAAGGCCAATGGCTGTACTTCACTACGACTGGCAAGTACCAGAGCATCAGACTGATAGAGTAAGTTTCTTACATTATCCCTTGAAACAAGTCCGTGTGAGATAACGCCCTCAGAGAGCATCGCTTTGCAAGCCGCAGAATCAGTGTCTCTGCCGGCGATATGCAGTTCGACATTCTGTCCTGCCTCCTTCAATTGACGGAAGGCAGGCAGCAGGATATCGTACCCTTTCAACGGCCAGAAGTTGGCCAGACAACAGAAGCGGAAGGGACGACCGTTCAACGACTCACGAGGTTGGTAATGGAAATAATCCACGTCGATGGTGTTGGACACAGCCTGCCAGCGATAGTCCTTGCCGAAGTAACAGGAGATATTGTCGACGAGTTCCTCGGAAACTGGAATCACCAGATTGGCATTCTCGTAGGCATCTCGTAAAAGCGGGATTTGCCAGGCACGACTGGGTGCGGTTCCAAACTCCTTCTCAAACACCAGTCGCGAGAGGTGTTCCGTGATGACATAAGGGATCTGATACTTCCGGCTGATCAGCATCGCGGCATAACCACCCCACTTCGAACAATGGGCGTGGAGGATGTCAGGACGGCCATACTTGCTGGCATAGTCGTCGAACATCTCACAGACGATCTGTATCCAACGACGGACATTCCAACGGACGGTCAGGGGAATGCCACGCTGAAACGACTGACAGACGGTGATGCCGTCACACTGATGTTCATAACGACGAAAAGGCAGGGAGAGGAAGCCTTTCAGTCCGATGGTAACACCCAACTGCACATTGCTGAGGATACGCACCTCGTGGCCCTGCGCCTTCAGGGCTTTGGCCTGATCGAGGCAGAACTCCCCGCCATAGGGGGTGAAGAAGGATGGTATCTCCAGGATATGCATGGTCAGTTGACAGTTGAGAGTTGAGAAATAAAAAAAAAGGAACGAGGAAGTCTTCATTCCTCATTCCTCATTTCTTGGGCGGGAGCAGCCTCCTCTGCGGGAGCCTCGGCAGCAGCGGCCTCAGCAGCCTTTGCAGCCTCTTCCTCAGCCTTAGCGGCAGCCTCAGCAGCCTTCTTGTCGGCTACCTTCTTGGCGATGGCCTCATTGACGGCCTTCTCTGCCTTCAGGGCATTGGCAGCAGCATCCTTCTTAGCCTTGGCATCTGCCTCAGCGATCTTTGCCAGACCGTTCTGCTTGTCTGCCTTCCAGGCATCAAACTTCTTCTGAGCAGTAGCCTCATCGAAAGCGCCCTTCTTCACGCCACCACGGAGGTGCTTCATCAGGTAAACGCCCTCACGATTCAAGTCTACTGTGGCAGGATTGGTGTTGGGATTGTAAGTACCAATCTTCTCAGTAAAACGACCATCACGTGGTGCACGAGCGTCGGCGATAACGATTCTGTAGAAAGCGTAGCCCTTACGGCCGCCGCGCTGCAATCTGATCTTTGTTGCCATAATCTTTAATTTTTAACTTTTTAATTGTTTAATTTTATTGAATTTCATGCTCTTAACTCGTAAAAGCGGGTGCAAAGGTACTAAAAAGAAGTGAAAAGTAAAGAGTGAAAAGTGAAGAATTTGCTTCCGCAGCCCCTTTTTTAACTATTTTTGGGTCTTATCTGCTTGATTATTGAAGGAAAAAGCGTAATTTTGCATGCTGAAATGACACAATGGGCGAAAAAAGAATTGTCGATTCTGATTCCTAATTATAATAATGTATGTGTGGAATTAGTAAGAGTGCTACAGCAACAGGCTGCGGCACTGGGCATCGACTATGAGATTATCGTGGCCGACGACGCATCGCCGCAAAAGGACACGATCCGACTGAACCTGCCCATCAACGAACTGCCCCACTGCCGATACATCGTCAAGGAGACCAACTCCGGCAGTGCCGCTACCCGCAACTATCTCGGACAACAGAGCCAATACCACTGGCTGCTGTTCCTCGACTGCGACATCACCATCCCCGACGACCATTTCCTGGAACGCTATATGGTCGACACTCACGAAGGAGTGGTCAACGGTGGCATCTGCATCATTGAAGACGACACACTGAGCCATAATCTGCGGTATATCTACGAGAAAGACGCAGAACCTGCACACACTGCCGAGAAACGACAGGCGAACAAGTATCATGAGTTCCGTTCCACGAACTTTATGATCGAGCGCGAGGTGTTTGTGGCCTGTCCCTTCGACGAGCGTTTCACAAGAAGCGGCTATGAGGATGTGTTGTTCGGAAAGATGCTGAAACAGCAACAGGTCCCTGTGACGCATATCGACAACCCCGTGATGATGACGGAGTTTGAGTCGAACCCCGACTATGTGACAAAGATTGAACGGAGCATGCGGACCCTCTATACGTTCCGTCAAGAGTTGAAGGGTTACTCCCGTATCCTGACCTTCGACGGCGGCATCCACATCTCTGCCATCAGATCACTCATCCGCCTGTGGCATCGTGTCTTCGGGAACATGGAACGACGAAACCTCTGCGGACCCAGTCCCATCCTGAAGCTGTTCTCGCTGTATCGGCTGGGATATTATCTGACGATAAAGGAGTAAAGGAGAGAAGGAGTAAGGAGAGAAGGAGTAAGGCGCCTGCAAACCTTTACGCAAGTTTTTGCATACAACAATTGTTAATATTTGGTCGTCTCGGAAAAAATACCTATCTTTGCACTCACAATTGAGAAAAGTAATAGGTAATAAGTAAAAAGGTAAAAAAATGAAACCACTAAACAAACAATTCGCTCCTAAGAGCGTGATGCCTGAAAAGGTGATTCAGTTCGGTGAGGGTAACTTCCTCCGCGCATTCGTTGATTGGATTATCTGGAACATGGACCAGAAGACAGACTTCAACGGTAGTGTCGTTGTCGTACAGCCCATTGAGAGAGGTATGGTCGACTGGCTCAATGCCCAGGACTGTCTGTACCACGTGAACCTGCAGGGTCGTGAGAACGGCAAGCCTGTGAACACACTGGAGCGTATCGACGTCATCAGCCGTGCGCTGAACCCCTACACCCAGAATGCCGCCTTTATGGCACTGGCTGACCAGCCCGAGATCCGTTTCGTCATCTCGAACACCACTGAGGCCGGTATCGCCTTCGATCCCAACTGCAAGCTCGAAGATGCACCTGCCAGCAGCTATCCCGGCAAACTCGTACAGTTGCTGTACCGTCGTTATCAGACCTTCAACGGCGATCCCACGAAGGGACTTATCATCTTCCCCTGTGAGCTAATCTTCCTCAACGGTCACGTCCTGAAGGACTGCATCAACAAATATATCGACCTATGGAACCTCGGTGCCGACTTCAAGAAGTGGTTCGACGAGGCCTGTGGTGTCTATGCCACCCTCGTAGACCGTATCGTGCCGGGATTCCCCCGCAACGAGATCCAGCAGATACAGGAGAAGATCTGTTACCGCGACAACCTCGTCGTACAGGCCGAGAACTTCCACCTCTGGGTCATCGAGGCTCCGAAGGAAGTGGCCAAGGAGTTCCCCGCAGACAAGGCCGGTCTGCACGTGTTGTTCGTGCCCTCTGAGGAACCTTACCATAAGCGTAAGGTGACGCTGCTCAACGGTCCGCACACTGTGCTCTCGCCTGTGGCCTTCCTAAGTGGTGTGAACATCGTCCGTGATGCCTGCAACCACGAGGTCATCTCAAAGTACATCCATAAGGTGCAGTTCGACGAGCTTATGCAGACCCTTGACCTGCCAATGGAGGAGTTGGAGAAGTTTGCCGGTGACGTGCTCGAGCGTTTCGACAACCCGTATGTTGACCATCAGGTCACCTCGATCATGCTGAACTCCTTCCCGAAGTTCCAGGCCCGCGATCTGCCCGGTGTGAAGACCTATCTGGAGCGCAAGGGCGAGCTGCCTAAGGGTCTGGTGTTCGGGCTGGCAGCCATCATCACCTACTACAAGGGTGGCAAGCGTGAGGACGGCGTGGAGATCGTGCCCAACGATGACCAGAAGATTATGGACCTCCTGAAGGAACTGTGGGCTACCGAAGACACCCAGAAGGTGGCAGACGGTGTGCTCGGTGCAGAGTTCATCTGGCAGGAGAACCTGAATAAGATCCCCGGCCTCAACGAACTGGTGAAGCAGTTCCTCGACCTCATCAAGAGCGTCGGTATGCTGGAGGCCGTGAAGAGTATCCTCTAATTTAAAATTGAAAATTGTTATTTGAGCGATTGTATTGAGATCAAGGGGGCGAGAGTCAACAACCTGAAGAACGTTGATGTCAAGATCCCCCGAAACAAATTCATAGTGATTGCCGGAGTCAGTGGCTCCGGCAAATCTTCGTTGGCTTTCGACACACTCTACGCCGAAGGCCAACGAAGGTATGTAGAGAGTCTGTCCAGTTATGCCCGACAGTTCCTAGGGCGTATGAACAAGCCCGAGTGTGACTTCATCAAAGGCATCCCGCCTGCCATCGCCATCGAACAGAAGGTGAACTCGCGTAATCCGCGCAGTACGGTAGGCACCTCAACGGAGATATATGAATATCTCCGATTGCTTTACGCGCGCATAGGACGCACGTATAGTCCCATCAGCGGCGAGGAGGTGAAGAAGCACACGACGGAAGATATCGTGCAGAAGATGCTGGAATACTCCAGTGGGACACGTTTTGTGGTGATGGCTCCCATCCACCTGCCGGAAGGGAGAACGATGGAGCAGCAGTTGAAGGCGTATATCCTCCAAGGCTATGCGAGGATTTTTGTCAATGGCGACTTCCAACGCATTGACGACTTTCTTTCTGAGTATTCTGAGAAATCCGATTATTCCGAGGTCTACCTCGTCATCGACCGTCTCTCTGCCGATAACACTCCCGACAATATCGCCCGTCTGGTGGATTCCGCAGAGACTGCCTTCTACGAGGGTAACGGTTCTTGCCGACTGCTCTTCCCGCCGTCGAACATCTTCTACGACTTCTCTATGAAGTACGAGGCTGACGGCATGACATTCGAAGAACCCAACGACAATATGTTCTCCTTCAATTCACCCGTAGGGGCCTGTCCCGAGTGTCAGGGCTTCGGACGAGTCATCGGCATCGACGAAAAGCTGGTCATCCCCAACACGACCTTATCTGTCTATGACGGTTGTGTGGTTTGTTGGCACGGAGAGAAGATGAAAGAATGGAAGGACTGGTTCTGCCGGCATGCAGCGCAGGATGACTTCCCCATCTTCGAGCCATATATGAACCTGACACAGCAACAGAAAGACTGGCTGTGGCATGGGCTCCCGTCGGACAAACGGAAGAAGGAACGTCCGTGTATCGACGCGTTCTTCGAGATGCTCAAGGAGAACCAGTACAAGATCCAGTACCGTGTGATGCTGAGCCGTTACAGGGGTAAAACTAACTGTCCCGTCTGTCATGGTACCCGACTCAAGCCTGAGGCAGACTACGTAAAGATCGGTGGCCGAAGCATCACTGACCTGGTACAGATGCCCATTGTACGACTGAAGGAATGGTTCGATCAGCTGGAACTCGACAGTCACGATCAGGAAATTGGCAAACGACTGCTGGTGGAAATCACCAGTCGTCTGCAGTTCCTGTTGGATGTCGGACTGGGTTACCTCACCCTCAACCGTCTCTCCAACTCCTTGTCGGGCGGTGAGAGCCAGCGCATCAACCTGTGTACATCGTTAGGCAGTTCACTGGTCGGTTCCCTCTATATCCTCGACGAACCAAGCATCGGACTGCACAGTCGTGATACTGAACGGCTCATCCACGTGCTGAAAGAGCTCCAGTCGTTGGGTAACACTGTCATCGTCGTCGAGCACGATGAAGAACTTATGCGCGCTGCAGACTACCTGATCGACGTCGGGCCGGATGCAGGCCGTCTGGGAGGAGAGATCGTGTTCGAAGGGCACGCTTCGGATGTCAACGAGCGTTCGCTGACCAAGTACCCAAAGAGCCACACGGTCAGATACCTTTTGCATCTGGATGAGATTCCTGTTCCAAAGACGCGTCGTCCCTGGAACCGTCATATCGACATCAAGGGTGCCCGTATGAACAACCTGCGCGGTATCGACGTGCAGATTCCGTTGAATGTGATGACCGTCGTCACAGGTGTGTCGGGATCAGGCAAGTCCAGTCTGATCAAGGGCATCCTCTACCCTGCCCTTAAACGTCATCTCGGTGAGGTATGTGATTTGCCAGGTGAATACCTCGGCATCAGTGGGGATATCGACGCCGTGAAGCACGTGGAGTTCGTCGACCAGAACCCTATCGGCAAGTCCACGCGTTCCAATCCAGCCACATACGTTAAGGCCTACGATGCCATCCGTGACCTCTATGCCAATCAGCCACTGTCCCAGCAGATGGGCTTTACGCCCCAGTATTTTTCTTTCAACACCGAGGGCGGTCGTTGTGAGGAGTGTAAGGGTGCCGGTGTCATCACGGTGGAGATGCAGTTTATGGCCGACCTCGTCTTGGAGTGTGAAGCCTGTCATGGTCACCGCTTCAAGAAAGACATCCTCGACGTGGCTTATCACGGTAAGAACATCGACGACATCCTCAACATGACGATATCAGAAGCCGTTGAGTTTTTTGAGGAGAGAAGGAGAGAAGGAGAAAAGAGAGAAGGAGAAATGTGCAAGACGATCGTCAAGCGATTGAAAACCCTTGACGAGGTGGGGCTTGGCTATATCAAACTCGGCCAGAACTCCTCCACCCTCTCCGGCGGTGAGAACCAGCGTGTGAAACTCGCCTATTTCATCGGTCAGGAGAAACAGGAGCCGACACTCTTCATCTTCGACGAACCGACGACCGGTCTCCACTTCCATGATATCCAACGGTTGCTCCAGGCCTTCAACGCTCTCATCGAACGGGGGCACTCCATCCTTATCATTGAACATAACATGGAAGTTATCAAGTGTGCCGATCACGTCATCGACCTTGGTCCAGACGGTGGTGACCGTGGAGGAGCACTGGTGGTGGCTGGTACACCCGAGGTGGTGGCACAATGCAAGGAGAGCCTGACAGGAGATTATCTCAAAGAGAAACTCGAGGAAGTCAGATAAAGTTATGAAAAGATTCCTTCTATCCTACACCAGAATGATGCTGGCCGGCATACTCCTCTGTATGTCTGTCAGCATCGTTGCCAAGGAGAAGGAAGAAGCACTCATCCTCAACCGCATCTATGAATACAGAAAGGCTAATCTGTCTGAGTTCAAGTCACTTGAAGAGAATATCTACATGAAGTTCCGCTACAACGTGGAGAAGCGTAACTTTGCCCTCTGGCTCATCCCGACGACCTATGTATTGGCCAAAGATCCGCGCGAATATATCCGTGAATCATACAGCACGGCAAAGTTCAAAGACGTCCACAACTTCGACGTGAACAGTCAGGTGCTCACAGGCACCGTCAGCCATAATCATATGGCCATGCCGACGCTCGTGGACTTCATGACCCCGGACATTTACGATATGGCCTTTTACGAAGGGCATGTTCTGTCGCCCTTCAACAAGCATAACCGCCGTTATTACCGCTACACCCAGATCAGTCTGATGAACGGTGCCACACGTATTGACTTCCGGCCGAAACTCTATAACACCCAATTGTTAAACGGTTACGCCATTGTGGAGACAGAGACGGGACGCATCTTGAGGACAGTCCTCAATGGCGAGTTCGATATGATTACCTTCCGCACGGAGATCACCCAGAATGAAAAAGAAGGACGGACGCTGATGCCCGCAAAGTGCAATACCGCCGCCACCTTCCGGTTCCTGGGCAACAGAATCACCGTATTGTTTAATGCCTACTACAACTGTCCGACCACCCTGCCCGACAGTATCACATCTATATCCAGCCGTGAGTTGATGGACTCCATCCGTCCCGTACCATTAAACAGACTCGACAAGGCCATCTACGAGGCGTACGACAAGGAGAGAGAGGCATCCGACCTGGCTGCAGCTGCAGATACCGTTCCCCATAAGCCGAACCTCTGGAAGAAAATCTTCTGGGATACCATCGGTGAGACGCTCGTCACACCCATCGACGCCCAAACAAAATCAGGTGGGGCTTATTTCCGTATCTCACCCATCATCAACCCCCTTTACGTCAGTTATAGTGGCAGCCGTGGATTCCGTTACAAGATGAAGTTCCGTTCGTTGTTCCGTTTCTCCCAGCATCGTTACTTGAACATCGAACCTACCGTCGGTTACAACTTCAAGCAAAATCAGCTCTATTTCACCATTCCTGTCCAGATGGTCTACAACCCGAAACGAAACGGTTATGCTGAAATCATCTATGGTAATGGTAACCGCATCAGCAACGGCACAGTGATGGATGCCATCAATGAGGCCCACCACGACAGTATCGACTTTACAAACACAGATATAGACCAATTCTATGATAATTATCTCCGACTGTACAATAACATCATGGTCTTCGACTGGCTGGACATCGAGACGGGTATTCTCGTACACCAGCGTAAGGCTGTCAACCCGGAGGTGATGCATCAATACGGCGTGCCTGATGAATACCGAAGCTTCGCACCTATCCTTGGCATCAAACTGCAACCATGGCTCAATAAAGGTCCGCTCTTTGCCATCGACTGGGAGCGCAGTATCAAGGGCATCAACGGGTCGAACCTCGAGTATGACCGTTGGGAGTTCGATGCCCAATGGAAATATCGTATCCCCGGACTGAGATTACTCAACATGCGTGCCGGAGCAGGTTTCTATACGAAAAAGACGACCGACTACTTCCTCGACTTCGCCAACTTCCACGACGAGAACCTGCCAGAGGGCTGGGACGATGACTGGAGCGGAAACTTCCAATTGCTCAGCGGTCGCGAATACAATGAGTCCAACTACTATATCCGCGCCAACCTGTCTTACGAATCGCCCCTCTTGTTTGCCACTTGGATACCCTATCTGGGCAAATATATCGAGAAAGAGCGTTTCTACTTCAGCGGCGTGTTGCTCGAACATTCCAAGCCCTACTTTGAATTAGGCTATGGCTTCACCAACCGTTATATCTCTGTTGGTGCATTTACCAGTTTCCGAAACAGGCATTTCGCCGAGTTCGGCATTCAATTCGACTTTGAACTCTTTAAGCGATGGTAAGACCTCTGACCGTATATAAAGCGAGTGCCGGCAGCGGAAAGACCTTCACACTCGCCACCGAATATATCTCCCTGTTGGTAGAGAACCCGATGAGCTACCGCACAATCCTCGCCGTTACCTTCACCAATAAGGCCACCGAGGAGATGAAGATGCGCATCCTCAGTCAGCTTTACGGCATTTGGAAACAGCTGCCAGACTCTGACAACTATCTGAAAGTCGTTCAGGAGAAGACAGGTCTCGACACGAAGGTCATCAGTGAACGGGCGGGTATCAGCCTCTCCAACCTCCTCAACAACTACAACTATTTCCGCGTTGAGACCATCGACACCTTCTTCCAGAGTGTCATGCGGAATATGGCGCGTGAGCTCGACCTCACCACCAACTTACGTATCGGTCTGAATGACGTGCAAGTGGAGGAACTTGCGGTCGACCAGCTCATTGCCGACCTCAGCACCACCGACGCCATGCTCCAGTGGATCCTGCGATACATTATGGAGAACATCTCCGACGACAAGTCATGGAACGTCATCGGTCAGATTAAACAGTTCGGCCGTCATATCTTCAGTGATGCCTATAAGAACGTCAGCAGCACCCTCGAAGAGAAGTTGGCTGAGCCAGGATTCTTCGACCAATACACCACCCGTCTGCGCGAACTCCGTCAGAGTGCCATAGAACGGATGAAGCAGTTTGCCGACACATTTTTCGAGATTCTCGAATCAGAAGGTCTCACCGTCGACGATTTCTCCTACGGCAAATCGGGCTTATGCAGCTTTTTCATCAAGCTGCGTCAGGGACTGTTTGACGAAGGTATCGTGGGCAAGCGTGTCACCGACAGTGTGGGCAATCCATCAAAATGGTACAAGAAGACTCATCCGCGTCGCGAACTCATTCATGCTTTGGCAGACAGCACCCTCGACAGTCTGCTGCGACAGGCCATCGAAGAACGGCCCCGCCAGTGGCACCTCTACAAGTCTGCCGACCTCACCCTGCGTCACCTCAGTCAGTTGCGTCTGTTAAGTAGCATCGAACAGAAGGTGCACGAACTGAACCAGGACGCGAACCGCTTCCTGTTGAGCGACACCCAGCAGCTGCTCCATTCCCTCATCGGCGACAGCGACTCTCCGTTCATCTTTGAAAAGATCGGTGCCCAGCTGGAGCATGTGATGATCGATGAGTTCCAGGACACCTCTACCGTACAGTGGCAGAACTTCCGAGTGCTCCTCGACGAGGCAATGAGTCATGAGGGCAGCAAAAACCTCATCGTGGGTGATGTGAAGCAGAGCATCTACCGTTGGCGTGCTGGTGACTGGCGCTTGCTCAACGATATTGAGAGCCAGTTTAATGACCGGCAGGTGGAGACGCGCTGCCTCGACACCAACTACCGTTCACAGCGTCGCATCATCACCTTCAATAACACCTTCTTCAAACAGGCCGCCCGCCTCGAATACCTGTCGTTGCAGGAGATCAACGAGGCAGAGGCCAATCAGCTGGAAAGAGCTTACGCCGATGTGGTGCAGCAGATACCTAACCACCGAGCTAACGAGGGGTTTGTGCGCATAGAACTCCTGTCTTCCGAGGATTATCAGACACAGATGTTCCATAGGCTCAAGGAGACCGTCGGCGAACTGCTGGCAGCCGGTGCCACCCAGGAACAGATGGCCATCCTTGTCCGTACCAATGCCGTCATCCCCCTCATCGCCCAGTATTTCATGGAACAGATGCCCGAGGTGACCATCGTCTCCGACGAGGCTTTCCGCCTCGATGCCTCCAACGCCGTCTGTCTGCTCATCCACGCCATGCGCCTGCTCGTCCATCCCGACGACCAGCTGACGAAGGCTGCCATTGCCAAGATCTACCACTGCGACGTGATGCAGGACTACCTCGGCGACAATGCCCAGATGCTGGCGGATACCGACCTCGATGCCCTCCTGCCAGAAGACTATATCGCCCACTTCGGCGACCTCCGTTCTCTCCCCCTCTACGACCTCACCGAGCGCCTCTATACCATCTTCGCCCTCGAGCGCCTTACCTCTCAGAGTGCCTACGTCTGCGCTTTCTACGACCACCTCGTCAACTTCGTCAACGAGAACGCTGCTGATCTTACAGCCTTCCTCACCGAGTGGGAGGAGACCCTCTGTGCGAAGACCATCCAGAGCGACGAGACCAGTGGCATACGCATCTTCTCCATCCATAAGTCGAAGGGACTGGAGTACGAGCATGTCATCGTACCCTTCTGCGACTGGCAGCTGGAGAAGCAGAGCGGCAACATCCTCTGGTGCCAACCTTCAGAAGCCCCCTTCGACGAGCTTCCCATCGTACCCGTCGACTACAGTCAGAAGCAGATGATGGGCACCATCTTTGAGGCTGACTACCGCCATGAGCATCTGCAGAATACCGTCGACAACCTCAATCTGCTCTACGTGGCCTTCACCCGTGCCCGTAACAGTCTTTTTGTCATCGGACACCGCAAGGCTTCCGGCACCCGTTCCCTCCTCATCGAACAGGCCCTTCCACTTGTGGCCGATGCCCTGCAGGAGACTGATCCACATGCCGACATCGTCCTCGAAGGCCTCGACGACGACTCACTTCCCCTCCGCCTCACCTACGGTACCCTACCATTACTTAAAGGCCAAGGTTCTTGGCAAAGCCAAACGGTAAAGCTCAAAGACCGAAGTTCAAACCCCTTCCTCCAGCCCTACCTTCCCTTGCCCGTCGCTATCCGTACCTTTGAGAGCAAGGTCAGCTTCCGTCAGAGCAACCGCAGCCGTGCCTTCACCGAGGGTGATGACGAGGAGGTTGTACGCCAGCAGAACTACATCCAGACTGGTAGCGTCCTCCACGAAGTATTCTCCACCATCCGCACCACAGCAGACATCCCTGACGCCCTCCAACGACTCCAGTCAGAAGGTGTCATCTACGACGGTTCTCTCACCCCGGAACGCATCACAAGCATGCTACAGAAACGCTTGAAAGATTCTCGTGTAGCAAATTGGTTCTCAGATCGTTGGAAACTCTTCAACGAATGTTCTATCCTTTCTGTTGAAGACGGACGAGTGTGCCAGCATCGTCCTGACCGTGTGATGACCGACGGGCAACAGTGGATCGTCGTCGACTTCAAGTTCGGCTCCCCCAAACCTGAGTATCATGACCAGGTCAGACAGTATATGAATCTCCTCGCCGACATGGGCCACCAGAACATCCGCGGCTACCTCTGGTACGTCTACTCCAACTCCATCGAAGAAGTCATCTTCCAGGGTAATCATCTATAAACTATAAACTTTAAACTATAAACAGAAATATGTCTTTCCTCGAACATGTCGCCTCCGACCTCCTCGCCCGCTTCGGCACAAACCTCTCACGTGTCGCCGTCGTCTTCCCTAACAAGCGTGCCTCGCTGTTTCTCAACGACTACCTCGCCCATCAGGCAGGCCGTCCTCTGTGGAGTCCCGCTTATATCACCATCAGCGACCTCTTCCGCAGCCACTCCAGACTTCAGGTGGCCGACCCCATCCTGCTCGTCTGCGAACTACATAAGTGTTTTACCCGTTGCACCGACATCGACGAGACACTCGACCACTTCTATGGCTGGGGACAACTGCTGCTCTCCGACTTCGACGACCTCGACAAGAACATGGGTTCCGCCGACCGTATCTTCGCCAACCTCCGCGACATCCACGAACTCGACGATGTGTCGTATCTCACCGACGAGCAACGCAAACTCATACAACGTTTCTTCAGTAACTTCTCCGACGATCATAACAGCGAGCTCAAACAACGGTTCCTCCGTTTGTGGAGTCGTATCGGCGATATCTATCACACCTTCAACGAGCAACTCGCTGCCCAGGGACTGGCTTACGAAGGAGCCCTCTATCGTCAGGTGGCCGAGGACGAAACGATCTCCTTCGAATACGACACCTACGTCTTTGTGGGCTTCAACCTCCTGCAACAGGTGGAGCAGACACTCTTCCGCCGACTGGAGCGTGAGGGGAAGGCCGTGTTTTATCAGGACACCGAGAAACAGCCACCACAGCATCTCACCTTCATATCCGCCCCGACGGAGAATATCCAAGCCCGTTATGTCAGTGAGTGGCTCACACCAGAGCGTATTGCCGACGGACGGCGCACAGCAGTGGTTCTCTGCAACGAAGGACTGTTGCAGGCTGTCATCCACTGTCTGCCTGACACCGTCGACAAGGTGAACGTCACCACCGGCTATCCGTTGTTGCAGACACCCGTTGCCTCACTCGTTTCACAGTTGCTGAACCTTCAGGTCAACGGTTTCTCCGCCCGCACACAATCGTTCCGTCGTCGCTGGCTCGACATCGTTGCCCGTCATCCCTATGCTACCCTGCTGCCAGAGGATTACGCATCGGCCCATCTCACCGACGGCTCTTCCCTCCTCCACTGGCTCCTCGATATCGTCCGGAATATAAAGACCGACTCGGATCTGCAATCTGAATCGATCTTCAAGATGTATACCTTGCTCAACCGCCTGAGTGGCCTCACCGACGATGGTATCCTCACGGTAGACGTGCCTACGCTGCAACGCCTTGTTGCACAGGTCGTTCAGTCCACCTCAATCCCCTTCCACGGTGAGCCTGCCGAGGGTATCCAGGTCATGGGTGTGCTCGAGACGCGTAACCTTGACTTCGACCACGTGCTACTGCTCTCCTGCAACGAAGGAAACATGCCTCGTGGCGTCAACGACACTTCGTTCATCCCCTATGCCATCCGCAAGGCTTACGGACTGACCACCATCGACTACAAGGTTGCCATCTACCAGCATTATTTCGACCGTCTGCTGCAACGTGCCAATGATGTCACTATCGTCTACAACAACGCCACCATTGATGCCCAGAAAGGTGAAATGTCACGTTTCATGCTCCAATTGATGGTCGAAAGAGATCATATTGAGTTCCGCAGTCTGCGCGCAGGCCAAAAGCCGCTGCTCCGTCAACCGCAGTCCATCGATAAGACACCTGCCGTACTCAACATACTCCGTCAGCGTTTCTCCAAAAACAATGGCGGCATCAGCCCAACGGCCATTAGCAGCTATCTGCGCTGTCAGTTACGCTTCTTCTACCGTTACGTCAGCAACCTCCAGGAACCCTATAACACTGACGAAGACATCATTGACAACCGTCTCTTCGGCATCATCTTCCACGAAGCAGCCCAGACGCTCTACGATCAGTTCATCGGCCGCCAGGTCACTTCAATCCTTCTCGATGACCTTCTCAAAGATGAAGTCACTATCGAGCGCGCCGTCGACACCGCCATTCGTAGCACCCTAGGATCCCCTAACCTTGACGGACTCCAGCTCATCAACCGCGAGGTCATCATCAAATACATACGTCTGCTCATCGAGACCGACTGCCGTCTGACGCCCTTCACCATCCTCGGCCTCGAAAAGCGCGTAGACATGCCTTGGGGAGAGACAAAGGTTGGTGGCATCATTGACCGTCTTGACTGCATCACCGATCCCGTCAGCGGAAAAGAACGTATCCGCGTCATAGACTACAAGACCGGTGCTCGTCATCTACGTCCCATGCCCGACATTGAGGCCATCTTCGATCCCGCCCAAATCCCCAACCACAGCGACTATTATCTCCAGGCGTTCCTCTACAGCCATATTGTACGCCAACATCAGACGGAGGCTGTTTCGCCATCACTGCTCTTCATCCAACATGCCGCTGCGGATGGCTACGACCCTACGCTCGTCATCGGCCGTGAGCCTGTCACCGACATCGCCGTCCACAGTGACCGTTTCATCGCGCTCCTCAAAGAGACTACCGATGCCATCTTCTCTCCCGCTCTCCGTTTCACGCCCACCGACGACCGTAACCGCTGCCGTCCCTGTCCCTACGCTGCCCTCTGCGGCAGATAGTGAAATAAAACAGCAAGCCCGCCCCTGAAAGGAGCGGGCTTGTGCGGTGCGTACGAGATTCGAACTCGTGACCTCCTGCGTGACAGGCAGGCATTCTAACCTACTGAACTAACGCACCCAAAAACTTATGCGCTATGAATGAAAAAGAGCGGTGCGTACGAGATTCGAACTCGTGACCTCCTGCGTGACAGGCAGGCATTCTAACCTACTGAACTAACGCACCAAAGCCCAATGCTTTTGTTAAGCGGGTGCAAAGGTAGTAATAAATTCCGAACTGTGCAAACATTTTCGGATTTTTTTTACTTGCAGACCGAAAAAAGATTCATAATACATGCTGAAACAGCAGGGCATCGTGATATTGTTCTCCGTCAAGAAGCCAATCGGGGATGTGTGCAGATTCTATATAGTCCACCTTACGGAAGAGGCTGAGTGAAGCCTCGTTGCGCTCGTCGATATAGACATAGATCTGATGCAGGTGAAGGATGCGACGGGCATAGTCGTGGATTTGTTCAAGTGTGGCCATCGCATAACCCTGTCGGCGGAAGTCGTTAAGGATGATGAGACCGAGCTCGGCACGTCGGTTAGCAGGGTCGAAGTTGACGAGGTCAACAATGCCGACAGTCTTTCCCTCTTCATTATCAATCATCATCCGCACCTGACGGTCGGTGTAGATATCATTGGTGACATGAGCTACATAATCGTGGAGCACATAACGGGAATAGGGCACGTTTGAGGTTCCGACATTCCAGAGGCGGACATCGTTCTCGATGCGATAGAGCAGGTCGAGGTCTTCGGGTTCGATGGCTCTTAAGTTGACTGTCATAAGTGGAGTTTTTTACGGAGGATGTCGGTGAGTGCGATGAACGCACGGAAGTAGATGGCCATCTTCACGGGGATGGCATAAAGGAAGCTCAGGTGGCTGTAATGCTTTCGGAAGAAGATGAGCATGGCCTGATAGAAGATGTGGACATAGCGGAAGTCAGTCTTCCGGGTAGACCTGCCTTTGAAATGAGTGATCTCATAAGGCAGGTACCAGTTCTGCCAGCCACCCTTGAGCAGACGGTAAGACAAGTCGATGTCCTCACCGTACATAAAGAAGTCCTCGTCGAGCAGCCCCACCTGATCAATTGCCTTACGGCGCAGGAAGCAGAAGGCACCGCTGATGACGTCGATACGTCCGGGCTGGTCCCAAGGCAGATGACTCATATAATAACGCTTCGTGAAGCCGAACATCTTCAGTCCAGCCACCCACGGCGTAGGTAGTCCGCGTCTCGACTCGGGAGCGAGGGTTCCGTCTTCATTATGCATCATCACCCCTGCCCCACCCGCTTCGGGATGAGCGTCCATGAAGTCAAGCACTCCACGAAGCGTTGGTTCCTCGACGACGGTGTCTGGATTAAGCAGCAGCACATAGTCTGACTGCGATTGACGGATGGCGAGGTTGTTGGCCCGGGCGAAGCCCATATTCTCGGTATTGGCAATAAGCCGCACCCATGGATAGTCGCGACGTAGCACGTCGACGCTGTCATCCTGTGAATTATTGTCGACCACCCACACTTCCCCCTCGATGCCCTCGAGGGCTTTCTGCACGCTCTGGAGACACTGCTCCAAGTAACTGCGTACGTTATAACTGACGATTATGATACTCAGTTTCATCTTCACAGCGACTCTTGGATGGAAAAATGAACGGCAGGCAGAGCAACAGCATGATGCCCAGGTAGCCGAACGTGGTGTTCATAAATATATAATATAATAAGGTGTCAACGACCATTGGCACCTCAAGGATGAGCAGACGGATGAGTCCCCACTTCCACATGGCATGTTCCGGACGGGCGACGAGTTCATTATGGACTAACGCGAACTTGAACAGACGAAGCCCCAGGAAGGCGGCGCCCAGCGACAGGAGTTCCATGATGAAGGTAAGGATAAACTCCGACTGTTTGTCGTCGGCCAGCAAACCGGAGGCGAGCGTGTCGGTCTCGTAGAGGACTACGATGGCGATGGACAGTGCCAGGAACAGGAGGCAGACGACGGTCAGTTTTTGACTGATTGCTTTCATATCTTATGTGTTATTTATCTTCAAAAAGTGTACGGTTCATAATAGACCGGCCGAGGGTGACCTCGTCGGTATATTCCAACTCGTTACCGACAGCCACACCACGGGCAATAACGCTCACCTTGACGCCCGTAGGAGCGAGCTTGCGGTAAATATAGAAATTGGTGGTGTCTCCCTCCATCGTCGGACTGAGGGCAAGGATCACTTCCTGCACATTTCCCTCCGCCACACGACTGACGAGCGAGTCTACCTCAATGTCTGAAGGTCCGATGCCGTCCATGGGAGAGATGATGCCGCCCAGCACATGGTAGAGGCCGTGGAACTGTTGCGTATTCTCGATGGCCATCACGTCCTGGATGTTCTCGACGACACAGACCACCGAGGCATCACGACGGGAATCTGCGCAGATAGGACACGTATCCGAGTCGCTGATATTATGGCAGATATGACAGTACTTGACTTCCTGCTTCAGGCGGCTGACGGCTTCGGCAAACTGCTCCACCTCACTATTCTCCTGACGCAGGAGCCAGAGCACGAGGCGCAAAGCGGTCTTGCGGCCGATGCCGGGGAACTTTGCGAACTCCGCGACCGCCCGTTCTAACAGTTGTGAGGGATATTGTTGTTGTAACATCTTAAACTTTGAACTTATATTTCACTGAGTTCGAGCCAGCGGAGGGACTTCTCATCGAGTTCGTCATTGAGGATTGGCAGCCGCTTGCTCATCGTGGTAATCTCTTCCACCGAGGTGGTACCGCCACAAAGAGCTTCTTCTATGCGTTTCTTTTCGGCCTCAAGGGATGCGATGTCAAGTTCCAACTGCTCAAACTCGCGCTTCTCCTTGTAAGTCATCTTGCGTTTCGTAGAGGGAGGAGTGTGGAGTGAGGAGTGAGATGTGTCTGCAGGCTGTTTCTTCTCGCTTTTCTCCTGCTTCGGAGTATTCTCACTCCACGCTCCTCCCTCCTCACTCCTCGACCATATCCGGTACTGCGTATAATTCCCGGGGAAGTCATTAATCACGCCGTCGCCCTTGAACACCAGCAGATGGTCGACCACCTTATCCATAAAGTAGCGGTCGTGGCTGACGACGATGACGCAGCCGGGGAAATCCTGCAGATACTCCTCCAGAATCTGAAGGGTCACGATATCGAGGTCGTTGGTCGGCTCATCGAGCACGAGGAAGTTCGGGTTCTTCATCAGCACAGTGCAGAGGTAGAGTTTCCGCCGTTCGCCGCCACTGAGCTTATAGACGTAGTTATGCTGCTGTTCGGGCGTGAAGAGGAAATGCTGCAGGAATTGTGAGGCGGTCAGATGCTTTCCACCGCCCATGTCGATATATTCGGCGATGTCCTTCACCACGTCGATCACCTTCATCTGCTCGTCGAACTGCAGTCCCTCCTGGGAGAAATAGCCGAAGCGCACGGTGTCGCCGATGTCGAATCTTCCGCTGTCGGGCGCCATCAGTCCGAGGAGCAGCCGGATAAACGTGGACTTGCCCGTACCGTTATTTCCCACGATGCCCATCTTCTCGAAGCGGGAGAAGTTATAATAGAAGTCCTTCAGGATGACATGGTCGCCGAAAGCCTTCGACACATACTGGCACTCAAATATCTTCGAGCCGATATAGACATTGCGCGACTTCAGACGGATCTGCCGCTCCTCGATGCGTTGCTTGGCCACCTTCTCCAGCTCATAGAACGCCTCCTCACGGTAGCGGGCCTTATGTCCACGGGCCTGCGGCATGCGTCGCATCCACTCCAGTTCCGTGCGGTAGAGGTTGTTGGCACGGGCGATCTCTGCCCGGCGGTTGTCGATACGCTCCTGGCGCTTCTCGAGGTAGTAGCTGTAGTTGCCCCGATAGGTATAGATGGTCTGGTCGTCGAGTTCGAGGATGACGGAACAGACACGGTCGAGGAAAAAGCGGTCGTGGGTGACCATCAGCAGCGTCTTATTGCCCCGGCTGAGGAAACCCTCCAGCCACTCGATCATCTCAAGGTCGAGGTGGTTCGTCGGCTCGTCGAGGATCAGCAGGTCGGGCTCGGTGATGAGCACATTGGCTAGTGCCACGCGCTTCTGCTGTCCGCCAGAGAGTTGTCCCATCGGCTGCTGCAGGTCGCGGATCTTCAGCTGGGTGAGGATCTGCTTGGCTTTCAACACTTTCTCCTCATCTCCCTGATGATTGAAGCAGGCATCGAGTACACTCTCGGCGGGATCGAAGACGGGCGACTGTTCGAGCATACCCACCCGCAGGTCACGACGGAAGATGATGTCTCCCGAGTCGTAGCCCTCCACGCCGGAGAGGATGGAAAGCAGCGTCGATTTGCCCGTACCGTTCTTTGCGATCAGTCCCACCTTCTGCCCTTCGGCGATGGAGAAGCTGATGTCGCGGAACAGTACCAACGAGCCGAACGACTTCGTCAGCTGCTGCACGTCTAAGTATGGAGTGTCCTTTGCCATTTTTTTCTTTTGGCACGGATTTCACGGATTAACACGGCTTTTTATTTTTTAGCCGTGACTCTTGAAGAGAGCCGTGTAATCCGTGCCTAATTATCTTTTATTTCTTTATTGATCTGTTCAATGTAGTCCAACACTTCCTCGCGGCCCTGGCGTTTCTCGGCCGAGGTGACGAAGATGGGCGGCAGCTCCTCCCACGTCTCCAGAAGCACCTTCTTATAGTCCTCGACGCTCTGGCGGGCCTTGGCGACAGACAGCTTGTCGGCCTTGGTGAAGACGATGGCAAAAGGCACGCTGCTGTCACCCAGCCACTGGATGAACTCCAGGTCGATCTTCTGGGGTTCGAGACGGATATCGATGAGCAGGAACACGTTCACCAGCTGTTCGCGCTGGAGAATGTAGCCGCTGATCATCTGTTCGAGTTTCGCCACCTCCTTCTTCGACCGTTTCGCGAAGCCGTAGCCGGGCAGGTCGACCAGATACCACTCATTATTAATAATAAAGTGGTTGATGAGCAACGTCTTTCCCGGCGTGGCCGACGTCTTGGCCAGTTTCTTGTTGTTGGTGAGCATATTGATCAGGCTCGACTTGCCCACATTCGACCTGCCGATGAACGCATACTCGGGTTTATTGTCCTTCGGGCACATCGACTCCATCGGGGCACTCAGGGTGAATTCTGCTTTCTTAATTTCCATCATTCATCATTTTTGGGTGCAAAGGTACGAAAAAAAATGGTAAAAGTTTGGAGATTTAAGAAATAATGCGTAACTTTGCACCGTTTTTCAGAATTGTGCTGACGTCCGTCGAGCACTTTCCTACTCTCAAACTTAAATTCCAAATCAGAATTTATTGCACATATTATGTATACAAAAGAAGAATTAGAATCCATGGAGATACCCGAATTGATGGGTATTGCCGAACAGTTAGGCGTTACAGTGACGCCCAACAGCGAGCTGTCTGATGTCATCTATGCCATCATCGACAAGGCTGCCGAGAGCGCTGCTTCCGGTGAGCCTGCCAAACGGAAACGCACACGCATCGCCAAGAAGGACACCAGCAAGGTCTATACGGTGAAAGGCCAGGAAGGCGAGAACCTCGACAGCAAGAGCAACCGCAGGAAGCCGAAGGAGACTCCCTCCCTGTTCAGCGACCTGCCCGTGCAGCCCGCCGCCGAAGAGCCTGCTGAGGAGAAAGCTCCCGCAGAGGAGGCTCCCAAGCGCCGTGGACGTAAGACGAAGGCTGAGAAAGAAGCCGAAGAGGCTGCTGCACAGGCAGCACAGGAGACCGCCGAGGCCGAACAGCCGTTGGAGTCAGTGCCCGAAGAGGGGTTCGTGCCCGAGGCTGCCGACTTCATTCCCGAGGCTACCGACTTCGCTCCCGAGGAGGATGCCGACACCGCCGACGCCATCGAGAAACTGCGTGAGAAGATGGCCACCCGCCGCGAAGACCCCTCTACCGACGAGGTCGACGCCGAAGGTGTATGGATGGGCGATCCCGGCGACGGTACCGACTTCATCCCCATCATCGACATCCCCATCGAGGACAACGGTGCCATCCCCACACTCGATATGTTCGACCGTCCCACCGGCCATCAGGCCCAGGAGGCAGAGCCCGTTTATAATACCCAGGCAAGTGGTCCGAAGTTCGACTTCGAAGAGATCATCACCGCCAATGGCGTGCTGGAGTGCCTCACCGACGGCTACGGCTTCCTCCGCAGCTCAGACTACAACTACCTCTCGTCGCCCGACGATGTGTACGTATCGCCCCAGCAGATCAAGAAATACAGTCTGAAGACCGGCGACGTCGTGGAGTGTACCGTCCGTCCGCCCCATGAGAATGAGAAATACTTTGCCATGTGCAGCGTGAAGTTCATCAACGGCCGTGAGCCCTCCGAGGTGCGCGACCGCGTGGCTTTCGAGCACCTGACACCGCTCTTCCCCGAGGAGAAGTTCACCCTCTGCGGCGACAGGGCCACGACGAACCCCAGCGTGCGTATCGTCGACCTCTTCTCGCCCATCGGTAAAGGTCAGCGTGCCCTCATCGTGGCCCAGCCCAAGACCGGTAAGACCGTCTTGATGAAGGACATTGCCAACGCCATTGCCGCCAACCACCCCGAGGCCTACATCATGATGCTGCTCATCGACGAGCGTCCTGAGGAGGTTACCGACATGGCCCGCACTGTCAACGCCGAGGTCATCGCCTCCACCTTCGATGAGCCCGCCGACCGTCACGTGAAGATTGCCGGCATCGTGCTCGAGAAGGCCAAGCGCATGGTAGAGTGCGGTCACGACGTGGTCATCTTCCTCGACTCCATCACCCGTCTGGCACGTGCCTACAACACCGTGTCGCCGGCCAGCGGAAAGGTGCTCACCGGTGGTGTCGACTCCAACGCCCTGCAGAAGCCCAAGCGCTTCTTCGGTGCCGCCCGTAACATCGAAGGCGGCGGTTCGCTCACCATCATCGCCACCGCACTCGTGGATACCGGTTCGAAGATGGACGAGGTGATCTTCGAGGAGTTCAAGGGTACGGGTAACTCCGAGATCCAGCTCAACCGCTCACTCTCCAACAAGCGTATCTTCCCGGCCATCGACCTGGTGCTCTCATCGACACGCCGCGACGATCTGCTGCACGACGAGACGACGCTCAACCGTATGTGGATTATGCGCAAGTTCATTGCCGAGATGAACCCCGTAGAGGCGATGAACGCCATCCGCGACCGCCTCGTCACCACCCGCGACAACGAGGAGTTCCTTATGTCGATGAATGGTTAAAACAACGGATTTCACGGATTTCACGGATTATATCTATACTGATAATTAACAGTCTGGAGAATCCGTTTAATCCGTGAAATCCGTTGTTGTTATTATTTCCGTTGTTATTTTTCTATCTATTTTTGTTTTTCATAAACCAGCCGTGGGTGAACTGATAGGCGGCCAGGGCCAAGACCGTCAGGAAGAGCGACGTGAACATCAGCGGCTGGGGAGCATCCTCGAAACAGCCGAGTCCCAGTCCGATGCCGAGGGCGATGCCACTCTCCCACCCGAGCATAAACGTACTCTGCGACGTGCCGCGCTTACAGTGCCGGCTCAGTTTGATGAAAAACAGCAGGAACCGCGAGCCGATCAGTCCCATACCCAGTCCGAAGAACATCGGTGCGGCATAACTCACGACCGGCAGCGTACTCCGCGTAATCAGCATGATCAGTGCCGCCCCGAGGAGGATCAGTCCCGTGACCACCTCACTCTTCAGCTCTGCATCGCGAAACACGAACCGCCAGCACAGCAGCGCCCCCAGGAACCCGCACATCATCATCGCATAGAAGCGTACCGGCAACTGCATCGACAGCAGCAGGCCGAACGCCACCGTGACCAGCAGCAGGTTCATAAACAAGACGGTTCCGTGAGGCAGGAAAAAGCGGTCGAGACAGAAGCACGACACATCATCTTCCGGGATGCGGAATGGGAAGTTCACCATCAGCACCAGCACCAGACTGGCTACGGCACAGCCCGTCGCAGCGAGGAAGACCACCGAATAGTCAGTATATCTCAGCAACAGCAGACCCGCCAACGGTCCCAGGGCCAGGGCAATGCGCCCGAACCAGCCCGTGGCGAAGTTAGCCTCCGTGCGCTGGAAACTCTCACAGGTATCGATGATCAGCGTACTGCACAGCACCATCTGCGACATACCAAAGGCTGCTCCCATCGCAAAGCGCAACAGGATCAGCACCGGTAACTCCACAAACTGATAGCGCAGGCTGTCGAGGTAATACAACAGCGCCAACAGGGCCGCCACCGACGCGATGGCCACAACACACACGATGTTACGGCGATAACGTTCAATCAGGTAGCTCACGAAGGCACCCAGAGCAAACAGTCCTGCCCCGAAGGCACCCATCACGATACCGGCCTCCACCCCACTCAGATTCTGGTCGCCGAGCAGCCACATAGGCATCGTCGGCAAGAGCATATAGACCGACATCGACAGCAGGAACTCTGAGATGGCCAGCAACCAGAATTCATACTGCCACAGACGGATATGTACGGAAGTATTCTGAGCGTTCATAACTACATCTTTAATCTCTATTTCGCCTGCGACAACAGCGTCTGCAGACGGTCGAAAGTCAGCCCTTCATAGTCTTTCAGCTGGATATCCGACAGCGGACGGATGGCTTCCTCAGCGTTCGTCGTAGCCAGTCCAACCACCGCCATCTTAGCCGCACGACCGGCACGGAGGCCGTTAAAACTATCCTCGAACACAATGCACTCATCACTCTGAGCCCCAAGCCGTTGTGCCGCCTTCTGATAACAGTCAGGATCAGGCTTGCTGCGGTCAAAATCCTCCGATGTCAGGATGGCGTCGAAGAGCACTTTGAACCCCGGCTGATACCGATAGACACTCTCCATCTTGGGAATGTTCGAACTGGTCACCACCGCCGTCCTGACACCGTGGCTGCGAAGCGTGGCGATGAGGGCCTCGAAGCCCGCGATATAGTCGTAGCGCATCTGCTGCTCATAGTCGTTCAGCCGGCTGGTGATGCTCTCCTGCTCGGCCAGCAACGGTCCCGAGAACCAGCGGTCGTAGATCTGCGTCAGCGTCTGACCTTTGATCTCGTGCTCCAGTCCAGGATGCTCCGGATGGTACTGACGGCAGATGCCGCCCCAGAACACGGAGTACTGCGGCTCGGTGTCGAACACCACGCCGTCGAGGTCAAAAAGAGCTGCCTTAAATTTATTCATTGACGATTTCCTTTCAAATTTGGGTGCAAAGGTAGTGTTTTTTAATGAGAAATTTGCTCATTTCCGAAATTAAGTGTATTTTTGCACTTGATTTCATGATTTATGTATATGCGACTATTATTCACTTCTGCCCTTGTCCTGCTGCTCTGTGCCTGCAGCGAGGAATCTGAGACGATCACTTTCGAGACCGTCAGTGCCGACAAAACCGTTGCCCTCACCGCCGACAGCCTCTCACCGACGTGCAGCGTGGACATCCGACTCGAACAAGCCACTCCCAGCAGCGGCAGAGCCGGAGAGATCATCAACGCCACCGTCACCGAACGACTGCTCGACCGTAACGACGACAATATGCAGAAGTCTGCCGAGGCCTTTGCCGAAGACTATACCGCCAACTACCTGCGGTCGCTGCTGCCCCTCTACAACCAGGACAGCGACGACCAGCACAAACTGGCGTGGTATCACTACCACTACATCATCAACAGCCACACGCAGAAAGGCAGCAAGGGCACGCTGGTCTATCTGGCCGACATCAACTACCGTGAAGGCGGCGACCATGCCGTCAACCAACAGGTCATTATGAACTTTGAAGCCAAGACCGGCCGCCTGCTGAACATCAGGAACGTCTTCATCGAGGGCTTCGAGGAACAGCTGAAACCCCTCCTGCTGAAAGCCCTTCAGGAGAAGACCGGCCTCGACACGATGAAGGCGCTCCACGACAACGGCTACCTGAACAACTCCGACATCTACGTGCCCGAGAACTTCATCCTCGGCAGCGATGCCATCACCTTCGTTTACAACCCCGACGAGATCGCTCCCTACACCGTCGGCAGCATCGAGCTGACCATCGCCTATGCCACCGTTGACAGGATACTCAGTTCCATGTTTGAATATTGACTTTGAACTTTGAACGTTGAGCTTTATGATATGATGAAAGCAGAGATAATCAAGAAATATTTCCCGGAGCTGACGGAACGGCAGCAGGAGCAGTTCGAAGCCCTCGACGCCCTCTACCACGACTGGAACGCGAAGATCAACGTCATCTCCCGCAAGGACATCGACCAGCTCTACGAGCACCACGTGCTCCACTCGCTGGCCATCGCCAAGACCATCCTTTTCCGTCCCGGCACGCGCATCCTCGACTTCGGCACCGGCGGCGGATTCCCTGGCATCCCCCTGGCCATCCTCTTCCCCGACTGCGAGTTCAAGCTCATCGACGGCACGGGCAAGAAGATCCGCGTGGCACAGGAGGTCGCCCAGGCTGTCGGCCTCACCAACTGCCACCCCGAGCACCTGCGCGGCGAGGACGAGCGCGGACAGTACCACTTCGTCGTCAGCCGGGCCGTCATGCCCCTGCCCGACCTCGTGAAGATCGTGCGCAAGAACATTGCCAAGCCCCAGCTAAACGCCCTGCCCAACGGCATCCTCTGCCTCAAGGGCGGTGACCTGCAGGCCGAGACGCAGCCCTTCCGCAACATCGTGGAGACCACCGACATCAGCACCTTCTTCGCCGAAGACTGGTATAAAGGCAAATATGTCATCTACCTCCCCATTAAATGACTTTGAACTTTGAACTTTGAACATTGAACTTTATGATTACAATAAAGACTTTCGCTTTTAATTTGCTTCAGGAGAACACCTACGTGGTGAGCGACGACACCCTCGAATGTGTCATCATCGACTGTGGCGCCTACTACGACGACGAGCGCCGCGCCATCACCGACTACATCAGCAGTCAGGGCCTCAAGCCCGTCCGTCTCCTCGCCACCCACGGCCACTGGGACCACAACCTCGGCATCGACACCATCTACCAGACCTACGGCCTGCGGGTGGAGGCTGCCAAGGAAGACGAGTTCATCATCTCCGACATCCCCCACAACTTCCAGAGCATCATCGGTGCCCCGCTGCGCCGCGAATACCCCGCCGTGGGCCGCTTCTTCACCCCCGACGAGGTCATCCGCTTCGGCCACCACAGCCTGCAGGTGCTGAAGACCCCCGGCCACTCTCCCGGCAGCGTGGTCTTCTACTGCGCCGAGGAGCATACCGCCTTCACCGGCGACACCCTCTTCCGTATGAGCGTCGGCCGCACCGACTTCGACGGCGGCAGCTATACACAACTGATGAGAAGCCTCGCCAATGTCTTGGCGAAGCTGCCCGCTGATACCGTCATCCTTCCGGGTCACGGCCCGCAGTCCACGATCGACTACGAACTCCGCTACAACCCGTATCTGACATAGATAGCCTCAAAGCCTCGACGGACTAAAGTCGGAGTTTAATCTGACAAAAGTTCCACTTTAATCCCACTAAACTCTCACAATGGGGACTGTCCCTATTGTGAGACTTTTGTAAGATAATAGTCGCTGAAGTCCTTGCAGCCGGGCGGCAGCTGATGATGCACCAGACCGGGCAGGAGTTGCTGCAGCTGGAGGAAGAGACGTTCGCCGGGCGCATCGCAGTCGGGGTACATGTGGAATTGAATGGATAATTGAAAATGGATAATGGATAATTGTTCTGCATCCTTTTTGGTCAGCAACGTGGCCGAGGGGATGGCGATGGCCTTGTGACCGGCAGAGAGCATCGCCCAGCAGTCGGAGCAGCCCTCGGTGATCCAGAGCTCATCGCCCGGCCTGAGCAGGTTCAGCACCGGCAGATTATAGAGGCTGCATTGCGAGCCTGACGGGAAGCGGAACCTGGGCGATGCCCCGCGTACGAGGTTGCGGTTCTGCACGCCGATCAACTTGCCCTCTATATTATAATAAGGTATCTGCAACCAATCGACGCCCTGCCTGTCCCGCCACGACGTGAGCCTACACCAGCGCACGACTCTTGCATCAATCCTGCGCTCCTCGAACAGAAACCGTCTTGCCGCCTCGTTCAGCCACGGCCGCTCGAAAAACCGGTTATACCGGCTTGGGTCGAATGACTGAGGCTGATCAGACCACCCCTGGCCCCTCCTACTCAGGAGGGGAATGTTCTCCCCCTGAGTAGGGGGAGTCAGAGGGGGTCTGATCAAGGGATTGCTCAGCACTACCCCTGCCTCATCTGCCAGCCATCTACACGCCTCGGTAAAACTCATATTCTGGTATCTCATCACGAGGTCTATCGTCCCCCCACTGGCCCCGCACACGAAGCAACGGTAGCTGTTGCGCTTGACAGAAAACGACAGACTCGGGTGGCTATCGTCGTGAAACGGACACAGACACTTATGCCTCACCACCCGCAGTCCGAGTCGCTGCGCGACCCCCTCTATCGGGAGATCGCGCAGCTTTTGAAGTTCATACTTATCCATTATCCTTTCAAGTACTCCTCGGTCTTGCTATACAGTCCCGTCTGATTCGAGTACGTGATGAACTTCCGGAACACCCACTTAGCCAACTGTCCCTTCGTGCCCTCAGCGCTTTTGCCGAGGCTGGTTCGTAGTGCCTCCAGCTGGGCCTCATTGAAGGTGTTCGGCAGGCCATCGAGCATATTCTTTGGGCCGCGCCGCTGGGCCTCGTGCAGTTGGTCAGTATCCTTCAGCAAATCGGCGAAGAGCTGCATCTTGCTCCAGATGTCGTGATAGACCAGCCACTCCACCAGCTCGCCTATGGCCTTGGTCCACGTCTGATTGTTGAGCACCCAGAGCACGCAGCCAGCCTTCCAGGCCGACACCAGCGAACGGTGCGACATCTCGAACAGCACGTCATCGTCAGCCAGATCGGCCAGCGTCGCCATATCCGCAGCCAGACCGTCGATCAGCTTGTTCAGCGGGCGGATGATGTAACGGCCCTTGCAGAGGTCGAGACGCGCCAGGTACTCATCCAGCTTCTGGTAGAACTCGTCGGAGAACTTTCCCAACCTGGGAATGCGCCCTTCGCGGTTGCCACGCGGCTTGAAGCTGAATACCATACGCCCGAATGTGCCGTTGGTCAGCTCGTACTTATAGAACTTACGGGTTGAGTCCGGATTCGACGAGATCGTAATGCAGGCCCGGAGGATCGGGTTGCCCGTTATACCGTCGGCTGTGGCGCGCAAGGCACCGGCACGGGCACGGTCGTAGATGTTGCGGAACATCAGCGATACCTGTTTGTGACTGCCACACAGCTGGTCGGCCATCTCCACTTCAGGCAGGTTGAAGTACTGCGTGCGTCCGCCTTGCGCCTCGAGCACAATCGCGTTCTTGATAAAGGCCGGCTTGGTCGTGTCAACCGGCGGGAACCAGTAGGCCAAGGTCGGCTCGGCTGTCTTTTTCTTATTGCTGGGCTCGGTCTTGCTGAGACTCTGCCATTCCCGGTATTTGTCCTCCTCAGCCTTGTCGTGCTGACGGAAATCCCGGCAAATGGCTTCTACAAGAACCGGGAATTGACCCTTGTTGTCGCCACTTTTTGCCACGAGATTGGCCATCATCCCCGTCGGCTCCTTCCAACTGTTGTCAGGATACTGAAATTCCGCGCCGCTGATGTGTGCGCCCAGGACGGGGAAAAACATCGGAACCATCGGTTCGTGCATATCTTTTGAGGCCTGCGAGAGCAGGAGTTTGATACATTCTGTCCCTTTACCAAGGCTTGGCATCTTAGGGGCAGAGGGTTTACTAATGTCGTAATTCATTGATTTTCTGCTTATTAGATGAATGACTGTTGATTGAGTATTCCAGTTATTCCAATTCCAGTTTGATTTTTTGACGTATATCAATTAGTTATATAATCTATAGAGCGAGTTGGCACCCTTATTTTCCTAATTGGAATTGGAATTATTGGAATGATGGAAGTCTGACCAGTCGCGGCGCTTCATAGCCTCCAGCTCATCGTAGTCGAAGAACCGCCTGGCCTCCCACTCACGTCTTCTCTCGAGGCCCTTGAGCCGATTCCCGCCGGCATACACCCAGCGCTTGAACTCCCGCTTGATGGCGTGCATCGACGCGCCGTTACGGATCATCTTCAGCAGCGACGATGTCTTCAGCTTATAGAACCCGAGGTTGAACGCGAACGACACCAGCGCGTCAAACTGCCCCTGTGTCCTGGCGACACCCAGGCTCTCCACGGCCTTCTCCACATCATACAGGTCGGCCTTCAACAGGTGTTCCGCCCAGTACTTCGATATCACGTCGCCGGGTCTCACGTCGTGGCCCGTATGGCCGTAACCGATCGTCAACACGCCCGCTGCGTCGTAATACGCCTCCGTCCGCAACCCCTCAAACTCCTTCAATTTCCCAAAACAAATATCACTTACTCTCATAATCTCTGAAATTAATCTTCTTTTATTTTGGAAACGAATTTGAATAATTACCACTAATTTTTATAATATAATTCTTATTGGCTGAAATATTATTATTCATATTAGTGGATAAAATTATTCAAATTATTCACATTCGTTTCCTTCTTATTAGTTTCCTTTAGTTCCTGAACAAAAACGTGATCATAACCTCCTCATCGTGACAGAGGCGATGGATGAAGCGTCGGCCCTCCTCGGTCCACACGAGCCGTGTGTACGTGTGCATGTCACCCTCGATGTCGCGGCGCGTGGTTGTGCGGCTCTTGGCGTAACCCTTGCGGGCGTAGTCGGCGTAGAGCATCCACTGTCCCGACTGCTTGTACATCACCTTCCGGTGCTCCAGCAGGCGCGTCAGATCGCTCACCGTCATCGACAGTTCCTTGGCTATCTGCGTCGTTGTCAGGCAACTCACGCTGTCGAGCACCTCGTCGCAGTACTCCGCCTTCGGTTCCAGCGCCTCTATCTGGTGATGCAGCGACTCGATCTGCTTGCGGTGCAGCGAGTACGTGCCCGTCTGACGGATCAGCGGCAGCACCTCCGAGGTCACCCAGCGCTTGAACGCCTTCGCCTGCTCCAGTTTCGAGGAGAGGATCAGGGAGTAGAGACCGCTCTCGTTGATGACCACAGCTCGGGTCTCATAGGCAGAATCGCGAATCGCGATGGTGCTCCTATCTTCCTTGTCTACATGCTTAATAATAGCATCGGCGGTATTCTTGTACCCCAGTGCCTCGGCCACGTCTTTACCCACGAAGAAGGTCTCTCCGCGGTCGTTCGTCATCGTCCGAACCTGTCCGAACATCTCATGATTGAAAGTTCTCAATGCATTCATTCTTTTACCCTTTCTTTAATTCTTCAGTAATTTTTTAATCTTTAATTTTTTAATTTTTTAATCTTTTAATTTTCTGAAACCCGGATTTCGGGGGCAAAAGTAGAATGCGATTATGCGACTGAAAAACATTTTTCCAATCGCATTTTCAATCGCAAGTAAGTATGTCTGGAAGTCCCTTTGTCTTCGGGAGAAAGGAATTCAAAAAAAATGTGCGACCGAACGTTCCTCACCGTTCAATCGCACCCCTCAATCGCATTTCGCTATTTTTTGGTGAAATAATCTTGCACCCATTGCGCATAAGGCTCTTGCCGGCACTGCCCCATATACTTGCTGAACGTGCGGTAGTTCTCGCACACCCCGGCACTCCTGGCGATGCTGTCCATACTCCCCTTGATGATGCCGCCCTCCTTCAGCAGCCCCAGCACGCACCCACGGATATAGTCCTGCCGTTTGTTCTTCCCCCACTCCGTGGCGATATAGTCCCTGTGCTCCGACGCCATCAGCGCATTCACGAAGTCGTTCGTCCAACGGTGGTCGTACCCCTTATCCGTGCGGTGTATCTCAAACCACTCCTCCGACAGCAGCACCTTCAGGTTCTTCTCCGGCGCGAAGTAGTTCAGCTGCCCGTCCGCTCCCTCGCCGCCCCTCTCTGCCTCCAGTAGCTTCTTTCTCACCTGCTGCACCATATCAATCTTATGCAGGTACTTCAGCAGCACGTTCCGGTGCGACTTGGCATTGGTTTCCTCACGCGAAGAAAAGAAGAACTGCCCTACTCGCAACGGATCCACCACCAGATAACCGTCCTGCCAGTCCGTCATCGACCGCAGGGCTGCATAGTGCTTCCTAAACATCGCCTTCTTCTCTTTGCTCTCGTCGAGTTGCTCGAAGTCCACCTCTCCGGGGAACGATCGCGTTTTCTTGATGTGCTCGGCCTTCGAGTCAAGCACACCCTGCTCAAACAGGTGTACGAGCTTCTCAAGGAAGTAATTGTCGATATCGTCGATGGAGGGTTGGCCGAAACAGCTGTCTTCTTTCCAGTCGTCAAACCGCTGCCGGGCCCTGCTGGCCGTACCCGAGCCAAGATAGCGACGTTTCTCTGCCTCATAGAGCCGGGCGTACTCATCCCTGCTGTGACGGCGTTCCAGATGGACTGCGATCTGGGTCAGCACGCTGACGAGTTTGTTCAGTGCCTCGTCGAGCTGCAGGCACGCCGCCTCGTCTTCGGCATCGGCCTGTAGCACCTTGACGGGCACCAGCGCCTGCATCTGTTCGGCCTGCACGATATAGTCGCCTTCATAGGCCTCAAGCAAGATGTCGTGGCTCACCCTCTCCAGGACATCAGTGTTCAGGCTCTCCGTCAGCTCTGCGGCATCAGCCACTAAGCTCGACACATACAACGGACGTCCGGCGGAACGCCATCTCTCTTTCAAACCTGAAATCCTCTTGATCAGGTCGTCCAGTCTTGTCATATATTCACAGATCATCATTCAATTTTTTAATGGCAAATGGGCTGCAAAAATACAAAAAACTCCTGTACGTTGTATCACGACCTCTGTTAATTAAACAAAAATTGTGGATAACTCGCAGGTTATCCACAATCTGTTGATATCTTTAGTCTCGCTACCCCGGTATGCTACTTTGCCAGGATGATCTTGGCGACTTCGGTGATGTCGGCATCGGTGATCTGGCCGTTGCCGTCGATGTCGGCGTTGTTCTTCTTGAACTTCGCAGAAGGCTGGCCCTTCATCTCATTGACCATCTCCACGATGTCGGCAGCGTCCACCTTGTTGTCGCCGTTGGCATCGCCCTTGAGGCCGATCTCAAACGTGGCCGAGCCGCTGACGG
>ONCZ01000019.1 GCA_900316445.1 uncultured Prevotellaceae bacterium | reverse complement strand
GCACCTGAATCAGAAGCAGTTTGCCAAACTGATGGGAAAGACTGAATCGGAAATATCCGACTGGCTATCAGGTGACCGTAATTTTACGATCGACACCCTCTTTGATATCGGTCAGGCTCTGGGAATCACCTTTCTCAGCACCACCCTCCACTACACGACGTCCGATACTTACGAGTATCAACCCATGATGGTCAGCGAACCTCTTGAAGATCCTGTGCCATAACGTTCAAGTAAGGGCGCAAAGGGTTATGCATCATTGTGCCTTTAGGAGCTGAAACGCAAAAAGAAATTAAAAGTATGACAATATGAATAACAAAGAACCTGGCTACGTTTACATTCTGACCCGCTCGACCTCTGGTCGCTTGCATATTTGCAAGAATCCCAGTTTCCGCGAGGATTGGGTGAAGATTGGCAAAAGTTCACGTCCTGTGGATGTGAGGAGCAAAGAACTGGATAATACATTCGTTCCCTTGTCCTTCGAGAAAAGGGCGCAAAGATTCCTGACCCTTTTGCGCTGTGTCTGGGGCTCCTGTATTTCTAGAACCTTAATTAAAAACAGAGATGGATATTGCAATATTAAAAAACAGATACTTTAGAGAATATTCTCTAAAAGACAGAATAGGGAGGTCTATTTTGTCTTTGTTGATACTCTGTATAGGTGGTCTCATATATATAGGGCTTCGTGATAAATCACTTCTAATGTTTGATTGGTTCAATCACTTGGGAATAAGCCAACATGTTGAAATTTTTAGAGGATTATTCAACTCAGAAGGAGTGTACGGCTGGGTTAAGAATAGTCTTCCTGATGGACTGTGGTTATTCTCATATATGTTTCTTGTTGATGCAATATGGAATGGTTCAAAATCTATTAGTGCCTATATATTTATATACTATCTTCCCATCCTTGCACTTGTGTCTGAGTTCTCGCAATATTTTGGACTAGTACCAGGAGTTTTTGACTGGATTGATGTTGCCAGTTATTTGTTTGCTATTCTTTTGTATATAACAATTAAACTATTATAATTCATTATGAAAACTAAATTTTATTTATCAGTTCTAGTTCTCCTTTTATTTGCAGTATTAGGAGGAGGTTCTATCAGTGGAGATGAAATTGGAATGTTCTTCATTATTCTTCTGGTAGCGGTAGTTATCGGTGCAATTGTTGGTGGGATTACTTCTGCTGTGGAAAGTAAAAACAAAGACAAAAGACTCCAGATGATAAAGGAAGACGAAGAAAATTCAACTGACTTTGACAGAAGTGTATTTATAGGTGATGACCGTTGTAAAATTTACTTTGACTCCACCAAAAAGCAAGTTATGATAATGAGAGTCATGACTGAAGGCATAAAAAAAGAATATGTTGATGGCTTCGAATTCCCAGGAAAGGAACTTGCAAAATACAATACTCCCCAATCGACAAAACCTGTATTTAATATATATGACCCTGTAAAACGTTCTCTGTTATCAGGAACTTATAATGATCTTAATATTATTTATCAGGTAACCTCAATATCTGAGAAGGATAAGAATAAAGATGTTATAGTAAATAACACTATAAAGCCAAGATTTGAAACGCTTAGTACTACTCGAACATCATCTACAGGTTCAACCACTCACAAGTTTTATAATATTCTCCTTGATGAGTGCCATGGTGTAATTGCAATTACTGAATCAGGGAAAATAAATAATGTGTTTAACTTTATAAACGCAAATAGTTTGCCTAAGAAAACAGGAGATAAATCAACCATAAACACCAAAGAAGTTGGTAATTATATGTTTATAATGGATGACTTCTTTAAGGTTCTTGTTATTGTTGGTCCAACAAGCTCGCATGAGATATTCAACTATGCAGATATATTAGAGGTTTCATATGAAGAAAATGGCAACCAACTATATACGAAATCAGCTGGTAGAACAGTTGGTGGAGCAATCGTTGGAGGTGTTCTTATGGGGGGTGCAGGTGCCGTAGTTGGTGGTCTTTCTGGCGCAAGCAAACAGAATAAGGAAATAAAGAACATGGACATCAAAATACTTCTTCGCAGTACGACACGAACATCATGTGTACTTCATTTTAAGGATATTAACCGTGATCTTAAAACAAAGGACGAGACAGATAGAAATCTATATGAAACTTATGTAAAGAGGGCTAATCAAGCGAAAGATATACTGTCAATTATTATTGACAATGCTAAGCAGACTGTCGCGCCTATTGCCCAACCTGTTATAGCACCATCTTCAAGAAGTGTTGCTGATGAATTGACTAAACTTGCAAAGTTAAAGGCTGATGGTATTTTAACAGAAGAAGAGTTTCAAGCACAGAAAACCAAGTTACTTGGATTGTAGTTCTTAAATTAGCCTGTTCAACATCTTTTCAAGATTGACAACGAAACGAATAAACCCACTGATTTTCAGCATCAATGCCGATTGTCAGTGGGTTAATTGTTCCCAAATTGAGACCCACAAACCATTTTGGGAACATTAGAGGATTAAAACCAGTTGAGCCATTTGCCAACTATTATGACCATGCCGAAATGAACAATGAGAATCCCAATACGAAGAAGAACCAAAAGAAATACTCTACAAAACAGCATCATTCCAATAGGCGACAAAGGACATATTGAAATTCGTCCATTGACAAATTGTTCTATATCGTGAATTGTGCCACTGGATTTTGGAATGGCGACAAGTTGAAATATTATATGAAGGACGATTTGTTTGGAAAGCGTGGCAACATGCCTAATAACTTTGCAACAACAATTGAAAATGTAGATTTGCGCAGTAAGGCATTACGCTCGTTCAAGGACGAATATCTGCTCGACTTTGTGAACATTGAAGATCCTGACGAGACAGATGAGCGTGTGATAGAGCAACAGATTGTTCACAATATCAAGAACTTCATCATGGCATTGGGTAGTGATTTCTCGTTTATGGGTAATCAGTATCGTCTTGTTGTATCCGAAAAAGAGTATTTCATTGATTTGTTGTTCTTCAATCGCCGCCTTCAGGCACTAATCGCGATCGAATTAAAGCGAGGTGAGTTCAAGCCAGAGTATGCTGGAAAGTTGAATTTCTATCTGTCAGCACTTGACGAGTATGTAAAACTACCTCATGAGAATCCTTCCATCGGAATTATTCTCTGCAAAGACAGAGATTCAAAAACGGTGGAGTTCGCATTCCGAGATATCAACAAACCAATGGGCGTAGCCACCTATCGCACGTCTTCAGAGTTACCCAAGGAATACCAAGGTATACTTCCTGAACCAGAGGAGTTGAGAAAACTCATGTGAGCTCTATTGTGGCATGGATTCCCCAAGATTATTGCAGCATGGAAAGAAACCAACTGGGGTGAGCCTCAGCTGCTAAACAAACTGGACGTAGACGAGGTGGAACTGGTGCTGCCTGTACCATCAATTAAGTCAAGCACGATAGGGTTGTCTAATGAGTTATCCATAGAGTTGCCTGAAGGGTTGTCTATAAGGTTATCTAAAGAGTTATCTAAAGGGCTGTCTGAGACAGCTGCAACCATATATAATTGATATATGCTGACAATTATATCACAAGGGGTGAAATTGCGAATAGGATCGGTATATCTGTGACAGCAGTCCAAAAGCATATTAATAAGCTTAAATCATTGAGATTCATTGACCGTGATGGATCTACAGGTCACGGTAATTGGATAGTAATAGAGTGAGATAATCGATATGTCATTACGGTAGAATGACTTACAAATGGACATACTTGTCTATTTTTATCTCCATCCTACAGCGACACGTAATGATTACATTTCCTCTGACAAGAAATTATCTGAAGGTGGAACCATCTCAAGTATTACCCGCCTCCAGGAATTAGAACTCCTTAAACGAAAGGGTGGAAAGAAGAATGGTGAATGGATAGTTGCTATAGATATATGACGGAGGTGTCTGGACAACGGAATGTCCTAGAAAATGTCCTAGTGTGATACAGAGGGATGGTTCTTTTATTTGAAAAGAAAGCGATTCTGGGTAATTATCGCCATTCGTCACAAATCAGTGCTGTTTATCCCAAATGTTTGGCTGTCTCGGAAATTATGCGTAATTTTGCATCTTCAAAACAATTAGTATATGATGACACTTCGACCATTCAACATCAATGATGCAGAGACTATTCTGAGCTGGTGTAAGGATAAGCATGCTTTCCGGCTTTGGAGTGCTGACAGGTATAAAGAATTCCCTGCTCAGCCAGAGGAAATGAAGAAGCAGTACGAGGGTGATAATATGTATCCGCTCACAGCTGTAGTGGGAAATGCAATCGTCGGACATATTCTATTGAGGCATCCTTCAGAGGATAAAAGTGTCATTCGTTTTGGCTTCGTCATCGTGGACGATTCGAAACGGGGTAGGGGCTATGGCAGGCAGATGCTGCGCCTCGCCATCGATTATGCGCAGCAGCAACTAGGAACCAGGCGCATCACCCTCGGTGTGTTTTGTGATAATCATTCTGCTGTCGAATGCTACAAGTCCGTCGGCTTCCGCATCACAGGCGAAGATTCCTATTTGATTGATGGGGAAGAATGGAAGGGCTATGAAATGGAAATGTAATTGGTAAAATTTCCAAAATATGTCATTCGTCACAAACTGCTGCTGAATATCCCAAATGTTTGGGGAAATTTGCAACTATCTGTAATTTTGCAGCGTCAAAAACGACAAATGAGTCAAAGAATCGTTTTAAATGATGAATGATATGAAGAATGTAAGTTTAAGATTCGCAGCGCTGATGGCTGCAATGATGATGACGATGTCAATGTCCGCTAAGACACAGGACTGGGGCGGACGAGTGATTGACGAGAAGGGCGAACCGATGCCTTATGTGAATGTAGTATTGCTGTCGCTGCCCGACTCAGCCTTCGTGCAGGGTGCAATGACGGACATGGATGGCGTGTTCAAGATTGTGACGGATGTCAACGCGGGATTGTTCAAGGTGACCAGCGTGGGCTACCAGACCTTATATATAAATGCGGGCGAGGGCCTGACCATTCAGATGAAGGAAGACACCCAGCTGCTCAGCGAGGTTGTGGTGAAGGGCCAGTTGCCGAAGACTCAAGTGAAGGGCGACGCTATGCGCACCACCGTTGCCGGTACGATACTGGAGAAGGCGGGAACTGTCTCAGATGCCCTGTCGAAGATTCCTTCGCTGGAGGCTGAGCGTGAAGGTGGCGTGAAGGTGCTGGGTCGTGGCGATGCCGAGGTGTATATCAACGGCCGACGGGTGCAGGATATGAAGGAACTCTCGCGTCTGCGTTCCGATCAGATTCAGTACGTCGATGTGGTTCAGAACCCAGGTGCCCGTTATGCAGCCTCGGTGAAGGCCGTCGTGCGTATCACGCTGAAGAAGGCGCAGGGCGATGGCTTCAGTTTCCAGAACAGCACGCAGTTCATGTACCAGTACGGCGGTTCGCTGAATAATAACCTCACTGCCAACTACCGCACGGGCGGACTCGATTTGACGGGTTCGTTCTGGGTGGGTACCTATAATCATTATAAGGGCTTACAGGTCAACGATATGCTTTACTATGTTGGACCTGATCAGGTGACGGGTCACTCTACTCAGGAGATCAGACACCCTTGGCACGCATGGTCGCCGCAGTTGCAGTTCAATTATATGGTCAATGAGAACCATACCTTCGGCGCCTACTACAAATACGACCGTACGCCCAGCGGCGAGACGAAGGGCGACTATCTGACAGATATGTTTGAGAACGACATCCTGACTGAGCGCTCCGCGAGCTACATCTGGCAGGACGAGAGCATCAAGAAGCACATCTTCAACGCCTATTACAACGGTAAGGTGGGACAATTGGGTATCGACCTGAACATCGACGGACTCTTCGATGACACCAATACACCAGGCCGCACGACGGAGAAGACTACGCTTGTCGGCGCTGACCCCGTTGACCGCACCATCGAGAATAATACCGACAACGCCAACAACTTCTGGGCTACGAAACTCATCTTCAGCTATCCCGTGCTGAAAGGTAACCTCTCCGTTGGCGGCGAGTACAGCTACAACCACCGCACGGATGCCTACACATTCCAGGCTTCCGACTATGTGCCCGTGAAGACCACCGACACGGAAATCAATGAGAAGTCGACAGCTGGTTTCGTCGAGTACGGCAGGCAGTTCGGAAAGGTCTTCGCTCAGGTCGGTCTGCGTTATGAGCACTTGACCAACGACTACTTCAACTTCGGTAAGCGCGAGGACGAGGTGTGTCGCAATTACGGTGACTGGTTCCCCACCGCCACTCTCACCGCTCCCGTCGGCAAGGTTCAGTTGTCGCTTTCCTACCGTCGTGACATCCAGCGTCCGGCCTACGCCAACCTCACCAGTTCGACGATCTACATCAACCGTTACACCTACCAGAGCGGCAACCCCTATCTGCAGCCGACCTACACCCACAGTATCGTACTGAATGCAAGTTATAAGTGGGCGAACCTCTCGCTGAACTATGCCCGCAACAAAGATGTCGTCACGATGTCAACCGAGCCTTTCCCAGGTTCCGAGGATCCCCTCGTCAGCCTCGTGCGCCCTATCAATAGTGCCGACGATTACAACCAGTTTTCTGTCAATCTCTCGGCGATGCCCACCATCGGCAAGTGGCATCCTATGTGGTACGCCTTCGCGATATTCCAGAACTACAAGTCGCCGACGGCAGACGGACCCGTCTTGACGCTGACTCGTCCGTACCTCACATTCGTCTGGCAGAACGACATCGAACTGCCTAAGTGTTTCCGTCTGCACGCTGCTGCCCAGTGGGCAAACAAGGGTGACTACAACAACAACCGCATCATCTCCAACCGCTTTAATGTCGAACTCGGTATCCAGCGCGACTTTAATCTCCGCCGTCTCGGACAGCTGACCCTCGATGTGCGTTGCGTTGACATCTTCAACACCAACAAGACCGATGCCATCCTCTACGGCATCCGCGAACTGACGGTTCACAACCCAGCCCGCCGAACCTTCCTGATCAATCTCACCTGGAAGTTCAACGAGGCCCGCTCGAAGTATCGCGGAAGTGGTGCCGGAGAAAAGCAGAAGGCAAGAATGTAGTGTCGTTTGTCACAGAATGATTCAAAATATCCCAGATATTTGGTAATTCCCGCAACAATTCATAACTTTGCAACGTCAAATAGAAAACAAAAAGAAAAATGATATGAAAAATGTGATTAAGAGAGCGCCAAGCAAGCTCGCTTGCAATTGGCCGAACGTGAACATTTTCTGTAAGACAATGAGATTTTTGGCAGTACTGGCCATTTGTTTGATGAGTATGATGAGCGTGAAGGCTCAGAATCAGCGAATGCTGGGGTTCCAGGTGATGATGTCTATGCATGATACCACTTATAAGAACCTCATCAAGGATGGGAAATACAAAGAAGCGATTGCCCCGCTAACAACGTTAATAAATATACTCGACACCACAACGATCTGTCAAGACACAGAAATGTCGCCTGAAATGATAAAAGCCGCAAAGGCCGATTATCTTTATGATTTAGCCTGCTGCTATGCCCTGACGAAGCAGAAGAAACAGGCGTTGATGACACTTGAGAAGTCGGTGGATAGCGGCTATAAGCGCTACGACAACATGCTCAACGACAACGACCTTGTCTCGCTCCGTAAAGACAAGAAATATCAGGCTCTGCTGGCTGTGGTTAAGGACCGCCAACCACTTAGCGTTCTCAGAAAGTCGGCTCCCTTCGCCCCAGATTCTATAAAAACAGATAGCCCGTTTCGTTATGAATCAAAGGAATCGCGGAGTCTGAGTATGGTCCGCGAGTATTTCAAACTCGACTCGGTGGCTGGGCAGGGTGATGAGCTATCGAAAATTCTCAACCTACTACACTTTGCTCACGACAATATGCGCCACGACGGCGGCAACAGGGCTTTTGCCGAGATGGATGCTATCGACCTGTATAACTATTGTAAGACTACAGGCAAAGGCATCAACTGCCGACAATTGGCTATCTCTCTCTGCGAGATGTATCTGTCGATGGGTATCCCAGCCCGCTATGTCACCTGTATGCCTGCCGATCCGCTCGACTACGAGTGCCATGTGATTAATACGGTGTGGTCGGAGCAATTGCAGAAATGGCTCTACATCGACCCCACGATGGATGCCTGGGTGATGGACGAGAACGGTACGATGCTCAGCATTGCCGAGGTGCGTGAGCGGCTCATCAACGACCAGCCCTTGGTTCTTTGCGAGACGGCCAACTGGAACCATGAGAACCCACAGACGAAGGATTACTATCTGGATTATTACATGGCGAAGAATCTCTACTACTTTGTCTGCAAGAAATTCAGCAGATTCAACCCTGAGAGCGACTATCGCCCCAATCCTGCAGAGGAAGATATACGCCTGATTCCAGTAGGCTTCGTCAACGACAACTGGAAGTGTGACACAACCACCGACCCGGATGTCTTCTGGGCAAAACCATAAAACAGAAAGATGAAGATAAACAACAGACTTTTATATCTGGACAATCTGAAGGTGTGCCTGACGGTGCTGGTGATATTCCACCACGCTGGTCAGGCATACGGTGATGGTGGCGACTGGGCTTACCATCCCAGCAATCCTGCCGAGTTTATGCCTTGGATATGGCATTTCTTCTCAGTCAATGCGGCCTTCTTCATGGGGTTGTTCTTCCTGATCTCAGGTTACTTTGTGCCTACAAGTTTCGACAAGCAGGGAACAAAGGTGTTTGTGCAGAAGAAACTCATCCGTCTGGGTATTCCGCTTCTGCTGATGGGTGGACTGTTGTCTGTTTTATCAGGCAAGCTGGAGATAGGACACATGTGGTATATTGAGAGTCTGCTGGTGTTCTGTTTGATCTATGCCTTGATTCGCCAATTTCGCAAGTCCATCGATGGCAAGTGTTCTTCGAGACCAACTATCATCGGACTGCTGATATTTGGCGGCATTATGGGCATTGGCAGTTATCTGATTCGTCAGGTCAGCCCACAGGATCATTGGATCTGGCCCTTTGGCATCATCCCGTTGCCAATGGAACCAGCTCACTATCTGCAATATGTCATGATGTTCGTTATCGGTATTCTGGCACGAAGATTTGCCTGGCTCAAAAAGATGAGTAACACCACTGGAGCATTATCGCTAATGATTGGATGTCTTTTGGCATTGGGCATCTATCTTCGCGATGGTGGGGCTTGGAACGACTTTGTTGCAGAATGGTTTGGTATCTACGAATCACTTCTGTGCGTGTTTATTTGTTTCGGACTGCTCTGGTTATTCCGTGAGTATGGAAACTGGAACAGCCGGTTTTGGCAGTGGTGTGCCGCTCAGTCGTATGGTGCTTACATCTTCCATCTGTTGCTGATGATAGTTCTGCAATATGCCACCGACGGCATCTGGATGGGAGCCTTCGGTAAGTTTATGTTCATCGGCATCATTACCACCATCTGCTCGTTTGTGCTCACCTGGCTGGTAAGACAGATTCCGGGAGCGAAGAAAGTATTATAATTGAATAGTTTCAGCGGCTGCGTCTTCGTCAGAAAATATTCTGGATTTCCTAATTTATCTCAAAATCTGTCACAAAATGATGCATTTTGCTTCGTAATTCGACAAAAAAGCCTATCTTTGCAACAAAGTTTAGACAGAATAATTAAAAACAGATAGGAACATGAAACAGAATGAATCGTTTTGGTTTGACAGCGCCCGTATCTATCATCTGCTGATAGACAGATTCAACGGAGGCTGGCAGATACCGCCAAAGAGTGAGAATGTATTTTGCGGGGGAACCCTGCAGGGAGTAATCGAGAAACTCGACTACATCAAGGAGCTTGGCTTCAACGCCGTCATGCTTTCGCCCATTTTCAAGTCGGCGAACTATCACGGCTACCACACCCTGAACTTCGACGAGGTGGATCCGCACTACGGCACGTGGGAGGACTATCAGCAGTTGCTCGATCAGGCTCACGACAAGGGTATGCGGATCATCTGCGACTTCGTGCCCAACCACTGCTGGTATCAGGCACCGGTGTTTGAGGCGTCGCTCTTGAAGAACGGCGGCAAGCATCGCGACTGGTTCTGGTATAAGAATGAGGACACCGATGAGTTCGTGTCGTTCTTAGGTTTTGGCGACCTGCCGAAGTTCAACTTGAAGAACCCCGAGGTGGCCGACTTTATGATCGACAAGGCTGAGAAACTCGCCCGTATGGGTGTGGACGCTTTCCGTATCGACCACGCTATGGGACAGCCTTTCACATTCTTGAAGAGTCTCCGTGAGAGCGTGCATGCCGTTCGCAGCGATATCGTCGTGTTCGGCGAGGTGTGGGCTTGCGGCGTAGGCCCGGAGATGGCCGGACAACTGTTTTTCAAGACGGACACCAGACTGAATGAGTTCCTCGCCCAGAAAACAAAGCCCTTCTCTCAGGATGCCCTGCAGACAGACTACACAGAGACGCTCGACGGCGTGCTGGACTTTGCCTATCGTGACATCCTGCTGCAAGAGATCCGCGCAGGACGGGGCATCAAGGGTAACGCGACACTCAAGAGCAAGATCGCTGACCACTTTGCCAAGTATCCTGAAGACTTCAAACTGGTGCTGTTCCTCGACAACCACGATACCGACCGCTTCATGTTCGACTGTCACGATGATGTGAACCTGCTGCAGGAGGCTATCGAGCTGACAACGGAACTGTCCAGACCGTTCTCGATGCTTTACGGCACAGAGCAGCTGATGACTATCGATAAGACCATCGTCAATGCCGAACCCTACGCCGACCTTCGTGTGCGCAACTGTATGGACTGGCGGAAGGAACCTATGGCGCTGAAGATTAAATAATAGTATCGCCCTTTATGAAGCGCATCCGTGAGTCGCTCGCCAGCCGCATCACCTTGAGGGTGGTGTTGTATGTGGTCGTGGTGCTTGGCATCTCGGCCTATGTGGGTAACGGTCTCGTGCTGAAGGTCGTGAGGGCCATCGAGGAAAACGGTATCCTCTATGCTATCGGTATGAGGAGGATGTCGATAGGACTGACGCTGCTGTCTATCCTGACGCTGGTGCTGATCACCATCATTCTGCGACGGACCATCCATCGGCTGATAGCCCCACTGACTACGTTCACCCAGGCTGCCGACGAAGTGGCGCAAGGTAATCTGCAGGCGACGCTGCCCGAGATCCATTCGGAGGACGAGATGCAACGGCTGTACCATTCGTTCAGTACGATGCAGCAGTCGCTGGCCCGACAGATGGAGGAACTGAAGATCGTGAACGCGGAGAGAGGTCGCATCGAGGGAGAACTGAAGGTGGCGCAGGACATCCAGCTGTCGATGCTGCCGAAAATGCCCCCTAAGTTCTTCGCAAAGCGAAGCGGCGAAGCCGAGCGAGGGGGCGATAGGGGTCTGAACGAGGGCTTTGATGTCTTCGGCTCATTGACACCAGCCCGTGAGGTGGGCGGCGATCTCTACGACTTTCTGGTGCGCGACGGGAAACTCTTCTTCTGCATCGGCGACGTCTCGGGCAAGGGTGTGCCAGCCGCATTGGTGATGGCGACCACGCTCTGTCAGTTCCGCATTGCGGCCAGTCATGTGGACGATGTGGCGAAGATCACCGCTTATATCAACAGGAACACGTGCGAAGGCAACGAGACGTGTATCTTCGTAACCTTCTTCATGGGTATGCTCGACCTGAAGACCGGACTGCTGCGCTGCTGCAATGCGGGACATAATAAGCCGATCGTCATTGGCAATGGACAAGGAACGATGAAGAATGGACAATTCCTCGATGCGAAGCCCAACCTGCCTCTGGGCGTTTCCGACGACGCGACTTACGACGAAAAGGAATACACTTTAGCGCCTGGCGCAATGCTCTTCCTCTATACCGACGGCCTGACGGAGGCGATGACCCAGGAACATAAGCAGTTCGGCAGCGAGAGACTGATGGCTCAGCTACAGGGTGGGGTGGGCTGTCAGGAGCAGATAGAGCAGATAACTCAGGCTGTACACGCGTTTGTGGGCGATGCGCCCCAGAGCGACGACCTCACGATGCTGGCGATCAGAAGATTATAAAATTAGAAAATTAAAGAATTAAAGAATTAAAAAATTATATGGATACGGAAGTTTATAAGTTAGGTGGCGAGTTGGATTCTTTCAACTCTCAGGAAGTACAAGACGGTCTGAAGGCCATTTTGGATAAAGGCTGCAATGCGGTGCTCGATATGACCGACTGCAAATACATCTCCAGTACGGGCTTGCGCGTGTTGCTCTATACGAAGAAGGTGGCGGCCTCGAAAGGACTGAACCTCTGTCTGAAAAGCGTGAACGCCGAGGTGAAGGACATCATGGATGTCACAGGCTTCACTGAGTTCTTCGATTATGCGTAGTGATCTAAACCGGCAGCTATGAGCGTACTGCGTTTCCAGCCCATCAGCGGGAAGGCCCGCGAGATACTCAAGGCCATCCTCCAGACGCCCGAGGTCTCCTCATGCGCCATCAAGGACCTGATGCTCATCCGGCTGGCCTGCGAGGAGCTGGTGATGAACATCACTTCCTACGCCTATCCTGAGGATGTGGAAGGATTTCTCGAAGTGGACGTTGAGAAGACCGACGAGCGCATCGTGATCCGTTTCAAGGACGGCGGTATGCCCTTCAACCCGCTGGAGCATAAGAAACCCGACACGAAGCTGCCTTGGAAACAGCGTCGCATCGGGGGACTGGGCATCTTCCTCGTCAAGAAGAAGATGGATGATGTGCGTTATGCCTACGAGGACAACAAGAATGTCCTCACCATCGAGAAACTATTTAAATAAGTATTGCGCGAATTCGTGCAGCGACTTGCGCCATACCTGCCACTCATGGTCGCCCGGGTAGGAGTTGAAGCGCACGCCTACGCCGCCGTCCTGCATCTTCTTCACGATGTTGCGCGTGTAGTCGATACGCGGATCCTGCTCGCCACAGCTCATGAAGAACACGTCAAACTGGCTGTTGAATGTCCTCGTGTCCGTCAGGATGCCGGGCACCTCTTTCTCCAGGTCGAAGTTCGACGCACCTTGGATGCCGCCGAACATGCCCGTCGAGAACACCCCCACGTTGGCAAACACCTCGGGGTCGCGCAGACCGATATAGAATGACTGTCCGCCGCCCATCGACAGACCGCACATCGCGCGGCTTTTCCGGTCCTTCTTCACGCGGTAGGTCTTCTCCACAAACGGGATCACATTCTCTATCAGCTCCGAGCGGAACGCCTGCATCCCCTGCCAGCTGTATCCACCACCGAAACCACCGTTGCGCGAACGCACATTGCTGTTCGAACTCACCACGATCATCGGCACCGCCTTGCCTTGCGCAATCAGGTTGTCCATGATCTGCGCCGTCCGTCCCTGTTCCATCCAGCCGCGATGATCCTCACCGCCGCCGTGCTGGATATACACCACGGGATAGTCCTGCACCCCCTCACGATAGCCTGCCGGCGTATAGACCAGCAGCGGGCGCCACGACTCATCGACCTTCGAGAAGTAATACACCGTGCGCACCTCTCCCCGGGGCACATCCTGCACCTCGAAGTCCTCGCATCCATCCTCCTTCACCTCGATGGCACTCGACCAACGGCCGCAGCCATAGAACGACTGGCTGGCGGGATCGGCCACCGACACACCGTCGACGATCAGGAAATAATAGTGGAATCCCGGCACCTGCGGCATCGTGGTCACCGTCCAGCTGCCGTCATCGCCCTTCTGCATGTCGTACTTCGTGCCGCACAGGTCTATCTGCACCTGCTGTGCCTGCGGGGCGTTCACTCGGAACATCACGCTGCGGTCTGACAAGACACGCGGACATCCGGCGCGATTGACGTTAGTCACTGGAGAGTACGACCCCTCGGGGAAACTCTCGTTACGGAATCCCTGCGCTGCAACCTGCGTGCAGACAACGGCCGTCAGCAGCACGGCCAGCAATAGTTTGTTAGTCTTCATATGAGTCACAAAATGGTTAGTTTCTCTTTGTCTGTTCCTACTCTGACCTTGCCGCCCTGCTTCAGACTGCCGAAGAGTATCTCCCGCATCAGCAGCGGTTTCAGCCTCTGGGCGATGACGCGGTCCATCTCACGGGCACCATACTCACGGGTGAAGCCCTCCTTCAACAGCTGTGCGAATGCCTCGTCGGTCAGCGTCATCACCACCTGCTTGGCAGTCAGTTTCTCCTGCAACTCTCCCAGTTTCTTGCGCAGGATCAGCGTCGCCATCTGTTCATCCATATCGTTGAACACCACCGTCCCGCTGAGCCTGTTGATAAACTCGGGCTTAAACGTCTTCTTCACCTGTTTCAGCATTGCCTCGCCTCGCGACACCTTCCCCGTGAATCCGATGTTCGCCTGACCGGCAAACTGCGCTCCGGCGTTCGAGGTCATGATGAGGATCACGTTGCGGAAGTCTGCCTTCCGTCCCTTGTTGTCCGTCAGACGGGCATAGTCCATCACCTGCAACAGGATGTTGTAGATGTCCTGATGCGCCTTCTCTATCTCGTCGAGCAGCAGCACGCAGTTGGGCGTCTTGCGGATGGCATCCGTCAGCAGACCGCCGTCCTCATAGCCCACATAACCCGCAGGCGATCCGATCAGCTTTGCCACCGTGTGCTTCTCGGTGTACTCACTCATGTCAAAGCGCTGTAGCGTGATGCCCAGCTCCTTCGCCAGCACCCGCGCCACCTCCGTCTTACCCACGCCCGTAGGCCCTACAAACAGCAGCGATGCCAACGGCTTGTTGTCGTCCAGCAGACCAGCCTTCGACAGCTGTACCGCCTCCACCACCTGCTGGATGGCCTCGTCCTGACCGTATATCTTCGCAAGCAGTCGCGGAGCCAGCGTCTCCAGCACGCTGTTGTCCTCGTCCTCCTTCATCGCCAGCGCATCCACCTTGCACGTCTTCGCTAGCACCTCTGCAATGTCCGCCTTCGTCACAACGGCGGCAGCAGATTCTTCACTCTTCACTCTTAACTCTTCACTCTCGAACGAGGCTCCCGCTTCGTCGATGAGGTCTATCGCCTTGTCGGGCAGGAACCGGTCATTCACGAACTTATAGCTCGCATCCACCGCGAAGTCGAGTGCCGCCTCGTCGTAGGTCACCCCGTGGAATTTCTCATACTGCTCCCGCAACTGCCTCACGATGTGCTTCGTCTCCTCAGGCGTCGGCTCGGGGATGTCAATCTGCTGGAACCGCCTCACCAGTCCCTTCGAGCGTGAGAAATAACGGTTATACTCCTCGTAGGTCGTCGAGCCGATGAACCGGATGGAGCCCGATTCCAAATACGGCTTCAGCATGTTCGATGCGTCCATCGATCCCTCGCCCGTCGCACCGGCTCCCACCAGCGTATGGATCTCGTCGATGTACACGATGTTCTTATGACTCTCCTCCTGTATACCGTCCATGATCTGCTTGATGCGGTTCTCGAAGTCACCGCGATACTGCGTGCCTGCCAGCAGCGTGCCGATGTCGAGCTGGTAGATGCGGCTGCCCTTCAGGCGCTCCGGCACCTTTCCCTCCTCAATCATCCTCGCCAGACCCCACACGAGGGCCGTCTTGCCCACACCGGGCTCACCCACGTGTAGCGGATTGTTCTTATCGCGCCGGCACAGCACCTGGATCGTCCGTTCCAGTTCCTGCTCACGCCCTATCAGCGGGTTATGCTGCTGATACAGCTCGTTCATGCAGGTCACCAGTCGCCGCCACGCTGCCTGTTCCTTGGGTTGTCTTGAATTTCCCGACGTATCCTCCTCCAGCCGGTCATCAAACTCATACGCGCTGATCAGCTGGCTCATAAACTCACTCTCCCTGTCGCCCAGCGCCTCCTTCAGCAGATAGCACGCCCACGACTCCTTCAGGCTTAGGATGCCCATCACGAGGTGGGGTAGGTCGAGAGCCTTCGCGCTGCTGTTCACCACCTGCTGACAGGCAAACTCAATCACGTGTCCCATCTGCACCGACGCCTCCGGTTCATACGCCTTCTCCTCCGGCACCGTCTCCATCTTCGCCAGTTCCTCCTCTATTTGCTCTGCTAACGAAAGCGACGGATAATAATCGTTCAGCGTATTGCCGAAGCACTCATCGTCCGTCAGCACCAGCAACAAATGTTCCGGCATCACGAATTCGTGTCTGTACTCCTGACAGCACGCCATCGTCTCTTTCAGCACCTCTCTCGTCCGTTCCGTCTGTCTTATCTCTGCCATAAAATCTGTGTCCGCGGCCCTTTTAATTTTTTAATTCTTTAATTTTTTAATTTTTTACTCCTCCTCCGGCTCCACTGTCAATCTCAGCGGAAACCCCGCCTCTCTCGCCATATTCGTCGCCTTCCTCACCTTCGAGGTCGCCACGTCGTAACTATAGATTCCCACCACCGCCTTATCCGAGTGGTGTACCTGCAGCATCAGCGCCTCCGCCTCCGCCTCGCTCTTCAAAAACACCTGTACCAATATCTTCACCACGAACTCCATCGTCGTGAAGTCATCGTTGTAGATGGTCACCTTATAGCGTCTCGGCTCCCTCAGATCCGTCCGTTGCCTCTCCCTCGTTGCAGATTGTTCCTTCGCCATCTTTTAATTTTCTAATTTTATAATTTTTTTAATTATCTAGTCTTTTAATTTTATAATTTTCCTAATTTCCTAGTCCTTATAATTTTTTAATTTTTTAATTTTATAATTTTCTAATGATTCTGATGTATTCCTCATAACTGATATACCTTCCCCCCATCGTCTTCAGATGCGGTGTCTCAAACTGACAGTCAATCAGCTTTCCGCCCAGCGCCCCGAACGTACGCGCCAGAAAGATCAGCGCCAGCTTCGACGCATTCGGCACCAGCGAGAACATGCTCTCGCCGAAGAAACTCGTACCCAGGTTCACGCCGTACAGACCGCCCACCAGCCTTTCGTCATCCCACACCTCCACGCTGGCCGCAAAGCCCTGTCGGTGCAGTTCCGTATACGCCATCATGATCTCTGGTCCCAGCCATGCGCCTTCCTCCTGATTGCGGTTCTGGGCAGTGGCACACCCGCTGATCACCCCCTCGAAATCCTGGTTGATCGTCACCCTCAGGCTCGTCTTCTTCATCAGCTGCCGCATCGAGTGACTCACGTGAATCTCTTCGGGGAAGATCACGAACCGCTGCAACGGACAATACCACAACGGCTCCTTCTGGTCGCGGAAAGAGAACCACGGGAAGAACCCGATGGAGTAGGCCAGTATCAGCCTGTCCACGCTGAGGTCGCCCCCCACCGCCACCAGACCGTCTTCCTCGCCCAGATGCGGGTCGGGAAAACGCAGTCGCTTGTCCAGTCTAAACACTGCCATACGTCTTCTTTTTCAAACTTCGTTGCAAAGATACGATATTTTATCGAAATCACCGCCGCTTCCGCGAAAAAAAAAAGACCACATGGAGATTATAGATATAACTCTGCAACTAAATACAATATATTTTCCCACCTTTGTGCTTAGAAACAGAAAAACAATATCTATACATCATATGAATAAGAATAACAAACTAAACGTACGCTTTGCCTCGAAAGAAGAAGGGCAGCAACTGATATTGGGCAACACTCAATACTACAACCGTCTGACTCAGGTGGACATCGACTGGCGAGCCAGGAAGGAAAATGCTACGCTCGACGAACTCATTTCGTTCGCTCAGTCACAGGTGTTAGACTTCACCCAAGGAGAGATAGATATCGTCATGGGAGTAATTCATTTCATTGAGTACAGGTTTTATCAATTCGAATGCAAACTGCCTCTTCCTGACGAAATCGTCTTCGTCAAGACCACTATGAAGGATGAAAGCAATGCCTCAGCTTACACGTCTGGGAACATGATATTCCTGAATGCCCATGCTTTGTTTGGACTCGATACCTTCAGAAAGGAATTGATAGCCCACGAGTTGTTTCACTGTCTAACCCGCCGTTCACCGGAGTTCCGCCAGAAGATGTATGCCCTGATCGGTTTCACGGTGATGGACCACGACATTGAGTTCCCAGAGCATATTAGGCGTATGATCATGGCAAACCCCGATGTAGAGCACATCGACAACTACGCAGAGTTCACCATCAAGGGCGAGAAAAGGAAGTGCGCGCTCATAACGACCTATGGCAGGACATGGGCAGAATCCAGTAGATTACAAGGCAAACCGGCCCGATTCTTCAATTGTACGAACACCATCCTGGTGCCCCTCGACGACTTAGGCACCCGCTTCCCCATCCGTGAAGCATCAGACTTCTGGGAGAAGATGGGACGCAACACAAACTACGTGACTGCTCCAGAAGAATGTCTGGCCGTCAACTTCTCATATGCCATCGTATATGGGCCAGACCAGGATTACAAATCACCTCAACTGATCAAGGCCATCCTCGACGCTCTCAAATAAATACCCCCCCCTCAAATCCTTGGTGTTAAGAAAAGAAACGATAAAATTAAAAAAAATAAAAAAGATGATGAAAAGAAATATAGTTTTGAATTATGGAGGATGGCCTTGTAACCAATATTTTGTAAATAATTGCCTTAATAGATGGACTGACTGGTATACAGACTTTTTGTTTTTACCCTTGTCAAGACAAAAAGATGTAAGCACAGTAGTGTTTCCTTATTCACGTTTCGTATGTGATGCGGAAAGACTTGAAAACGACCCATTAGAAGAAATAGGACAAGGAATAATTTATAAAGAATATGACGGTCATAAACGAAATGATATGACTGAAAAACAAATAAAGGAAACAATGCGTTTATGGGAACAACACCAAAAGTGCCTTAAAAAACAGATTAAAAGCTCAAACACTGTCCTTATAGATTGTCACTCGTTTCCAAGTGATTTGTCCCATTGTGACATATGTATTGGACATAACGATGACTGGTCTTATAATGGTAAAATTGTAAATGGTATTGTAAAAGTATTTAAAGGCATGGGATATACTGTCGAAATTAATAAGCCTTTTTCTAATTCAATTACTCCTCAAATGCCTTTCCCTTATACATCAGTAATGATTGAGGTAAACAAACATGTATATATGAATGAAAGGACACTTCGATTGGAGTATAGTGCCTTAAAATGGACAAGGTGGGCTGGAACATTAAGAAGAATATATGAGTTCTTAATGCAAGAACAATAGTGTGATATTTGTTCCAAACTCATAAAATTGAGGTGTCAGACAAAGATTTTCTCCAAAATGTTTGTTATATTAAACATTTTATATTATTTTTGCAGCCGATAAGTAACATTTATGGGTAAAAATACATTTGGAAAGATGATGCCAAGGGCATTGACTCAGCAGTTGCAGCTCATGGGTGAACAGATTATGCTGGCACGAAAGCGTAGGCATCTGTCTATGCAGGACATTGCAGACAGAGCAACAGTGACACGTTTGACTGTTTCGAAAGTTGAACATGGTGACCCGACGGTTTCCATGGGTATTTATGCGCGCGTACTCTTTGCATTAAATCTCGAAAAGGACATCTCGCTACTGGCTGCCGACGATGCTCTTGGCCGTCAGCTTCAAGATGCAGAATTGCTTAGGAAATGAAAAAGATAACGGTTTACGCAGATTTCGATTTCCTTACATCACCGCAGGAAATTGGCACATTGGGCTACGAACGTGTCCGTGGCAAAGATCACTTTGTCTTTGAATATTCGTATGAGTGGCTAAAACTGCACGGAGGCATTGTGTTGAGCGGAGACCTGATGAACGTGCCTTCGTTGCAACATCCCCGTGGCACAGATTGTGTGTTTGGCTTCGTCAAAGATTCCTTCCCTGACCGTTGGGGCCGGTTGTTGCTCGACCGCAGAGAGAGACTGACAGCACAAGCAGAGGGCAGAGCCGTCCGTGAGCTCACCAACTATGATTACCTCATCGGCATTGAGGATTTCACTCGCATGGGTGGCATCCGTTACAAAAATGAAGATAGCAATGACTATTTGAATGCCAGCGCTAAATACTGTGTACCCCCTATTGAAAGTCTTCGTGCCCTCTGCGATGCCTGTCATGAGATTGAGATGGCAGAGGAACGAAACGAATTGCCAGAACAACGCTGGCTCGACCAATTGATCGACCCGGGAACCTCACTCGGTGGTGCTCGTCCTAAAGCCAACGTCATCGATTCCGATGGCAGACTTTACGTGGCAAAGTTCCCATCAAAAAAGGACTTGGAGAATACAGAACTCATAGAGCATTTCTCACATCGGTTGGCTGCCGCTGCCGGTATCAACGTAGCGCAGACTCGCACCGTCAAAATATCGAAAGACCGCGAGCTCTTGCTTTCCGAGCGTTTTGACAGAACGGCTGATGGCCGTCGTATTCATTTTGCCTCAGCCATGTCACTACTTGGTTTAGACGATGGTGCTGGCAGCAGCACTGGAAATGGATATCTGGACATCGTAGATTTCATACTACAGGGATGTGTAGATGCTGGGCAGAACCTCAGAGAACTCTATCGCAGGATAGCTTTTAACGTGATGTTCGGCAACACCGATGACCACTTCCGTAATCACGGCTTTCTGCTTACCCCGAAAGGTTGGACGCTCTCACCTGCATACGACATAAACCCTGGAGTCAAATTGCATCAATGCCTACTTATTGACCAATACACGGAGCAGTCGGATATCAAAACCCTGCTCGCTGCATGCAATAACTACATGCTGGAACATCAGGAAGCTGTCGAAATCATAGATGAGGTTCGTGATGCCATCAAAGACTGGCGTAAGATAGCCACAGAACTCCAGATACCCCATAAGACACTTACCCCCTATTGCAATCGATGGGATCAATGCTTTTAACAGTTTTGAATACTCATTAGAGTAGCTCCAGAATATTTACGGTCTCCTCAATGACCTCATCACGAAAGTCATATGACCATTACCTTTTTATAACTATAACAAACCATCATGCATCTTTTAAAAAACTTATCTTTGTACTCAGAAGCAAATAAGTGTAACAATTTAAAAGGTATATTATGAGAGAAATGTTGTTTGATGAAGAGAGGCTGAATATGTATTATGTCTGCCGGTTTGTTAGTGATCTGGAGGACTATTTTAGCATCCCCAATGATACGATATGTAGGTAAACCCCAAAGTCCTTCCAAGATATTTTATCATTCCTCTGCCGAACATCAGATGATGTTCATTGCCCTGACTTCATATATGCTGTCAGCCGAGGAAGTCCTCATGCGCAGAATCCCGAGTTCTCCGAACTATGAATTCTATGAGTGCCTGAATATGTTTGGATTCCCGATTGCGCCCATCGCAAAAGCCCGTTACGGCCTTGAGAGCATGCTCCAACATTATGAAATCACTGAAGAACTCTGGTCCTTTGATGAGATAGTAGCTTTGAGAAATGCTATGAAGATTGTCGAACCCTTTATGAATGAAAGGTTCCTCCGCCATATGAAGACATGGAACAATGGTTTCTTCGCTGAATATATTACCGATGACATCCAAGTCAAAATCCATCGTGTTATCACCGAAGGTCTCCAAATGCTCTATAGTAAGCATTATACTTATCAGGGACTGACTGGAACAGCTCTGACTCACCGCGACTTTGCCGACTATTTCCCCAAGCGTTTTTATGAGCAGTTTAAGAAATATTTCAGTTGTGCCACTGATGAGGGTACCTATCTCGAGGTGCTGCATGTGTATGATCATGGTAATGAGCGGTGGGCAGACGAGATGCCTGGGCAGACACCCAAGGAGAACCTTCTCTTCGCTAGCATCATGGTCTATCTGGTGATGGCTGAGCAGAGCGTCCTTGATACAGTCCCTAATGCAAGCAGTGATTTTCACAAGGCATTCGGATGGCCAATGATAAGTTCCGGTCCAGGAGGTGGTCCGTATCTCCATCCCTTGAAGATGTTGGAGTATGCAGGTCTGTCGCCCATGAAATACGAGGCACCGTTGCTTCTGGAGTATATCAAGAAGGTTTTCTACTATCTTCGCCAGGAGATAAATACCATTCTCAATCGCAGAGATCCTGTTATCAAAGACAAGAAAGCTGCATGTCGGTTCTTTGAACAATGCGATGGACATGCAAGATCCAGAATCCGGAAATACTTAGACCGTCAGGAGAAGAGTATCCAGGAGTTACTTGTCAAATGGACCACATCGCCTGCAGACTGTTGGTATAAGATGCTCGAGAATGAAGGCATCCCCATCATGAATGAAATAAAGCAATCCCAGAACCCCCAACAAATTATAAAACATGGAAATAACAAAAGAATTGCTGAAACAAAAGTTTGAAGAGTACAACAACCTGTACTTCAACAATGAGCTGCCTATGTGTACTTTCTCCTATAATTACATGAGATATGCCTTTGGAACCTACACCACCCATACCAAAAGCTTTGGGCAGAAGATGGGGCACATTAGGATATCCAAGAGCATCGACTTGGATGAAGAAATGCTTAGGGAGCTGCTGGTTCATGAGATGATCCACCATTATGTCCGTACTATTGATGGTGTGTTCTTCGACGGATTCTTCTGCCATGGGCGGCATTTTGTTCGTCAAATCAAACGTATTAAGAAGGAGCATGGATTAGAGATACAGGTATTCTACCCAGACTGGCATTTCCGCAAAGAGAAGCCCAATACCAGTCGCTCACTCAAAGTCATCGCATTCTTAAGAAACAAACTCCATTTATTTTAGTATCAATGTTGTCAACCCTTGTATATGCTTATTATTTGACTATTAATATGATTGCTGATTATAACACGATGCCCCACATGTTCTGGGAGTGCAACCGTCTGTATTTTGGCCACCAGTTGCGAAAACCCCAGTTCGGTCTCATGCATACCTTTCGTTACCTGGGGAAGTTCGAGTATCGTTGGGGAGAAAAGAAAAAGCCTGTCAAGAAACGTTACATGGCGATTCTCATGTCCGACTTCTTCGACTTCGACGAAGAGACGTTCAGAAACATCATGGTTCACGAGATGATTCACTACTATCTATATCTTAATGGCACTAGTGATTGTTCGGTCTTCAGCCGTTTTCTTCGATTTGTCGGTTTCAAGAATTCCGACCACGGCCCTGAGTTCATGGCAATGGCTCAGAAACTGAACGAGCAATATGGGCTGAATATCACAAAGACCTGCGATGCTTCGTCCATCCCATTAGCACCCCACAAATTTTACCTCAATTCCTTGGTGGTTTGAGGAAAATCATTTATCTTTGCACAATAAAAAACAAAAATAATATGAAGATATTACACACCAGCGATCTTCACATAGGTAAGCGCGTCAATGAATACTCCATGCTGGATGAACAAAAGTTCATTCTCGATGAGATTCGTGACATCGCGCAGGCCGAGCAACCGGATGTCATTATTCTTGCAGGCGACATCTATGACAAGAGTATCCCTTCAGCAGAGGCCGTATCCCTCTTTGATGAGTTCCTTGTCGGATTGGCGAAACTTGACAAAGCCATATTCATTATCAGTGGCAACCACGACTCTCCTGAGCGCATCTCCTTTGCCTCACGCATCATGGAAGTCAGTAAGATCTACCTGTCACCGGTCTATGACGGAACTATAAAGCCAGTCATACTCCATGATGGAGAAACGGAGGTCGCCTTTTATATGCTGCCATTCATCAAGCCGTCAGTCGTACTCCACTATGCAGAAGAAGAAACAGAGATCAAGACCTACGATGAAGCCATACGTTATGTCATTGGCAAGATGGACATCGACAGTTCACGTCGGAATGTGTTGATCGCTCATCAATATATCACAGGAGCCGAACGATCAGAATCAGAGGATATGGTCATAGGAGGTCTTGACAACATAGATGCATCAGCTTTTGACAGTTTCGACTATGTGGCCCTGGGTCATCTTCATCGTCCGCAAAACTGTGGTCGTGAGACTATACGTTATAGCGGATCTCCATTGAAGTATTCCATCTCAGAGGTCCACGATAAGAAATCCGTCAGCATCATTGAAATCAAGGCCAATGAAGCACCTGTTATCAAGCAGTGTGCTTTAAAGCCTCTCCACGATTGGCATGATCTCCGTGGCACCTATGATGAACTGACGGCAAAAGAATATTATGATGGCAAAGACTTTCAGGAGGACTATGTCCGCATCACGCTTACCGACGAAGATGACATCCCCGATGGCAAGCGCAAGTTAATGACCATCTATCACCGCTTGACGGAACTCTGTTATGACAACAAACGCACTCGTGCAGGTATGACGAATATCGGTAAGCCATTGAATGTGAACACGCTCAATCCAGGCCAGCTATTCGGTGAACTCTTTGAGAAACAAAATGCACAACCACTCTCTGACAAGCAAAGCGAATATATAAATGGTCTTATCGACCAGGTCTTCAACAACAAATAATCATTCATATGCGTCCACATAAACTGACAATATCAGCCTTCGGTCCTTATGCAGGCCAGACAGAAATCGACTTCGACAAATTTGGCACACAAGGTCTGTTTCTCATCACCGGCGATACAGGCGCTGGAAAGACCACTATCTTCGATGCCATTACCTATGCACTCTTTGGTGAGGCAAGCGGAAGCAGTCGAGACGACAGTATGTTTCGTTCCACCTATGCCGATCCAGATGTTCCCACCTTTGTCGAACTCCAGTTTGAATATGGTGGCAAACAATACTTGGTAAAGCGTTCTCCTAAGCAGGAGCGCCCCAAAGCCCGTGGCACAGGCTACACCACCCAGAATGCAGAGGCTTCTTTACAGATAGATGATGCGGCTCCTATTACCTCATTGAAAGACGTCAACGCTAAACTAATTGAGATTCTTGGCGTCAACTTTTCCCAGTATTCCCAAATAGCGATGATAGCCCAAGGACAGTTCCGTGAACTCCTTTTGGCTGACACTAAAAAAAGGGCAGAGATATTCAGAAGTATTTTCAAGACATACGGATACCTCAGTCTCCAGAAAAGGCTTCAGGAAGATGCTAATGCTCTCTATGGGGAGGTACAGAACAAACGCAGGAGTGCTGTTCAATATGTCGATGGAGCCGTCTGCTTGGAGAACAGTGAGCATGCAGCAGACTTGATGGCCGCCAAGAAAAAAGTTCAGAGAAATGAAATGACCATCAGGGAGATGATTGCACTTATCAGTACTATCCTTTCTGAAGAACAGCAAAAGGAGAAAGAACTCAAAGAGGAGCAACAGGTATTGCAAAACAAGATTGATGGTATTCAGAAACAACTTGATGCCGATAAAACCTATAAACAGAATAAGGAGAATCACGACAAGGCTGTTGCTGAAAAAGAAAGACGTGAAAAAGAAGAAAAGCCTTCACTTGTTAGGCAACTCGAAGAGGCAAAATCCCATCAGCCTGAGATAAACCAGTTAACGACTGATATTTCAGTGATGAGCGAGAAGATGTCCAAATATGCAGAACTGTCTCAGTGTGTTAAAGACTTAGAGCAGAATGCGGAAGACATCAAGACAAATAATGCTGAATCTGAAAAGACTGACACGGATCACAAACAACTTCTAGCCGACATTAAAGGAAAGGAGAGAGAATTAGGAGATATTAATAATCAGAAACCAGGAGAAGAGGCAATCAAGATAAATGCTCGTATCGAAGCACTGGGAGAAGAATCCGAGAAACTCACAAAACTCAAAGAAGATATTGATTCTTGTAGAAAAGAACTCGGAAAACTGCCAAAACTTCAGATAAAAGCAAAAGAAGCAGAAAAGAAAAGGGAGAATGCTTCTAAACAATACGAAGAAAAGTACCATCTTTTCATTGCCGAGCAGGCTGGATATCTTGCTGAGGAACTGAAGGAAGGACAACCCTGTCCTGTATGCGGATCCACTCTTCATCCCCAGTTGGCGCAGAAGGCTCCCGAAGCACCCACGAAGAAAGAATTAGATAGTTTAAAGGAAGGAGTTGACAAGCTACGTGAGTTAGCAGAAAAAGACTCAATGGAATATTCCAACAAGATTTCTGCTTTGAAATCCACTAAGGTTATTCTGCTTCCAAGAATCAAAGAACTCTTTGCTGATTCCGAATTCGATAATGCAGATAAGAAGATTGAATCCAAACAAGAGGCAATCAGGGAGGAAAATGATAGACTGACCAAGACACTTGAGACGTTGAATCAATTAATTAAACGTAAAAATACGTTAGATGCAGATTTGCCCAATGACAGAAAGAATCTTGAAGATCTTGCCCAAAAGAAAGGTAAACTCGAGGGTGACAAAATAAAATTTGAAACAAATAAGAAGAATCTCGAAGAGAAGTGTAAAAATCTCAAAGAGGAACTTACCTATCCTTCTGAAGAAGAGGCCAAAAAGGCTCTTGGCGAAAAGAAAAAGAAAAAAGAGAAACTTGAAGGTGATATCACTACTGCAAAAGGTGAAGTCGACGATTACGACAAAAAACTTGCAGAGCTTACTGGTACGATTAATCAGCTTGCAGAGCAAATAAAAGTCGTACCAAGTGTCAATGTCGAAGAGGCAACCTTGCAGAAAGAAACTCTAGAAAACAAGAAGCAACAAGAGGTGGATCCCGCTATTCTTGCCCTCAACACAAACAACACGATCAACGAAGGTATTATTACCAATGTCAATAAGACCCTTGAAGCCTTATCAGCTCTAGAGGAAGAGTATAGTATGAAAAAGACTCTTTCCGACACAGCCAATGGCCAACTGAGTGGTAAGGAACGCATCAGTCTCGAAACCTATGTCCAGTCAGCATACTTCGAGCGTATCATCCAACGAGCCAACACTCGCTTGATGGTGATGTCTAATGGCCAGTACGAACTGCGCCGACGCACCACCTACAGCGGATCTGCCCAAAGCGGACTTGAGCTCAATGCCCTCGACCATTACAACGGCACCGAGCGTGATGTGCGCTCACTTTCCGGTGGCGAGCAGTTTAAGGCATCGTTATCACTCGCTCTTGGCCTTTCCGACGAGATACAAGAGTCGGCAGGTGGCATTCAGCTCGATACCATGTTCGTAGATGAAGGTTTCGGTTCCCTCGATGAAAGTTCTCTTCAGCAAGCCCTCAAGGCTCTTAACGAACTGACAGAAGGCAACCGCCTCATTGGCATCATCTCGCATGTTGCAGATCTCAAGAAGATCGACCGTCAGATCATTGTTACCAAAGACAACATGGATTATAGTCGGATTACATACAAATACTAATATAAAAGAATTGCAATTATGACAAACAAGGGAGCATACATCAGTATTTAAAATATCATAAATGTGTATTTTTAATCTGCAAATGCAAAATTTCGGCAATATTCTTGTTTGTTGCCGAAATTTTGCGTATCTTTGCGGCGTGAAACCCGATAAGACTGATAAAGAATGAAGAATTATAGTCAGGATATTATGGATTACGCAGCCTTGCACCCATATTTTAGCTTGCAAGACTTGTATGCGCATCTTGACGGGGAAGCAGATATTTCCCGTCAGACGATTTCATGGTATCTGACGAAACTAACCGAATCGGGGCAATTGCGTCGCATAGGACATGGGAAATATGCCAAGGCCGACAAGCTGCAATTTGCTATTGTTCCTACAGAAGAGCAGCAAAGCCTGAACGAAATTCTGAAACATCATTGGCCGTTTGCCAATTTCTGCATCTACGATGGTAGTGTCATCAGCCCCTTGCAACATCTTTTGGCTGCGAACAGTATTACCTATATTGAAACTGAGCGAGAAGCGACTTCTGCTGTATTCAATCATCTGAGGGATGTAGGAAGGACGGTTTATCTGCGTCCCACACGCGAACTTATTTATAACTATATAGATTTGTCACAGCCTGCCATTTTCGTAAAACCGCTTATTACAGAGTCTCCCGTTCAGGAATGTAATGGCGTATTGGTGCCGACCTTGGAAAAGCTGTTGGTGGACTTGCAGCAAGATGACGATTTCTTCTATCTTCAGGAAGCAGAAGGTGTGAACATCTTCCGTAATGCCCTATCGCTATACACCATCAACGAAAGCCGACTGTTGCGCTATGCCAGCCGTCGGGGTATCAAAAAAGAAATAGAGGCCATCATCAAATCTATCAACTCAAATGATTAACAAGGAATGTTTTACCACCGAATGGATTGCCCAGAAATCCATCGAACTGAAATACAATGATAAGAACCTCATAGAAAAAGTCATCCGTGCCTTTTCTTTACTGGAAATGCTTGCTGCTTCTGGCTGTCCTTTCCATTTCAAAGGCGGCACGAGCCTAATGCTGATCTTGGGTGACGGTTCACACAGACTGTCGATTGACGTTGATATTATGTGTCCTCCGGGTACAAATATCGAGGACTATATGAAGGACTATGCCCAAAGTGGTTTCTTGGAGTACCAGCTTGTAGAACGCCGCCAGGCGGGAAAGGATGTACCGAAGAGTCATTCCAAATTCTTTTATCAAGTGGCTTTCAAAGGCCAGTCTGACGCGACGTCTTTCATCCTGTTGGACGTACTCTATGAGGATTGCCATTACCACAAGACCAATACCATCGACATTGTTAGTCCGTTCATTAAGGTGGATGGTGAGCCGCAGAAAGTCACTGTTCCCTCTGTTGAGGACATTCTGGGTGATAAACTTACTGCCTTTGCACCTGAAACGACAGGCATCCCGTACTACAAGAAGGATAAACTATCCACATTAGAGGTTATCAAGCAACTTTATGATGTAGGCCGGCTATTCGACAGAATGCAAGATCTTGACATAACGTCACGCTCTTTTAAGGCAATTGCCGATGTGGAACTTGGCTACCGCAACATGGAACACGAGCTTTCACCAATCTATCAGGACATCAGGCAGACAGCACTCAACATCAGTACGAGAGGATTTGTTGACAAAGTAAAATTCGATCTGTTACAAAAGGGTATAATCAATATCAAGCCATTTATGTATAAGAGTGCCTATCGCATAGAAGAGGCCATCATTGATGCATCAAAGGCTGCATACTTGGCTACCCTTATAGAAAAAGGGCAGGGAACCGTTGAACGATTCACAGCCATTCCTTTTAGTGAAAACATACAGATTGCGCCAGTATTGACAACCAAACTTAACAAGTTACGTATTGGGTTGCCAGAGGCATACTATTATTGGGTTAAAACAAGTCAGCTCTTATAATTTCTCTCCAGAACATTAGATTAGTTCCAGAATATTTACGGTCTCTTCAAGGAGTGGGAAGATTACAAACTACTCTAATATCAAGAAATCTCAAGTTATACATATAAAATATTATAAATATACAAATCAAATTTCTATCTTTACTATTAGAAATAAATACAGTAAGGTGGCCATTGCGTTTTGTCCACGCTGGGGAATTCGCATCGTTGTCTCCATTTGGTGGTCCTTGAGAGTCTTAAAGTCTTCCAGAAGGAAGCGCCTTACTTATTTTTATAGAACTTTTAACGACAATGTTAACCAGTTGTTAAAGATTTATTATAATTCGTTGTTGTCAGAAATAAGTCGCACCTTTGCACCCTGAACATTAAAAGTTCGTCGATCTTTGACAGATTGATACCTGAAAACACTGGGCTGACCGGTCATCACGACTGGCTGTCCCTTACCTCTTGACAAGGTAGTCCTGTCGCCAAGGCAGGCTATTGATACAAAAAATACTTTGAAAATAAGAAATCAAAATTAGTTGAAAAATGAAAAAGACACATGTGGAAAACAACGATGTTCAATCATTAGCTCGAAATGGTCGAGTAGGAGTAAATGCAGATAAGAAGATGCTTCGTGTATCGAAGAATGCTGTCATAGGCATCAAAACATGGGGAAAAATTGATTATCTCGTCAATCATCGAGGCTGGGCGATGGAGTTATAGGTATAACAAACTCCATCTTTCTGATAAAAAGTACAATCTTTGCATCCAGAAAAACATCAGAACATAAATCAAATAATAAATAAGAACGTATATGAATTTAGCAGAATCATTACATTTCAAGCAGAAGTCATTGAGAGAGACCGTCATCGACGCTCTCAATTTCATTGGAGTCAAAGACCTTTCAGACTTTGACCTAAAGGAAGAACACTTCAACAATCCAGAACGAGGAATCCACGATCCTCGTCATCTCTATCGTGTGATGATAGCATCAGCCTTGATAGCCCACAAACTGGACGAGCCTCGCCGAGGACTCCTAGCTTTCTGTGGCGCCTTCCTTCATGACCAGGCCAGAAATCACAATGGTGAAGACTCTGACCATGGGCCAAGAGCAGCCGAGACCAAATGGGATATGCATCGCGCTCTATGGAACAAGTACGAACTCACTCCGGATGAGGAGGACTATGTCCGTTCGGCTGTATCGCTCCATTGCTCAAGCCGTGATTGTGGTTTAAAGGTCGACACCCTTGTGAAGCAAATCCTCCACGATGCCGATTCCTTCGACCGTTGCCGATTCTATCATACGGAATCAAGACTCAATTGGGAATATCTGTCTTTGCCTTCATTGAAATGCAAGAACGGGCATCCTGACAAGATGCTCCATCTCCTCATCGGCGAGACAGAAGCTGTCTGGTGCTTTACCAAAGACGTCGCTTCATTCATCCCCTTCAAGGACTTCCTTGAGAACATTAGGTAATTTTTCTCCCTCAAATCCTTGGTGGTTTGAGGGGAAATGCTTATCTTTGCAACATATTTATTAACTTAAGCTCTTACAATTATGAGAAAAACCTTAAGAGATCGTAACCAGCACGTCATTGGTTACATCGATGTAGAGTTCTTCAGCGGACGCCAGACCCTCCGCGACAGTAACAATCATGTCCTCGGCTACTACGAACCCCAATGGGATGTGACTCAGGATTCCAACCACCATGTCATAGGTCATGGCAATATCCTCACCACACTCCTTTAATTCCGCAACTATCACAGTTTTGAACCCCACAAGCAATAATGAGCAGCCAATGACTGCTCATTATTAATACTCATTAGATTAATTCCAGAATATTTACGGTCTCCTCAATGATCTCACTGCGGCCTTTCCCCTCTTTGAACTTTTCAAGGACTTTCTCAAAGAAACCTCTAAGATCCTCATCTCCATCGCGCTCTTGATCTGCGATCTGATCTACAGTGAGTTTTCCATCCAGCAAAGCCTCAATGCGCAACCGCTTGATGCTCTCCCTGATTCTTACTCTCTCATTAAATGCTGTGTCATACTCACCAGGATTCATATTATCCGTTGGGTTTGGACACAGTTTGTTGAGCTCCTTCTCAAATTCCTCACGCGTGCACAATGCTAATTCTTCCAATGTCATAATCATTCTGTTTTATTTGTTACTACTATTTCTATAATCTATGTCATAAAGATAGGCTTTCTGGTCATTTGATCATTACTTTTCATATCTATAAATATGTTCCGGAAATATAAATTTTCTCGTATAATTATGAAAAATGAAATACTAGAGTATGAAATACGTTCTGACCCTCATAAAGAGCTACATCTTCGGTTTCCTCCTGACCTATTTCGCCATAGACATGTGGCGGCTGACGACAGGATCACTTACACTTACCACGAACCACTCCTGTTCAGACATAAAGAATGAAACAAGGAACCTGGGTAATGATTAGAAATCACTTGTCCAGACATCTGTTAATTTAGGATTAAATAAATCAAAATATGGTTAAAAACGGGGTCGTTTGGGCTCGTTTTCAGGAAAAAACCTCCTAAAAAACGGCTTATATATAGAAGGACATTTTAAAATTTAATAAGCATATGACAGAAAAAGAAAGAAAGATTAAGGAAATCCAAGACAAAGTTGGAGCGTTACATCTAAGGCTGACGGATGATGAGGCAAACTATCACGACATCATCGGCCACATGGCATATTACCGTAAGGATAATGCTCACTATTCAGAAGATTTGCTCAACGCCTTGAGAGATGGACTCGATAACTATGAGCGATACATGAATCTTCAGAATGCCCTTTCGCCCCGATGCATCAAGATCGTGAAGCGTCCTGAGGGCGAGAAATATACTGCCGCAGACACCGAGGGAGCCTATCAGGTAGTGTTCCATTTCGATGATGATAGCGAAACCATTGTTCACTTCAGTCGTAAGTCAGAGCAGCTGCTCTATATGCTGATGGTGATGAGTTCCTTTAAGAATGGCTATATATCAGAATTCCTTCATAAGCCCAAAGAGAGTGAATTCTATAATCTCAACGGGCCAGGTGATGAAGATGTAGATGATCTTGACGATGAAGAGCTTGATGAAATGGTTCGCGAGATCGAAGGAACCTGTGATGGCGACGATGAAGCTGATCTCGATGATTCTGACATCGACCTCGATGATTCTGACATCGACCTCGATGATGAAGAACTTGAAGATATAATAGGTCATAAACTCCATACTTACGACCAATACCTCGAACAGTACAATCATAATGTCGAGGTAATTGAGAAGCTCGCCAAGATGATTTATCCCCGCAGCAATGTCAAGGGACTGTGGCGCGATCTCGATTATGATGTCAGTTTTTCCGATATCCTTCAGAAGATGCGCGCCTCGCTCAACAAATGCCTGCAATCCGCCCATCAGGAAGATGAGAAGCAATGGTTCTTTCCACACGATTTGACCTGCGATTCTCAACGGGTTTATCAACTGCAAATGGCATCGTCCAATATCATTCTTCCTAAGGAGATGATTGATTTAATAAGTCAGTTACCCGATGCCAAGGATTATATCGATCTCGGCAAAGGCGGTGATATCGTAAACGACAACGGTTTTATCGACGGCCTTATTGCCTTAGCAATGGAGGATGGCGATACCAGAAGCATGAATATGCTGGGCGACACCTATCTTAATGGATGGAATCGGGTAGCCGACAAGGACAAAGCCTTTCATTGGTTTAAGAAGTCGGCCGAGGCTGGCGATTCCCATGGTCTCTATATGATGGGCGTATTTTACGCCACAGGCGATTGTGTTGAGCAAGACTATAAGAAAGCCATTCAGTATTTCAAGAAGGCCGCTGCCGATGAACACGATGAAGCCCTCTATTGGTTGGGCAAGTGTAGTATGCATGGTTTCGGTTGCAAGAAGGATTGGGAGAAAGCACTCTCATATTTTACAGAAGCCACCGAGCTTGGTAATGCTGAGGCTGCTAACGAAGCCGGATACCTACTTACGAATGGTGGTTTTGGCCTTGAGAAAGATGAAGAAGAAGCCTTTGAGTATTACCTCGAAGCCGCCAAGCTTGATCATCCTGAAGCCATGCGCTATGTGATACGTGCTTATCGTGAGGGCATTGTCGAAGATGAGAATGATGACCTTGACTATTGGATTAATCGGAGCGAAAAACTCAATATACCTGAGAATTATGCCCAAATAGGTATGATGATGTATGAAGATGAAAACTATGAAGAGGCATTCAGATGTTTATTCAACGCTTTCCAAGGAGGTATGTTCTCTGTCTGTCCTTTTCTGAGCTCCATGCAAATTAAAGGCGAAGGCGTTGAGGTCGATACTCATCTGGCCATGTGCTACCTGAGAGACGGTGCCAAGGGCGGTGATGAGCCAAGTATGAATAAGTTAATACAGTTATTTCCCGACGAATGGGCTCAGTTGGAGCCCGAAATCAAAGCATCGGTCAACTATCGCGAACTGCTTATCGAGTTAGTAGGAGCCTTGACGCCTGAAGGCAATCAGGAATATTTCCTGAAACTCATCGATGCCTATCGTGAGAAGTTCATTGACAATACCTATATCCAGGAGATCAACAGACAACTCAGCATTCATCGGCCCTCAACCGATGATGGTAGCAGAGGCGATGGCCGCAGGCATATCATTGTCCGTAAGTCCGACTCCAACAAAGTAGGCTACGAGATCGTGGTCATCCTCGCCAACGGTACAGAAGTGGTGGTCAACAGTATCAATACCAATAGTCTGATGATCTATCTCCTCGCCATCATCTGCTCTTACAAGAGCGGCTACACCCGCGATATGGCAAAGAGTTCCGATTGCCTGCCTCTCATTGTCGGCTTATATAAGCAGGTGGTACCCAATGCCAAAGACAGTGAGGCTAGGTACTTCATCGAAAACTTCTTGGATCCTGACAGCAAGAACAATTACTATAAGCTGTATTCTTACCGTGCCACTCAAGCTATCACGAAGGCGGTAGATATAAACGATGATCCAACGCTCTATCTGTTTGATAACGAGGTGTTGAAAAATCGGAAGGTCGTTCGTCGCATGCTGATCGATGCTAAAGATATCGAATTACCTGCAGAACTGATGGAGCTGGCTCGAGTTATGCCAGATGCAATGAATGTCCTTAACCTGTCTGATAAACAGGAAGTTATGGAATAGTCTGTAGCTTGTTCACATAATTTGTATACCTATACATTGGGCACTTCTCTCAGGAGGAGTGCCTTTTCCTTCGTATCTTTGCACCAGGAAATCCAAGGATAGTCCAAGGGTGCAAGTAAAATTTTGAATATATATAAAATATGAACGCAAGAGTAACAGAACTAATGAACAAGATGACTGCCGAAGAGATGCGTCAGCGCCTGGCAGAGTACATGGAGTCCGATGTCAGCCTCATGCCACGCCTCGTGGCTGTTGAGGTGCGCCTAAGTAGCGAGCCATCGGCCAGACACCGCTACGATGTGGTCCTCATCGACGAAGATGGTGGTGAGACCATTGTGAAGTTTCGCGACCGCTGCTCGCGCCTCGTTTACATCTACACGCTGCTCCATCCTCAGGGTTACCAGCGCCGCGCTGCAGCCTCCAACAATTACCACGAGCTGCGCCAGCTTTTCTCTCAGCTCTACTTTACCGATAGCGATGCCCTTGTCCGCACCATTGAGAGCACAGGCTATGACCAATTCATCAGCCAATACGTGGCCCAGTCGCGCAAGGCTGTACGCCAGTCCTCTCCACTGGCCTCACCCTTCGCCATCGACTATCCTCAGTCCCACTGTGGCAAGTTGCTCATCCCCTTCGTTGCCCAGGGCGGAACCGTCATCATCGACCCCTCACTCAGCAAACACTAAGTATAACCCCATCATAACTAACAAGCTATGTACAAGAACGGTAAGAACATCATCATCATCGACCGCAACGTAAACTGTGTCGACGCTATCCTTAACGACGCTCGTAAGACTAAGCCCCTCAGTAATGAGGAGGAACATCAGGTTTGGCAGCTTATGCAGCAAGGCAGTCAACGCGCTCGAACTCGTCTCATCGAGTCAAACATACGCTATGCGGTAAGCGTGGCCAAGCGTTATCTCCCTTCAGGCGCAGCCCTTGAAGACCTCATCCTTGCAGGCTGGGAAGGTCTTACTCTGGCAGCCGATAAGTTCAACGGCTCCCTTGGTTTCCGTTTCATCTCTTTTGCTGATTGGTATGTGAAGAACGAGATTCGCAAGACAGCCTACGACTACATCAAACACAACCACTCTTCGCTCGATGAGGCAGTTGACGCCGATGATGAGTGTAGTGCAGCTCGCATAGACACTCTTCCCTCTGATCGTAATCAGTCGGCCGATTGGGACATCCTCTACTCCGAAGCCCTCGACAGTCTGGCCAGGCGTGCCGAGAATCGCCAACCTGGCGCAGGTCATCTGGTAAGCGTTCTCCATCAGATGCTTCAGAAAGGCTACTCCACCTCCGACTTTGCTCGCCACTACAACCTCGACGAGCACCAGATGTCACGCCTCCTCGACATCATCAGCCAGGAGTCATCCCGCATCCCCATTGCCGCATAGCCACTTATCCTCACCACAATTTTTTTATCACTATGGCACTATACAGTATTGAAAGCGAGCAATGTCTCGGTATATCGCACTCAGGCGCAGTGACAGTCAATGGAGAGAGCGCAGTTGAGTTCTCCGATGAAGAAGTAGATATTCTGGTCAAACTGATCAAGGAGAAAAATTCTACCGATGTGAAAGACCTCAATCTCGAGCATCTCCATCCCGATATCTTCAAAACACTCGACGAAGCCTATTACCAGATGGCCTACGATGCCGAAGAGATTCATTGGCTCTGGGAAGGGTATCATAATGGGTACTTTGAGTATGACTTCGATGAGTTGATGGCTTATTGTGAGAAGGAACTCGGTTTCTCTTTCGAGTTCAAGCCTGAAGAATACTTCGATGAAGACGATCTTGAGTATTACAAAGAAGATCCTGAATCATACGAAGACGAGATCTATGATGTAAAGTGTGAAGCATTCCAGGAGTGGCTCAGCGATTACGTCAGTGGTCTCTCTGACGATGAAGCCCGTGACTTCTTCTACAACCACATGGATGCTGACCTCAATTTGGACGATGTAGATTATACAATCGAAATCCCACAGGCCATTATCGCCAAAGCACAGCAATAAATTATTTCCCTCAAAACCTTGGAGGTTTGAAAGAAATTGTTTATCTTTGCAGCATTATATTTAACTTCCATTCCAATGTACGACAAGACAACTGTTTTATCTACTATAAAAGAGTATAACGAGCTTCGCAAGGTAAGTCCGAGATATTCAGCTTCGTTATTGAGATATAAGCACTTTACTGCTGCTAAGTTTATTTTAGAGTATAATACAAATGGCCTGAAAGGCAAAGAAGTCTATGATAAATTGATAGCAGCAATTGCACCAGAAGAACTTACATACGAAGCCCCTAAGGTGAAGTTTTCTACCCCTCCGGAGAGATACAGCATAGAAGATCTACTCAGTCATAGGAAGAGGGAAATACCATATGTTAGCAACATGCACGAGCCGATTGGAAAATTGATGGATGCAGCAATTAGCCAGGCTGTAGAAATCCTAATTAATCATCCGTCAAGCTCCACGCATATTAACTATGGCAAGGCATTAAGTTATTTCTTTAATGATCATCTGGACAGAAATGACATAGCAAAGAAAGTCGGTTGTACAAAAGAGAATGTTAGACGTTCTATGATTGGTGATTTCCTCGAAGGCAACAAATATGTAGAGGATATCTCCATATCAAAGGATTTTCAGCAAGAAGTGAAGAGCATGATGAACTCCTTGCTTTATCATGCATGCGACAGCGTTTTTGATATCAACGAGATTGATACTCCGGAAAAGTGTGAGTTCGCATGCACCTTGGCAGGTCTTACATATTTCAACGATTTGAAGGAGTGGGGGAATCCTATTGTCATCACAGAAGCCTTCTCTGTGCAAATCACAAAGGTCCATCTGAAAATTCTGAAGAGAGTCATTTGTAACGCTATTGTTCCCACAAGCCTTTCAGAATTAATAAAGAGAACTCAAAAAGAATTCTGCAAGAAAAACGCTGCAAGTTTATTTAATGCTAAGATTATTGAAGGATTTATAAACTCTCATCCATGGATAGATAAAGATGACGACGACCGATACTTCATTCAGACGCGTTATCTGGAGAAAGTGTATCAGCGCCAGGGGAGGATTATTTTCGAGGAGGGAGGCCTTATTCATCACAAGAAAGTAAAGTCTGTCTATGAAGCCATATACGGGGAAACGTATGATATTAATGGCATACAGTCGAATTCTTTCAAAGACCGCCCAATACATGATTTCCTTCCTTATGGAAAGACGGGACAATGGTATTATTCTGAAGACGGCAGTCAGTTGAACCTTCCCAATAAGGTTATGTCAGACTACATCGACAACCATATTATTTTCTATTGGAAGGACTTGACAGATATTGTTGGGCAATTGTGTAAAGTTAACAAGAAATTGACAGTACGCCGTATAAGATTGGAAATTACCAACCTCTGTTATGTTGATTCACACGATTCGAACCATTTCGTCAAGAAAGGAGAAGAAGAAAATTATCCTGGGTATTCATGGAACAAGGGTAAACAGACTCGCACCAATTGGATAATCAATCATGCATACGAGCTGTTAAAGGATGCACCTGGCAAAAAAATGTCCTGGATAGCTTTCGAAAAGCAGTTCAAAGACGATATTCTTGAGACGGGTCGTCCGCTTAAGGTGTTGGAGGATCTCAAATACAAGCATTCTGGCGAATCCGATAAAGGTCTCATCTTTATCCGCGAGAAAGGTTATATCAGTATCAATGAAGATGTGCTTCAGAATGATTACAATGGAGACTTATCCATGGTGGGTCTCTATCGTAAGTTCCCGGAATACTACAATATCCTTTATTCCTTAGCTATGACGGAGTTGCGAAAGCACCCCGACAATAAAATGCTGCTGACAGACTTCATTACCTTGGCTGTCGACAGCATCGAGAGTGAGGGAAAGGTAGATAGTACGTTTGTCAGGAAGGTATTTGGCAGTAATGATAATCTTCCCGAAGGTCTTTCCCGTTATAACGAAGGAGGCAGTGTCTACATTAAACTTGATTTGGTTGTTGCCGACAAAGAGGTTCAGGATGAAGTTCAATATGATGTCACATCCTCGTCTGTTGACGAATCACAGACAGCTCCGGCACTTGTCGTTTCTGAAAAGACCCGCCAACCGGTATCCTATACCACTCAGTATAATTGGGCAGATGTCAAAAAAGCACTTCAGAAAGACCTCGCCTTCTATAACAACCCGTCATGGCTTGACGGCATAACCTCCGACGAAGTTCTTGACAAGTTTGTCAGTACAATATCCAACTCAGATAACTATAATCTGAATCATATGCTTCCTCAGACCATTTATGAGTTCCATTATGCACGCATCGACCGTTACGATCTGAATCAATACATGCGTAATCTGCCAATAGCCTTCGAAGCATTGTTAAGGGAGATCTACGACAGTTCCCACCGCCCAACTCAGAGCCATGGGATATATAAACTATGTGAGGAAGGGTTCTCTGATTATGCTTCGTCACTTCGGAATAAAGATAGAAAAGGTTTTGGCAAGATCTTGAATGATCTTGTATACAAACGCAACCTCCTGCTTCATGGAGCAAATCTTGAACTCTCTCCAGTCACGCTGGTTCAGAATATCGTAGAATATATTGCACTGTTTGTATATACAGTCAATAAATATGGTTTGAATATCGATGAGTAAACAATGCCCCTTATTCCTCACATAAGCAGCACTCAAGAGTATTCCTTCGATCTTCTGCGTCCATCTTGTCTAATTCAGACATGGGGATAAATTCGTAGTCGTCTTCAAAGATCTCCACATATCCATCTACACCGTCAAGTGTAAACAGCAGAGGTTCGCCAGGCTTTCCTATCATCTCGATATTGTCAAAGACGGGAGGCAGGAATGGATAGTCTTTGCCGAAGAACCAACAACCCTTCAACTCTCCGCTTTCGTACCATAAGTTGTTCTTTCCACAGATATAATTGTCTATGATGTTATCACACATCTCTTTGCCAGATTCGTTCATAATTCCCCATGCCTTTATATGATTCTTGCGATAGACGTAGGGAGAGTTTCTTAGGCTTTTATTGGCCAATATGATTTCATCATAGGGTTCTTTCGTCAGTTCCTCGCCGGATCCGTCAAGCGCGACAAGTACATATTTCTCTTCTGATAATGCAATGACGGACTTACGCTTATAGTCATCAAAAGGCTTGGGTAAAAAGCCAAAATCGTCATAGTTCACAGGTACCAATATGTTGCCCGTATGGTCCTTTAAGCCTTTCTTGCCATTTCGCCCCTTAAACACTTTTGCGTTGTAAGTACTAATATGCCGGATTGGCTTTGGAGAGATATTCGTTTGATCATCAGAAAAAGAGTAGGGGGATCTACCTAATCCTCGAGGCAAACACTCATTAAGTTCTTCTGCTGCATATAGGTAGCCTTGGGCATTCTTTTTTGGGGATAATCCTTTATCACGATTTCTAGTAGAAGCATAATATGACTTCCCCTCTTTCTTCTTTTTCGTCGTTTTGAGCGATTGTTTATACCCTTTAGGAGCCAATTCCTTTTTTGCCTGATTGATGTTCGGCATATATTCTAAGAAGACAAGAAATTGCTCATAATTCTCTTTCAATGTCTCAGCATCAATGATTTCTCCGATATGGGCCATCTCGTTGCGGAATCTATTAAGATTGCGCCAGGCCCCAAGGAAGGCTTGGTCGTTCAACCAAGGGTATTTGGCAAAGAAATCCCTTTTGTCTAATGCTTTCGATTGTTCCAGAGCAGAGAAAGCATCACCCAACATAACTGTTTTCAAGGATAAATCATCCCCCCAGCCTGTAACCTCATTGAGTTGAATTACCTTGGATCTGCATTGTACAATAGCCTTTGTGCGAGACGAATCTGGATATGGCTTGCAATAATAGTCAGGCATGGGTATTCCGAAGAATTCCCTCATAATCTCTGCACCACAGAGCTATTGATCTCTTGCTCCACGAACTTGCCTATATACAAACCCAAAGCCGAGAAATCAAGAGGGGAGAGTTCTTTCAACTTTTCCCCATCATGCATGGCCTCCTCCAGTAAATTAAACATATTGCTATAGACATGGCTCGCCATATCACATCCGTCAGTCAGTTCTTTCTCGATATTCATAGCTCTACATTTTATTTTATAGTGATAACCCGGCTACAAAGATAATAATTATATCCGAGAATTCAAAGATAAAAGGACATTTTATGTGTTTTTTATGGTGGTTTGAACCGAAATGATTAATTTTATAACGTAATTCAAAAGCTTAAAGTCATCAAAAATATCGTCATCCGGGCATTGTTTTATGCTTATGGAGGTTTTTTTAATTTTTTTAATGTTTATTATTTGCTTTGAAGCGCTATTTTTCCTAAATTTGCAATCACAAACTAAAAACTATATTATATGAACATAAGTATTTTAAAAAAATCTATATCCAGTTTGACTCCCGAAAGCCAAGCTGCAGAACAGTTGAGAGACATGCTATCAGCATCTATTCCAGAAGAAATCGAAGGGCAGATCTATATTGCATCAAACTTTAAGCATTTATATGAATTTTTATGGTTGATAGATATAGACATCGTAGTTTGGGGCGAATTCTCAAATTGTATTCTGCCACATTATTATTCTTCAGAGGATAAAGGTCCTAAAAAGGATTTAGTGGTAAAAGATTTCTTAGTCGTGATCGAGTTGAATAGTCTTCCGGCAGACAGAGTTTCATATAAAGACTCTCAGATCTGGGTAAAATACTCAAACGAGACACAGAATGTTACGCACAATATTGATCTTCAGAGAACACATTTGCTAAATACTCTAAATTCAGAGCGCGTTAATGTCGTCGCTTCAAATGCTATTTGGCTTAATTCTGTGACTAAGGAAGAACTGAGTAAAATAACGTCAGGTCAAAATGTTAACGCTCTGCCAAATGAATTCGAATTCAAAGACCTCATCGATGTAATAATCTCCCATGGGACGAAGCCCCAATACGACAAGGAAAATGACTGCTATATCCTTTCTTCAGGTATATCGACAGACGAGTTTGAGTCAGAAATGACCTGTCTTTTGCAAGATATGGGCTTTTATGATGATGACTATTATGATAACGAAGATGATGGTTCAAACGAGGAATACGAAAAGGAATGCGAAAAACAGAGATATGCAGAAGCAGAGGCCAAGGCTAAGGACTATTTCTACAACAAGAAAGCACGCATACCCAGATATCTTAGCAGTGGCTGGCTGGAAGGTTTCCCTGATTGCCCAAGCGTGCATGCAATACCTATATCGGATGAGGAATTGGCAGAGATTAAGAAGATTGTCGTATCTGACGTGCTATCCAACGAAGGCTCGGGTAAAAATGACCTCACATACGAAGAAGCATTAAAACTGGTATCTTTTTACAAAATATACGAGCGTAACAGCCAACTCCACGATTTACTCTATTTGGATTGTATGATTACTCTTGAAGGCCCTGATGGTATGATGAATATGACCGATTCTCATGTCCCATCAGAAATAATTCTCGATTTCTGTGAATATTATTATAGATTCGTTTACGTTGCTTTCGACAACGATAAAGATATTACCCCAATACGCCGAAGCGTTGATATAGCATTGACAGATGAAGAGTATATCAAACTTCTTACCCTATATTTATTATCAGATTCTTTCATGTATACATTTAATCAACTTCTTCTGGATGATCAAGAATTGGCATGCAAAATCAACGAGGATATAGGGATTAAACTTCCCCATAATAAAGTTCTGACATATTCCATATTCTTGGATGAAGTTAGAGAGGACGTGAATACTATTCGTGGAATTGATCCTACAGCATCAGCCGATGATTTGCCATTCTAATTGACTTTAAAACTTTTTTCATCTTTATTTAAATATTTACCGTTATAGTTGTTCATAGAATTATGTCAATCAAAATACATCGTGTTAGTTTTGCACAAGACAAAACATTACCTTCTCGCGAAGATAAAGCCGCAATTGTTCTTCAACAAAGATTTGAAAATGATCTTGAGCAGTATACAAATGCAAAAGGAGACATTTATATTTTAACAAGCATAAGAATTTTTGGCCAAAAAAGAGATGATATTGATATTTTAATTATTGGATTGATAGAAAATCTCGCAATAAAAAGTATTCATACCAAAAACTATGGACTTGTTAACGAATTGAACATTCGTAGTTTTATTGCGAATATAGAGTTGAAGTCACATACAGCAATTGATGTTGAACATGAAGGAACCGATTACATTGTTAGATATAAGAATTGTAAGGAGAATGCATCACAGCAATGTAGGGAAGCTAAGTTTTCTCTTTTCAATCATCTTAATGATCAACTAGGCGTTAAACCTTTTCTTTGTGATATATTGTGGTTTAATGGTCTTCACCAGTTTGACATTAACAAGATGAGAGGAGTGGTTCTCGATAATGCGTTACCTAGTGGTTTTTCCTTCAGAGAGTTTGTTTCTGTAATGCTTCAACAGACGAATGTAGTGTTATCTAAAGACATTTACATTTTGGATTCTTTCAATGGGAATAAAGAAGATTATAAAAGTATTGTAGACTTATTTACCCAACGCCGCGAACCTCTGGGATTAACTAAAAGCAAATTTGAATTGCTTAGCCAGAAAAGTACGGATGTTGATAAGTTAATGAAAGAGGTTGGATCTAAATTAACAATAGTAAAAGGAAGGGCTGGTACGGGCAAGACAATCCAGTTGCTTCAGTTGGCGTTTCGCCTTGCTGATGAAAGATCTTGCAGATGCTTGCTTCTTACATATAATCATGCTTTAGTTAGCGATATAAAACGTCTGATAGACTATACCCCAATGCCTTCAAAGGTTGATGGTCGGACAGTTTCCATTAAGACCATTGATTCTTTTTTTCAGAATCTTATGAGAGAGACGGGTGTTATAAATGATTCTTTATCTCCATTGAGTGATAACTACAAATATATTTATAACTTAAAACTGCAAGAGTTATATGGTTTTGTTGTTAATGAATGTAGTAAAGAAGATATAGATGTTTTAAAGGATAGTGCAGAAAATCATTTCATTGATTGGGATTATATCCTTATCGATGAAGCGCAGGACTTTTCTGATATGGAGAAGAAAATATTATTCAAAGTGTACGGATCCCATCGAATGATTGTGGCAGATGGCGTAGACCAATTTATGAGATCAAATACCCCACAGAGATGGGAAGATGGACTGAAAGATGGTGAATTGTGGAAGCCAAAAGATATGGATTTAGAACGTAGACAGAAAGCAAACCTAGTTACTTTCGTGAACTCATTTGCCCAATTAGCAAATATTGATTGGAAAGTTAAACCGAATGATGAACTTCCTGGCGGGAAAATATTAATATATCCCAACTTTCGCAAAAGTACCTACGACAACTTAATAAATAATTGTAAAAGGAATGGTTGTGAAAATTATGATATTCTCATTCTCCAACCGCCAACTAGAGTTGAGCGTGGAAATGATGGAGAAAGGCATTTCGCTTTGGCAGAAGCATACGAATCTAAAGGTATAACGATTTACGATGGTATAAATAACAAATTGAGAACAACATATCCAACAAAGGGACAGTGTCGTCTATATCAATATGATTCATGTCGTGGTCTTGAAGGCTGGTGTGTTGTTTGCGCAGAATTCGATGACCTGATAAAATATAAGATGGACACTTATACTCCAGACGAGAACTCATTAGGATTAGATTCAGATATTATTAAAAGACGTAATGTCTTCCTATGGGCACTTATGCCTTTAACGCGTCCTGTCGATACATTGGTTATTACATTAAAAGATCCAAATAGCGAGATTGGAAAGATGTTAAAACAGCTGTCAGTTATTTATAAGGATTTTGTAGAATGGAATATCAATAGTTAGTTTTTTATATGGACTCAGTATTTCAAAAATCATATTATAAGTACTTTCTTTGGAATGATGGACTGATTGATCATTATTTATCTGACAAATCAGGACAGGAGATCATGTTATATGTGGATGATAGAATACTTAATGAAATTGCTCGCAAGATAGGTATTAACACAACAGATTCCCAAAAAGAATTTGAGAGTTGCGTTATTAGTTTCTGCAATAATTATACGACTTATTTAGGGCAAACCATAATGTGTCCATTATCCCAAAAGAACAAAGGAAACGAAAAGGTACAAAAAAATAAAAGAAAATGTAAGAAATGGTATCAAAAATCTAGTTGTTGGGGGTGTGAAAAATGTAGAAGTTGTCAGTTAAATACATGTGTGAAAGATAGATCTGATATACTTGCAGTTGCCAATCATGTAAAAGATCTAAAATATTATAAAAAGAATGAGAATAATAAAATTGAAATAAAAGATGGAAAAGCCATATTGCAAAGACTACCATACTTTGCGATTGTTGTCTATTTGATCATAAAATTTGATAATGGAGATACTCAACAATGGGATAATTTACCTACGATCAAACCAGCATCAAGAATATATGTTGACGAGCTATGGAAATCCATTGCCAAACTCAATGAATTATTTGATAAAGATGCTACTGTATTTGCTTCTGAACCTTATGCAGGCAAGATAAAATATCATCTACCTTTGTCGGCACCTCTTCGAAACAAAATAAATGACGCCATATATAAGTCAGGTATCTGGAGAATAAAAGACTATATTTCTTTTACAGAAATTGTCGGCAGACTGTCAAGACAACTTGAAAGAACTAGATATAACAATGAACTCAGCGACATTCTCCACCGTTGTTTAACAAATGAGGATTACAGAGGTATATATGCAAGAAAAATACAAGCTATTGTTGATGATTTCAACTATGATGAATACGTTGAAAATTTGGAGGAGAGGAAGAGAACCGACGATTATAAACAAACGAAGATTAAAGGTGTTTTCGTATTAGCCTATTCTATTCCAGAAGATTATGAAGAAGGGAATCCTTCTATTCAACTCATGACAGATGTACATCAAGCAATTGTTTCTGAAGAATTTGAAATTAAGGAAGGAACATCAGACGCTATCGATATATACAATATCAACTTTGTAAAGGTAAAAGGGGATAAGCCAATTGAAATCAAATCTTATACACTTAAGAATGAAGAATGCAATATCAAGTCATTGCCTATTGATGATGTTGTTTTTTTATATGAATACTATCATACGTTATATATTCAAACTCGTATTATTAGGCCTGCAAATAGTTATTTGATACTTGTTAAAAACTCAGATGAAGTAATGCAGAAATTCGAAGCGTGGTGTGAAGAAAACGATAATGAAATTCGTAAAAATCCTATAGAAAGAACCCAAGGTATTTTTGGGAAGAAATGGGTTGTTTATTACTCAACCAGAACACTAAATGGACAATATTACACAGAAGAACAAAACATTAATAATGAGAATCCAATTATAGCTTCGAAATCTATTATCAGGAAATCAGGCATCACCAATAAAGATGGAAAGTATTTTATCCAATCTCTTCCCTGTTTTGAAATGCCGGAGAGCTTTGATAATGATAATCTATTAATATATTTATCTCTTGTTGATTATCAAAAAGCCGACATCTGTGATAACTACAGATCAATTATTCACAAGAATAAGCTAATAATAGATTTACCAGATAACACCCCTATAACTGAAGGATTGAAGGTAAATATAAAACTTGAACTTCCTAATAATGTTGAGCATGTTTCTAGTTTTGAAATCTGTGGACAAAATATCTGTTATGATGTAGAAAAACTATATAAATATGATTCCTTGGGGCGTTTATCTTTCGATAATAATCAATATGCAATTTGTGGCAACAGAATAGATAATGCCACCTCACCCACATATAAAGTATCATATTTACGAAAGCATGATGAATATACAGGTATTGCTGATGATATGTACTTGGTTAATCTTCTTGCTGCTTGTTGCTATGATAATAATAAAGTAGAATTATCAAATGACAGATTCAAAGATATTTTAAGTTATGCAGCACTAAGGCTTGGTATTGAAACACAGCATAAAGATTATATTAAGAATGTAAAAAGACTTCTAGAAACAGCCGGTTATGTTAACTTAGATCATAGTAGAGGTACATGCCAAATTATCCCCCCCGCGTTTACAAAAATGCCACCCTCGCTCAGTACTGGATGCTCTAACATTTTATTGACGGGTTGTTATACAAGAAAATTCATGCTTGATTTGATGGAATTTTGCAGAGATAATAATGTTAAGATGTACAAAAAGGTGTTTGACCTTGATGATTATTACAAAGGCATCCTCCCACCAATGATTCTATTGCAATTTCACTTTGATGCGAACGCATTCCTTAAGAACTATCACCACCAATGTGATGTACTCTATGAACAAGATATGGCTTCTTCTTTACTAAGTCAAAGTGCTACGGTTTCTGAGGCTTTTAAGATGTTTGTTTTTTCTAGAGAATCCGAATCTGATTTGCAATTGGAACCCACTCAAAATCCTTTATTACCGAGAATTCGAAAAGATAAGAATAGGCATAATACACATTGGTATATTGAAAAAGAGGGTCAGTTATTTGCACATCTTGATAAATCATTGATACCTTGGGCTATACTATATTGCGTGAGTCTTCAGACTGGGATAATAGCTGTTCTTGATACTAACAATTTATTTATACAAGCAAAGGTCTCTTTACCTATGATCATTCGCCGCTCATTGTATCTCATGAACTGTGGATTGCCCACGAAAAAGAAAGCTTTTGTATGTGGTAATAAGACGAATAATTATTATACTATTATGGATTATTATGAGCTATATTCTGAAAACCGCGCAAATCTATTTGCCGAAAAAATGAAATCTACGGAAGATGATGTGTGCTTGATAAGGAATAGAATTGGTTGTGAAAAGTATCAAATGGAGTATTGGTTTTCAGAAACTGATACGAATATTAGGCGAAACATTTACCTTGTTTTATATAAAGAAGGAAAGAGAATCGCTATTGGTCATAAATCCAGTGCATATTATGTAGATCTGAAAAAAGATGTGTTGTATGAAATAAAGGGTAATATGAATGAAGTATTATCTTCTTTTATATTTGGCGAATGGAAGAAAGAAGATGGTCATCTCAATTATTACAAAGGAGAAAAACTTCTTGACTCAAGGGTTCTTAACGAGAGTCTATTCCCGAATCCCTCAAAAGACACCTTTAAACGTGAATCATTAATCATCTTATAATTATAGATTATGGAAAAGTTTGAGCATTTGTTCAGTTCTGACCCCATTGGGGCATTTAAGAAAATAGAAGAAGATTATAGTCGCTATTTTAGGGCTGCATTCAAGTTAGAGAATACTAGTCTAAATGATGATCGAATGACTCTCCTCACTTCTGATACAAACATGAGTAAGGAACCCTATATTGAATTGCTGCCAGAGTATTCGCCTGCAGAGGGAATAAGTACGATGGACGATTTAGTGACTTTGTTTGGCAATTCTTTCGGAGATGGAGATGTTTCAAGATCGTTTTTTGAGAAATTCGTTTCACAGGGATTGATGCGAGGGCTGATGGCACAATTTTTACCTCATGGTCATCAGATTGGCATGATGCAGAAGGCATTCTCAGGAATTGGAGACAATGGCGAGGCTTTGGCTTTTAAGAATACAGTCATTACATCTGGTACAGGTTCTGGAAAGACAGAGTCGTTTTTACTACCTCTATTAGCAGATATTTTTAAAGAGGCAAAAACAGAAAAGTGGGCTCATGTCGTCAATAAGGTGGATTGGTATCTTCCGCATAAGGGTTTATATGCACCATGCCAGCGACAGGGTGAAATGCGTCCACAGGGTATAAGAGCTCTGATAATGTATCCAATGAACGCTCTTGTTGAAGATCAGATGGCTCGCCTTCGTGAAGCGCTCGATAGCGATGAAGTGCGTGAGTTTATGGATGAAGAATTTAATGGGAATCGTATCTATTTCGGTAGTTATAATGGGGCAACTATTGCACCTAAGAATTATCATTTGCTTCAAGAGTCTGTTGACAAGGAGGTTATTTCACAAAATACTTTCAATAAAAAGAAAGGTGACGTAGCTCGCAGGCTTACTACTATGAATCAGAATTATCTGAATATATTGAAATATGTGCAGACTCATCAAGATAGGAAAGATGCACTTTACATCTCACCAAGACTAGGAGGAAATAGAACCACAAGTGAGATGGTCACTCGCTGGGATATGCAACGATGGGCACCTGATATCATGATCACAAATACATCAATGCTTAGTATCATGTTAATGAGAAAGGCGGAGGAGCCTATTTTCGACCAAACGAGAAAATGGTTGGCAGCAGAAGATCTTCCAGAAGATCAGAGAGAAATGGCTAAACAGAATAGAATCTTCCATATTGTTGTCGATGAGCTCCATCTTTATCGTGGTACAGCTGGTAGCGAAGTTGCATGTTTGCTTCGTATGCTATATAAAGCATTAGATTTGGAGCCTGTTGTTAATGGCAGACCAAATCCTCAATTAAAGATCCTTGCTTCTTCTGCATCTTTAGGAAATGAGACTGATACACAAAAATATTTGGAAGAATTCTTTGGCGTTTATAATGCGGATGGAACTCCTGCGTTCAATGTACAATCTGGTAGTAACTATTATGGTATCAATAATAATGAATTAAATATCAATTATACGTATTTTGCTGAGTTCACTCATGAGAACTTTGCAGCCCTCGATAAGGATGTAAATGATGATGACACGGATCAAATTCAGAGAATCTATGATCGTCGTTTAGGAATAGTCAACAATTTCGTCCAAACACATTTCGAATGTAATGATATTGTCCCATTTGTGGATCAATATCAAGGTCAGATGTTCCATGATTTTTATGTCAAGATGCCACAAAATACAGATGGGTCGATTCGTCCAATTGCTAAGAGTGCTCTTCAGAGAGAATTATTTGACGATAACGAAGAGGCTCTTCGTGGATTTCTGATCTTTAGAGGTTTTATAGATTCTATTCCTGAACTTAAGAATAATCACAAATTACCGCGATTCAGATTCCATAAGTTCTTCAAATACGTAGAGGGTTTATGGGGAGAATTACAACCAACAGTTAATACGCCCCAACCACCAGTAAGCAGTCTTTCATATATTGCAGATGAGGTGGGACCTAACGGAAGAAAAATACTTGAATTACTTCGATGCGAAAACTGTGGTCAATTGTTTATTGGAGGCAATCGGCGAAAAAATGATGGAGGTAAGGTCTCATTAACGTTAAACTATCCATCTTTGGATCAGATACCGAACTTTAATCCTACCCCCATGGTTCAAAATAAGAACTATCATGATTATGCTTTATTTTGGCCTCATGACATTACTAGTTCGGTTGGTCTTGTGGGTGGCGATGTAAGGATAGGCGCAGAGGATCATGTCGTTCAAATCAGTGATGGTGATAATGGATATGAAACTACTCATGGTTGGGCTCAATGGGAACCAGGATATTTAAATGCTTTGACAGGAGATTTCACTCCTGAGAATCAATCAAAAATACAAGGTGGTTCTCTGAAAGCAGAAATAAGTCAATATGGTATACCTGGGTTTATTTACAAGGTGAAGCAATATAACAGAAAGAAAAAACAAGATAAAGAATTGGAAGAATCCTTTCAATCAAAAATATTTGCAACTCCTTGCACATGTCCACATTGTCATCAGAATTATACAAATCGCAAATATACTAATTCTCCTATCCGTAGCTTCCGAACTGGTATTGATAGAAGTAATCAGATCCTTAGTAAAGAATTGTTGTACCAGTTGGATGACAAATCAGCTAAACTAATTGGTTTCTCTGATAGTCGTGAAGATGCAGCCAAGCAAGCTCTTGGAATAGAAAAGGAACATTATCGCGATATGGTTCGTATGTTGTTTGTTGAATGTGTTAATGAAACGAGTAATATTGTTCTTAACATCAATCAACATATAGAGAGGTTAAGAAACGATAACCCACAAATAAATTCTATGGCTATATTGGACGATGTTACTCATACGTTTACGAATAGAAATGCAAGAAATATAGCTACAGCTATATTATTAGGCGATAATTTGGATCAGTACAATAGTCCATATATAAGACTATCCGATTTGGTAGATACACAAAATGTCTTTAGTGGTACTTTGGTTAGAAAACTGTTGGAAAAAGGAATAAATCCCGCAGGTGAAGCATATAAATATCAATGGTATAAAAGTGAGGCTAATCAAGAAATAATGCATCATTGGAGTGATGCATACGATTTCGAAAATGCATGTCTGAAAGATAGACCGGATTTTTATGACAGTGATAACTATAAGTATCAAATTAAAACTCAATTGATTAACGCGGTATTTGCAAATTCTTTTGGCAAATATATGGGTGTTAGTGTGTTAGATGCTGGTATTGGTTATATTTGTTGTACTAGAAATGATGCAACAACTCAATCTGTAGAGTATCAGCAATTAAGAAACATCTTGCCTCAAACCATTGAAGTGTATGATTTTGTTGATGCTTTTATTAGAGTGTTGGGCGATAACTATTATTATCCGAGTAATGAAGATGGTGATGTCGCAACTACCTATGACGAACTAAAATACTCTATTAAAAAGGTGATTAAAAAGTTTGTAGAAAAAAATGGTGGTGATGAAGTCATTTTGGGCAAAGCTACAACAAATTTTGTTAGGAGATTCTGTGGTAGAGGTGAAGGTAATACTGCTACATTGACATTGGATTTAGGAAAGTTGTCTTTTAAGAAAATGACCGATCCAGAATATATCAGATGTCCATATTGTGGTCGCGTACATCCTAATAAAGGTTTCGGCTTTTGCACTAGTATAAGTTGCTTAAAACCACTGAAGGGCCTTTCTGAGAAAGAGTCTGTATCTCCAGAAGATAGAAACAAATATTATGTATCTCTCGAAGAATTGCGTAAGCATTATATCTCGTTTGATATTCTTGAAGAAAAGAAGAAACCTCGTCGTTTACATACGGAGGAACTATCAGGACAAACAGATGATATTCAAACGAGGTTAAGAGAGTTTAAAGACCTGATATTGGAAGATAATGATGGTTATAGAATGACAAAACCAATAGATATGGTATGTGTTACAACCACAATGGAAGTAGGTGTTGATATCGGAAGCCTTCAAGCTATTTTCCAAGGCAACATGCCCCCAACTCGTTATAATTATCAGCAGCGTGTTGGACGAGGAGGTCGTCGAAATCAGGCATATTCTGCAGCCTTCACATTCTGTCGCGGGCGTAGCCATGATGTCTACTATTATAAAAAAGCAACAGACGAGATGGTGGGAGGTATACCTGCAACTCCTAAACTTTCTTTAGCACCGTATCATGATACTGACGGAACTACAAAGATGAAGACTGCAATCATGAAGAGGGTAATAGTGAAGGATTTACTTCACGAAGCTTTCAGGGATTTGGATTATGATTATCATTTACTTGACACATCTGGAGAATTTGGCAAAATCTCCGAATGGGACGATAATAAGGCTAGACTCGCTGCGTTTATTCAAGAGAACAATAATGATATAATTGAAAAGATAGTTCGTCGTTATTTTGATCAGTTTAATTCGGAGATTATCATTCAAGCAGATTTAGATGCACTCATAATTTGGATTAAAGAAAAAATGATAGGTCAAATTGATAATGTTGTTAAGAAAACAAGTGATCTGGAGAAAGGACTAGCATGTTATTTGGCTGAAAATGGATTCCTCCCGATGTATGGTATGCCTTCTGACTCAAGAAACTTTTATCATGGTTTGGATTTCGCAAATCATAAAGTGAGAAGCATAGATCGTTCTTCTGAGATGGCTATTTCTGAATTTGCACCAGGATCAGAAAAAACAAAAGACAAAGGTAAATATCGTGTAGAGGCTCTTACGGTTCCCATCAAAGAAGAAGCAGAAGATAATCGACCCTCTTTCTTTAATCCTGATGGGGATGCACTAGCTGATCGTTACATAATATCATATGACGATCAAGATAGGGAGATAACTGGTATTATAGAGGCTCCAGAAGACGTTGATGCCGCTAGCATCCCATTGGGTGATCACCAAAAGTTAATTGTGATTCCACAAGCATATCGTTCATTAGATATTAAAGAAAACAAAGGTACTCCTGTTGAGAACAATGATAAAGGAAGTAGTTTTGTTCAATGTGAACTATATGCAAATGAAAACACGAACCCAGATGAAGAACCAAGGAATAATCCTAAGAAGGTAAACAATGTGACTATTACATTATATGAATTAGGATTTAGTGAAGATCCAACTATCTGGCATGTCAATAGTAATAATGGAAATTTCTATACAGGAACGTATCACAGAGGCGGAGTTGGTTATCCCCTAGGAAACAGGGATAATGATCTGACTAATTTTAGATTTTATCAGACAGATCATGACGGAGTTAGCAGAATTAAGTCAACTGGCAATATAAATACTCTAGACATCGCTTTGGGATCAAAGAAAACGACAGAGATGATAAAACTAGAGTTACAGTCATGTCCAGATGTTCTTAATCTTTCTATCCAAAATGGTAATAAGAGCGCTATTCGCGCTGCTTTCTATTCCGCAGCATTCTTGCTCCAGAGGGCTTTGGCGGATACGCTTGATGTTCAACCAGAGGAAATTGAAATTACAGAAAAGATCGATGGCCCAAATGGGTGGCCTGTGATTTATCTGAGCGATGCCTTAGCTAATGGTGCGGGTATTGTAAGCTATCTATATCGGAATGATCACTTACATGACTTGATAACCAAGATCGTTAATTTTGACACATTTGACGAATTGAAGACTCCTAGAGATAAATGCTTCATGCAGTCTTTGTTGACAGAGGATCATCGGAAAAGTTGCTTGACAGCATGTCAGGATTGTTTGTTAGCTTATAATAACAGAGGCTTTCATCATGTCCTTGATTGGCGCATGGGTGTAGGCATTTTACGCTTGATGCTTGATGATTCATATGATTTTGGCTTCTCTCCGGCTAGTAGAAAAGAATTTGAGGAATTAAAAGATTACGATAACATCCTCTCAACATGTGCAAAGAAACTCAGATTTCAGGATCCGAATTCTTTCCTAGAGCCACAAATAGATCCTGTTTTAAGAAGAGCTAATGGATATAAAGTTATTTATCATCCATTGTGGAATGTAAATAAAGTCGTAGAAGATTTACTTCCCAATGATTGCGATCCAAACAATATTCAATGGTATAATACTTTCAGAGTTCTGCGTTCTGATTTCTCTAATGATGTCGTGCATTTGGATAATATTCCGATTACTCAACCAGAAAATCGTCAGGAGACTCAAACTGAACAGCAAGGGGACGTTGATGACGATGATGATATAATTCAATAAATAGATAATGGGAGCATCTACATGCTCCCATTATTTGTCTCTCATCTCAGATCGTTTAAGTCTTGGCAAATCTCATTAACTCTGTCAACTTAATAGCGGTCAGTCTAGTGGCATTTTTTCCATGTAACTGCGGAATGTCGTGGGGATTCCACTTGTACTTTAGGAACTCAGGCTCTATATCTCTCTTGCTCAGCTGAAAGACAAGATATGTCTTTTTCTGGTCTTTTTTCTCTTGAGCAGGATCATATGGGTAGGAGGAGGCTTTCATGTCTTCGTATGCATACACCATCGGACCTCCCGCTAATAACTTATATAAGTAAGCTTCACTGTGACTATCATGAAGTAGAATGTATTTTGCTGTTGCAATTTCTGGAGATACAGCAACGGTGCCTTTTCTTATCCCCGCTCTACTATTGAATAGGTTGTGATCTTGAATCCATTTAAGATGCTCTTTGTCCCTGAAATAGCCAAGCAAAACATAAGTCTCATCAGGCATAAATCCTCTATTCTTGCCTTCTGATTCTGGAAGTTTTTCCATAACCATGTTACTCTTTGTTTGGCGGTGGATGTCGTATTCATAATATGACAATTTTTCTCTGTCTGATGTTCTGTCCAATAGATGTGCTTTTACTTCTGCCAGGAACTGCTTGAGATACAGAGAGTCTTCTTGCCAATATGCTGGGCGAATTCTGAATGCTCCTAATCCTGGTATTATTTCATGGAAGCCCCTCAACTCTCTGTTCTCTTCTCCCGGATACAAAACATAAGCACCACTCGTTCTGCGGATGGCATCTTTATAGGCATGCATTTTTAATAGATCGCCTCGTTTGTAGATGTTGAGTTCTTGCTGTTTCTTTTCTTCCTTTAACTCAGAGTCTGTATCAGTTCCTGTATCAGAGTCCTCAAGCATGATCTTGTTCAGGCGATATTTGGCATCAAAATGTATATGAACGATGAGTTCTTGTCTCTCCGCTTCTTCCTCTGATATGTTTCCTGGCCAAAGAGAAAGTGTGTAATCAGGCCGCATAGTCATTGTCCAACTACCTGCTTTGTGAATTGGATCGTCCTTTTCTGAAACCTTGTAGAATATCCTATTATAATAGAAAGCGACATTAAGCAGTCTTGAATACGTTTCTTGTTGACCTCGTATCATCTGCGTCTTTCCTTGAACAATATTCAAGTTGATATGGTCTGGATCTGAAGTCACAAGGTTGGCTTTCTCCTCTGGTGCGATATTGAAGAACTCGCTAACCAGTTCCAAAAGTTTGAAGAAGAGCCAGTATTCGTATAACGTTGCAACATTCTTTTTGCCAGCCTCGTAAATGTCATCTCCACCTGTCCAATTAAGTTTCGCTGCCAGATCAAAAAGCAGCCAGGCTTGTAATACTTCTCGATAGCCCTCTTTCCTTTGTAGTACTGGGCTGTTCATATTCAGATGAGAGGGCATGGATATCTTTCTGAAAAACTGGCTCTCAAGATAAGATGATATCCTTTCGATTGTGTAATGTGCTTCTTCCTTGAGTCTCTCAGATGCGTTAGATAGTTTACTGATATCAGAGCAGAAAGAAGAGAACATATGCAGGACGAACTTGACAAATTGGTTTTCAATGTTGTCAGTAGTATCTTTCTTGTATTCGACTTCCAAACTACGTGGTACGCTGCAGAGACCGTTTCTCATAGGATGGGATAAGGGTATTCTATCAGGATCTGAGGCCATTTGACGTATGTTCTTTCTCGAAAGCCGACGAATGGCAGTTATGTCTCTTTGAACATAGGCATCTTTCCATTTACGAATAGGACTGGTCATAATCTTATGAATAGCCTCAGAGAAAGCTTCGCTATCGATAATGGAATGAACAAAAGAAAAACGCTGGTACAAGGTTTCTGGAGAACAATTCTCGTCTACCTCCAAATGTTGGGTAACAGGAGAACCCTGTTGCAATACAAGATCTGTGTAGTATTCCGCAATCTCATCAAGCATCAACTGGTAATCCTTATCGTAGTCGACCTTTGTGCTTTGAATTTCCAGCCTTAGTTTACTATATTCCTCGTCAGTATTCTTATCAATAATTATAAGGGAAAGCTGACCTACATTAATGCCTGTTTTGAAAGTTCCTTCACTTTTGTGAGTCTTTCTATTTGGATGGAATGTTACGATTTCGTCTTCTTTACTGAATTGTAGTGATGTCTGCTCGTTAGGACCAGAGAATTCGTAGACATATGTATTGCCTTCTACCAATTGGTATCTTGCTTTGCCATATAGCTGCTCATCATCTTCAAACAATTTCGCATTTGAAGTCTGAGGATAAATGAACAGCTTAGCAGTACCTTTTCTACCCTCAATGTCTATCTCCAGGTGATCCTTGCTCTGTAACATTACTTATGCTTCTGCAAAGCTTGTGAAACCATTGGCATTAGCAGCCTCATACATTCTCTGTATCTTATCTGCACTTTCTTTGTAAATAGCTTTATCTACGCAGTCGCTCGTAATAGTATTTGTTGCATTGTCTTTATCTGTAAAACAAAGCGACCATAGTTTCTTGAGTACAGGATCTAGCTTCTTCCGTGAACCATGCAGTTTTGGCAACAGTTTTTGCACAATAGCAGAGTCGAGTATATCATCGTTGCTAAGCTTTTCGTCCGTATCATCGTTCTTCTGAGCCTGACAAATAAACCTGAAAATCTCAGTTGCAGAACGATATCCAAACTCAGCATTCACATTCTTCAACTCCTTAAAGAACTTGTTCAAAGTATTAGCCGCATCCTTATCCAATATGAAGTCTTTGACTTTGGCTAGTTTTACAAAGTCTTCTCCCATATCTGCAGCTTTTGAATTAGCAGCATTTCTATCAATTTTCTGAATCTTAGAGAGGAAAGATGTCATTTCTTCTTCAGAGATTTTGAATTCTATCACATTCGCACGGTCAAGAACCTTGGGTGAAAACATGTAAGTCGTTTCGTCTACATTGATTGTACCGATAATGAATAGATTCTCTGGAAGAGAAACTGATTTTGGAGTATCGTCTTTCTGTGGATCATACCCATTCCATAAGGGCATGTCTTCATGACTTTCCATTACAGATAGGAAATCTGCGAAATAACGCTCTACATAACTCATATTCATCTCATCCAATATCAAGAAGAATGGCTTTGACGAGTTCTCAGTTTTGTTTGCTTCAATAAGTAAGTCGAGTACTCCGTTCTCTGGTCTTACATATTCCGTTTTGTCCAAAGCGTTTGGATAGCCAAGCAATGGCTCTCTATTGGTCCAGTCTGCACCAACACTTACAACCTTCATTTGTTTCTCTCGATCTTCTACTAATGCACCTGCAAACGCTAATGCGAGTTGCGTTTTGCCTGAGCCGGCTAATCCACTCAGTATGACAAAGGGCTTTGACAGAAGCGAAAAAGCGAACCTTTTTATCAGCGATGACGAGTAGATGAGGCCTGTACTATTGATAAGGTTTATCATCTCGCTAATTGAGAAAGGTTTGTTTTTTGTGGTAGATGAAGAATTTGGAGTATTGATTGTTTTTGGAATAATAACAGTTTTGTTACCATCTTCTGGATCGTTTATCTCTTTGCTAACATATTTCTTATATGCATTCTTCAATTCTGTTATAAGCCTTTCACAATAATCCGGATCATTACAATTCCATTCGTTTGAATATATGGCTGATTCCTTGTAATTTTGATTCTCGATATCTTGGTCGTTGAAATGTTTGAGAATAGCACTTTCAAGGTTTAGTTCTTTCCTAAAAGCCTCTCTTCTTGCAGCGATAATATCATTTTTCAGATCAGTTACTCCTTGAGCTAATGAGAAGTACACTTTTTTTAAATCCTTTGAGAAAAGCATAACAAGATATACACCATGTTTTGCAGATCTCGCAACATTCTTATCTATGATGGTTATCCAAGGAGTCTTTGTTACACGACCTTGCCCAACAGAACCTTTAATCTTATAAGTGTCTTCTGGAAAGAATTCTACAAGTTTTAATGGAATGTCAGTCCTCAAGATCCTTTTACAATCGGAATTGAGAGATGATACCCCCTTCCCAATGTTAGATTGAAAATTATCCCCATGTTTTCTTAGCTCGATTAAAAGAGCGTTGATCTCAACTATCGTCTTGTTACTCATGTTCTATAAGTTTATAGCAATAATGATGGCAAAGATAGATAAAATAATCCAATAATAATAAGAAATAACCAAAAATCTAAGAAACGAGTTACATTTTGTAGCAATTTACTCACTTTTAGACTCAAAAACATGATTTTTACTCTTCTACATACAGATTTATTTCTCAGCCTATACATTCTTATCTGATTATTTTTCTTGCTTACCCGTTTTCTGCAAAAAAACAAAAAAGGCCCCGTAGCATAATGACTGCGAGTCATCCTTGCTTGTTTAGATGATGGCCTTGCCGTACTTCTTATTATACGCTTCGGTCTTGCAGTAGTGGCCTGTCGTCACATCAAAGATCGGATTTTAATCCTTTGACTCAAATACCTTTGGAATAAAACAAGTATATTCATCGCCAAACATTTTCTTGTTCATCATTTATTTACTGCGATCTTTAAGAAAACGTTTCAGAAGGAAGGCCAGGAAGTAGGGGAAGGTGTAGAACTTACCGTTATAGCCAATGGTCTTCTTCCTGTGCTTCCTCATCGATCGAGGCGATGAGTAGGAGTTCATCTTGTTGCTCAATATAAGAATCCAAAGGCCCAAAGGGGAATTTTGCTTAAATAGGCAGACTCGATGTCATCGGCTGCAACAAAGGCTTTCTGCTGATCAGAAATTTGACTAAAGCCTTTGTCTTGTCCGCCCACCTCGATTACGATGTCACCATCAATACGGAAGTCACCCTTCTTATAGCCCGCATATTCCACTTTGTGTCCTGCTGATGCCAATTGGTTTGCAAAGAACGTTTCTCGTACAGTACCTATCTCAGGTTTCTCCATACTGAGGGTATAGAGCAGGTTGGGATTGTCGAGGTAAATCTTGTCTGGTTTCTGCAAGTCTGTGACAGTCATTAAGTTGGTGAAGACTCTCCGAATAAGATTGGCCTCCTCCAGATTCGTAAGGTATTTGAGCGTAGATTGTCTGCTGATACCTGATGCTTTTGAAAGTTTTGAGATGTCCACCTCGTATGGCGTCATTTGGGATATCACATGAAGCAGTGCCTTGACTTGACGGGTATAACCTACATCAAGACTGCGATATTTGGTCAGTTCAACATCGATGATGTAGTTGACCGTGTTTTCTAATTTGTCGTAATATTCCTTCTTTTCTTCAAAATAAAAAGGATAATAGCCAAATTGACGGTAGCGCTCCAAATGCTCAAGGGGGTGACATTTCATGGACAAGATATCCATGCATACCTCTGATGGTTTATCCAGCAATTGATCCAACGAAATGGGCTTGATGTCGAGTCCCGTGTCCAGATGGATGAATTCGCGTAGCGACAGTCCTGGCATGTCGTATGGCATGAGACGCCGTGAGAGATCGGCCTGCCCGTCGTTAATCTGAATGAGTGAAGAACCGCTCAACACAATGTGCAACTCATGATAGAGGTCATAGATCTCCTTGATCTCCCGACTCCATCCCGGGTATTTGTGTACCTCGTCAATGAAAAGCCATTTCCCTCCCATCATGACGAAGTTCTCTGCCAGATCGAGCAATGTGTGAGTGGAAAAATAGTTTGTATCAGCAGAACAATAGAGTACATGGCGGTCGCCTGCAGAAAAATGCTGTTTGATGTATTGTTGCATCAATGTAGATTTCCCTACGCCTTTGGGCCCCCGGATGACTAGAAGCCGCGAATCCCAGTTTACATGTTTCATGAAATCGCGGATGTACTTCATCGGTACTCTTGAAAGATAAGCATCATGACGTTTGAATAGACTCTCCATCTTTATTTCATTTTTTAGTTCCCTTGTTAATCGTGATGAACACTTTCGGCCTGAAAGTGTTAATCATGATAAACACTTTTTGGTTGAATATGTTAATCGTGATGAACACTTTCCGGCTGCAAAGATAGAGATTATTCTTGAAACAAACAAATAATAAAGAAGATTTCTTTCTCAAAGAGACAAATGAACCATATTTTGTTGTTATTCTGAAATTAATTAAGTATCTTTGCACAGTCAAACTGACGATGTTTCAATGAACAATACAAATATGACGGATATGGAAGAAAGAGAACTGAAGGCGGAAGATATTCCAATGGGGTATCCATTGTGCTTCAATAGTGAGTGTGCGGATAGCATGGGGCTTCACGAAGCTATATGATAACGTGCCTCATTGGCAAAGGGCTGAGGCTCGCCAGTGTGTGCATGCATTATTCGGTGGCGGGAATGGGCCGTACTATCGAGTGCATCATGGTCAGAATCTGCTTTCGCCTGAAAAACAGGAAGAGATTTTGAAAATCGTCGCCATGTTTGGAAGCATTGAGGGTATTGAGTTTGATCATTATGTGACAGAATGGGACTTTGAAAAATAAAAGATTCTAATTTGCCTCTACTAAAATGTATGTAAATTGCTGTTTATAAGCGATTTAGTTATAATCTTACATCTACTTACCATCTACTTTGCTTCTATTAATCCTCTACTTTGCCTCTACCAGTCCTCTGCAAATAGAAAGAAGGCATAGTGCTGCTCTTAAGGTGATTCAAGATTCAAGATTTTCATTAGGTAGAAGAACTGTTCCCATGGTGGGAATATGACGTTCCCAGGTTCTATGAGCCTAATGTTTTCTCCTTGTAGAGGCAAGGTAGAAGATTAGTAGAGGTTAAGTAGAAGCAAAATAGAAGAAAATAATTGTGGAAATATTTGCAGAATCCATTTAAAATCAGTAACTTTGCAGGCAAATTCCAATCATTTAGTAGAAGGAGAAGTGAATATTGAGAATTGAACATTAAAAATTGAACATTATGAAGATAAGTTTTTTGAAATTGTCGCGAAAGAAGGAGGTCATCAAGCGTATCGAACTGTCGGAGGTAGCAGAGATGATCCGTGAGAATCCAGAAAAGGACATGGTGTTCAAGCTGCGTCTGAACTATCAGTTCTATAAGCCCCAGAGAATGCCTGACGGGCAGATTACGCTCGACGACCAGAAGCATACGGTGAACCTGCCGCGACTGCTCTTTGCCGTTGAGGGCATGAATTACAAGGAGATCAGGAATCAGGCGGCAAGGATGGACGAGACGGTGATGGCGTTTTTGGGGGCATCGGGAAAGAGTGTCAAGATTGTGTGCCGAGGGGAGATGTTCAGAAAAGCAGATATGAGTGCGGATCAGACCACCCCGCCTGACGGCACCCCTCCTACTCAGGAGGGGAAAATATTACCGACGAGGGAAGATGAGATGCGGCAGTTTCATAAGAACCTGTATGAGACGGCGAGGAGGGCGTATCAGAACCAGTTCGGGTTGGACATCGAATATCTGGAGCCTAAGCTGGAACGGACGGTTTATATGAGTGCCGACCCTGAGATGTATTTCAATCCTGATGCGCGTCCTTTTAAGGCAGGCTGCGTGAAGCACGACCAGCCAGAGCCGACACCAATCTCGCTGGAAAGCGACATGCTGATGCCTGGCCGTACCATCACGCGTACCTATCATTTCAACTGGCTCTTTATTGTTCGCGAAGTGTTGGGCGAGTATTTTTCTCTCCACTTTCGCCGACCGCTATGCATATTTCGATGCCACAAGCGGGCCACTCCGGCCGTGTTGGGCAAGGCGATGAACAACTTCCGCTTCAGCTTCCGTCACCGTATGGTGAACGGCTGCTCGGAATACTGGCTCTGTGAGAAATGACTTATGGATAGATTTCGATATGGCTACTGCCTGAACTGCCATTGCGGATTTTCACGTTGGCATAGGCTATCTACTCCTTCTTCTATTTGTTCCGTTTATACCAAATCTTAAATACAGGATCTTCCAGATAGACGGTGTCGTTATCGAAGTCGATCATTTCTTTGTCCTGCAGCGCTGATTTGATGCGTGAGATGTTCGACTTGCTACCGAGGTTGTAGGTCTCAAGGATGGCTTTGCTGCCAAAGTCTGAAGTGACACCATCGCATAACGCACGAATAAAGTTCAACTGATAACCTGTCAATCCCTTCAGTTGCTCTTCAAAGAGGGCGGAGCACTGAGCCAGCAAGGCATCGACACCACGACAGAAATCTTCTTCAGTAGTCGTTTGTTCTGTCTCTGCCAATACATTCCAGGCCAGTTGCTGGACATACGATGAATTACCCTCTACCGTCTCACATATCCTTTTTGCAAGTTCCTCAGAGATTTTCTTTCCCTGACGCTCGAATCTGGAACAGATAAAGGGCACCCAGTCTGCTGTGGGTATCTTGTCTAAAAACATCATCTCGCCAAACTGATAGAAAGGCATCCTGCGATTCTGGAAGAGTTTGGTCATCAGGTGTTTCTTACTGCCGAAAAGGCAATACGACACATTACGCTGATGCTGCCAGATTCCACGCAGACGTTTCTGAATAGTCAGCGTGTCAGGCATCTCACCAATCTGCTGAAATTCGTCGACACATACCACAATGTGCACCCCTTGGGCCTGTCCTATCATCTCTGGCAACTGCAGGATTTCCTCTGGCTGATAATTCTGGGGCGTAATACCCAACGAAAGCGAGAACTCAGACATCGGCTCTGGCGAGAAAGCTATCTTAGGCGTCAGTCTGACCAAGAATTTCTTGATATTCTCTATCACCTGTTCAGTCTTGGTGGCAGTCTGTTTCAACAACTCAGTGGCAAAACGGTTATAGAAATCATATTCGCTACGACAATCGTAGATGTCCATAAACACTATTTTGATCTTCGGATCGGTGATCTCTTTCATGACCTTCCGCACAATGGAGCTTTTCCCGATGCGACGAGGAGAGACAAGGATGACGTTGATGCCATTCTCCAAATCCATCTTCAGCCGTTTGGTCTCTTTCACCCTGTCCGTGAAGTTTTCTCCTTCGACAGACATACCATATACAAATGCCTTTTCCATATCAATTCGGTTGTTTTGGGTGCAAATATAAACAAAAAAAACGAAGTACACAAATTTGTGGACCACAATTTTGTGTACCGATGTGTTTTTTATTGTTTATCCTCCTGAATCTGCTTTAAGCATTGCGGGAATTTTCGATGACGCAGACGCGGCCGGACTGGCGCATCCAGCGTTCATGCTCTTTGAATTCATTCTCTGAGCGAAGGATCCAGCAGAGGGGCGTGCGCATGGTGGCGGGGATGATTGGCTTGGCCGCAAAGCCGTCGGTATAAATGAGCGCGCCGTCGTATTCGGGATGCCTGGCCACGAAGTCGATGAAGGGCTGGAAACAGGTGCCGCCGCGTCCGGTGACCTTGATGTTTTCTGACGCCTTGAGCAGTGTCTGCACTTCGCCCAGCTGAGTGTCGAACTGCACGACATCAATCTGCTGTATACCGTATTGGAAGAAGCGGTTGATGGTGGTGTAGAAGTTCATGAGGTCGTCCTTTGAGATGCTCCCGCTACAGTCCACACCGATGATCATCCGAGTGGTGAAATCGTAGCGACTGCCCATGGCGTCGAAGCCAAAGCGGCGGTTGGGGCGCATGCGTGTGAGCTTACGCTTCTCAGAGAGAATGGACGCGCGGAATCCTGCCAGGATCTTACGGTAGTCGACGCGCGCCTTGGTGGAGGCGATGATCTCCTCTACCAATTTTCCCGGTAGTGATCCCCATGCCTTCACCTGACGGATGGCTTCGTTCACCTGTGCTGCCATCAGTTCGTCTTGCTGCCAGTTGGCAGCGATGTCGGCATTCTCGTCCGGCTCGCCAGACAGCCCCTGTTGATCCTTAGGAAGAAGCATCTGTATGCGACGGGCATAGTACTCAAAGTGCTGGTTGGAAGGCATCTCGAAATCTGCCGGTTTCTCCATCTCAACCTTCTGGAGACGGTAGGAGTCGCCGATGACACAGTTGCTTCCCAATGCTCTTGCCGTGTTGCTACAACCATCCGGCTGGCGCTCGTAGGGGTGCTTCAGCAGAATGCGGATGACCTCTACGCGGAGTCGTTCTTCCAGCTCCTTGTCGCTGATGTCTTTACACAGGTCGGGGTTGACCTCAATGACGCCTTTTCCCACTCGGGCATAGCACATCATCTCTCTGTTTTCTGCCACCCGGTGGGTGCAGAAAGCAGAGAACAGGGGCTCCTCGCTGAGAAACCAGCGTTCGGTGATCCTGGCTATTCGTTCTTTCATAGCGTATTTACGAATTCATTCAACATGTCGTACACCTCAAAGGCATTCACCACCATGAAGGAAATAGCCTTGTCGTAGGTGCCCTTCTCGAAGATGTTCGTAAAGTTGGCAAGCGCCTCCCTCTTCTTCTCCGCTTGGAGAAATTCGATGTACTGACCGAGATTCTTGGCGACAAGCTTCTTCTCGCGTTCTTTGAGTTGGGCATTCTCGAGGAAGCGGAACACAGACTCGTTGAGGATGGCAAACTCGTGCAGCTGATACTTCTCGACGGTCTTCATGGTCTTGTCGTATTTCAGCAGGAGGTCTTTGCCCGTAATGATATTGCGCTGCTGGGCACTCTGTATGAAGGCTGCTGCTGCATGATGTCGGACACATGTTTCCACGCACGACGGTCGGCGCTCTTGTCAAGGCCCTTGTAGTCTTTGGTGTCGCCGTCGAGCCAGGTCGGGTTGTCCTGGATGAAGTTGATGACACGCTCGTCGAGTCCTTCGCTGGCAGCCCAGTTGAGCCATTCCTCAACGGTGGGCCTGAACTCATAGATGTTGAAACGGCTGACGAGTGCCGGATCGAGGTCGGTGAGCTGGTATTCCTCGCCATCGTTCACGGCTGAGATGACGTGACTGCCTTCGGGCAGCGCCTTGCCTGCCAGCTTACGGTTCAGGGTGAGGTCCATCACCGTCTGCAGGATTTCAGGACGGGCACGGTTCAGCTCGTCGAGGAAGAGGACGATCGGCTGGCCGTCCTGCGGGAACCAGTAGGGTGGAGTGAAGTCGGTCAGCGAGGTGGCCTTTCCCTTGGCATCCTGTTTCTCCACCTTCGAGGGAATGCCGATGATGTCGCCCGGATCGGCCATCTGTCCGAGGAACAGGGTTACTACTTTCATCCCCTTGCCGTTGAAGTAGCTGGTGAGGATTTCTGACTTGCCGATGCCGTGCTTGCCCACGAGCATGATGTTCTGGTCGGACGGGATGATCTCTAATGTCTCCTTGAGTTCTGAAATATTAATCATTACTGCCATTTCGGAAAATTATAAAATTAAAAGATTAAAAAATTAAAAGATTAAAAAATTAAAAGATTAAAAAATTAAAAGATTAAAAAATTAAAAGATTAGAAAATTAAAAAAAACGTTTTAGCGATGGACAAAGAAATTCTTTAAGCATGTTCTGCGGTGAGTGTCGAGCAGCAGTTTCAGGCTCTCGATCTGCTTGGGGAGCTGTTCCTTGTAGGATCCCCACCAGGCATCAATATAGACTCCGAGATTGGTATTGGGAATCTTCACCCTGATTCTGGCACGTCGCTTCTGTTCGATGACCACATATTTGACTCTGGGGTAGCCCTTCATGGCTTCGTTGAATGTGGCCTGGATGCCGAGGAATGCTATGCGGTTGAGTTTGGCCTTCTTGCAGGCAATATTCAAGACGACATCCCATTCTGCCATGTATTCTTCGAGCTTCTGCTTCTGGCGTATCATCCACAGGGCGATAAGCGCTGCACTGTATGACTTCAGGTACATGACGGTCAGATTCTTCCCATTGATAGTGACTTGCAAAGCGTCACGAACCTTCTCCGCGTAGAGCGTGCAGGTAGGCGAGAGTTTGACCACCAGTCTCTGGGTGGTGGATTTAGCCGAATTTGTCTGCTCAAGCTTGATGTCATCTTTGTTAATTTCGTTGTACTCAAGCAGCTGAATCCGGACTTCGGCGGGCAGAGGTCCTTTCGTGATGAACGGGCGCTCGGGGCCCAGATCGTTCATCATGTTCATCATGAGGAAGAAGTCAAGCGCATCGTCATTGCTCTTGCCTTCCTCCAATAACTTGTGGATATTGTTGTTGATTTGTACTTTTGTGTATTGCATATTATTCAATTTCTTTTTCTGGTTACAAATGTATGAATTCCCAGAAAAAGGAAGGCCTATAGTCATACATATAAATGACTATTTTTTTGCAGTTGGGTGAAAGTTCCGTTGGCGTCGAGACTGAAACAGGAGCGACAGTCGAGGCAGGCGTAGTGGTCGGTGATGATGGGCGAACCATAGAGTTGCTGGGTGTGTCCAAAGACCTGATAGACTTTGGGCAGGGGGCGCGAGAGGGCGATCTCGTCGCTGTCGGCCCAGATGACACTGCCCGTGAGGTAACCGCCACCACGTATCATTCCGGCCTGCGCCAGTGTTTCGATGCCTTCGTCGGTCTGGAGAAGTCGGTTCAGATGGTCGGCATCTGGCTGGCCGATCTGATCGTGATTGAACCTCAGCCAGGGTATATTGACTCCGGCGTGGGTGAAGAGGTAGCGACGGGAGCCGAGCGTCTCTTCGTGGGCGAGCAGGAAGGGTTCGCCCTGCGTGAACAGCGTGTGCAGCATATGGGCATGTTCCTCGTCGTAGCGGTCGCAGGCGCAGAGGTTGAGGTAGTGGGGTGAGAGGTAGTGCATGTCGTGGTTTCCCAAGAGGAGCACGACCTTGTCGGGATGGGCGGCATAGAAGTCGAGGATGTCGATCAGTCCGTAGAGGGCGGTCTGAGGGTCAATGCCTTCCTCCGCATAGGGGTCGACATAGTCGCCGAGGAAGATGACCTTGTCATATTCTCCGACATGCTCCTCGGCGTATCGCCAGAACGGGCGGCCGTGGACATCGGGGATGATCAGGATTTGCTTGTTCTTTTTCATCGTTCGTTTCATTTATGAGCTTGGAGGCGGTTTCTTGTTTTCACGCTGCCTGTCGGAGATAGACAGCATGGAGGTGGAGTGAGTCAATCTTGTCGAGAAGAGCCTTCAGCTTCTTCTTAGCGAGATTGAGGGGGAGGCGTTGCTTTTGGGCGAAGTCCTTCACCTTGTAACCATCAGCACGCATTTGTGCGTAGTCCATGAGGAAGTTGACCTCGATGGGGTAGAAGTGTTGCGACAGCAAATGACGCAGCACTTCGCGCTCTTCATCGAGCAGCAGTTCGACCTGCGAGGTGGTGGGCTCTGCATGCAGCTTGTTCTGCAAGCAAGGACAATAATCGTCATCATTGTCGTCGCGTGTGTCGCGAAAGACGTCGAGCGTTGCATAGTGATAGTTCATCTCCTTGAGTTTGTTGGAGGGGATGTGGACGATTTGACGATAGTCGTTGACGGCATCGCACATGCTCTGCTTGATTTTGCGAACCGCATACGAGATGAAGCGGTTCTCGTAGGTAGGGTCGTAGTTCTCTGCTGCTGCCACCAACCCACAGTTGCCAGCTGCTATCAGCTCCTCGAGTGGAACTTGATAGTCGCTAAACTCTTTGGCGCACTTAATCACGAAGAGGAGGTTGGCCTCTACGAGCTTGTTGCGAGCCCTCGTGTCGCCTTGGCGAATGCGCTCACCAAGTTCGCGTTCGTCTTCTGCACTTAGAGGTGTGGTCTTGTCGAGAGATTTTTGATAGGCATCAAAGGTCGTTGACGTGTAATCGAAAATGAGGTTCTTCTTATTCATATGTGTGTCGTGTTTTTGTAATCTGGGTGCAAAGGTACGAAGCAAGTGTGCAGTGATTCTGCACACCCCCTGGTTGAGTTGCTGTATTTTAACTCTTGTTAACTAAATGTGCTGGTAGGCAGAGATTTCGGGATCGAGGATCACTTCCAGTCCGTCGTAGACTGCAGGGATGACGATCTTCATGTCGTAGTGGCGTGGGTTGCCAAAGCTCAGTTCCTCTGCGAAGATGAGTGCATCCTCGATGGACCTGCGGGCATCGGAAATGGCCTGGCTCATCATACGGTCGAAGTTCTGGCTGGCCTGGTTCACCAGAATCCTTGGGTCTGCCATGTAGAGTATGGTGTACAAATTGGCCAGCTTGGGACAGCCGGGCCTGTTGAGCGACTCGCGGAGGAATCCGCGTGGGTGGAGGAGGGCATAGACGTAGAGCACCTCGGACTTGAGGTTGCGGAAATGAATCTTCACCTCCTGACCATCCTCGAGGATCACGATGATGTTGTAGATCCTGTTTCCTGAGACCTCATTCATCTCGCGTCTGCGTACTTCAATGGCAACGGGTTTGGGTGCCCAAGCCTTGTCTTTTTCCATGTAGGCTGCCAAGAGCGTGTCGCGCTCTTCGCTGCTCATCTGTCTGATTGCTTCCTGAATTTTTGTCATCGTTGTTTTTTTGTTATTCTGCTGCAAAGATAGTCATTTTTTCCGAAATATTCAAAAATTTATAGTTATAATTTTGATAGGGCTTTCAATGAGGGAACAAAAAACAGTCCGAACACCTCGTTTGAGGACGTTCGGACTGTATCTCCGCCGGAACCCCTTGGAAGGGGGAATCTGCGAGGCGACTCCCATCCTGGGAGTCCATCCTCAAGCCTCTTTGTGACCTATCTAACCTTCGTGCTAAACGACAATCCGGCGGATCTCGTCGATAGCACTCTTACCACGTTCCACTGCTGCAAGGATATCGAAGACCTTATCGCTCCAGCCTGCGATGCAGAACACATCGTCACGCACCATGCTGATGGGGCTTTGCCCGTAGCCTGCCAGGTCGAAGATGTAAAGGCGCGCATGAGGCGCCACTTCGCGCTTGTAGCGGTCCCAGTATTCTGCAAGACGGGCATCATTAGCCCATCCTTCACTGTTCCACAGCTGGCAGTCGGTAAACAGCATCACCTTGTCCATCTCACGATGTTCCTGGATGAGCCAGTCGATGACTTTATAGCCATTGGTGGAATAGCCTACTTCGCCTGCACGCGATAGCATATCCACGGTGCTTTGAAGGATGCTTACCGACGACATGTCGATGGCTTTCCAAATATCACCGAACATGCCCGTCACCACATTCTTGCAGCGATGCCGCATCAGCATAGAGAGCAACAGACCGATGTGATAGCACATGACGGAACTATTTCTACTGACACGCGCTCTCATGGACCCCGATGTGTCACTTGCCAACAACACCCTTGTGTTCTCATCGAAACCGGGGATGTTTTCAGCGGTGTGACAGACTGCAGACTCAAGCGATTGGAGAACTTCCTCGTCCTTCCCCTGCGTGTTTCGAAGTGACAAGAGGTGGTTTTCCTGACTTTCAAGGAACTTCATATCCTTCTCGGAAGGATGCTCGCAATACTTCCACTTCTTGGTGCGATAGCTGGAATGCATCTTGCTCGGACGGAAGCCCAATTTCTTGAAGGCATCTGTCAGGTTATAGATGCACCTGTCATCTTGGGGATAGTACCTTTTGACGACACGGACCGATTTGGGAAAATAACCTTGCCTCATCTTTTCCACGACTTTCTGAACCTTACAGACCTTTTTATGGAGACTGCTTAGTTTATTAAGTTTGTGGGAAGTGAACGAGTGTACGTTCTTACTTTCGGTGAGTTCAAGGAATGCCGACAGGAATCGGAAGGGCAACTGCTTGCTCTTTCGGACTGCCTCAGGGTCGGCAATGTAGTCGCAGACCATCTGCATGGTCTCATCGTCCATTCCAAGCCCCAGCATGTTCCTGAGATTCCGTAGGGTGGCCATGTAGCCTATGCGACGGCTTTGTACCAGCTTACGCCAGACTTCACGCTTGGCTTCCTCCTTCTCTTCCTTTGAGTCAAAGTGGCGCTGGCCTACAGCCGACAACTCGGTTTCCCAAGTGACGGGTGTTTCCAGCGTGTCGCTCTTTATCTTTCGGAAGATGTCGGCCTGACGGTCGTCCTTCGGTTTCGGGTGTACCAGTGCCAGTGCATCGCGCAGGGTGACCTTGCGGTTCATGCGGTTGTACTTGGCGAACTGATACTCGTCGAACTTGTTGAACGCCTCTGCCAGACCCTTGCGCAGTTGACAGCTCAGACCTGAGAGGTCAGACTTACCTGTGCGCCAGAGGTAGCACATGAGCAGCTCGGTGATTTCATCAGCACGCTGAATCGTTCTGCCGACAGCTCTGCTCACAAGAGAGTCGCCCTGATGGCAATTGGCCAGCTCTACCAACAGCAGAAGCGGAACACTGCGCAGATGCATCTCCTCACGGGTGTAGACGGCCAGCTGAGCTACAAATTCAGGCTCGACCTTTCGCACCAGATCGGCGATGCGACGTACGCGTTCCTCTCCACCCTCGTAGAACTTGTCTTCCACACCCATCGTGGTGACGACGGTGGTGTAGAGTTCCCATTCTGGCGTCATGCGCCATGCCAGTGCACCTTCGTGGTTGGTGGTCAGATGGTCACAACGAAGCTGTTCGTTGTAACTCATACGCTATATATGTATCAATAAGTAAAAAGAACGCTTGAAAAAAGCAGAGGGCGGTGAAAAGCCCCTTTCGGGAGTTAGGAGAGCATTTTTTTTGAGTAACAAAATCGGTCAGGTAACCGATTGGAGATACACTCTGCCTCACTTAAAATAGCGGTCAGATCGAAGTATCTCTCCAGATAGCGTCAACCGCCCTTGCTTTTGTTTTCTGTTGCAAATATAGTAAATAGTTTGCTGTTTCTTTCAATAGTTATAGCTATAAATTTTTTTTTCTTTGAATTGTATTGTGGCTTTATGCTGCCATCTTAAGGAGAGGATCCGCCTCCTCACGAATGAGGGTGAGGAGACGGTTCATTTGACGCTCACTCAGACGATGCTTGCGTGCAAAGTCTGAAGTGGTGTAACCATCGAGGAGCATCTGATGGAGTTTACCAGTCAGACGACCAAGACCGAACATGCGCTTATCGAGACGCTCCTTGAGCGCTTGGAGTGCATCACGATAGCGCAGATTCCAATCCGCAGACTGAGAGGGGTGCGCCTTGACGCGGTTAACAAGTGTATCCTCTTCTTTTTCAACGCATATGGACACGTCGAGCGAGTCGGCGTTGTGACGAATGTAGCCGTATGCAGCCTTGCGCACCTCGTTCTCGATGAACCATGTAGCGAAGGAGATGAGACGGAAGCCGAGCGATGCGTCGAACTTGTCGACAGCAATAACCAAACCCTCATTGCCCGCTTGGATGAGGTCTTCGAGAGCAGCGCCTGAAGGAAGGTACTTCTTGGCGACGCTGACGACATAGGGAAGATTAGCGAAGATGAGCTGCTCGCGAGCACTGCTGCTGCCCTGCTGCATACTGAGCCAAAGGTTGTACTCTTTTTCGTTGCTGAGAGACTTCGCCTTTTTGATGGAGCTGAAGTAGAGGTTGACACTTTCGACGCAGCGGTCGATGAAGATGATGTTTTTACCGTTCTTATACATAGGATGGGGTTAGAAGTTAGACGTGTTGTTGTTCATGCTTTGTGTAATTCTGACACAAAGGTACAAAGTTTATTTTGAATGAGCAAATTATTTGTGTTAAAAATACACAAAGCCTGTCATTTTTTTCTTTTTTGTCTTTTTTGGAAGGAAAATAGTTAGTAACTTTGCAGCGTATTTTTTACATAACACATATATATAATAAGGTATGGTATTGAACGCTGAAACCCATAAATGGGAGTCAGACTATTGGCATCCAGCTGTGACTGTCGATGCGGTGGTCTTTGGATATGATGAAGAAGAAGGAGGCTTGTCTGTCTTATTAATAGAACGAGGCGAAGAGCCCTTTAAGGGATCTTGGGCTCTGCCAGGTGGCTTCATCACCCAAAAAGATGAATCAGCCGAGGCTGCTGTATACAGAGAGCTCCATGAGGAGACTAATGTGGAGGGTATTTACCTGAAAGAGTTTAAGACCTTTTCGAAGGTAGATCGAGATCCCCGTCCTGACGAACGTGTCATCACCATCGCCTTTCTGGCTCTTGTGGTCAAAGATAAATATCAGATCAAAGGAGGCGATGATGCCAGAAACGCCCAATGGTTTTCGTTAGGCCGTCTGCCAGAGTTGGCCTTCGACCATCAGGAGATTATTGAAGTGGCATTTGAACGGTTGCAGCAGATTGTCCATTTTGAGCCGATCGTTTTCCATCTGCTCAATAAGGAGTCGTTTACCATGCCGCAATTACATCATATTTATAAAGCTATTCTCATGCCGCCAGAGGGATCGAACATCGCGAATGACAGACGTAACTTCATGAAGAAGATGCTGGCGTTGGGGTATGTCAGGAAAACTGGTGAAATCGTGAGAGGAACATCCAACAGACCGCCTGAACTATATCGGTTTGATGAAAAGAAATATTGGGAAGTGAAGAAAATGGGGAAGCGACTGGAATTCTGATTCCAGCCGCTTCCTTCCTTATAGAGAGAAGCCGGCGATGTGGTGGCGCTCTTTCTTGTTGTCGAGCTGTTCTGCTCGGCAGTAGGACTCAATCTCGTCGAGCGTAGCGAACTTGCCCGAGAGGATGTAGTCGACGGTGCGCTTGCGAGCGATGTTCTCAATCTGACCGCCCGAGAAGTCGAAGTGGGAGGCCAGCTGTAGGGCATCGTCGCGGCTGAGGTCCTTCATCATGGACTGCCATATCTGCGCCTTCACTTCGGTGGAGGGCTTGTGGAACTCAATCTTGAAGAGGAAACGGCGCTCGAAGGCACTGTCGAGGTTGCTCGTGAGGTTGGTGGTGGCGATGAGGATGCCGTCGAGGTCTTCCAGCTCCTGCAGGATGATGTTCTGCATGGCGTTCTCCATCTTGTCGACAGAGCGTTCAGTGTTCTGCGAGCGCTTGTTGAAGAGGGCGTCGGCCTCGTTGAAGAAGAGGATGGGCATCACGTCGGCATTGCGGCAGAGGTCGCGATAGCGGGAGAAGACGGCCTTGATGTTCTTCTCGGTCTCTCCGACATATTTGTCGCGCATGCCGGCGATGTTCACCTGCATGAGGTCACGACCCGTCTGACGGGCTATCTGCAAGACGGTTTCTGTCTTGCCTGTGCCAGGTCCGCCATAGAACAGACAGGCAAAGCCCTTGCGCATGCCCTGCTCTTCGAGACGCTGCTGGATGGAAGGGAAGTTATCGGGGTTGAGCAGGCTGGTGAGACGCTCTATCTGCTGCTGCTCGGACTCGTTGAAGAAGAGTTCCTTCTCCTTGATAGTGTCGTGGGTCTTCATGAAACGGTCGTTGCCGCGCATACGGTGACACTTCGAGTGGCTGGGCTTGTAGGCCGAGAGGAGCTCGGTCTTGGCCTTCTGCGTGAGCATGTACTGGTGGGTGTCGGCCATACCATCCTTACACTTGTGCTCGATGTAGCCATAATGGAGAAGGGGGTGGGAGCCGTTGCGCAGTCTTTCGCGCAGACAGTTGCACTCGTAGTCCTCAGGATAGAGGTCGTCGATGGACTCGTAGGTAAGGCCCTCACCGTCGGTGCCTTCCCACTGGGCGTAGTCGAAGACAATCATGAGGAGGAGCGACTGGACATGGATGTCGTCCTTGAACTTCAGCACCTCGTGACAGAGGGGCAGGTGGGGATTGGCTTCGACCAGCTGAACCATCCACTCCTCGTCGTCACGGAAGTCGGCGTGGTGATTGTTGAGGTTCTTGTCGATACGGCTCTCCAACCTGTCGACGAACTGCTGTTCGGTGAGGCCGTCAATCTTCTCCGGTACGAAGGGGGTGTTGTGGCGGAGAGCCGTGATGAGACCACGGGCGAGGGCGAAGCCTTCGAAGCTACCGCCAATCTCGTGGACACCCCGACGCACGAACCAGCGCTTCTTCACCATCTCCTCTATCTCCTCGGTGTAGGTCATCATCTGCAGGCGGGAGCAGTTGAGGAAGTTGCCCATCTTCTTCCATGAGAGGGGTTCGCCGGCTTCTATGAGCAGGGTCATCACCACAATCTGGATGTCGGTAAGGCCCAGTTGGTCACGGAGATAGGCGAGTGGGGAGGCAACCGACTTCCAGAACTCGTCGGTAAGTGAGGAGTCCTCGGCCATGTCGAGCACACGACTGATGGCAGTGATGATGGTCCACTGCTCGGGTTCCTTGTACTCAGGCTCTTCGCCCATGATGGGTTGGCCATGACGCATGTCGAACTCAAGGCCTGTTCTCTTCTGTATTTTCAGTCTTCTTGGCATATTATTAATGTTTTATGTGGTTTCATAGGCAAAGATAGGCGTCTTCATGGAAAAACGTCGGGAATGTATATCTATAAAAATGTCATTGATCTGTAGGATGACGGTTTTCTCAATCATCTCTGATGATAATGATCCCGCCGCAACCAAATATGTCGTCGCCAATGATCTTGACGGAACGGGGAATGGAGAGTTCCAGACTGTGACGACAGGCGATGAAGGCTCCGCACTCGATCTCCTCGACGCCATCAGGCACCTCATAATGACTTTCCTTGAAGTCGAAACGACAGAACTTCAGGACCTTGCCATCCAAGGAATAGCCTACACCGTCTTTGTCAACATAGTAGCGGTCGTCTTCTTCGTCCTCCTCATCTTCTTCAATGAACGTCTCATCGTCAAATATCGAATGGCGTTTATGGTAATCACCATCGTCTACACGCATGATGGATTCGAGACATACAGTATAAAAGTTGAGCGCATGGATCAGCGAGGCCATGTCGTAGATGTCTGTGGCGTGAAGAAACACGCATGGGGTAGGTGCGTCGTTGTCGATGATAAAATTGGGAATCTCGTAGAAGGACTCGCATGTGGCTCGGAAATCATCCAGTCGTTGGGGCGTGGGATTGTCGATGGTGCTTGTGAGGGTGATGGCGGTGACCACTCCGTCAAACAAGTCGTATGACAGTTCTGAATGGACGTGGATGTCGCCATTCCTGGAGAGCTGATTGTAACAAATCTCCAGTTTGTCGTTTACTCTTTCATTGATGGCCTCATTCATGTTGGCATCATCATAATGCCCATACAGGAGTCCTTGTGTGCTGACGAGTTTCTTCATTGTTCTATAACGGTCTTGGTGGTGAAGTCTGAATAGACGATAATCTGGACACCCTTGGAATTGGGGGCGCAGGGACGACCAGAGAGGTCGTAGCGGGCCACTTCCTCAGCATCGGCCTGACGGCTGTCGGCCTCGATGCTCCTGGTAGCGGTGGGGTTGTCGTCTTCGCCAAAGTAGATGCCTTGAAGTGAGGTACAGCCTGCAAAGGCATCGTCGCCAATGTAGCTGACGGTCGATGGGAGGTAGATGGCCTTCAGATAGGCTGCTCCCTCAAAGGCACCACGTGCGATGCGTCGACAGTAGGGGTGGACAGTGTATGAGTCGTTGTGGCTGCCAGCAGGGTAGCGGACGAGAATCCAGTCCCTGGTGCCTTCATAGCCGACGGCATAGAGTACACCATCGATGGTCTTGAACTTGGCTTCTCCCATATAGACGCCGTTGATGTAACCAGAGGTGAACTTGTCGACCTTTTCAATCTCCTGTGCTTGGATGGCTGCGCTCATGGTGATAGCTAACAGCAGTGTCATCATCTTTTTCATATACATTACTTATTTTTATTGGTTCTTATTTAATTGAGGCATGCTTCTGATCTGCGCCAGGCCCATGTGTATTTGCCGCGAGAGTCTCGGAGGAAGAGCTCGGGGAAGATACAGCCGGTGATCTGGAACTGGTAGGTCGTGTTACCCCGTGTGAATGAGATATACCTGCCGTCAAAGCGCCATTTGTAGGTTTCGGCGTAGTAGGCTGAACCTCCAACATCCTCCATGATGATGTCGGCCTTGCCGTTGGAGAAGATACGGATCTCCTTGAATTCCACATTGCCGACGTACATCGGGTAGTAGCACTGCCAGAGCCCGGGCAGCATGTCGGCAGTGACGTGATTGCCGGAGGACTCTTCAGCCCTGTAATACGGACTGTTTCCTTTCTCGAGATAAGGGCACTCGCAGCCCATGAGGAACAGGGCTGCTATCAGGAGTGCCAGTTTGTAGATTTGTCTTGTCATATTCATGAGTATTAATTTGTTGGTTGTAAAGATATGGAAAAACTGAAATAAGGTATTGTTTGTTATAGATATAAGTGGGGATAGAAAAAATGGAACCTGTTCCATGTGTTTTGGTTTATTGGCGCAGTTTCCATTTTTTGATGGTGCCATTACTCCTGCGATAGCGATGCTCAGCCTCATTGAGGACACAATGGAATGCAGGTTGTTCAAACGTTCGTAAGATAGCCTGCAACTGGTCAAGTGACATCTTGTCTGCAGGTACGTGACCAAAAGTGATATGGGGCTTAAACGGCCGTTTGTCGTAGTTGGCATTCTGACTGTCTGCCAGGGTTCGTGCATCCTTGGCGAGCGTGAGGATCTGCTCTGGGACATTTGTGGATGACAGATAGATGATGTGTTCGGCTCCATTTGTAGTTGTGAAGGCATCGAGTTTATCGATTGTCATCGGTAAAGCGGGACACAACTTCACAATCTGGGCGAATTCTGGAGTGAACGTTGCTGCGCATGCATCATCGTCGAGGAACAGGATGGTCATATGATAATATAGCAATTGCCATCTGCTGACAGGGATTCCTGCTGATTTGATTCTTGAACGCGTCATTTTTGCCCAGTCGGACCATTTCGGATCCCGTTTGACGGGAACATTCATTGCTAAAAGATGTGCCATAATTCAACTATTGATGATTTACGACTGCAAAGATAGGAATATTAATCCTATATCCTCCGACTTTTATAGGTATAAGAAAGTGTTTGTTCTTTTAATTCAAGATTATTGTTCATTTAGAGCCTCGATTTGCTTGTTCAGTTCCTCGATTGCCTTTTTGCTATTGTCGATAATGGCCTGTTCGTCTGCAATGACTGATGGGTTGGCGTTCCTCTCTCTTAATTTGGCTATTAGAATCTCTTCCTCTTGAATGGATTCTTGATAGCGTTGGCGTTCCTCGTTGAGCTCCTTAAGCCGCAGTTGGAGCGCTCTTACTCTTTTGTCTTCCTTGACCTTCTCGAGATGCTCCATGTCAATAATGAATTCTGGCTCATCATCCTCTTCACAAAGTTCACAATTCACCTCATATAGAATGCGTTCGTATTCTTCGATAGCCTTCATGGAGATGGCATCTTGCCGGAGTGCCCTGATACGGTCTCTGAAATCGTATAAGAGTTCCCTCGTCTCTTCAGAGAAAGTGTCTAGCCATTCCTCTTCATCTTCATCAAATGTGGTTGTAAAATGATATTTATTGATGTAATCCCATTCGTACTGGACACTTCTCACGTTTTCTTGTTCTTCTTCATCATAATAGGTGTCCAGACTAGGATCCAGACCAAACATATCAACGATTTTTGCTTTTTCTTCCATAATATCTAAAGTTTTTTAATTTGATTTACTTATACATTGAAAAATTGAGTTTAACAACACAGCCCATAACTGAATAATAGATAAGAGTATCTTTCACGGTGATACCTGATGCCTGTAGTACGTCGCGATAGGCCTTGAGTTGAGAGGCGTAATTACCTGCATAATGTTTGTTCTCAGGGTTCATGATTGATGCTTTGTCGCCAGGGAAGTTTTTGAAATCAATCAGGATGCACTCCTTATCGTCCAACATCCAGAGAATATCAATCTCGCCATGAACTACTTGTCCTGGTAGTGGATGGATGAACGGGACCTCATGCTTGATAGCCGATGCTTTGCCATAAGTCTGCTCCAACCAGGCATAGAGATGCTCAATGGAATTGACAACTTCTTCGGGCTCAGAAATCACCTCATACATGTTGTTACCATTACGAATGCTGGTAGCCATCTCCACATTCTCCTCGTGTGAAAGGGTGGAGTCATAGACTGCAAAGATATTATGGATACAAGTACCAGCAGCTGCCTCATTGGTTTCATCGGTATCGTAATTCTCGATGCGACATTTGAGGTCCTTCATAATCTCAATATCTTCTTTCGAAAACTCCATCTGTGGCAGTTTGCTGGGAGATAGATATTTGGGCTCTTTGCAGGGAACTGCTATATCGGGATATTTGTATCTTGTGTATTCAGTAGCCTCACCTGATTGCTCTTTGTCGACAGGAACTAGGTCTTCATATATAGGTTCCAAACCTCCATCACCCCACAATTTGGCAGCGTTATTGCTGATATCACCAGCAGAAATTCCTGTATTCGCAACCCATGAGAGCGTTGGCAGAGCATTCTGACCACCCTGCTTGCTGAGTGTTGTCAGATAATCACGCGCTCTAGTCATTCCAACGTATAAAAGGTTGCAAAGTGCATTGCGCTCACTATCCTTTAGTGGCTCATAAGTTTTCCAATCAATACATGCCTCCATCACAGGTTGTGGCAGATTAGAATTGAATGTGCTGGTAATTCTTGGCAAGAACTGGATGACATAGGGCGCACCTTTTGGATGATTTGTATTTCGCAGTTCATGAATGCCCCAGAAATTTTTTCTTGAGAAGGTCTTGTCCTCAAGACTATCGTCTTCAAGAGAAGACATAATCACGTAGGGCCACTCCAAACCTTTCGATTTATGATAGGTCATTACCTTGACAGCATCGGCAGCATTGTCAATCTTGTTCTCGATTTCGGCATAGGAGAGATAGGTCAATAGGCCACCTACGGAGGCGCCAATACCCATCTGAAGACAATGCTCATCGTATTTGTGGGCCAGAAGGCAAAGCGTTTGAAGGTTCTGACGGCGATTATCTGCATCATCCCATTTTGCAACAATCGCATGGAGGTCCAGTCCGTAGATGATACTCTCGAGCAAATCGCTGACGGACAGATTCTTAACTGTCTGTTTGAAAGACCTTAGACGAGCAATCATCAAATTGTCATCCTTGAGCCATTCATCTGGTAGATCCTCTTGACCGTCTTCCGTCTTCAAAGATATCAAGTAATCCAAACGCTGCTGAAGAATCTCCTGGCTGGGAATATCGTCAAGCAAACGCAATAAGTCAGCTCTGACATGCTTGTTGGAGCTATCGACCATGAATCGCAACAGGGTAAATACCAGATGCGTTTCCAATTGCTGAATGATATCATCATTGACGGAAGCAACAGGCACGCCTTGCTTGATCAGGGCCTTGGCGAAATCCTTACATTCTTCGTTCTTGCGACAGAGAATAGCAATATTGCCAGGACGGATGGCATGGAACTCACGGGTTTCTTTGTCTTGAACATTAATGCCACTTGCAAGAAGCTTTTTGACACGTGCAGCGACTTTCTCGGTATATATTTTATTAGAACGATTAGCGGCATAGCAGTTCCAATGGGCAAGTGGTGATGAGAACTGATCAGAGTCATCTCTTTGAGGATGCAGCCTGACATCATCTTCAATAATCACATCCTTGAAAGCCTTAATAAAACAATTGTTAACCAGTTCTACCAAGTCATGTCTTGACCTCCAGGATTTGTCGAGTCGGTCTTTGATCAGATGCGAGGGATTATCAGTTTCTGAAAACAGTTGGGTGGTTTCTTTCACCAATTCCACATCGGCTCCACGGAATCCATAGATGCTTTGTTTTGGATCGCCTACCCAATAACTCTGTTCCATCATGTCAGAGAGCAACTCAAATATCTCCAACTGGATAGGACTCGAGTCCTGGAACTCGTCGACCATCATCAGTTTGTAATTTCCTTGTATTTCTGCTGCGACCTCAGGTTTCTTCAATAGTTCAAGGAATAGCCGCTCCATATCGTTATAGTCGATGATATGGTGTGCTTTCTTGAAATCATGGAAGCCTTCTTTCCAGTTTCTGGCAATATTGAACAGCTTATCAATCATGTCTGTTAGCAATTTCTTGGGATTCTCCTCCCCAGAACAGGAACACAAAACACCTTTGAGGTTTTCAACCAGACCATCGTAATTAGCATCGCCAATAACACCTTTGATACGTTTCTTAATCTTCTTTTGCTTGTCGTTAATTAAGAAATCATAGAACTTAGCAATGAATGCATATGTCTTGTCATTTTTTTGTAGTCCCTCGTGGATAGGTTGGGTCGTCTCCCTCGCACTTTCATTGTGACTTGGAAAATCATCTGCCATTGCTTTCTTAAAAGTGTCGAGCAAGTCCTGATCCAACTCAGCCTTTTGAATAAAAATCTTTTCTACAATGGCCTTGCTATCCTTGGCGCTCTGATCGATATCAACTTTGTAGTTGTTTACCTTGTCGATAATGGTCAGCAGATGGTCTTTCCAGAAGTTGAGATCTTCATGCGACAGGGAATCTTTTAAATTAAAGAAACTGCCATATGAACGGAAGAAATCCAAATCCTCCTGGCCGACGTAGTCACCTAATGACTCGCTGATATACACCTGGAGATCATCTTCTGACATGACTTTCATGTCGGGTGACACTCCGATGAGATACCAGTATTTCTGAATGAAGTTCAGCGCTACTGAGTGAACGGTGCCAATAGTTGCAGAATCCAATTCGGCTGCTACATCGGCATGATTGTCGTTGAATAGACGTTCACGCGACTTCTCTCGGAACTCAGAAGCTGCCAGTTCAGTGAAAGTCGTTAATATTACCTGAGAAGGCGTGACTTTAGGATTGCCATGCTCATCTATCTCCGACAGCTTTTCTGACAGGATGCGAGTCAGTTCTGTAGTTTTGCCAGATCCTGCGCCTGCATTGATATATTTGATATTTTTCATACGAGTCTTCCTTTTAAAATGGGGTGAGTAGTCTTTATTTCTTTAATAACTTCAGGATTTGCCAGAATTTCTCTTGTTGTTGGATTCTTTTTCCATCCGTCCTTCTTGACAAAAGGAGGTTTATCAACTTTTACATACGGACAACCTTTAAGTGTGTCATGATTGTAGTCTGGCTCAAGAGGGAAGAGTGGACTATCTGGTGTATTTGCCTTCTCATAAGCTATCTCACTGATTTCGGTCATCTCACTCTCCTCGATCATACCTTTATTCAACTCGTTACGACGATAAACATAAGAGTTGTTGATTTCATCAAGCAACACTCTCTTTTCATTTTCTTCCTTTTGTTGTATATGATGTATATGGTCGGATTCAGGAAAATCAACCGTAAACAATGTCATTTTGGGGAATAAATAATAAGCGACACCTGCAATCTTTGCACCTTCGCCATAGTGCAATTTGAGTGCTTCCTTATAAAGCTCCAGCTGGATGGATTTGTTCTCCTCCAATTTATTGGAGTATGTTTTTCCTTCAGACCACTTAAAGTCGAATATGACATATTCCCCTTTGTCGTTTCTTAGTATCAAATCAATCTCAGCCTTAAACGCACCAATGGGTTTCAGATTTACATTCATCTCCACTTCGCTGTCAACAGACTTCAGATGTAGTCTCTGAATGATGTCAGCCAAAACGGATACGCTGTCGTCGAGGATGGACTTGAACTGCAGGCGCTCCAATTTATATTCTGGAAGCAATAGTACAGCACCTTTCTGTTGAATAGCATCAGCCATCAAGTTGGTTTTTTGTTCCTGCGGGATCCTATTATATTCCTCGGCCATCTGTTCACCATATTTCTTAACGAGCAACTCGACAAACCGGTGAGCCACCAGACCTTTTGTAGTGTCCAAATCAGGCAATTGACCTATTTGAGGTTCATGAAGTTTCAGAAGGTAGTTGACTGTATAATCGAACGGATGTTGAATCATCGTGGTAATGCTGGAGTAGCTCTCCTTCTCACGTTTAAGCGAAGTCAGCTTATCTGATAACTGGTATGCAGCCTGCGGATCAAGTTTAACGATGTTCCTCCTATCGGGCAAAAGGTTGGGAACCTCATCCGTGATGACATGCCCATTCCACTCGTTCCTGTATCGGTGCTTCAACTCCGTAATCAACGGATGTTCTTCCTGACGGGTATTGCCGTCAAACTCCCAAGTAACGAGTACTAATTGATATATATTTTTTAATGACTCCAGAAGCATCTGGTGCTGAAGGGTATAGAAAACAGATTTGGAGGGGATGATGATACCAAGCTGTTGCAACTTCTCAATTTCTTTCATATTGAGAAAATCAAATGGGTAAACAGCAGATGAACCTCCGATACATCCTAACCAACACACCTTCTCTGCTTTGTCAATCAACTGAGTAATGGAAGACACAACATCAGGGGACCCCTTTTGTGCCTTCATATGGGTAAAGGTCTGTGGACGATAGATGCCATCTACATGAGTCTGCAACAACTCAGAAGGAATGTTGCCATCAGCAGGCAAGATTAACAATAGTGAGCGGCAGAAAGAAGCAAGGACAACCAACTGTTCCTTTCGTTCATCATCGGTAAATGGCGAGCGAAGCTGTTTGTCGCACCAATGAGCCAATTTCTCGGTATACGTCCTGATATCGCTCACAAGGATGCCTTCAGCAGGATAGTCTTTTTCCATCATCATAAGGAATTGGAGTCTTTCCTGGCGTTTGTTTTTCTGCTCACCCTTTTCATCTGTTTCAGTGAAATCAAACTCATCAATAACCTTCTGCCACTCTTCATTAACACCACCTTCTTTAGTTAGAACCTTTGCCAGTTTGTAGGATACTCCTCCAACGGGGTTCCCCGGTATGAGAAGATAGGACAAAAGATTGTTGACATTCAACGGACGAGCAAACAACGATAGTCCTAACTTAAACAATTGTAGCAATTGAGAATTGCTGTTCTGAGACTTCGAATTTACAGTTGGTTTTCCCATAGCAAAAGCCATATCGTTGAGGATACAATTATCATTGCTGATAGTAACATCTACATGGTTGAGCGCATCGGGTTGAGAGAGATACCACTGATAGGCTTTATCGCGGGTTTTGAAGTGATAAACTCTGAAGTCTGTTGGCATTTGCCCTTCATTGGTCACATAATTGACAGTGGCTTGTTTGTCCAGCTGCTCAAGAGTAGACTTGATGAAAGAAGGGATTAACTCTTCTGTATGAACCTCAATCACATCATCCTTTTGGAAGATGGTATGATTCTTGAGATAGGTAGTAAGATCCTGCCAGCGCTGGACCACATGTTTGCCTACAACGCCCTTTACAATCTTGGCCAATGCCTTGAGTTTGTCGGATTCAACTTCAGTTTCTGGTGTCCAACCAGTCATCAGCAGGTTGTCTGTCCATGACATAAGTTGGCGTGCGACACCTACTTCATCAGTTTTAAACGATTCTTCGAAGATTGTTCCTTTTACATTCTTACTTAATGATTCATGGAATGCAACCAAACGCTCGGGGTCAGATTGCTCCAAGGCAACAATGCCTGCTCTCAGCTCGAGTTCGGAAAGCAGTTCGGTAGAGCCGCAAACCTTCAGACCAAGGAATTGGCCTTGGCGTTGTTGGAGGTTGATGTAACTCGTAGAGTTAAATTCTGGTGAATAGATGAGAGTCATACCTATTTAAATATTTTTGTTATCTTGTGATTGTTTGATTCCACTGGTCGAGGATCTCACGGAGTTCCTGCGGGAGCTTGTCGTAGCAGGCAATGGCGATGTCTTCGGGGACGGGCATGGTGGCAGAGGCGATGTTGCCAGCCATGCAGGCCATGGTGTCTGTATCTCCACCGAGAGAGATGGCACGGATGACGGCATCCATGTAGTTGTCGGCTTCGAGGAAGCAGATGATAGATTCGGGCACACTCTTGTCACAGGCGGTCTCAAAGGTATAATCAGGACGGATTCCGTCGGTGGTGCGATTGAGGTCGTAGCCGAAGGTCTGCGAGATGTAAGACTTGATGTCGGCTATCGAAGAGCCTGTTCTACTGAGGAAGATGGCTGCAGCAATGGCCTGGGCACCACGGATGCCTTCTTCGGCGTTGTGGGTGATTTCGGCAGTGGTCTTTGCGAGAGCCAGGCACTCGTCGAGTGACTTTGCGTACCAGGCCACAGGGGCTACGCGCATGGCACTGCCATTTGTGTAGGCTCCATAAGGGGCACGGGCTTCAGACTTCACCCACTCCGTAAATTTCCTGCCATAGAAGAGAACCTGATATCGGTTGCCATAGTGTTTGAACAGGTCAATCAGTGTTTCCTTATTGTGCGAAGGATCGTCCATGAGCCACTTGGCGATGGTGAGCGAGAGAACGGTGTCATCGGTATAAGTCATGCTCTTCAGCACTTTCATGTCTTTCTTATTGACGAGGGCTTTTATCTTCAGCTTGTTTTTCTCGTGTTCGTATTTCGAGCCGAGCACTTCGCCACAGATGCCACCGATGAGGCCAGTCTGTGGGAGATGCTCATGAACAGAGCGTTCCATTCGCTCCACACTGATATGTCCATCAGGCTGCTGCGTAAAACGGAGGTAGCCGCCCAGCCAGTTGATGTAGGCACTGTTGAGCAGGTCGACATCAGCAGGCTCACCATGTAACCATTTCTGCCACTCGGCATACCACTTGGCGCCATTGCGTTTGAGTTCCTGATCGCGGTAGTGAGGCGCGCCATATCTGTAAATGAGGAAGTCGCTGATGATGTGTTTGGGATTATTGAGATAGCCATTCTCAGGAACGATGATCTTGGCCTGTTCTTTGGCAGCTTCAGGACTATCATCGAAATGGGCCATCAGACTGGCTGCTTCGATGCTGCCGAAATGTACGCCCAGGATGTCGATGCCACCACTGATGCTGTTGAGATTGAAACGGTCTTTATAGGCCGGTGTTTCTGCAGAGAGGGAGAGTGGGCCGTACAAATCGAAATCATCCTGAAAATGCACTTCGTCGCGGAAGACACCTTTCTGGAAACCACCTTTATTGACAGGGTTGTTGGGGTTGGAGCCTAGGACCTGTTCTCCGTAATGGGACACAAACATACACATCTTGTAGAGTAGGTCGATAGAACCCTGCGGTGAATCGATATCAGTGCGGATGATGACCACAGGCATATGGCCCGGCATGCGCTCGAGTATATCTTTGCAGAGGGCTTCTTCGCGAGGGGTAACAAGTACAACGAGGGCACAGTCGGTCTGCGGGTGCTTCTTGCTTTTAATGAAGTTCGATAGGGATAAGTAACGACCATGACACTCATCGCGGTAATCGGTCGTGATACAGGCAGCCAGTCCGGCTTCAGTCATATTGCTTTCCATCTTGTGGGCTACGGGTTCACCATACGAGCCATAGAGCACAGTGAATTGAGTGATCTGGCTGAGGTCGGGTGGGGTGATGGTGCCATCGATGGTGCGATAGGTGAAGTTGTCTTCAGGTTTGTCGGAGAGTGCCAGCTTGTTGGCGAAGTTGGTGTCACCAGTGAAGGCTTTATATAATAAAGAGAAGTACGCGAAGGTGCCATTCACGCTAATGAAGCCATGAGGAAGATCGAAGGGGCGATTGATGAGGCCATTGGGACAGGTTTTCTCCACGCGGCGCATATTATCATTCACATCGTGGGTCATGGTGAAGGCGCAGCTATATTCCGGATTAACACGAATCATTCGATTCGAGATGTATTCAACGTCCTGATTTTCCAGTGATTTACTGATGAGGAGGATTTTGGAGTTGCGCAGGGTCGCGTCGGAGAGGGAATTGCACTGATAGGGTGTCATGACTTTGCCCAGTCCGCAGTTGGTGCCATAGAGCAGTGCTGCATATGAGGCAGAGGAGTGTGATCCACCATGTCCCATCGTGATGAGTGGGCGTTCCGGTTCGTTGAAGAGGAACTGGCGGAGCGGTTCTACGTCAGTCTGCTCGGCCTGTTTCAGGTATTTGCGGGTGTCTTTCAGTAACTCGCTCATCAGGGGCTTCCCACCGCGAGCTTTCGGTTTCATTTGATGATTCTTTTTTGCTGTCATTCTGTTATAAGATTGGTTTTGTGGTGTAAATATAGGTTATTGGATGATATAGGTTTACCTTTTTATAGGTATACAATGCTATCTGAGATAGGTGATGAAAGCCATGGCGTCGGCGGGAAGATGGTATTCGAGTTTGCCTTTGTCGCGAAGTTCCATGAGGAGGCGACCTAAGAGGTTGGGGCCTACATACTCATTGCCAACAAGGTTAGTACCCCAGGAGTCGGCATCTTTCTTTTTCTTTTCATTGCGTTTTGTTTCGTCCTCTACGATATAGAGGCCTTTACTTCGCTCCAGTTCGTTGCGAAACGCTTCGCATTGCTCATATTTCGTTTGGAGACAGAACCTCATAGCATCAACCACTATTGCACCCCAGTCCTCTCTTAACCACTCGGGATGAGATTTGTATATGGGTCTCATATGCATTTTGATATTCATACCACGTTTTGCAGCGTATTCACTCTTGACTCCTTCTTCGCTGCCAGCCTTGAACTTCATCAGATGAAAGAGGCGCTCCGTGCAGTCAATGGTCACGCCATCAATGACGATAGGGGCGTGATAGAAATTGCCTAAGATACCCCATTCTTCTGTTGTCTTACGGATGCAGGCGCACTTGTCGGCAGGATAGTGCTGAATATCACTGTATTGGGGATAGTATTTCTGGATCTGTTCGTGTAAAGTCATAAGCATGGTTATTTAATACTTTCTAATGGGATTTCAATTGGTTCTTTTCCTTCGCTTTCATCGAGTTCTAGTTTCTTAGTCTTCTTGTCGATAGCTAAGTTGACTTGCTCTATCTTCAGAATATGCATGACATCTGGTTTCATGACGATGACATCGTAATGAACTACAGGTTTAGTTTTATCCTTTTCCCATATGAAAGGCACCTTATTATATATTACACCAATACTGACCAGAAATTCGGCTGCAGCCATCTCATCTTCTGGGGCCAGTTTATTAGTACTTTTCTTGCCTGCTAGTTTCATGGCTATGTACTTGCGGAATAACTTACCATCGGTTGTTTCTTCCTCAGGAATAGGTTCTCCTAGTTTTTCTTTTACACGCTTGATAATAGATGGGTTGACCGGCCTTTTGAACTCAATATGATTATCAGGCGTGAGATCAGGAATCTCGACAGTATATACATAGAACTCAGTTGAACCAGGACTCTTACAAGAGTAATGAGCCGCGCGTCTGTAACCGTTTGTCAGGTAAAAGCCTGCACCATGTTTGATCTTTCCGTCACCTTCGAGAGCGTGTGCGGGATCGAATTTCGGGAATAATTTGGATGTGCCGTGATAGAATGTTTGCATATATAAATAAGTAGTAATTTGGTTAATATTGAATGCAAAGATATACAATATTTGTTAATGCTGCAAGTTTTATAGATATTATTAATGTGGTTTTAAATAATTTTTATGTATCTTTGCAGTTGTAATCTATTAAATTTTGTATGAATAAGGAAATTGTGACTTTGGTAAATTCCCTGAGAGCGCAGACTACGGGGAAGACCTGTATGGGTACTGGTAACTATTCACTTGATGTTATTACTCAGTGGGAGTATCCAGATGGATTCGTTCCTGGCAAACGCAACAAGCCTGAGGAAAAGGTCCTCACCATGGAGATTGGTAATACCTGTGGCAATGTGATGACCATGTTGCCTTATTTGGGTGTGAAGACCTTCCCCGTGGCTTTCTTTGATGTTTCACCACATGGCTATCGGATGACTCGCGACATGAAGGCCTATGGTGCCGATGTGAGGTTCGTCAGCAATAGCGGCGATAAAGGTACGACAATCCTTCGGTGTACCCACAAACTTGACAAACAGGGTAATCGCATATTGAGACATCAAGGCTCAAGTGGAGGCCGTACATGGGAGCCCCCATCGGCACGACCTAGCCGAAGATATATCTCTGCGATGAAAGGAGAGGTGGATGATCTTCTGGATAAGATGGACTTTTCTCCTGATGTGTTTTTCTTCGACAATGTCCAGGCTGGGCATAGGATCTTGGCGGAAAAACTTCGTGAACAAGGAGTATTGGTATATTTCGAGGGTGATTCCAATTGGAATCGTCCAGGAAACGAAAAGACTCGTCAGTCTGAATATAGGGCTTTCCTCAGATGTGTCAATGCTAGTGATGTGGTAAAGATGTCGGGTGAGCTGGTCAAGGACTTGTCGTTCGCTGATGATTATCAGGATAAGCTCTTCATCCAGACGCTGGGGGCTGAAGGCTTACGCTTTAAACTGAGAGACGGTGAGTGGATTAAACTCGATCCTATCATGAATCCTGACTATAAGGACTATGAAGGTGCTGGCGACTGGACTTCGTCTACGCTGATTGCTGCCCTCTGCAGTAAAGGGCTGCTGAAGGTGAAGGATATGACGGAGGAGGCTGTGAAGGAGGTTCTGAAGATGGCTCAGCAGATGGCCTCTTACAGTGTGGGCTTCGTAGGCAGTAAGGGACTGATTCATGCGGATGAGAACTTCAAACTGCAGGATGACACGCTGGAGATGCCTCACTACACGAAGAAGCTGATGTATCTGCATGGCTCGGCCTCTGCTGGCTATAGTCATACGTCAATGGGTATTCTGCAGTATCTGCCTGAGGATTGGCAGTTGCTGATGCCAGACTGCCCTGTGGATGCTGAAGAGTGTCTGAAAATGCTAAAGGAGTTGTGTGAGAAGGAGAAGCCTGACCTCATCATCGGTAGTAGTCAGGGTGGTTATTATGCCCAGATGCTGAAGGGTTATAAGCGTATCTGCATCAACCCTGCCCTTGAGATGTCGAAGGATGAGGATGTGAAGGTGGGTAATAATCATAAGTTTGTAATTAACCGTGCTGATGGTATTCAGAAATATGTCATCACACCTGAGATGCAGGAGGACTATCGGCGACTCGAGGCCCACCAGTTTGAAGGTATTACAGACTTTGACCGGGAGAACTGCTACGGGCTCTTTGGTGACAAGGATGCTGACTGGGGTTATTGCAAGGCTATCTTCGCTGAGCACTATCCTCACATCTATACCTTCCCCGGAGGACATAGAATGGAGTATGATGAGATTGAGAAGTATCTGATGCCTTTAGTTAGGAAATTAGTTTAAATGATGGTATATGATAGAGGTAATTAAAAGTCCAACCCCAGTGGTTGAGAAGAAGCAGTGGACAGCCTTCTTGGCTGGTCCAATGAACGGTGCACCATCTTGGCAGAGGCTGGCCCCCAAGATAGCAGCCAAGGTGGGAATCGAAAACCTGACATTGTTGAATCCCCGTAAGAACGTGCAACACGTATCACCAACTTTTCAGGTGAATTGGGAGACCTTCGGTTTGCGTATGTGTGACGTGATTCTTTTTTGGATTCCGCCTCAGGCTCGTGAGATGAGTCCACATCGAGTCTATGCCATTACCACCAGAATGGAAATGGCAGAGAACCTGGCTCGCGGGCATAAGGTGATTATTGGGATTGATCGGGAATGCCGGGAATTGACAGGAATCAGTCATCTGATACGCATGGCGAAGTATTATGGGGTAAATAAGGTGCATACTTCGTTGGAGGACTGCATGAAGGAGTTGAAGGCGTGGATGGAACGCCCTCGTGAAGAAGAGGAGAAAATTCACCATATTTCTGGTCCTGCTTTCGAACCTATGGGTGTGATGAAACATGTGATAAAGCCGAGTACAAGTCGCAACGAGACAAAGATGGAGCAATGGAATCAGACCATTGCTCCTGGTGATACGGTGTATGTGGAAGGTGACTTTGGCGCTGAAGAGTGGAAGCCGTTCTTGAACGGTAACATCTTAACCTAGATGTTTTAGCAGGAATTGTGACTTTTTACTTTTGCGCATCTTGTCAAGTCCTCGTTCCCGAATCTGACGGACGCGTTCGCGGGTAAGTCCCATGTCGTTGCCGATGTCTTCAAGTCCACGTTCAGGACATCCGATCCCAAAACTCTGAACGATGATGACGCGCTCGCGTTCGGTGAGAATTGAGTTTAGAACAATCATCAGGTCGCTGTACATGGACTCGTAGTTCACCTGACGGTCTGCGGCATATTCAGAGCCAGAGGAAAGCATATCTCCTACGGTTGTATCTTCATCCTCGTTGATAGGGGTGTCGATGCTCGAGACAAAGGTCTCCGTCTGTACGGCTTTCTCGATCTTCTCAATCTCCATGGAGATGAGTTCGCTCAGCTCCTCTGCTGTCGGGGTGCGCTGGTGCTCTTGTACGAACGCGTTGGTGGCGTTCTTGATTTTATTGCAGATACCAATCTGGCTTTGGGGTCTGCGTACGATGTTGCAGTATTCGCCAATGGCAGAGATGATGCTCTGGCGAATCCACCAGATGGCATAGGAGATAAATTTGAAGCCGCGGGTCTCGTCAAACCTTTCGGCAGCAGTCATCAGGCCCAGGTTCCCTTCATTGATGAGATCGCTCAGAGGAACACCTTGGTGCTGATATTGTTTAGCCACAGACACAACGAAACGGAGGTTGGCATTAACGAGCTTGTTTTTGGCTTCCTCGCCTTCCGGGCCTCCTTTGCGAATGGTCTGTGCCAGTTCCACTTCCTGTTCTGGGGAGATCATTTCCATACGGCTGATATCAACAAGATATTTGTCGAGGGATTCTTCTGAACGTTGGGTTACACTTTTGTTGATTTTAAATTGTCTCATGATATGTGTTTGATTGATTTCAGGTACAAAGGTCGGGAAAAAAGTAAGAAAGAGTACAAAATATATAGGTATACATCCGATGAAAGGTTTATAGCCGGACTTGGCCTTAATGCTAAATTCCTTTAAATTCAGAGCGAGATGAGTGATATTTGAGGATTATTTAGTAATTTTGTGGCGCGTAAGGAAGATTCTTGGCAGAGCCAAGCGGCAAAGCCGAGCGGAATATTGAAGATTGAAGATTAACAATTATGAATATGAAAAGGAACTTAACCATTGTGATGCTTCTCTTGCTGGCCCTGACGACATGGGCACAGGGGAACGGGGCGTTCGACCAATTAAAGGCCGACCCGAAGAAATCGTACGGTACGGACTATCCGTATCTGTTTGCCACACCTCAGCTGACCAAGGCGCCGAAGGGCTACAAGCCGTTCTACATCAGCCACTACGGACGTCACGGCTCGCGCTACTACTGGAACGCGATGCTCTATCAGGAGTTGGCGAACCTGTTGACGAAAGCGCACGAGCGGAAACAGCTGACGCAGGCGGGCGAGGCGTTCTACGAGAAGTTCATGGCGGCGAAGGAAGAGTTGCAGACGGGCGTGAGCGAACTGTCTGACCTGGGATGGGAGCAGCACCAGCGCATCGCCAGGACGATGTATAACAACTTCCCTGAGGTGTTTAAGAAGGGTGGCGACGTGCTGGCCATCTCCTCGCTGTCGGGACGTTGCGTGCTGAGCATGTCGTCGTTCTGCCAGGAGCTCGTGCAGTGCAATCCGGCGATCGAGATCCGCGAGCAGTCGTCGCGCTTCACGCTCGACGGCGTGGTGCCCTCAGACCGCCAGAACCCGAAGAAACGCCAGTTTCCGAAGTCGAAGGCCCGCTGGGAGCAGAACCGCGACAAGTTCAAGTTTGACGAGTCGCTGCGCGAGAAAGTGGTGAACCGCACGTTTACGAGCACCGACTCGCTGCCTGGCAACATGGAGCGCATCGGCAGCAACCTGATCAACCTCTACACGTCGCTGCCCAGCATCGGCCATGAGGGGATGATGGCGGGGCTGATCTCCGACGACGAGATGGTGGCACAGTGGGAGCAGTCGAACCTTGGGTCGTACTCGTGGGTGTTTGAGCCGCAGAACGACATGGTGCCCATCCTGCAGGATATCATCCGGAAGGCCGACGCCGTGATCAGTGGCAGCAGCGACCGCATTGCCGACCTGCGCTTCGGTCATGACACGTGTATCGGCCCGCTGACGGTGCTGATGGGAATCAACGGTGCCGACAAGGATCCCGAGGATCCCTACGAGGTGAAGAACATCTACCAGAACTGGCAGACGTGCAAGGCGTCGAACCTGCAGCTGGTGTTCTATCGCGGCAAGAAGGCCTCGGACGACATCCTCGTGAAGGCGCTGATGAACGGTTCGGAGGTGTCGCTCCCCGTGAAGACGGACTGCTATCCGTATTACAAGTGGTCGGACTTCAAGCAGTACTACACGGTCAAGATCGCAAAGATTGAGAATATAAAGACTAAATGAATACATTAGATTTGTTTTCGCTGAAAGGCAAGACGGCTCTGATTACGGGTGGCTGCGGTCATCTGGGCAGGGCGATGACCGAGGCGCTGGCAGATGCCGGAGCGCAGGTGTATGTGGCGGGCACCAGCCACGAGAAGTTCGAAGAGGTGTTCGGGAGGCAGTCACGGGGACAGGCTCCTGGCGGCCAGGAAGCCTGTCCCCATGACTACCTCCGGTTCGTGAAGATCAACATCATGGACTCCGCGAGCATCCGTGAGGCGTTCACCGAGGTGGCGACGGAGGCGGGAAGCATCGACGTGCTGATCAACAATGCGGCACAGTATGCGGGCATCGGCAAGCGGTCGGAGGATTTGACGGACGATGACTGGGCGCGCTGCATCGACGGTATCGCAGGCAGTGTGTATAAGTGCATCCGCGAGGTGCTGCCGTTTATGAAGAAGGGCGGTTCGATTGTGAATATTGCATCGATGTATGGCATCGTGTCGCCGTATCTGGCCGTGTATGAGCCGCCCTGCGAGGCATCGCTGATACCGGTGAACTACAGTGCGGCGAAGGCGAGCGTGATCCAGACGACGCGCTACTTCGGTACGTATCTCATCGAGCGCGGCATCCGCGTGAACAGTATCTCGCCGGGGCCGTTCCCCTCGCCGAAAGTGCAGGAGAACAAGGTGTTTGCCGACCGCCTGAGAGACAAGAACCCGTCGCACCGCCTGGGTGATCCTGAGGACTTGAAGGGTGCTGTGCTCTTCCTGGCTTCCGACGCCTCGCGCTATGTGGTGGGGCAGAACATTCAAGTCGATGGAGGATGGACGATTTGGTGAGGATTGACCATTGACCATTGACCATTGACCATTGAACATTGACCATTGAACATTGAACATTGAGCATTGAGCAGTGAGGATTGAAGAAAGATTGAAGATTGATGAAGGTTTTGTGTATTGTACAGGCGAGGCTGACGTCGTCGAGGCTGCCGGATAAGGTGATCATGCCGCTGGCGGGAAAGACGATCGCCGAGCATGTGTTCGAGCGTCTGAGTCTGAGTCGACATATAGATAAGGTAGTGTTCGCCATCCCGACGGGTGAGCGCAATGATGAGTTGGAGCAGTTTCTGGAGGAGCGGGGGATTCCGTCGTTCCGAGGGAGTGAGGATAACGTGCAGGAGCGCTTTATCGGCTGCATCCGCGAGTACCGGCCGGAGATTGTGGTGCGCGCCACGAGTGACAATCCCTTCGTGGACTGGGAGCAGGCCGACCGTCAGATAGAGGGTCTGAAGGACTGCGACTATGTGTCGTCGGAGGGTGCGCCGTTGGGAACGGGTGTGGAGGTGTTCTATGCCGAAGGTCTCGAGGAGGCGTACAGGCTGGCAGAGAGTGACCGTGAAAGGGAGCACGTAACGCCGTATCTGTACACTCATCCCGAGCGGTTCCGGGTGAAACGGGTGCCGTATCATCTGATGCTGGACGGCAGTTATCGTCTGACGGTGGACACCGATCACGACTATGCGCTCGCCCAGCGTATCTATGAGGCGCTCTACGACGGGAAACCCATCGCCAACGAACGCATCTATGCGTGGCTCGCCGAGCATCCAGAGGTGAGTCATCTCAACGATGATGTCGAACAGAAAGAAGGCGATCTCATCGCAAGAAGGTAGTCATTTGTTTACAGTTGACGGTTTACAGTTTACAGATGATATGACTGGAGGCCGTTCTGACTATAGAAGTAATCAACTGTAAACCGTAAACTGTAAACAGTAAACAAACAAAATAGAGTATGCTGAATTTTAACAAGAACATCAAGATCGGGAACCGGATGATCGGTCCGGACTATCCCACTTATTTCATCGCCGAGATCGGCGGTAACTTCGACGGCAGTCTCGACAAGGCCAAGCGTCTGATCGACGCCGCGAAGGAGGCAGGTGCAGACTGCGCCAAGTTCCAGACTTTCAAGGCCGAGAGCATCGTCTCGGAGGGTGGTTTCTCGAAGATGACCCTTCACGGTGTACATGGTTCGTGGGGTCGTACGGTGACGGAGGTGTTCCGCGATGTGGAGTTCCCCATCGAGTGGCATCAGGAGGTCGCCGACTACTGTGCGAAGGTGGGCATCGACTTCTCCACCTCGCCTTATTTCAAGGAGGCCATCGACCTCTGCGCCGACATGAAGCTGCCCTTCATCAAGATCGGTTCGGGTGAGATTACGTGGCTTGAGATGCTCGACTACACCGCCCGCAAGGGTATTCCCGTGATGCTGGCTACCGGCGACGCGACGATGTCGGAGATCGACGAGGCCGTGCGCACCATCGAGAAGACGGGCAACAAGGATCTCGTGCTCATGCAGTGTATCACGAACTATCCCTCGAAGATTGACAGCGCGAACGTGAACGTGCTGAAGACCTATCAGAGTGCGTTCGACTGTCTGACGGGTTATTCCGACCATTCGCCCGGTCATGTGGTGGCGCTGGCATCGGTGGTGTTGGGCGGTCGTGTAATCGAGAAGCACTTCACGCTCGACAAGACCGACAAGGGTCCTGACCATCCCCATTCGATGGAGCCGCAGGAGTTTAAGTTCATGGTCGACTCGATCCGGGAGGTGGAGCGTGCGATGGGCTCCACCCGCAAGGAGGTGGTCGCCGAAGAGGGCGAGACGGTGTTTGTGCAGCGTCGTTGCCTCTATGCCAAGCGTCCGTTGAAGAAAGGTCAGGTGATTACCGCCGAGGACATCGACGTGCTGCGTCCCGCCCTGGGCATTCCCCCGAAGTTCAAGGATACCATCATCGGCAAGACTGTCAATAAGGACATTCCCGCCCGCGATCCAATCTTCTGGGAGGACCTGTAAAAAGTAAAAAGGTAAAAAGGTGAAAAGGTAAAAAAGTGATTACAGAAAGAGAGAAGATTCTGGCGATTGTCGATAATGACTGTTTGTCGGTGTCTGATGCTATCATCCTGTTGGAGGGTGACGGCTTCGACAGGTTCCGCAAGGCCGTGAGCCTGTATAAGCAGGGCCAGGCGCCGAAGATCGTGTTCAGCGGGAATATCACCGACTACGACTATGGCAGTTACCCCTTTGCGGAGGTGCTGCCGAGAATGTTGGAGGCGGGTGTGCCCGAGGAGGACATCATCCACGAGGACAAGTCGCTCAATACCCGTGAGCAGGCCGTTGAGGTGGTCAGGATGGCGCAGGAGCGGGGATGGAAGAAACTGATTCTGGTGGCGTCGCACGAGCACCAGTATCGGGCGTATCTGACGTTCCTTCGCGAGGTGCTCGACTCGAAGAGCGGCATCACGCTGTATAATGCGCCGGCGAGAAACCTCGACTGGTTTGTGGACAAAGGGTGGGGCACCCGCTTCGAACGGCTCGAGGCGGAGATCCTCAGGATTGAGAAATATACCGAGATGGGCCATTTGGCCAATGCACAGGAAGTGATAGACTATCAGAAATGGAAAGAAGCACAATTGACAGACTGAAACAGCTCTTCGGGAAGAACCTGATCGGCCCCGATGAGGTGAAGCCGCTGCTGGAGCGTATCGGGGTGGGAGAGATAGCGATCCCGGAGTTGAATTATTCGCTGGAGGAACTGGAGCAGTATGCGAAGGACTATCTGCTCGTGATGGGCCTGCCCTCAGTGGGCGGGAAGCCTGTGACGATCAGGACGCTCCGTGAGGCCTTCGGGGTCGATCCCGACGTGAGCGAGCCCTGTTTCTACAATCAGGACTGGTATATGCACGAAGACTTCATCGACCGCCAGTTGGAATCGCGCTGGTATCTTCTGCGCAAGGAGGTGGTTGAGGCGTCGCGGGCTGTGATGCCTGAGCAACTAATGGCTGAGGACTATGCCTTCCCTGCGGCGATACTCTGTGCCTATACGTTCTTTGCCTATTGGTTCTGCTACGACGAGAAACTGTGGTATCACGATTTCGTTTGGTGCAGCGATACCGATCATAACGGCGACCGCATCTACGTGGGCAAGTACCACGATGTGGACGGGGTGAATAAGAACGGCTTCAGCGTGCATCGCCATCTGGCGCTCCGCCAATGTTACGCCGCAGTCACAGTAAGGTAGTTGTTTATAGTTTAAAGTTTATAGTTTATAGATGATTACTTCTGAGGGAGAATACATGTACGCGCTGGCGGGGAGGTTGTTCCCGATCTGCCGGAGTATTACGGGCGACGGGTTCAGACGGTCGCTGGAGATGATCCGTGAGGAGGTGCCGGAGATGACGGTACACGAGGTGCCGACGGGAACAGAGGTGTTCGACTGGACGGTGCCGAGAGAGTGGAATATCCGGGGCGGATGGATCAAGGATATGCGGGGCGAGACGGTCATTGACTTCAAGGACTGCAACCTGCACGTGCTGGGCTATTCGGTGCCCGTCCACCAGAAGGTGAGCCGCGAGGAGCTGTTGGAGCATGTATATACGCAGCCCGACCAGCCTGACTGGATTCCCTACGTGACCTCTTATTATAAGGAGCGCTGGGGATTCTGTATGAGTGAGAGGCAGAAGGAACGGCTGACCGACGAGCAGTATGAGGTGTGCATCGACAGTACGCTCGAGGACGGGAGCCTGACGTATGGAGAGTTGATTCTGCCGGGCGAGACGAAGGACGAAGTGTTCTTCTCGACGTATCTCTGTCATCCCTCGATGGCGAACAATGAACTCTCAGGCCCTTGTCTGATGGCGGCACTTATCAAGTATGTACAGAGTCTTCCTAAGCGCCGTTATACTTATCGCTTCATCATTGTGCCTGAGACCATCGGCTCGATCACCTACCTGAGCCGCAACCTGAAAGAGATGCAGGCAAATGTGAAGGCCGGCTTCGTGCTGAGTTGTGTGGGCGACGACCGGACGTATTCGATGGTGTCGACAAAGTATGAGGATACGTTGGCAGACCGCGTGCTTCGGAATGTGCTCCATTATCATTATCCCGACTATATCCGGTATTCGTTTATGAAGCGTGCCTCCGACGAGCGACAGTATGGTTCTGCTGGAGTCGGACTGCCCGTGTGTGCGTTCTGCCGCAGCAAGTATCATGAGTTTCCGGAGTATCATACTTCGGCCGACAATATGGACTTCATCAGCGCTGAGGGCCTGCAGGGCTCGTACGACGCGATGGTGAAGGTGATTGATGCGCTGGAGCATAACCGGCACTACGTGATGACCTGTCCGTGTGAGCCGCAGCTGGGCAAGCGCGGACTCTATCCCACCATCAGCCAGAAGGGCACTTACGATGCAGCGCGCGCCATGCAGCACTTCACCGCCTATGCCGACGGCCGCAACGATCTGATTGCGATCAGTGACATCATCGGTGTGCCTGTCGATCGGCTCATTCCTATCGTGCAGAAATTGTTGGAGCATCAACTGATTACGTTTGATTGAGCATTGAGGAGATGAAACGGGCGATTGTCATAGGAGCGTCGTCGGGCATCGGTCGCGAGGTGGCCAGGCTGCTGATCAGCGAAGGCTGGACGGTGGGTGTGGCTGCCCGCAGGGAGGCGATGCTGCAAGACCTTGGTGCTGCGGCGACAGCGTGTATCGACGTAACGGCGGAGGAGGCCACGCGGAGGTTGCGACAGCTCATTGCGGACGTAGGCGGAATGGATCTGTTTTTCTATGCCTCGGGCATCGGTCATCAGAACCGTCAGTTGCGCGAGGATATCGAACTCTCCACGATGCAGACGAACGGGTTAGGGTTCACCAGGATGATTGGTGAGGCCTATCGGTATTTTGCTGAGCGTCAGGAACAGGACGGGTCGAAGGAGTGGGGGCATATCGCTGCAATCACGTCGATTGCGGGTACGAAGGGACTCGGACCGGCGCCGGCCTATTCGGCCACGAAGGCGATGCAGAACGTGTATCTGCAGGCGCTCGAACAACAGGCGTATCAGCGGGGACTGAGGATCAGGTTTACGGATATAAGACCGGGATTCGTTGATACGGCGTTGCTGAAGGGGGACTTCCACTATCCGATGATGCTTCGTCCGGAGAACGTCGCCCGTGAGATCGTCAGTGCCATCAATGCCCACAATCACATCCGCGTGATCGACTGGCGCTACCGCCTCCTTACCGCCTTCTGGCGCCGCATACCCCGCTGCCTTTGGCGCAGATTCAAACTATAATTTTTTGAATAAAACGACCACGAATTACACGAATTTAACTAATTATTTGACTGCGCCAGCCAATTCGTGTAATTCGTGTAATTCGTGGTTGAAAAAAATGTACTTGTCTTATCTAATAAATAGAAGTTCTCTGTATTTTGGGAGGGACCAGAGGCCGTCTTCGACGATCATCTCGAGGTGGTCGATCTCGTTGCGGATGGCATCCATCTTCGGACAGACGGTGTCGTGATAGGCGATGGCGCGTTCGTGGATGTCGGCGATGCGGTTGGCCACACGACGGGCTTCCGTGAGTTCCTCAACGAGCTGTTCGATGCGCTCGGTGCGCTCGGCAATCTCCTGGATGAGCTTCAGGTTGCGGCGCGAGAGACGCTGGGCCTCGTCGGCGGGGAAGACATCCTTCATGCCCTGTACGTTCTTGATGAGCTGCGACTGGTAGTGTGTAGAGACGGGAATCACGTGGTTCATCGAGAGGTCACCCATCACGCGGGCCTCAATCTGAACGGTCTTCACGTAGGTCTCCCATTTCACCTCGTTGCGGGCCATCAGCTCCTTGCGATTCATCACCTTCGTGATCTCGAACATACGGATGGAGGCTTCGTCGAGGTAGTGCTCGAAGATCTTCGGACAGGACTTCTCGACGTCGAGTCCGCGGCGCTCTGCCTCACGCACCCATTCCTCCGAGTAGCCGTTGCCGTCGAAGCGGATGGGCTTGCAAATCTTGATGTCTTCGCGGAGCACATCGACGATAGCGTGGAACTTCGCCGTGTGGCCAGTGCCTTCTGCGTATTCTGATTTCTCTGAGTATTCTGAGATTCTCTGATCGACGCGCTGCTTGAAGTCGATGAGGGCTTCGGCCATTGCGGAGTTGAGGGCGATCATCGCCGAGGCGCAGTTGGCTGAGGAGCCCGGAGCGCGGAACTCGAAGCGGTTGCCGGTGAAGGCGAAGGGCGACGTGCGGTTACGGTCGGTATTGTCGATGATGAGGTCGGGGATCTGCGGGATGTCGATCTCCATTCCCTGCTTGCCCTTGAGGGCGAAGAGGTCGTCGCGGTCGGACTGCTCGATGTGGTCGAGGAGCTCGGTGAGCTGCTTGCCGAGAAACGAGCTGATGATGGCGGGAGGAGCCTCGTTGCCGCCCAGACGGTGGGCGTTGGTGGCCGACATAATCGAGGCTTTCAACAGGCCGTTGTGACGATAGACGCCCATCAGCGTCTCGACGATGAAGGTGACGAAACGCAGCGTCTCGTTGGCGGTACGCTCGGGACTTGAGGCGTCGGCCTTTCCGGGAGCGTGGAGCAGGGTGTGTTCGTCGCCGGAGCGCTCGGCGGTGAGGCTCCAGTTGTTGTGCTTACCCGAGCCGTTGATGCCGTCGAAGGGCTTCTCGTGGAGCAATACGCGGAAGCCGTGATTGCGGGCGACACGCTTCATCAGAGACATCAGCAACATATTGTGATCGACGGCGAGGTTGCACTCCTCGAAGATGGGCGCGAGCTCGAACTGGTTCGGGGCGACCTCGTTGTGGCGCGTCTTACAGGGAATGGCGAGTTCGAGGGCCTGAATCTCGAGGTCTTTCATAAAGGCCTGCACGCGGTCGGGGATGGTGCCGAAGTAGTGGTCGTCCATCTGTTGGTTCTTCGCACTCTCGTGACCCATCAGCGTGCGACCCGTCATCAACAGGTCGGGACGGGCGGAGTAGAGACCTTCGTCGACGAGGAAGTATTCCTGTTCCCAGCCGAGATTCACCTGCACCTTGTGTACATCGTCGTAGAAGAAGCCGCAGACGTCTTTGGCGGCCTTCGTGACAGCGTGGAGCGAACGGAGCAGCGGGGCTTTGTAGTCGAGCGCCTCACCGGTGTAGGCAATGAAGATGGTGGGGATGCAGAGGGTGTCGTCGATGATGAACACGGGCGACGTGGGATCCCAGGCGCTGTAGCCTCGGGCCTCGAAGGTGTTTCTTATTCCGCCGTTGGGGAACGACGAGGCGTCAGGCTCCTGCTGTACGAGCAGCTTGCCGCTGAAGGTCTCGATCATACCGCCCTTGCCGTCGTGTTCGACGAAGGCGTCGTGCTTCTCGGCGGTACCCTCGGTGAGGGGCTGGAACCAGTGGGTGTAGTGGGTGACGCCCATCTCCTGGGCCCACTGCTTCATCCCTTTGGCGACGGCGTCGGCGATGGAGCGGTCGAGACGGGCACCGTTGTCGATGACGTCGATGAGGTTGTTATACACGTCGGAGGGCAGGTACTTGTACATCTTCTCGCGGTTGAACACGTACTTGCCGAAGTATTCGGAGGGTCGCTCGGAAGGGGCTTTCACTTCCACAGCCTTCTTCTTGAAGGCCTCCTCTACGACTTGGAATCTTAATTGGTTAGACATTTTATGATGGTTGCTTGAAGTTTGCGTTTAATCGATGAAGCGGTGGAGGATGTCGTCGTAGGCATCGATGCGCCGGTCTCGGAAGAAAGGCCACCAGCGGCGCACCTGTTCGGAGTGGTCGAGGTCGAGTTCGACGATGATGCTCTCCTCCTCGTCGGTGGATGCCTCGTAGAGGATCTCACCCTGCGGGCCTGCGACGAACGAGGTACCCCAGAACTGGATGCCGTTTGTCTGGCCGGAAGGATCGGGTTCGTAGCCCACGCGGTTGACGGTGACGACGGGGAGACCGTTGGCGACAGCGTGTCCGCGCTGTACCGTCTGCCAGGCGATGCGCTGGCGCTGCTGCTCCTCGGGGGTATCGCTCGACTCATAGCCGATGGCGGTGGGATAGATGAGCAGTTCGGCTCCCTGCAGGGCCATCAGACGGGCGGCTTCGGGATACCACTGATCCCAGCATACGAGTACGCCCAGACGGCCGACGGAGGTCTGGATGGGATGGAACCCGAGGTCGCCGGGGGTGAAGTAGAACTTCTCGTAGTAGGCGGGATCGTCGGGGATGTGCATCTTGCGGTAGGTGCCGGCGATGGAACCGTCGCGCTCGAGTACGACGGCGGTGTTGTGGTACAGGCCCGGTGCGCGCTTCTCGAAGAGCGAGGTGACGATGACGACACCGAACTGACGGGCGAGGTCGCCGAAGAACTTCGTCGAGGGCCCGGGGATGGGTTCGGCGAGGTCGAAGTTGTTCACGTCTTCCGTCTGGCAGAAGTAGAGTGAGTTGTGCAGCTCCTGGAGTACGATGAGCTGTGCGCCGCGCTTGGCGAGGTCGCTGATGCCCTCCGCCAGCCGCAGGATGTTGTCCTTCGTGTCGGCGGTGTTGTGCTGTTGCAGGAATCCGATCTTGAGTTCTTTCATATTGTCATTTATCATTCATCATTTATCATTCAGGCCTTAGACCGCAGGAAATTGCATCGTGCAGCAATGCAGGCTGCCGTGTTGTTTGATAATGCTTCTACAGTCGATGCCGACGATCTCCCTGTCGGTGAAGGCCTCACCGATGATTCTCAGCGCTTCGGCATCGAGGTCGGGCTGAGCATAGGTGGGACAGAGTACGGCATCGTTGATGATGAGGAAGTTGGCGTAGGTGGCCGGCAGACGGTCGTCGCCGTCGTAGATGGGTCGGGGCATCGGGAGTTTCTTCAGGCGGTAGGGCCGTCCGTCGATGGTGCGGAAGGTCTTCAGCTGTTCCTCCATCAGCCGCAGCTCGTCGTATTGTTCGTCCTCTGGGTTGTCGCAGCCCATATATAATAAGGTATCGTCGGGGCAGATGCGCACGAGTGTGTCGATGTGTCCGTCGGTATCGTCGCCCGTCAGGTTTCCGTGATCGATCCAGAGGATGCGCTCAGCGTGAAGTTCGCGTTTCAGGCGTTCTTCGATGTCGTCTTTGGTGAGGGGCTGATTGCGATGCGGGGCCAGCAGACAGCCTGTGGTGGTGAACACCGTCCCGCGTCCGTCGCTCTCGATGGAACCGCCTTCGAGCACGAAGTCGAGACAGTCTACGTAGTCCCCACCCAGTTTCCCCTCGTCGTAGAGTCGGCGGTTGATGGCGTTGTCGAGTTCCGCAGGGAACTTCTCGCCCCAGCCGTTGAAGCAGAAGTCGAGCAGGCGGTGATGACCCTCGTCGTCGGTGAGGGTGATGAATCCGTGATCGCGGGCCCAAGTATCGTTGGAATTGAGAATTGAGAATTGACAATTGATATTTGGCTGCGCCTCCTTGGGGGCGACGATCAATAATTCTTCACGTTTGGCGATTTCACGGGCGATTTCGTGGTAGGTGGCGGTGATCTCATCGAGCATCGGGGCCCAGTCGGTTTGGGCGTGCGGCCAAGTCAGCTGTACGCCCCACTGCGGTTCCCATTCTGCGGGTAATCGCCACCTCCGTGTGTCCGTTTTCGGCTCCAAAATCAAAAATTTGCTGCAAAGGTACAAAATAATTCATAATTCATAATTCATAATTCATAATTATTTCGTAATTTTGCCAAAAATATCAAGGATGTTAGAGTTTAAGGATGCCACCATCAAGGTAGGCGAGTGGATTCTGCCGATGCGTCTCTCGTTCATTGCCAGAGACGGCGAGGTGACGTGTGTGATGGGCCCGGAGGACTCCGGCAAGACCACGCTGATCCGTACGCTGATGGGTTTTCTGCCTGTGAATGAGGGGTTTGTGAGTGTCGATGGCGAACTGCTCACCATCCATTCCTCCCACGCCTTCCGTCAGATGATGGCCTATCTGCCCCAGCAGATTCAGCTGCTGGCTCACCAGTTGCGGGTGCCGGAACCGGAAGAGCCTGAGGCGGAGGAGTTTGCGGTGTGGAATGATCTGATGCCTGCGGCCAATAAGGAGTCGACGCCAGAGCCTCTGAACGCTGAAGAGATCGTGATGTTGGCGGAACAGACGTTGAAGGAGGCAGCCGACAAACCGATCGTGATTGCTGACGAACCGACGGCTTTTCTCACGCCGGAACTGACGATGCGGATGATGGAGCTTCTCAGAAAGCAGGCCGAGGCCGGGAAGACGGTGCTCGTCACCACCCGAAAGCCTCAGGTGGCTGATTATGCAGACCAGGTGATACGATTGGATAATTAAAAAATTAAAAGATTAAAAAATTAAAGGATTAAAGAATTAAAGAATTCAAAAATTATAGATGGATAAGGGACTGATATTGCATACGATTCTCGGACTGCTCCTGCTGCTGATTCCCGCAGGGGCGCTCTATTGGCTGGAACGCCAGAAGATCGCCAGACTGTGCTTTATCGCCGGACGGATGATCGTGCAGCTGCTGGTGCTCTGTCTGATGGTGTGGGGACTATTTAAGTTTAATCGTCCTTGGTTGTCGTTAGCGTGGCTTGTTGTGCTGACCTTGGGAATGTCGTGGTTGGTGCTGAAGCGCTGCGATGTGAAGAGTAAGGCGCTGATGCCTGCTGTGGCTGTGGGACTGTTTGTGGGTGTCTTTGTTGTGGGAATGTGGCTGCTGGTGCTCGTGTTGCCGGGAAGGGCGCTCGATGCCAGATGGTTCGTTCCTGTGATGGCGCTGCTGATGGGGCATACGACGTCGATGCTCATCCGGGGACTGAGTACCTATCTGACCGCCTTGAAGGCCGACGAACAGCAGTATGAGTTCCTGCGTGGCAATGGCATCCTGCATCTGAAGGCTCTTCAGCCGTTTATGCGTCGAGCCTTGTTGGCCGTCATCCAGCCTACATTTGCGAATCTGAAGGTGCTCGGCCTTACGTCGATGCCGCTGTTGCTGGGCGGTCTGTTGCTGGGCGGTCTCTCGCCCCTTCACGCCTTTATCCTGATGCTTTCGATGGTCTGCGGTTGCATCTCAGCCTCCGTCCTCTCGCTGGGCATCACGATATTCCTCGCTGACAGGTCGCTCTTCGACAAGTTTGGCAAACAAAACTCAGAAACTAAAAATGAAAGCAATGAAGAAAGGAAATCTCTGGCTGGTGATGGCGCTGACGGCGACATTGCTGGCGTGTAAGGGAAAAAACTTGGAGACTGCCGAGTCGGTGGATGCCCAGGACAGGCACGATTTCTATGCTTCGGGTAGTGCGGCGAGAGCTGAGTCGTCAGAGGCTCAGGCTGATCGTCAGAAGGCCAAGACCGTCGTGATGTATGAGATACCGGCACCGCTGAAGGACCGCCCTGAGCAGATCCTGAAGCGCAAGGGCTATACGGTGTCGTACAACAGCGAGACGAAGAACCCGAACTGGGTAGCGTGGCATCTGACGAAATCGCACACTTACGGCGATCATCAGCGCAAGAATGAGGTGTTTACGGAGGATATGGATGTGAAGGCACCTCGGGCTACAGACCGTGACTATTATAATTCACGTTACGACAGGGGACACATGTGTCCGGCAGGCGATAACAAGTGGGACAAGCAGGCGATGATGGAGTCGTTTCTCTTCACGAATGTCTGTCCGCAGAATCACGGTCTGAACAAGTATGAGTGGAACAATCTGGAGATCGCCTGTCGTGAATGGGCGAAGACGTATGGGGCCGTCGATATCGTCTGCGGCCCGATCTATTCGTCTGGAGCAGAGCGGTATAGGGTAGGAAAGGACAGTCAGAGCAGTCAGAAAACTATCGGAAGGAACAAGGTGTGGGTGCCTGATGCGTTCTTCAAGGTGGTGCTCTGTCGTCAGGGAAAGCCCAAGGCCATCGGATTCATCTATCGCAACGAGGGTGTGAAGCAGTATGTGGACGAGGCTGTATGCTCCGTCGATAAAGTGGAAGCGCTGACGGGCATCGATTTCTTCCCGTCACTCGATGACAAGATAGAGCGCGTGGTGGAGGCTGAAGTAAGGTTCTCTGATTGGGATAATTCGTTAAAAACGCTTAATTAATTCGTCAGACGAGCGTTGGTCTCGTCATTTCTTCGTAACTTTGCAGCGTGAAAATTAAAGAAGTGCTGAGCGCCCTTGAACGTTTCGCGCCTCTGCCCCTTCAGGAGAGCTGGGATAATGCTGGCCTGCAGGTTGGATTGACAGAGACGGAGGTTTCAGGGGCATTATTGTGTCTGGACGTTAACGAAAAGATCGTCGACGAGGCCATTCAGAAGGGCTGCAACCTGGTTGTCAGCCATCATCCGTTGTTGTTCAGGGGACTGAAGACCATCAGCGACCTGACAGACGTGCAGCGGACGGTGATGAAGGCCGTCCAGAAAGGCGTCTGCGTCATCTCGATGCATACCAATATGGACAATGCGAAGGGTGGCGTGAACTATAAAATGGCCGAGAAACTGGGACTGAGAGATGTGCAGTTTTTGGCGCCGAAGATGGTCGACGGTGTGGAGTCGGGTAGTGGTGTCATTGGGGAACTCCCTGAGGCACAGGCTTCTGACGATTTTGTGCTGGCGGTGAAGAAAGCCTTCGGTGTGGAGTGCGCGATGTGCAACGAGTTGCTGCGGAGACCTGTCAGAAAGGTGGCGCTGTGTGGTGGGGCAGGGGACTTCCTGCTCGACGATGCGCTGAAAGCCGGCGCCGATGCGTTCATTACTGGTGAGATGCACTATCATCAGTATTTCGGTTATGAGCAGCAGATTCAGATCTGTGTCATCGGTCACTATCAGAGTGAGCAATATACGACGGAAATCTTCCGCGACATCATCGAAAAGGAGTGTCCCGGGGTAAGGACCTGCATCGCAGAAACCTGCACCAATCCTGTCCTCTATTTGTAAGATAATTTGAGTATTAAATAGTAAATCGTAAATAAGTAAATCGTAAATCAGAATTATGGCAAAGAAAGATCCGACAGATTTGTCAGTAGAAGAGAGACTGAAGACCCTTTATCAGCTTCAGACAGCCCTTTCGTCGATTGACGAGAAGCGTGCATTGAGAGGCGAGTTGCCTCTGGAAGTTCAGGACCTGGAAGACGAGATTGAAGGTCTGACCACCCGTGTGGAGAAGATCAAGAACGAGATCGACGAGTTCCAGCGTGCCATCACGTTGAAGAACGGTGAGATCAGCGACGCCAAGGCCAGCGTGGAGCGTTATCAGGCCCAGCTGAACGAGGTGAAGAACAATCGCGAGTATGATATGCTGAGCAAGGAAATCGAGTTCCAGACGTTGGAGATCGAACTCTGCAACAAGAAGATCCGCGAGGCTAACAGCCGCATCGCTGAGAAACGTGAGGAGTTGGAGAACAGCGAGACGTTGATTGCTGAGCGTCAGGGTGACCTCGAGGTGAAGAAGGGTGAACTCGATGAGATTATTACCGAGACGCGCGCTGAAGAAGATAAGTTGAAGGAGAAGGTGAAGGACCTCGAGTCGAAGATCGAGAACCGTCTGCTCACCTCGTTCAAGCGCATCCGGAAGAATGCCCGCAACGGTCTGGGTATCGTCTATGTGCAGCGTGATGCCTGCGGCGGTTGCTTCAATAAGATTCCGCCTCAGCGTCAGCTCGACATCAAGATGCACAAGAAGATTATCGTTTGTGAATACTGCGGTCGTATTATGATCGATCCCGAACTGGCAGGCGTGAAGATCGACAAGGTGACTGGCGAGGAGAAGAAGCCCCGCAAGCGCTCCATCCGTAAGACGGCATCATCGAAAAAGATTACCGATGCCGACGATATGGAGTAATCCGTTTGTCAGATAGTTTCGTAGTCCGGGATATTCTCTAAGAACTGGTAGGACTGGTGCTCATAGTCCATCTTACAGCAGTAGTGACTGAGGCCGTTGCTGACTACGAGATAATCCACTTTCAGCAGAAGATTGTAGACCGATATCTGGTCGAAGGTCTTCTGCTGTATTTGTATGGTAGGGGCTTTGTATTCGATGATCATCCTTGGCCGCAGCTCTTTATTATATAATAAGGTGTCGCAGCGCAGACGTTTCTCGCCGATGCGCAGTTCCACCTCGTTGGCGAGCAGCGCCTGAGGGTAGTTCTTATGCTCCACCAGGAAGTGGGTGAAGTGCTGGCGCACCCATTCCTCAGGCGTCAACGCCACCCATTTTCGACGCAGGAAATCGAAAATCTGACGTTTTTCACCCTTTTCTTGTATTTTTATTGGGTATGGAGGTAGGTTTAATCGAAACATTTTTGTAACTTTGTCCCCGCAAAAGTACAAATAATAATCGAAATAACGCAATGGCTGAGGCAAAAAATGTCAGTTTCGAC